>PKXQ01000066.1 GCA_003132405.1 Acidobacteriaceae bacterium | reverse complement strand
ACATTGTCAGAGATGCCTGTTTCAGCGAGAGCGGGATGGATGTTCCGGCGGGGATGGTCAGCAGAGATTTTTCCGCTGAAGTTTTTGCGGGGTCGGGCGGGGTTGAAGACTGGGCGAATGCTGCCGCGGTGAGCAAAACCCAGATACAAGGAGCAGAAACTTTCATGAAGCTACCTCAACGAACTTAGTAACTCGCTTGCAAACTCAGATGCGGACGCCCCGAATGCGAGTTAGCTCAAACGTTTTTCGCACCGGACATTGCGCGGGTCAAACTAACCGCTAGTTTTGCGCGAGCGATTCGCCAGCACGTTGTCCATGAACTGCGACTGGAGTTTTTGCGCGCAACCTTCGCCGCAAACGTGCATTGCGCCCTGCTCCACCGCCAGCTTTTCATCCCACGGGGCCAAGTGCATGACCGGGATTTCGTAATCGCCAAACGAACTCCACATCACCCACCAGCGGTCGCTGCCGCCCTTGAGCACGCCGCAATTCGGGCCGGCACAACGGTAAAACTGGCCTGGGATATGAAGCAGATTTTCGGTCATTTCAGGGGTCAACCTTGTACTGGCATTGTAGCTTAGGGTGCGGGAATCGCGTGAAGTTTCTCGACGAGAGGGAGAGAAATCGTTAACCACCAAGGCCACGAAGGACCACAAAGGACCCTCTGTCGGGGATCAGAATTATGAGCCTAGCTATTTGTATAACAGGTATTTTTCCCGCATACGCAGGAATGCGTCGAGCCGTTCCTGCCAGTCTTCGGCGATTCGCCTGGGATCTTCGCCCGCTTGAATCGCGTCATAGACGGATTGATTGTTGAGTAAGTCCATCATCTTCTCAAGCCTGAAGTCGTTGGGGTAGAGCTTGCGGAGCGCCGACGCCAACTCAATACCTAATTCGGGTGAGTCCAAAGTATTTCGATCGAGGACGATCAGATTGACACCTTCACAGCGCTCGCCAGCGAAATTACTCGATGTGGGAGTGAAAATGATGGGGACGAAGCGGACGCTTTGAATGCCACGCGCGTTCATGTACGTGGCGAATTCGCGAGCCTTGATCCAGGGCGCGCCAACGACTTCGAAAGGGGTGTCTGTGCCGCGACCGACGGAGACGTTGGTGCCCTCGATCTCGGCTACGCCGGGATAAAGAGTGGCCTCGGTTACGCTACGCAAATTGGGCGAGGTATTCACCCATGGCAGGCCGGTGGAATCGAACCAGTCGCCGGGCTGCCAGCCTTGCATCGTCACTACCTCGAGACGGGCGCCAATGTGGCGTTCTGCGTTGACCATTTTCGCGAGCTCGCCCAAAGTCATTCCGTGGCGGACGGGCTCGGAAAAATAATTCGTAAACTTTTCCGTGCCTTCATCGGACATGGGGCCCTGCACGAATGATCCGGTGATGGGATTGGGGCGATCGAGGATGACAATTTCGACGTCGGCCTTCGCGGCTGCTTCGAGAAAATATCCGATCGTGGCTTCATAGGTGTAAAAGCGCGCACCTACGTCGGCTACGTCGATCACGACGGCGTCGAGGCGCTTGAGCACGTCGATCGGCGGACGGCGCGCGGCGTCGCTGCCTCCATACACGCTGTAGACGGTAATTCCTGTCGCGGCGTCTTTTGTATTTTTGACATCGAGCGTGTCGAGGGTGCCAGTCACGCCGTGTTCAGGGCTGAAGATCGCATCGAGCGAAATCCCGGGGACGCTCGCGAGCACGTCGATTGTGCGCTTGCCTTCCGCGTCGATGCCGGTTTGATTGGTGAGTACGCCGATGCTGCGCGGAGCGCCGCCCTTCTTTGGATGGAGCGCGGCGAAGCTCGTCTCTTCGAGCACGTCGATTCCCGTCTTCACTGCTCCGTTGCGCGCGGACAGCTTGCGGGCCGCGCTCTGCATTTCGTTGTAGCCGGTAATGGCGGCCAGGCGCAGCTTCTCGGCTTCCGACGGATCGAGCGCGAGTGCCGCAGCCACGGCGGTGGCAATTTTCGTACGCAGCGATGCGGCGCTTCCGCGCTCTTTCGGCGGACCCATTTTCATGTGCACGGCATTGGTGAGGAGAACGATGTAGGTTCTGGTTGTCGGATCGATCCACAGCGAAGTGCCGGTGAATCCGGTGTGCCCGTAACTGCCTACGGGGAAGAGTTCTCCACGATTGCTTGACCATGGAGAGTCAATGTCCCAGCCAAATCCCCGCAGCACGGTTCCATTGACCGGCTGCTGCGGCGCGGTCATCTTGGCAACCGTCGCCGAAGTCAGAATGCCGCGGCCGCCATCGAGCAAAGCTTGCGCGAAGATTGCGAGATCGTCGGCGGTGGAGAATATTCCGGCATGCCCGGCGACTCCGCCCATGCGGCGCGCAGTGGGGTCATGGACGACTCCGCGGAGGAGGCGATGATTCTCATCTTCTTCGGTGGGAGCGATGCGGGGCTCCCATGAAGGCGGGGGGTTGTATCGTGTCTCTTTCATGCCCAGGGGGGCAAAAATATGTTGCGCCGTGTATTGATCGAGGGATTGGCCCGATAGCCGCTCGACCAGCGCGCCCACCACGACGAAATTGATATCGCTGTAGACGAACTGAGATCCGGGAGCCCATTCGGGAGCTTCCTCGAAGGCCATACGCTCGGCGGTTTCTTTCCCTTCCCAGGGCTTGGTTAGATCGAGATCGGGAGCGAGACCGGAGTAGTGCACCAGCAACTGGCGGATCGTAATATCCTCTTTGCCGTTTTGCGCGAACTCGGGGAGATATTTCGCCACGGGATCGTTCATGCGAAATTTCCCCTGCTCCCAGAGCTGCATGATCGCGGTTGTGGTGGCAACGACCTTGGTGAGCGAAGCACAGTCAAATATTGTGTCGAGGGTCATCGTCTCGCGATGCGGTTCGAGGGCGCGGTCGCCGTAGGCTTTGCGATAGGCGACACGCCCGTCGTGGCCGACGATGAGGACGGCGCCGGGAATCTGCTGCTGAGCGATGGCGTCGTTGATGACGGAATCGAGGATGGTGAGACGGGAATCGAGAGGCGGCTGGGCGAGCGCGGTGGATGAAAAGAGCAGAACGCCAAAAATGAACAGAAATGCGGGGTTCAATAGACTGATCGGTAAGTGTTTCACGTCAGCTGTGACTCTACATGACACCGGCGACGCGGCTCAAGCCTGAAGGTCGCAAACGATGCTCTCAAAGTAACTGCCGTTTGCCTCGATTGTTTGCCTCTACCCTCCACCTTTGCTATAACCCAAACAGTTCACCAAACATCTTGAATCTGACGCTGCCTAATCGTGAATCCGGTTTTTCCTTCCTGGTGCGCAATGTCGCGGCGCAGGAGGATCGCTTTCGAAGCGTTTTCCGTATTCTGGAGAAAGCTATCGAAGCGCGGGCGTTCCCGGCCTGCTCGCTCGCGGTTACGTTTCGTGGAGAGCTCGTCGGCCACAGGGCCTTCGGGCATTTCACCTACGACTTAGCTTCGCCTGAGGTCGCCACTACGAGCCTCTTCGATCTCGCGTCGCTCACAAAAGTTGTGGCGACGACGGCGATGGCTATGCTGCTGTATGAGCGCGGGGTGCTTGATCTGGAAACCCCTGTGGCGTCTATCGCTCCCGAATTCGCGGAGGGATTGGAGGGCGGATTAGGCGATCTTAACTCGCGGCGGCGCGACGTTACTGTGCGCATGTTGCTCGCGCACAGCTCAGGCCTGCCCGCTTACGAGAAATTTTTTCTGCGCGCCAAGAGTCGAGACGAGCTTCTGCTAGCCGCGTTTACGACGCCGCTAACTGCCGCGCTTGGCGCCCGCGCGGAATACAGCGATATAGGATTCATCATTCTTGGCGTCGCGCTCGAACGGCTGACCGACGAGTCAATCGATGCATTCTGTCAGCGCGAAATCTTTGGTCCGCTGGGCATGGCGCACACGACTTTCAATCCCGCGCAGGCGATGAAAGATTACATCCCGCCTACTGCGGACGACCGCAGCTTCCGACATCGCGTCATTCAAGGCGAAGTGCAGGATGAAAATGCCAGCGTGCTTGGCGGGGTTGCGGGACATGCCGGTTTATTCTCTACCGTTGGAGATCTTGCGATTTTCGCGCATGCCATGCTCAACGGTGGGCATCCGATTCTGCGCGCCTCTACGATCGATTTATTTACGCGCCGGGAATCGGCGCCTGAAGGCAGTTCACGGGCGCTGGGCTGGGATACGCCGTCGATGCCGTCGCAATCGGGAAAATATTTCTCAGCCCGTTCATTTGGACACCTTGGTTATACAGGTACGTCGCTGTGGATCGATCGTGAGCGGCAGCTGTCGATAACTCTGCTGACGAATCGCACGTGGCCCGACTGTCACAATCAGGCGATCAAACGGGTGCGCCCGGCGCTGCACGACGCGGTGGTTGAAGCATTGGAGAACGCGTGAAGCCCGGAGCGTCCAACCGCAAATCCGCAAAGCGCAAGAAGAAGGCAGCGGCGACGGAGCTCGGCCGACTCAGCACAGAAAAAACTAACTCCGCTTCTGCCGGTCTCGATCGCAAATCCGCGCTTGAGATTGCCCGTATCATCAATCGCGAAGATGCGAAGGTCGCTGGCGCGGTGAAGCACGCGCTGCCGCAAATTGCGCAGGCGATTGATCTCATCGCCGGAGCGCTCGCCGATGGTGGACGCCTTATCTATGTGGGCACGGGTACCAGTGGGCGCATCGCGGCACTGGACGCGGTGGAATGTCCGCCAACTTTTGATGTTGACCCGCGCCGCGTGCGGTTCATCATCGCGGGTGGAAACGGGGCGCTGGCCGCGGCGGTTGAAGCGGATGAGGACTCTCGCGAGCTGGGTCAGCAAGCGATGGCGAAAAAGAAGCCGACGGGAAAAGACGTGGTCGTGGGTATTGCCGCCAGTGGACGGACACCGTTCACGGTTGCCGCCATCGAATATGCTCGCGCACAGGGCGCGAATACTATTGCCGTCGCGTGCAACCCGAGTTCTCCTCTCGGGAAAGCCGCGCATGTGTCGATTGTTGCTGAGGTTGGTCCGGAAGTGGTGGCGGGCTCGACGCGGATGAAAGCGGGCAGTGCGCAGAAAATGATTCTAAATATGCTTTCCACCGGAGCGATGACGCGACTTGGATACGTCTATGGAAATTTGATGGTCAACCTCCGGCCTAAGAACGAAAAGCTGGCGGAGCGCGGAGTCGGCATCCTCGAGAAGGCCGCTGGACTTGATCGCCTGACAGCGCGCAAGTTGCTCGCTGCCGCGGGGGGGCGCGTCCCTGTCGCCATGGTGATGGCGAAGGCTGGGGTGAGCCGCGCGACGGCTCTAGCCGCAATCGACAAGGCTCGCGGGCAGGTTCGCGAGGCAATAGCGATCGCGAAACTCAAGTAATTCGGCTTTCGCTTCCCTCCCTGGCGTCCGCGGTTAGAATGAGATTTATCTTGATTGTTCAACAAATTGCTCAGTCGTCGACCGATATCTGAGCAGAGGGGCCTGTGCAAACTAAAGAGTTCCTGCGGATGTTCGCTTACGATTCTTGGGCGAATCGTGAATGTCTCACCGCGATAGGCAGGGCTGGGTCGGTTTCCGGGGATACGATCGGACGCATGGCTCACATTCTCTCGGCACAGAAGCTGTGGCTCGAACGTATCCAAGGACAGTCGCAGAGCTTAGCGGTGTGGCCGACTTTGACGATTGAAGATTGCACGGCGCTGGCCAATGAAATGTCGTCAGCGTGGCGGAATTATCTTATGCGGATTGAACTCCAGTTTGGGGAGCAAGCGGCGGCTGGCTCGTTCGACGCCGAGATCGAATATCGCAACACAAAAGGCGAACGCTGGTCCAGCCGTGTAGAAGATGTGCTGACGCACGTGTTGTTTCACTCCGCATATCATCGCGGGCAGATCGCTTTGCAGATGCGGGCCTCGGGAGCGACGCCGGCCGCGACGGATTTCATTCACGCGGTGCGACAGGGATTGCTTGAATAGAATAGTAGGTTCAAAACATAGTAGGTTCGACACATGGATAAGCTCGTAATTCGCGGCGGCAACCCGCTGCTTGGCACCGTCCGCATCAGTGGAGCGAAGAATGCCGCGCTCCCTTGCATGGCTGCGGCTCTGCTCACCGACGAGCCTGTGATCATCGAAAATATTCCGCAGGTGCGCGATATTGAAACGACGCGCAAGCTGCTGGCCGCCATGGGCGCCGAGGTTGAACTCGGCTATGGACGGGCGCATCATCGAACGACGATTTGCGCGCGGACGCTGGCCGCTCCGGAAGCGTCTTATGAGCTGGTGAAGACGATGCGGGCATCGACACTGGTTCTGGGGCCGCTCGTGGCGCGCTGCGGGCGGGCTCATGTTTCGCTGCCGGGAGGATGCGCGATTGGAGCACGCCCGATCGACTTGCACATTAAGGGCCTGGAGCGGCTCGGCGCGAAGATTACGCAGGAACACGGCTATGTCGAAGCTGTCACAGATCCGGCCAAAGGCGGCAGGCTTCAGGGCGCTGAGATTGTCTTCGACAAAATCACCGTGACGGGCACTGAGGATTTGCTGATGGCGGCGACGCTGGCCGAAGGCGAAACGGTGATGCAGAATTGCGCGCGTGAACCCGAGGTTGCCGACCTCGCCGCGCTGCTCAACGCCATGGGCGCCGAGATTCAGGGCGCAGGCACGTCTACGATTCGCGTGAAGGGAGTGAGCAAACTTCACGGCGCGCGGCATCGCATCATCCCGGACCGCATTGAGGCGGGGACTTTCATCATTGCGGCAGCGCTTACTGGTGGGGACGTCAATGTCGCTGGATGCGAGCCGGCGCACCTTACCGCCATTCTGCAGAAGCTGGCGGAAACGGGAGTGAAGACGGTGGTGAAGGCCGACTCCGTCCGGGTAATGGGAGATCAACCGCTCGCAGCCGCCGATTTGAACACGGAGGAATATCCCGGCTTCCCTACGGACATGCAGGCGCAATACATGGCGCTGGCCACGCAGGCGGCGGGGACGTCGATCATCACTGAAAATATTTTTGAGAACCGCTTCATGCACGCGCAGGAACTGGTGCGCATGGGAGCGAACATCAAGATCGAAGGCCGGCGAGCGGTTGTCCGCGGCGGAACTCCGCTGAGCGCTGCCGCCGTGCTTGCTTCGGATCTGCGGGCCTCTGCATCGCTTGTGCTTGCGGCTCTGGTTGCCGACGGAGAGACAATCATCGATCGCGTCTATCACCTCGACCGCGGCTATGAGAATATCGAAGAGAAATTGAAAGCTATCGGAGCGGAAATTCGCCGCGTCGGTAACATCTTCCCCAAGCGAGCCGCGGCGCCCGCGCAATCCTGACGAGTAACGATAGTAACCTGTCTGCTCCCGGCGCATCCGTCTAGTATGACTTCGGATGTTAGGTCTTTATATTTAGGTTTGAACTGGTCTATCTCGCCCATTATGCCCGCCGCTGGTGTCGCGCTCAAACCGATTGGGAAAAAAGCCACCAGAACTGACGCTCGTCCGGTACCTAGCCGTTGGCGCTTGCAACACGGCTTTTGGCTATGGGTACTTTGCGTTGTTCACGGCGCTGCTGACTCCAATTTTTCCTTACGGATATGTGCTGGCTAGCCTACTGGCCAATGTCTTCAGCATCACTTTTGCTTTTCTTGGATATAAATGGTTTGTATTCAAGACCAATGGCAACTATCTCGAAGAATGAATCCGTTGCGTCGGCGTCTATGCCGGCAGCATGATTCTGTCAGCGGCGGCGCTGCCGGTTGTGGTTGGAGTTATTCGCCGGCAGACTCACTACAATCGCAGCGCGCCGTATATCGCGGGCGCCATCGTGCTGGTGTTTTCCGTCATGTTCAGCTTTTTGGGCCATCGCCATATTTCATTTGCTGACGGCAATCGAGCACAGCAAAGCGGGCGTTGATTCACCGCGACCTCGCCTCTGCACTTGCAGTCCCCGCAGATTACTCCCGTAACTCTCCCCCTTTCGCTGGTGTGTGGGATAACTAATTAGCGCGACTGCTATAAGTCGCGGGGATTGACGATACCAAGATCGAAGGTAAGGGTGCGTTTGCCTTTGTAGGCTGCGCCTTCAGGGAACCCCGACTATGAAGGTTGTCGTTCTGTGCGGCGGATTAGGTACCCGGCTCCGGGAAGAAACAGAATTCCGCCCCAAGCCCATGGTGGAGATTGGTGGCCGGCCCATCCTCTGGCACATCATGAAGATGTACGCCCACTATGGGATGCGCGAGTTCATTCTCTGCCTCGGGTATCGCGGCAACATGATCAAAGATTATTTCCTGAATTATGAAGCCATGAACAGTGACTTCAAGATCTGCCTTGGCCGGAAATCGCAAATTGAATTCATGGGTGCTCATAAGGAGCAGGATTTTGCGGTCACTCTTGCTGACACCGGCCTCGAAACCAATACTGGTGGGCGCTTGAAGCGTGTGGCTCGTTATCTCGAGGACGAAGAAACTTTCTTACTTACTTATGGCGATGGCCTGAGCAATGTAAATATCAGCAGCCTGCTCGACTTTCATCGCCAGCATGGGCGCGTGGCTACAGTCACTTCGGTCCCGCCTGTTTCCCGCTTCGGAGTACTTGAAACCGACAGCGAAGGCCAGGTTCAGCGTTTTAGGGAAAAGCCGAAAGCGAATGGTTTGATCAGCGCCGGCTTCTTTGTCTTCAATCGGCGCATCCTTGATTACCTCGACGGGCCGGAGTGCATTCTCGAACGGGAACCGCTGGAGCGTCTGGCGCGGGAAGGTCAACTCATGGCCTATCGCCACGACGGTTTTTTCTACGCCATGGATACTTATCGCGAGTATCAGTACTTAAACGAACTGTGGGCGAGCGAACAAACGCCGTGGAAAGTGTGGGCGGAATGAAATCATTCTGGCAGGATCGCTCCGTCTTCGTCACCGGCGGCACCGGATTGCTTGGATCGTGGCTGGTCAAGCAGCTTATCGAAACCGGCGCGAATGTGGTTTGTTTGGTGCGCGACTGGGTTCCGCAAAGTGAACTCATACGCAGCCGCCGCATTGAGCAGGTAAACACCGTGCGCGGCGATATAACTGATAGCAAACTTGTAGAGCGCATTCTTGGCGAGTACGAAGTCGAGGTTGTCTTTCATCTCGCCGCGCAAACGATTGTTGGGATCGCCAATCGCAATCCGATCTCCACTTTCTCTACCAATATCGAGGGTACGTGGAATCTGCTTGAGGCGTGCCGTCACTCTCCCAAGGTCACGTCGATCGTGGTGGCATCTTCCGATAAGGCTTATGGCGATCAGGAGCAACTTCCCTATAACGAGACGATGCCGCTGCAAGGCCGTTATCCTTACGATGTTAGTAAGTCATGTGCAGACCTGATCGCGCAGACTTATGCGGCTAGTTATAACCTGCCGGTTGCTATCACGCGCTGCGGTAATTTTTATGGCGGCGGCGATTTGAACTGGAACCGCGTTGTACCAGGCACCATTCGCTCGGTCACTCGCGGAGAGAGGCCGGTGGTGCGCTCGGATGGCAAGTTCGTCCGCGACTATTTCTATATAGAAGATGGAGCAGCCGCGTACATGTTGCTGGCCGAACGTCTGGCCTCTTATGCGGCACTTCGCGGGCAGGCGTTTAATTTTTCCAATGAAAGGCAGGTTAGCGTGCTCGAGTTGGTGGACTTGATTCTGCATAAGATGCATTCTTTGCTGCGTCCCGAAGTACTTAATCAGGCTAGCAACGAAATTCGCCATCAGTTCCTGAGCGCCGAGCGTGCCCGGACCGTTCTTAACTGGCAACCGCAGTTCACACTTGAATCAGGGCTGGATCGCACGCTCGCGTGGTACCGCGAGTTTCTCGGCGCGCCTGCGGCGATGGCGCAGGCGGGCAGGGGCTAACTCGGCGATGGCGATTCCCACTACGACCGCGCGCAAAACTGCCAACCAACTTCGCGAAGAAATTCGCGGTCTGGTGCGGGACTACTACGACGTGGCCTTGACCCCACCGACGTTCGTGGCCGGTCAGAGCAGCATCCCCGTATCAGGCAAAGTCTTTGACTCAACCGAACTCGAACTTCTGGTCGAAGCTTCGCTCGACGCGTGGCTTACTACCGGCCGATTTGCGGCGCAGTTCGAGCGCGAATTCGCAGCGTTCATGGGCGTGCGTTGCGCTTCGCTGGTCAACTCCGGCTCCTCGGCCAATCTCGCAGCGCTTTCGTGCCTTACTTCTCCGTCGCTCCGCGAGCGCAGGCTTGCAGCCGGTGACGAGGTGATTACCGTCGCGGCCGGCTTCCCTACTACTGTCAATCCAATTATTCAGAACGGACTTATTCCGGTTTTTGTCGACGTTCAACTCGGGACTTATAACGTCGATGTAACTCAACTTGAGGGGGCACTCTCGAATCGCACTAAGGCAATCGTGTTAGCGCACACCCTCGGCAATCCCTTTGACATCGATGCCGTGATGGAATTGGCAACCAAACATAATCTGTGGGTGATCGAGGATTGTTGCGATGCCGTTGGATCTACCTATAAGGGTCGCGGCGTGGGCACGTTCGGCCACCTTGCCACGACTAGCTTCTATCCCGCGCATCACATCACGATGGGCGAAGGCGGATGCGTGCTTACGCAGTCTTCTGCGCTTAAGAAGCTAGCCGAATCCTTTCGAGACTGGGGGCGCGATTGCTGGTGCGACCCGGGAAAATCGAACACCTGCGGTTGCCGCTTCGAGTGGAAGCTCGGCGATCTGCCTACCGGATACGATCACAAATATATTTACAGCCACATCGGCTACAACCTGAAGGCAACCGACATGCAAGCTGCTGTCGGAGTCGCGCAACTGAAGAAGCTGCCCGGCTTCATCGCCGCGCGGCGCGCGAATTTTGCCACACTTCATGCCGCGCTTAGCGATCTTGAGGACATTTTTATCTTGCCGGAAGCCACCGCGCACTCTGATCCCAGCTGGTTCGGTTTTCCCCTCGCCGTTCGTCCGGGCAAAGATCTGCCGACGCGTAATCGGGTGGTGCGATTTCTGGAATCTCGAAACATCGCTACCCGCCTGCTTTTTGGCGGCAACCTGCTGCGGCAGCCGGCCTATCGCAATATTCCGCGGCGCGTGATCGGCGACCTGAAAAACACCGACTATGTCATGAACAACGTTTTTTGGATCGGACTTTACCCTGGAATTACGCAGTCGATGATCGATTACATGGTGGACACTTTCCACGAAATCCCGAGATCGGCGACCGCCGTTCGCGGAGCATAGGTTACAGCGACACATGGGCAGCTCAATAACGACAAACCGCCTGGCATCCGATCTCGACAACATTCTGTCGCGCACCGAGCCGTTGTGGCAGGAACTCCGCGGCCAGCGCATTTTGATTACGGGTGCTACAGGATTTTTTGGATGCTGGCTGCTGGAAAGTTTTGCCTGGGCGAATGACCGGCTGAATCTCAATGCCTGCGCGGTGGGAGTATCGCGGCATCCTGGAGTGCTCACTCAGAAAGCGCCGCACCTGGCACGGAATCCTGCGATCAGTTTGCATGCTGCCGACGTTCGCACCGGCGATTTTCCGCGAGGCGACTTTTCGCACGTCATCCACGCTGCGACCGAGGCGAGCGCCAGGCTCAACCGCGACGCGCCCATGGAAATGTTCGAAACCATTGTGGAGGGGACGCGCCGGACCTTGCAGTTTTCCGTCGCAGGTTCCGCCGCCAGATTTTTGCTCGTCAGTTCGGGCGCGGTTTACGGGACGCAGCCGCCGCAACTCACTCACGTGACCGAATCGTTCACCGGCGGACCCGATTCTCTTGACCCTGCAAATGCCTATGCCGAAGGCAAACGCACTGCTGAGTTACTCTGCTCGCTCGCGGCTTCGCCGAGTTTTGCTGCGACGGTCGCGCGCTGCTTTGCGTTTGTCGGCCCGGGCATGCAGCTCGATGCTCATTTCGCCATCGGCAACTTTATCGGAGATCGCCTGCGCGGCCGAGCAATTTGTGTTCAGGGAGATGGAACGGCGGTGCGCTCTTATCTCTACACTTCCGACCTCATGGTTTGGCTCTGGACCATTCTCTTCAAAGGGCAATCGCGCCGTGCCTATAACGTCGGCTCGGAAGAAGCGATCGACATTGCCAGCCTGGCGCGGGAAGTCGCGGCGGCGCTGCCACCGGAAGTTGCGGTGAACATAGCCTTCACGGCGACGCATGGCGCCACGGTACACCGCTACGTGCCGTCGACGGCTCGAGCCCGCGAAGAACTGGGACTCACCGCCCAGGTGCCGTTGCGCGAAGCCATCTGCCGCACGTGCAGATGGTTTTCCCAAAACACGTTTTCCGAAAATGCAGTTCTCGAAGTATCGTCGGCAGTGGGCCGCTCATGAAGCTTTCCGATTACATCGTCGGTCAACTCGCAGATTGGGGCGTGCGCCACATTTTTCTTGTTACCGGCGGCGGCGCCATGCACCTGAACGATTCGATCGGGAAAGAGCCGCGCATTCAATACGTTTGCAATCATCATGAACAAGCTTCGGCGATGGCTGCTGAAGCTTACGCCCGCGTCAGCGGCCAGCCCGGCGTGATTAATGTTACGACCGGTCCCGGTGGCATCAATGCGATCAACGGAGTTTTTGGAGCGTGGACCGACTCAGTGCCGATGCTCATCATTTCTGGCCAGGTGAAGCGTGAAACCTGCATGCGCTCGCAGGGGATCACGGGCCTTCGTCAGCTTGGAGATCAGGAAGCAGACATCGTCGGCATGGTTGCCGGCATCACCAAATATGCGGTGATGATCGACGATCCGCTCACCGTTCGATATCACCTCGAGCGGGCATGGCATCTCGCGCAGAGTGGACGCCCGGGCCCATGCTGGCTGGACATTCCCGTCGACATACAGGCTGCATCTATCGATCCCGCCAGCCTTCGGAGTTACGATCCGGAGAGCTACGATCGAGCGGAAGATGAGCTGCGGCAAGATCAGATCGGCGAAGGCAAAGATAATAATCTGCGCAGCCTTGAATCGTATTGCCGCGAAGTTCTTGATCGCGCCAGGAATGCCAAGCGGCCCGTGATCCTCGCTGGTACTGGCATCCGCGCCGCCCACGCCGTAGCGGAGTTTGATGAGCTTATCCACCGGCTAGGCATACCCGTGACCACGGCATGGACCTGCGACCTGATTGCTTCCGACGATGCGCTCTATTGTGGACGCCAGGGCACGATCGGTAACCGGGCCGGAAACTTCACGGTGCAGAGCGCGGACCTACTTTTGATTCTTGGATCGCGCCTCAACATACGCCAAACCAGTTATAACTGGCAATCGTTTGCGCCGCGCGCCTTCAAGATTCAAGTCGATATCGACACCGCCGAATTTCACAAACCTACAATCCGTCCGGATCTGGCAATCCACTGCAACCTCAAGCAGTTTCTGCCGGCACTCCTGCATCAATGCGAGGCTGAAGAGTATCGATCTGGAAGCCACGCTCAGTGGCTCGACTGGTGTCGGGAACGCGTCGAACGCTATCCGGTCGTGCAGGATCGACAGCGGCACGCCGAACCGCCATTGAACCCTTATTACTTCGGCGAGCAACTCTCAGACAAACTTGCCGAGAACGATGTTATCGTCTGCGGCAATGCTACCGCATGCATCGTGCCTTTCCAGACCATGCATCTGCGCAAAGGCCAGCGCCTCATCTCCAACTCCGGCTGCGCTTCCATGGGTTACGACTTACCCGCTGCTATTGGAGCGGCGTTCGCCCGTCCGAACAAGCGAGTTATCTGCATCGCCGGAGACGGCAGCATACAAATGAACATACAGGAGTTACAAACCATTGTTCATCACGGCTTACCGCTTAAGATTTTTGTGCTGAATAACTCTGGTTATCTCTCTATGCGAATGACCCAGTCCGGGTTTTTTGGGCGTCTCACCGGGGAGAGCGCATTAAGTGGAACGTCATTCCCGGACATGGTGAAAGTGGCATGCGCCTATGGCATTCCGTCGTTGCGCATTGACCGCCAGTCGCAATTGGGCCAGGTCGATCGCGCCCTGGCGGCCGACGGACCTGCATTAGTCGACGTCGTACTCGATCGCGACCAAGAGTTCGAGCCGCGATCGCGGGCGAGGCAGTTAGCCGATGGCCGAATCGTGTCGCCAAACCTGGAGGACATGTACCCATTCCTGGACGAGACTGAACTAATGGACAATGTAATCAAGGAATAAGGACATTACCATACGAGTAACCAGCGCCCACAACTGGCGTGCAACACTAATGTAACATCATGAACGCGCAATCATGAAGTAAGGACATGCAAGGAATCTCATGACGGGCAATGACATATTTGACGAGTTATTCGTGCTGGAGATGGCGAATAACCACTTGGGCGATGTGCAGCGCGGCTTGAAGATCATTGGCAACTACGCGCAGGTCGTGCGCTTTAATAACGTGCGGGCCGCAATCAAACTGCAATTACGTGATGTCGATACTTTCATCCATAAGGATTTCCGTCATCGCGACGATATACGCTACATCAAAAAGACGCTCGATACGCGACTGCGGCCGGAAGATTTTGCCACCATGGTGCAAGCCATTCGCGAAGCCAGTTGCCTCCCAATGGCAACTCCATTCGACGAAAGCTCGGTCGATTTCTGCTGCGAGCTTGGCGTGGCAATCCTTAAGATCGCCAGCAGCGACTGCAATGACTGGGTTCTGATCGAAAAAATGGCGAAGACCAAGAAACCGATCATCGTTTCGACCGGCGGCTCTTCACTCAAGGACATCGACGACCTCGTTACTTTTTTCGACAACCGCCATATTCCGTTGGCTATTAATCATTGCGTCTCGCTCTATCCGTCTGAAGATTGCGATATCGAACTGAATCAGATTGACTTTCTCCGGAATCGCTATCCCCATCACACCATCGGATTTTCTACGCACGAGTATCACGACTGGACGTCGTCTATGCTGATGGCTTATGCGAAAGGGGCGCGGACCTTCGAGCGCCACGTCGACATCCGAACCGATGGTATGACGGTTTCTCCGTACTGCTCAGTACCGGAACAAGTCGACACGTGGTTCAAAGCTTTTCACCGCGCGAAGAGAATGTGCGGAGCGCCAGGCACGCAAAAGCGTCTGCCGCCGCAAGGGGAAATCAGCTATCTCGACTCGCTGGTGCGCGGCGTCTATGCGCGGCGCGATCTTCCCGTGGGCCACGTTCTGCAGGACGCCGACGTCTATCTGGCGATTCCGCTGCAACAAGGACAAATATCCTGCCGGGAACTGATGCGCGGCGAAGTCATCCGCGAAGCCGTAACTAGAGATCAGCCGATCATGATCGACGCTATCGACAGCCCTTACGCCAACATCGCGTCGCTTACGGAGCTGATTTATCACCGTGGTCTTCCATCGGCGCCGCAAGCGACACTCGCGGCCAAAGCGGGGGGCAAGTGAGCGATTTGAGTCCAATGAAAACGATCAGCGTAGTCACACCCTGCTTTAACGAAGAAGGCAACGTCCGCGAAGTCTATGAACGAGTGCGCGATTTGATGTTGAACCTGGGGAAATATCGCTACGAGCACATTTTCATCGACAACGCCTCCCGCGATACCACCTTCGCTGTGCTTAGCGAAATTGCAGCGGCGGATGCAAATGTAAAAGTGATTCGCAATGCGCGCAACTTCGGGCACATCCGCTCTCCTATGCACGCGCTTTTTCAGGCGCAGGGCGATGCCGTGATTGTGCTCATGTCCGATTTGCAGGATCCGCCTGAAGTCCTCGTCCAGCTAATTGAAGAATGGGAAAAGGGAGTTCCGATTGTCATTGCCGTCAAACATCAGAGCCGAGAATCGGCGCCGATGTTTCTCGTGCGGAAAGCCTTTTATCGGCTGGTCAACCGGCTCTCCGACGACATCGAGACTTATGAAAACTTCACCGGCTTTGGACTTTATGATCGCAAGGTAATTGAACTCGTCCGCCAGTTTGGCGATCCGTATCCATATTTTCGCGGCATGATTGCGGAGATCGGCCTGCCGCACAGTGAAATCCGGTACGAGCAACAACGTCGAAAAAGTGGCAAGACCAAGAACAATTTTTACACGCTCTACGATCTCGCGATGCTCGGCATCACCAAGCTGTCGAAGGTCCCGTTGCGGTTGGTGACTTTCTCGGGCTTCGCCGGATCGCTTCTATCTTTATTCGGGGGCATGGCTTACTTCGCATATAAATTGTTGTTTTGGGATAATTTCACGGTGGGCATAGCTCCCATTGCCATCGGAATGTTTTTTCTGGGATCGCTGCAACTACTTTTCATGGGCATCATTGGCGAGTACATCGGGAACATCCACACGCAGGTACACAATCGTCCGCTGGTGATCGAGCGGGAAAGATTGAATTTCCAGTGCGCACCCGGCGAACCGCTGCCGCGTCACGTTCTCGCTTCCGGCGCGGCGGCGGGGCAATGAAGGACGATCGGGCCGCAACTGCCCTGGCCAATGCCACCGTCTCTATTCACCCGCGGCAAGGAACGGAAATATGGTTGTGGACTTGAAGGATGCCAACTCGCCTGACTCGTGCAGGTCTGCGCCCGAAGTTCGAACGCCGTTTTTTTCGAGGCGGTTGCTGTTTGAGAATATTTCGAGCCTCATGGCCCTGCAAGGCCTCAACTACATAGTTCCCTTGGTCACGCTTCCGTATCTTGTGCGCGTCCTTGGTATTGGGCCTTTCGGACTGATTTCCGTTGCGCAAGCCTTTGCGACATACTTTGTGATCTTCACGGATTATGGCTTCAATCTTTCGGCAACGCGGAGGATCGCCCTGCAACATGACGATATGGCAGCGGTCTCTGGCATCTTCTCCGCCGTCATCACGATCAAAATCATTCTTATGCTGTTCGGACTGGGCGTCATGGCGATCGTCCTCGTTGTCGTCCCGCACTTCCGTCCCGACGCGGACATCTATGCCGTGAGCTATATGGCCGTGATTGGTGGTGTTCTCCTGCCCACATGGCTTTTCCAGGGGCTTCAGGACATGCGGACCATTGCGGTCCTGAACGGCGTCACCAAACTCGCGTCGGCATGTCTGCTGTTTGTTTTTGTTCACAGCTCCCGCGATTACCTGGTCGCTGCCGCCTTGCCGCCGCTGGGCGCCTTGGTCTCGGGCATGGCAGGGCTTTGGATATGCTTCCAACGGTTGCACCTCCACTACAAGCTCCCAACCTACCGGCTGATACGCGAACAACTGGCGGACGGGTTCCACCTTTTTGTGTCCACGGCATCTATTACTCTTTACACCAATACCAACGTATTTCTCGTTGGCCTCCTCGCCGGCAACGTGCAGGCCGGATACTTCAGCACTGGTGAACGAGTGGTTGGCGCCGCCCAAGGACTCCTTGCACCTGTGTTTCAAGGGATTTTCCCCCACGTGAATGCCATGGCGCGGGAGTCGAAAGAACGCGCGGTCGCTTTCTTGCGACGGTCGTTGTTCTGGGTCGGTCTTGTTTCCCTGCTGCCGTCCCTCACATTGCTAATCTTCGCGCATCCGCTTGTTCTGCTCGCTTTCGGAAGCAAGGCTCTCGGCTCTGTGCCGGTGCTGCGTTGGATTGCTCTATTGCCCTTCGTAATCGCCCTCAGCAATGTGCTTGGCATACAGACCATGGTAACGTTTGGCAAGGAGAAGCAATTGAGCCGCATTTTGATCGCTGCCGGGGCGGTCAATGTTGTCCTCTGCGCTTTGCTGGTGCTTCATTTCGGAGCTTCCGGCGCGGCTGCCAGCGTGTTTGCCGTGGAAGTCGGAGTAACTCTTGCCATGGCTGCACTCGTCTGGCAGCTGGGCATATTCCGACGGAATCTGCTACGAAAGGCATTGGCGTGACCGCTGACTTTCTGATCGCCGGCTCCCGTTGGGCCGCCGCAATGAACGAAATACTTATGATCCAGTGCCGTGCTGTGACGGTGGCTGCAACCCTAGCACTCTCTTCGGAAGTGCTGCATGCCTGAGTCCATCGCCGCCGTCGTCGTTACCTACAACCGCAAACTGCTGCTCGGCGAATGCCTCGACGCTCTTCTGAAACAGACCCGGCCGCTCGACGCCATCTACGTGATTGACAATGCTTCCACCGACGGCACGCAAGAGTTTCTCAGCCAGCGCGGCTTTCTCCGTGAATGCAAGATCCGTTACGTCCGCCTACCCGAGAACACCGGCGGCGCCGGAGGATTCCACGCAGGGCTAAGGTGCGCATTTGAAGCCGGGTTCGATTGGTTCTGGCTCATGGACGACGATGTGGAACCCTACCTGGACGGACTCGAACAGCTTTATCGATTCTCTACAGAAAGCCACTGCATCCACGGACGGAAAACCGGACCCGACGGCCGCCCCGTGGCCTGGGGCGACTGGTTTGACTCCCGCGCAATCGCTACGCGTCCAATCGAGGACCCCGGTTTTATCATCCATCCCCGCTGCCAGGAAGTAAACGTTGGATGTTTTGAAGGAATGCTGCTGGCGCGTGACGTGGTGGCCAAAATCGGCTATCCATGCCGCGAGCTCTTCATTATGTGGGACGACACATTTTATGGCTTCCTGGCGTCGCAGGTGACCAAGGTGCTCTATGCCAATGTGCTCGCTCTCAAACGAAAGCGGGCCACGGATACGGTGTCTGGCGGCTTTCTAGGAAAGCGTGTCACGTTGGCACCGCTTGCCGCCTATTATTACCAGCGCAACCGTTTCCTGATTGCCCGCAAACTCCACAGCTTGGGTCCTGCGTTTTTCTTGAGCACCGTAAACTATGGCTTTCGCGCGCTGGCCAAAGATCTCTTCCTGACAAAAGATCTTGCCCGAGTCTCCGCCTCGGCGCGTGGACTCATCGATGGAGTGCGGGAACTCGGCAGAAAATGATCGAGATATCCGTTAAAAGAATCCCGCTTACAAGAAAATCATCAGGCCGACGTTCTTGACCGAAGAGCCAAACCACAGACCATGACGCACTACACTCCAGCGGCGAGCCAGTGCGCCTAGCGATGGCAGTTCCTCGGCCGCTTCGAGTGCATGCATGTCGGCTGCAGAGACATGACTTTCGAAGCGACCCGAGAACCCGCTGGCCTGGGCCGAATACTGGCAGACAAGCCGCTCCACACGCTTATGCACGCTTCTGATCCGAGCGGCGCCGGAGGTAAGGCTCGCGGTGGTGGGCACTACGGAATCGTTGCTCGAGTGGCGCCGATAAGCGATGGTCGCCTGCGGCAGACAAACGATCCTTCCGAGCGCGCAGGCCACCAGCGCATGCCACCAGTCAGGGCACGCAGCAGCGCCGCTCATCGGCAGCGACAGCTTGAGCAAAGCGCGGTTGACCATCATCGTGGAAGTGAGCACGGGACTGTCTACCAGAAGCCGGTGGAAGACGCTGCACAGGCTCGGCTTCATGCGCGACCAACGCCAATACGAGGCAGCAATGGGATGAAGCTGGGCATCGACCACTTCCGCGTCAGAGCAAACCACGATGGGAATGTGGGCTCCCGCTTCGGCCTCGGCCGCGCGCATGGCAGCTAGATCAACCGCCATTTTCCCGGACTTCCATACATCGTCCGGATCGGCAAACATCACCCAGCGGGCGGTCGTCGCGGCGAGCACCGCATCATAGTTACCGATCATGCCGAGGTTGGGACCGGAGGGCAGGATCATCATCCGCTCTCCCAGGCGCTCTCGCCAGACCGCGAGGCATTTGGCCGTGTCGTCGGTGGAGGCATCATCCCGCGCAACGATGCGCCAGTTGTCAGCGCCCTGCTGCAGGATCGATTCCATCAGATCATCCAGCCACGCCGCGCAATTATGGGCGGGGACCGCAATCTCTATCTCGGGCATATTCGGTCTTTCCAGCAGATCGCGGCCAATACGCACGCTGGCGTCTTATACCGCACAAAATGAGGGCGACTCGTTCATGCCATCGAACCCGATCGCTGCTTTACTCCCTCCAAAATACCTCGAACATTCCTAGGCGCCGGGTATGCGGAAATCTCTTCATTACCTCCGCCCGCACGTCCTGCCGCACTCCCGCCCCCGGAAAAAACGGCGCGTCGTTGATGACCACCACGTTTAGATTGTCAGACACCACCGCCTTCAGGGTTTCTTCGGGCGAAGCGCCGCCGTCGTCGCGGGTTACATTTGTCAATCCAGAAAGAAAATATAGCTCGGGACAATCATTGCCTGCGTACATCAATCCGTTCGGGGAATGTTGCTGTAATAGATGAATCAAGTCCGCGAAGTTCGCGGCATATTCTATATGTAGGCCTCCCGCACGCTCCAGAGGCAGTTTTTCCATCGGACCAATTTTGTGGGTAAGTTCATAGACGTGGTCCGGGATCAGCATAACCACACCAAAAAGCAGGTAAAATCCCGCTACGGCAGCCAGCACATAGCTCCCAGGTTGTTTTCTGGCAGTTGTTATAATCGCAACCGCAGCGAGCAACGTGAGCGGCAGCGCGTAACAAAGATAAATCGGCGCGGCAAAAGGATATTGCACCAGCGTACACATTGCCGCAAGGGATATCATTAACATCACTCGCTGGCGCTGCAGAACGGCCTGGCCGCCTGGTTTTTCGGACGCCAACAAAACGGCTGAACCTACTAACACTAATAACGGAGTCAACGTTGCCACCGAATACCACACTCCCGAAACAACTCCGGTTAACATCGGAGCTTTAATTATGATCACCAGTAATCCTAGACCGACAGCGCTTCCGACAAGTTTTCCCTGAAACTGTCGTGAGTACATAGCCGCGACTATAAGGCTCACCAATAACAGCGCATAGAAGCTCTTTTCGATGCCTACCGGCCGAATAACTCCGAGACCAACGGAGCGAGCGAGGGCGCTTGACGTAACTCCAGAAAAGAATTGTGTGACCGTTCCCGACCTCGCGTAAGGAGCCAGGAAGATAGCTATGGGGATAAGCACTCCGCCGCAAAACGGAATTACGAGTCGCAGCAGTCTACCAAACCGCTTGGTGGACGCCACTTTCGGCGTATTCCGCTCGCCTAAAAGGATTACCGCGACCAATGCAAACGGCGGAAACACAAACTGATAGATTTCGCCACCACCCAGCCGCGCGTGAAACACATAGACGACTGTTGCGATGAAAAGGAGAAGTGCGCTCGCGCTGAAGGCACGATACGAAAGAGCGACCGTCATAGGCTTCCTCGGATGCTGACCACGCTGGTCGTCAGTTTGTTGCTCGTCTTTTTCTAAATTATCGTATTGCAAATCGCTTTGTTCAAGAAACGCCAGAAATAGCAGAACTGCCGCGATGTAGTAAGCCCCAATTACTTTGATCAGGATCGACACACCGCCGCAGACGCCCGCCAGAAATATCCACCGCATTTTACGTACGTCGAGGTAGCGCAGGAGTGCCGCTGCCCCAAATGTAGCGAAGAACAGGTTGTACCAGGAGGGCATGGACGCGGGATAATTCGGGAAGCTCCAGGCAACGGCGAGCAGCGTCATCAGGCCGGCCGCAACCGCCGATACGAAACGCAACGCGACATAGTAGACTGCGGGAATCCATGCCAGAAAAAACAGAAACGCGCAGATTCTCAGCGACATCAGGCTTACACCGAAAACACGAAATGCCAACGCGTGGATAACACTCAAACCACCGGTGTAGATCTCGGCAAAATCACGATGCGGTAGTTGCCCCCGCATGACGCGCAAGGCACTCTCGCCAAGAATGCCGTCATCGGCGGGAACCCAGCCGCTCGAAATATGAACCCCGACATAGCTTCCCGCGATCGCTAGGACTGCGATCAGCACCAGCCAGCGAAGGGTCCGGCCCTGAGCGATCGGCGGAGCTCCGGCCTCGCACTCAGAGGCCTGCGATGCTTTTACGCTCTGCTCGCGGATCCTAATCTCAAGGCACAATTTCTCTGACGTGGCAGAAGCGGTTATTATTTCCGACCCGGGAAAGATTTTATCCATTTCCTGCTTCGCATTCTTTCTTGGCTGATCACTTTGCTTCTAAAGCCGTGAGCCGTATTTTGGCTTCTTTGCTATCCTGATTCAACTGCAACGCCTGCTGATACTCCATCCGCGCGGCGGGTATGTTTCCGCTTTGTTCGAATGACTTTGCCAGCCAATAGTGGTAATCCCACACCTTCGGATCCATGGTGGTCGCTTGTTGCAGGTAAGGCTGTGCTTCCGCATTACGGCCATCTTGCAGAAGCGCACGACCGAGAAAATGTTTTGGCGCTGCTTGTTCTGGAACTAACAGCACGGCGCGCGTCAATAACTCCTCAGCGTCACGATACTGGTTATCAAGTAAGTGAACGTTGCCGCAGTTATAGAGCGCTGAATAAAGATTGGGCTCTTTATCCAGAATCTCCGAGCAAAGCGCAAGAGCCTGCTGATAGTCACCCATCTCTCCGTACAGACCAGCTAGTCCAGCCATGCCCATTTCCGACTTGGCATAATCTGGACTCACTCGATCCAGCCAGACGCGACCTTCTTCAAATCGACCGGCGTGAATGTATGCTTCCGCCAAAGCGAGGGGCCCATAGCCATACTCGGGATGTTCTCGCACCACTAATTGCGCCAGCGCGATCGCACGATCGTGAGCGCCGCGCTGGCCGTATTCTTTGGCCAAGCCCGCCAGAGCATATGGATTCCCCGGATACAGCGCTTGACCCCGCATCAGCACGAGCAGATCGCTTCCCCAATAGACCTGCTGAGCAAGGGATGCGCAGGCATAAGCGCTACACAAGATTAGTGCTGCGCACAACTGCACTGCCTGTGCATTCCATTCTTTGAAGGAGGGCAGTCGCCGCAGCCCCAGAGCGGCGAGGATTGCAAAGCCGATTGATGGCAAATACATGTAACGATCGCGGACAAAATCGCCATTGCCAAAGTTTCGCAGGTAGAGCGCGGGCGCGAGGCCGACCAATAACCACCATCCCGCAAACGCTACAGTCGAATTATTTTCCCGGCGATTCCAATACCATAACCCGACAACTGCCGCGCCGAGCACTAACACAGGCACTACGATGTGACTGAACATTGCGTTGGTAACATAAGGCGTGTAGTAAAGCCCAGTGATACCAATGGGAAGTATTAACTGCCGCAGATATGTCGACAATACCAGCGGTAGGGTGCGCAACACGTCTGACATTCCGTGAACAGGATCGAATTGGCCCGTTGAATGTGACAGCGCGTGCTTCCGCAGCAAGATATAAGTAAAGGTAACAATCGCATAAGGAGCTGCTTCTATTACTACCCCAATGGTTTTTTGCGATCGGGATGACAATCTCGCTGGTTCAGGATGCAACCATGCATAGATTGCCACCAGCGCGGAAACTATTACAGCCATTTCTTTCGTTAATAATGCGCAGAAAAGTAGCGCTAGCGATGCAAACCACCATGCTGTTCCGTTTTTTGTTTCGGAGTCGCGTCCGTTAATAAAGGCTACAAAGGCGAGCGCAGCAAACATCGTAACCATTGTGTCCGAGGCGGCGGAGACCCATGTCACCGGTTCAATGTGAATCGGATGAAACGCGAAAATCAGTGCGGACAGCGCCGCTGTCCAGTATTCCAATACCAATTTGCGGACCAACCAGAACACCGATAGGACGGTTGCCACGTGAAGGACAATCGCTCCCAGATGCCATCCCCAGGGTCGTAATCCAAATAGCGTGTAGTTCAGCATCGACCACGCCACAAAGAGGGGACGGTAATACACTTGGTGCCGGGCCACGTGATACCAAAGGTCACTGGTGAAAGCGCGCGGCAGGCTGTTCCACGATCGTAGGATCGGGTTGTTAACGATCTGCGGCCAGTCATCCCATACAAATTCGAAAGAGAGCGAACCGCTGTAAAGCACGAAAGTAACTAACCCTAATAGTGGCAGCAGAATTTTGGGCTGACGAAGATACTTCGCCAGTAGTTCTATCGCACCGGGTCCCACATTTTCGTGGCTTTCGATCATGACGATTTGAAGTAAGGTCAGTTGTCGCCTAAGACCAGCTCATCTTATCCTTCCGTGCCTGTAGACGCATGTTACTCAGGTTACCTAGGTGTGCCAGTTAGTCGGGCATTTCACAGGCCTGCCTGTGCGACGATCAATCTATGGTGTCGGGCACCGGAGCCAAACCCGCGAAAACGCTGTCGCCGGTTTTGTGTGTCGATCTGGATGGCACTTTGATCCGGGGCAATGTGCTTTGGGAGTGTCTTGTCGTGCTCCTCAAGACAAACCCGATGGCTTTGTTTTTGATCCCTTTCTGGTTGCTCGCGGGGCGAACCTCTCTCAAGCGCAATGTGGCGGCGAGGGTGCACCTCAACCCCGCTTGCCTTACTTATCGACAGCCCGTTCTTGAACTTCTGCGGCGAGAAAAAGCCAATGGCCGCCGGATCGCTCTTACAACTGCAACCGATCGCGAACTCGCCGAAGCGATCGCCAACCATCTGGGCTTGTTCGACGAGGTTCACGCCACCGACGGTCAAGTGAATCTCAAGGGGACGAACAAGGCGGCGTTCTTGGCGGAGCGGTACGCCGAGGCGGGCTTCGATTATGTCGGCGATTCAGTCGCCGATGTGGAGGTTTGGCGCAGGGCCAGCGCGGCCTATGTGGTTGGGAGCGATGCTCGCGCCCGGCAGGCCGGCGCTGTTACGACGCTCGAGCTCGCGATTGTCGAACCGCGAGCAAGTTTCCGCACCTGGGTTAATGCTCTGCGTGGCCACCATTGGGCAAAAAATCTTTTGCTGTTCTTACCGCTCGCCTTGTCGCACAACCTAGCGTTTGAGCCCATTCTCCGCACGATTGCCGGCTTCGCTCTCTATGGCTTTTGCGCGTCCGGATTGTATATTCTTAACGATCTTCTCGATCTACATTCTGATCGCCAACATCCCTGGAAAAAAGATCGGCCGTTTGCAGCTGGCGACATTTCGATCCCGGAGGGGTTGGTCGCTTCCTCTATCTGTCTTTCAGCGGCACTTGGTGTCGGCTTTTGTCTCGATCCGCAATTTGGGCTCGCGCTCTCCGGATACGCCGCGCTCACCATGTTGTATTCGCTTTATCTCAAGAAGATCGCGTTGTTAGACGTTTTTGTTCTCTCGAGTTTCTACAGCTTTCGTATTCTCGCCGGCGCAATCGTTTCTGAAACGCCACTTTCGCAATGGTTTCTGGCGTTTTCTTTATTTTTCTTCCTCAGTCTCGCCATGGCGAAACGCTATTCGGAGTTATTCTACGCCAGTGACTTAGTGAAAGCTGGTAACTCCGGGCGTGGCTATCACACGGGAGATCGCGAAGTGTTGCTTTCGCTCGGAGTGGGCAGTAGTTTTTCCGCGGTCGTGATCTTCAGCCTTTACGTTCATAGCCAGGATGTTCGCGTTCTTTACTCGTCGCCGGAAGTTTTGTTTTTTCTTTGTCCAATCATCCTTTATTGGCTGAGTCGAACGTGGCTGTTGGCACATCGCGGCGAACTTAACGAGGATCCGGTCACTCTGGCTATCCGAGATCCGGTAAGTTACGGCGTCGCCCTGGCCTCGGCGGCGGTAATCGCCGCGAGCATCATGCATGTGAACTGGTAGTGTGCGCTCAAAAAGCGATCGCTGTACCAGTTAGGAATGTGACATAAGGGTTTATTTACCATGCCTGGACAATCAGCGACGGCTTTACGAAAGCAAACGGCAGCGTTACCACCAACTACGCAAATTCTTTCGTGGGGACGTTATCCTAAAACTGCGCACGCCAAAGTTCACAGGCCAGCGTGGAATGATCAGGTGCCCGAGATTCTCCAAACTGCCGCGCCGGATTCTCTGCTTCCCTATGGCCTCGGCCGCAGCTATGGCGATTCTTGCCTGAATGCTGGCCGAGAACTTATCGACTGCAAGCGCCTCAATCGAATTCTCGGTTTCGACGAGTTGAGCGGCATGCTTCGATGCGAAGGCGGAGTCAGCCTTTCCGACATTATCGATGTATTTCTTCCGAAAGGATGGTTTCTTCCAGTTACTCCCGGCACTCGCTTCGTGACGGTCGGCGGAGCAATCGCCAATGATGTGCACGGCAAGAACCATCATTGTGCCGGAACCTTTGGCAGTCACGTACGCCAAATTGCGCTGCATCGCTCGAGCGATGGGTTGGTCGCTTGCAGTTCTAACGAGAACGCTGACATGTTGCGCGCCACGATTGGCGGCCTCGGATTGACGGGCGTAATCGCATGGGCGGACATTCAGCTAAAACGTGTGGCTGGCCCTTGGATCGACGCTGATTTGGTTCCGTTCCAATCGCTGAGCTCGTTTCTTGATCTCAGTCGCGAGAGCGATGGGCGCTTTGAATATACGGTGGCATGGCTTGACTGTTTTTCCGGCAAGAATCTGCGGGGCATTTTCTTTCGGGGAAACCATGCCGCTAATTCCGGTAAAGAATTCCATTCCAAGCGCGGGCCGAAAATGCCGTTTGCGCTGCCTGCGTGGATGCTCAACCGTTACTCGGTAAAGGCGTTTAATAACACTTACTACAGACTGCACGCGCGGAAGACAGGCGCAACAGTTCTGCCCTATGACTCTTTCTTCTACCCGCTCGATTCCATCCGCCAGTGGAACTTGCTTTATGGCAAACGAGGGTTTCTGCAATACCAGTGTGTTATTCCGGAGACCAATCTTGCAGCCGTCGTGGAGTTATTGGATCGCATCGCGCGCTCGGGCATGGGATCTTTCCTGGGGGTGCTGAAGCAATTCGGCTCCGCGCCGTCGGCCGGAATGCTTTCCTTCCCGCGACCAGGTCTCACGATCGCACTCGACTTTGCGATGCGCGGCGAGCGTACACTGCAACTGATGCAGTCGCTGGATGAAATCGTCAAACAAAGCGGCGGAGCGCTCTACCCCGCTAAAGACGCACGCATGAGTCCAGCGCTGTTTGAGGCGTCGTTTCCGCGCTGGCGCAGCTTTGTTCCTTATATCGACCCAAAGATGTCGTCTTCTTTCTGGCGACGGGTAACGGGGGCACACTGATGAAGAAAATAGTCATTCTTGGCGCCACCTCAGGCATCGCCGTCGAAGTCGAGCGTGTATTGGCTCGTCAGGGTAATGAGTTACTGCTCGTAGGCCGCTCAGTGCAGCGACTCGCAGAACTCCAGGCCGACTTACTCATTCGAGGGGCCAAGAGTGTCGCCACTTATGCCGCCGACTTAGCTTCTATTCAACAGCACGCTGTCGTGTTTGACTTTGTGCGGCGCATACTGCCCGGCTACGACACGGTGCTTTTGGCCTATGGCTCGATGCGCGATCAGAAAGAGTCTGAAACCTCTGTCGATGTGCTGCTCGATGAGTTACAGGTTAACTTTGTAAGTGCTACCGCGATTCTAACTTTGGTCGCCGCCGACTTAGAACAGCGTCGCACTGGTTGTATAGCCGCCATCACTTCCGTCGCCGGTGATCGTGGACGCCGATCTAACTACATTTACGGATCCGCCAAAGGCGCACTTTCTTTATTTCTTCAGGGACTACGCAGCCGCTTGCATCCTGCGGGTGTTCGCGTCATTACCATTAAGCCGGGGCCAGTGCAGACTTCGATGACCGATCCCATGCCTAACTCAGCGCGCTTTGCTGATCCCGAGCAGGTTGCTCGCGATATAGTCCGCGCCCTTGAACGCCGATCGCCGGACGTTCTATATACGCCGAGAATCTGGCGCTACATCATGAGCGGCGTGCGGCAGATTCCGGAGACAATCTTCAAGCGCTTATCTTTTTGAAATTCGCCTGACGATCCGCCTGATGATTTGCTAATAGTAAAGGGCCGCATGGCTGCGGCCCTTCGCGTCACTAAGAATATAAATAATTTAACGTCTGCCGCGGCCACCACCACCGCCGCCTGAGTGGCCACCACCGTGGCCTCCCTGGCCGCCGCCGGGACGCCCTCCACGGCCGCGACGACGACGATTGCGATCACGATCGCCTCCGCCGCTGGGACGTGCTTCGCGCGAGCCTTCCGGCCGGCCGACTCCGGCTTCAACCGAGGCAACGACTCCGTCGACACGATTGAAGTTCGGTTCATCATCGGCGTCGAAATCGGCGCCGCCTTCGATCACCGCGGTGGGCGCGCCGTGTGAAACTGGCGCGGATGGAGCAGATGGAGCGGGCCCCGAGGATTCGTCCATGTCGGGAGGAGGGGGAGCGCCGCCGCCCATTTTTGCGCGCTGCTCTTTTAGAATTGCCTTCCGAGACAGCTTGATTCGATTGCCTTCGACGGCCAGAACTTTCACCAGCACCTGGTCGCCTTCTTTGAGTTCGTCGCGAACGTCTTTGATTCTGTGTTCGGCGACTTCGCTGATGTGGAGCAGGCCGTCGAGGCCGGGCAGAATTTCGACGAAGGCGCCGAAATCCGCCAAACGGCTGACTTTGCCGAGATAAGTCTTCCCTACTTCGGCCGAAGCGGTAAGGTCTCTGATGATCTGCAACGCCTTGTTCGCGGAAACTTCATCGTTTGATGCGACATTGACCTTGCCGGAATCTTCGACGTCGATCTTCACGCCGGTCTGCTCGATGATGCTGCGAATCATCTTGCCACCGGGCCCAATCACGTCGCGAATTTTGTCGACTGGAATCTGCAGGGTGTAGATACGCGGCGCATAACTCGAAACTTTCACCCGCGCTTCGGTGATCACCTCGTCCATTTTTCCGAGAATGAACAACCGTCCACGCTGGGCCTGCGCCAGCGCCTCGCGCATGATCTGCGAAGTGATGCCGGCAACTTTGATATCCATCTGCAGCGCGGTGATGCCATCTTTGGTTCCGGCAACTTTGAAATCCATGTCGCCGTAGTGATCTTCGGCGCCCGCGATATCGGTCAGGATGGCGTAGTGCTCGCCTTCTTTCACCAATCCCATCGCAACTCCGGCTACGGGAGCCTTTAGGGGAACGCCCGCGTCCATCAGCGAAAGTGAGGCGCCACAGATGGTGGCCATTGAGGATGAGCCGTTCGACTCCAGAATGTCGGAGACGACGCGCATCGCGTAGGGCCAATTGTCTTCGGTGGGAAGGACAGCTGAAACGGCGCGTTCGGCTAATGCGCCGTGGCCGATCTCGCGGCGACCCGCGCCACGCATGAAACCAACTTCTCCGACGGAGAAGGGTGGGAAATTATAGTGCAGCATGAAGCGCTTTTTGGCTTCGCCTTCGAAGCCTTCGAGACGCTGCATGTCATCGCTCGTACCGAGCGTCGTCGTGACCAGGGCCTGAGTTTCGCCGCGGGTGAAAACGGCGCTGCCGTGAGCGCGGGGCAGGACTCCGGCTTCAATCCAGATCTCGCGAATCTGGTCGAAGGCGCGGCCATCGGGACGGCGCTTGTGATCGATGACCTGGTTGCGGAAAATGCGTTCGCGAAGAATCTCGTAATACTTCTTGATTTTCGCCTTTTCCTTGTCGGCGCTGTCGCCTTCGGGGACCGCGGCGAGCAGTTCCTTTTCGATGACGCGAACCAGCTCGTAGCTCTCCGACTTGGGATGTTTCGCGGTATCGAGAGCGTCGCTCAGCCGAGCGCCGATCTTCGATTCCAGGCTCTTAAAATAAGACTCATCGAATTCGGGCGGAGTTACCTGGCGCTTTGGCTTCCCCACTTTTTCGCGTAGTTGGCTGATCGCAGCGCAGATCTTCTTGATTTCGGTATGGGCGAATTCGATCGCGTCCACTACCGTTTCTTCCTTCACTTCTTTTGCGCCCGACTCGATCATCACGATCGCATCGACGGTGCCGACGACCATGATGTTGAGGAGGCCATCCCGCATTTCAGCGTAGGTGGGGTTGGCAATGAAGCGGCCATCCACGAGGCCAACGCGCACGGCGCCAATCGGACCGAGAAACGGAATATCGGACACGGTGAGGGCGGCGGAAGCAGCGTTGATGCCGCAGACGTCGGGATCGTTTTCGGTATCGGCGGAGAGAACGAAGGCGATAACCTGGGTTTCGTTGCGAAAACCCTCGGCGAACATCGGGCGCACGGGGCGGTCGATCTGGCGGCTCGTGAGCACTTCACGCTCGCTCATGCGGCCTTCGCGCTTGATAAAGCCGCCGGGGATGCGTCCGCCAGCGTAGGTGTATTCGCGATAGTCAACAGTGAGCGGGAAAAAATCGATGCCTTCGCGCGGCTCGGGATTGGCCGTGGCAGCGGCGAGGACAACATTTTCGCCGAAGCGGACCACGGCCGAGCCGCCGGCCTGCTTGGCAAGTTTTCCAGTTTCAAAAGACATTTGTTTCCCGCCGGTAAGATCGACGGAAACTTTTGTAGATTCAGGCTTCATAGATCATCCTTATATTGGGCAGAAGGGGCAAGCGCGCGATTAACGGAGTTCGCGTGGACAGGCGCATGCCAAGGCCGCGGTTGGGAACGCACTTTGCTAAGGCTCACGTGACCTGGAAACCCTTGGCCTGAAAAACCAAGTCTGGAAAACCAGGTCTGGAACCGGCCCCACACGGGGCCGAATCGCGCGGTTATTTGCGGATGCCGAGCTTGGAAATGACGGTTTTATACCGTTCCGAGTCGTACTTCTTCAGGTAGTCGAGCAAACTTCTGCGCCTGCTCACCATCATGAGAAGTCCGCGGCGCGAGCCGTGGTCTTTCTGGTGCGTCTTGAAGTGTTCCGTCAGCTGACCAATGCGCTCGCTTAACAGCGCGATTTGGACTTCGGGACTGCCAGTATCGGTAGCGTGCGTGCGATACGTGTCAACGACGGATTGCTTTTGCTCTCTGGCTAACACTAACCTGTTGCACTCCTGTCTCTTCTCGTTTTCGTAACGTGTTCGATGGTAACACGTTGGTATTGGAGGTGGCAAACGGGCAACTGGTCGTGAGTGCCAACGCCTGATTAAGTCGCCTTTGCTCGTGGCGGAACTCTTTGACACCCTCCGCCGTATCTCAGGCTAAACACTCACAAGGGAGGACAATATGAGTTCCGCCAAGATTCGTAGGCTTGCTGTATGCACTCATCTCCATACCGGGCTTCTTCGCCCTCATCTATGTTCCCAACAAGCTGATTGTGCACGGAAACGCAACGGCGACGGCCGCCAATATCGCGGCCTCCGAGGCGCTCTTTCGCCTCGGCATCGCCTGCAACCTCATCTCCCAGATTCTTTTTATGTGGGTGGCCCTGGCTTTGTACGATTTGCTCAAGGGGGTCAACCGGCGGCACGCTTCGCTCATGTTGACATTGATCGTGGTCTCCATCCCGATCGCGTTGCTGAATGAGCTGAACTCAATCGGTGCCCTCATCCTCGTGCGCGGAGCAGATTTCCTGTCCATATTTGAAAAACCTCAGCGGGATGCTCTGGCGATGTTGTTCCTCAATCTGCATTATCACGGATTTGTTGTCGCCGAAATATTTTGGGGTCTTTGGCTCTTTCCCCTCGGGCTGCTTGTATACCGCTCGGGCTTCCGTCCCCGCTTCCTGGGGGTCCTGCTGATACTTGATTGCTTCAGGTATGTGGTAAACAGCTTTACGTCCATACTCCTGCCACAGTACGCAGACATCGTCTCCCGCTGGATGAAGCGCGTTCAGTTTTGGGGAACTGTTGTTCATGCTTTGGCTGCTGATCCTGGGTGCAAAACCAACGCCAATAGCGGATCCAGCCGCTTCGGCGGCAGTCGCTAGGTCAAAATGAATTTTGGTTTTGAGGCCGTGGGTTGCTGGGCAAGCAAGTTTGCAAGGTGTCATGCGCGTTGGGTCTGTCCAGATGCGGCAGAGCAATGTGCGTCGCGGATCGGTTCGAGGTTATACTGGTTACAGACTAATTAAACTTAGGATGCGGCAATTTTCTGCTTATCCTTTATTTTGCTTAGCCCAGTATAAAGCTGGGCCAGCCTCGCAGATAGTGCGCGTAGCCAGCCATGATAGCGAAAATAGAAACACGGGGAGATTGTGTATGCCACGAGGCCGATCAACTTTCAGCAAACGACAGAAAGAACAAGCGCGCCAACAGAAACAGCGCGACAAGAACGAGCGCAAGACCCAGCGCAAGCAGGATCAGCCAGAAGGTGCTGTGGTGGACGAACAGGAAGAATTGCGCCTGATGCGCGAGCACGCTGCCGAACAAGCCGCGCTGTTCCGCATCGGCGCTGAGGACGACGAACCTGTCTCGACTGAACTCGCCATGCCGCACGGAACAAAGGCCGTCGAGCGCTAAAGCTTAACGAGTAGCCGGACGGGGAATGTCTTCGCCCGTCCGGCGTCGATCCAAACCAGGCTAAAACTAAACAAAAACCTCACCCGGCAGAGCGGTCAGCGTGCGTGATGCGAGCGTATTTTGCACGAAACGCTTAGGCTGGGCATTCTCCGACGTAGCATTCACTTGCTTGCGTTCGATGCGCAGTTTCAGAGTGCGCTCGATATCGCGAAGCGCAAGATTTTCTGCCGCTGTAAATAACGTGGAGGCGCGGCCTAGAGAGCCGGCGCGACCGGTGCGGCCAACGCGGTGGATGAAATCTTCCGCCATCTTCGGCAGGTCGTAGTTGATCACGTGCGCAACGTCGTCGCAGTGCAAGCCACGCGACGCGATGTCGGTCGCGACCAGCACTTGATAACGACCTTCCTGAAAACCGCTCAGCGCGCCGTTGCGCTGCGACTGCGTGCGATCGCCGTGAATCATGGCGGAGGAGAAGCCATCGCGCTCGAGTTCCTGCGCCAGCCTCTGCGCGCCACGTTTGGTTCGCGTGAAGATCAGAGTCTGTCCTTTTTCGCCGTATAGCAACTGGCGTAAAGTATCCAGCTTTTCGGAGGGACGCACTTCATAGGCTTCGAGTTGCACGCTCTCCGCCGGCTTCAGCACCGAGCCCAGAGCAATCCGCACCGGGTCGCGCGTGTAGTCGTTGACTAGCGCGGCGACTGATTGCTCCATGGTGGCAGAGTAGCAAAGCGTTTGGCGACGCTGCGGGAGGATTTGCAGGATGCGGCGGATGGCGGGAAGGAAGCCCATGTCGAGCATCCGATCAGCTTCATCGAGCACGAGTATTTTCACGTGGCGCAGGTCGGCAAATTTGCGGGTGATGAAATCCTGCAAGCGGCCGGGGGTCGCGATCACAAATTCGCAGCCGGAGCGCAGGCTCTGAATCTGTGCTTTTTCGGATACGCCGCCGATTACGAGCGCGGCTTTCGGCATATTTTTGTCGCGTAATTGTTCGTACTGCTCGTGAACCTGCATCGCGAGTTCACGCGTGGGTAAGAGCACCAGCGCGCTGACGCTCTTCTTTGCTGATTCATTGTTAGCTGCTTCATTCTTAGAAACCGCACGCAGCATTTCGATAATCGGAATCAGAAACGCCAGCGTCTTACCGGTGCCGGTCTGGGCGGTGCCGATGACGTCCTTGCCTTCGAGGGCAGGAGCAATGGCGCGCGCCTGGATAGGGGTTAAGGTGACAAATTGAGCTGCCGCCAGTCTCTGCTGCAATGCAGCAGACAAGGGCAGTTCTGTAAATGTGGTCATTCGATTGTTTTCTTTCTGGAGGGGCTTAATTTTCTCAGACACTTGTCGAGAGTTCGCATGCCGCTCGCAATAAAATTGGCGCTGGAACCAGGCGGGCAGGAAATGCGGAAGTGGTGCGGATCCATCAGGATCCCCGCGTAACTAGCAAACCGTAGCAATAGCGTTGATAGCAGTATAGCAGATAGCAAGCGCGTCCGGGATTACGTTGGTACCTAGTCGATAACCTTATCGAGAACCTATGTATGTCGTTCGTGGGCCTACGGCGCCGCGATCTTACCGCGGATAACCACCACCGACGCCGCCGGCAAATCGTAAAGCGTGTCTTTCGCGGCATTCTCGTTCGAGCGCAAGATGGGCCCATCGGGATCGGCGGTGCCGTTTGTGTAGGCGACGATTGTCGGCTTGGCGGCTTCTTCGGCGTGGGCCATGAAGCGGGTTCGCGGCGGGTTCCATTTATATTGGGCGCTGCCGAAGGTCGAGATTTCTACCGGACCTACGAAGCCCGACTCCGAATCTCGCTTGGCGGAAGATGCGCCGCGAAAGTCGATGCGCACGCGGTGCGCATTCTCCTGGTCGCGATTGACTATGAGCAGCGACCACTCTCCGTCCGGACGTTTCAGCGCATATGCAGTCACGAGTTCGCGGCCAGCGCCGTCGCCAATATCGGATTTCGCGGAATAAACCTGGTGCTCTCCACCCGCAGGCTGCGCCCACTCCAGATTAATCAGTTGCGCCACGAAGAACTGCGCTAGCGGTTGCTGAATTTTGTACGACGCGTCGACCGTGAACATGCCGAACGTGCCCGGAGAATCGTTGCAGCCGGGCTCCATCGGTAAAGGTAGATAGTGGAAGTAATAAACACCTTTGGCGCCGGCATCGAGCAGCGAACCGATGTAATCGGCCAGCCAGATGCCGGAGAAAATATCCTGATATGTCTCGCTGGCGCCGGAGGACAGATTGCCCTCAGTGACAAACATGGGCAAATCAGCGGGGACGCCATCATCGTGCCACACCTGAACGATGTGGCGCATGAGCTCGGGCTCGTCATAGAGCACGCCCCACGGCGTTTTGCACGGGTCGTAGGGATAGTGCTCGAACGAGAAGAAGGCGAGATCTTGCATGCGTCCGTGCTGCTTCAGATAGTCGAGGAAGCGCGCCGTCCACGAGACTCGGCCGTTGGCGTCGGGCCAGACTTCGATATCTTTGTTGACGCCTTGAAACGACGGGCCGCCGAGTCTGAGCTTCGGATCGAGGCGATGCAGCGCCGCCGCCCATTGCACGTAGAGCGCAGCGTAATCTTCGGGGAGCATGTACTGGCCATCAGCCTCCTCACCCATCTCGACGTAAGAGATCGGATAGTGGCGGCTCTCGATATAGGCGATTTCGGCGACTGCGTTTTCGGGAGTGTCATAGAGCAGCGCGATGGGAATCATGGCCGGCAATCCGCGAGTTACGCCGCTGGTGAAGAAAAGATCGAAGCCTACCTGAGCCTGGCGAGTGGTGCCGAGATCGGAAGGCTCGTGCCAGGGATCGACCGAAGAGACATAGGTGGTCGTTTGCTCCTGGTCGGCAGTGTGGCGCAGCGAGTCATGAAAGACACCGCCATCAGTTGTGGTTCCGAGATAGAGTTCGCGTATCGAGTAGCCGACGCAGTTGCGAATGTCTTTGTGAGGATCGGCGGGGCCGTCGGCATTGCAGGTGTTCGAAGACTCGGTCATCCAGATGCGGAGGAAACGCACGGCGATTGGAGCGGTAACAAGGCGAATCGTTTCGTCGTGCCCTTTGCCGGCAATGACCGTGCCCTGTGAAAATGTCTGCCACACGCCGCGCGTCGGCAGTTTGATGGGATCGTCGCCGGTCCAATACTGCACGAAGTAATGAGTCGCGTACGGCTCTCCCCACGCGATGCGGATGCTGTCGACGGGCTGCGGCTGCGCCAGGTCGAGCACCACCCACTGTGGATGCAGCGCGTCGCTTTCTCCGGTGAAATGTTGCGTGAGATATGGATTGCTCTTCCAGAAAGTGTTGAGGTCGCCATCGGTGAGGCGCGAAAAGCCGGCGTTGCCGGTGCCGTCGTTGCGCGTGAAGCCTCGGCGCGGAAGCGAGTATCCGTAGGAATAGCGCAGGCTCTCGGTGGGAGTGGCCGAACCGGTGAAATAGCCTTTGCCGCCGCCGCTTTTGTCGCTCCAGGTTCCCTGCGGATTCCAGTGCCACGCTTCAACGGCCAGCTCGGTATTCTGGCGGAAAGAGACTGGCTGCCAGCCTGAGCTCTGGGTTATTTTCAACGATTCCGGAAGCAGATCTTTGTCGATGGCCTCGGCGGGAATGCGGTCAACGCCTGCGCCCAGAGTTTCACTGGGAATGAAATGATTGGTGGAGTGCGAAACATCAACGGTGATAGTTTGCGCGGCGGCAAACCCTAGCATCGTGACTAAAACAAGAAAGGCGGCCGAACTTTTCACGCGATGGGCCTCCATGAGCTTGAATATTGTTTCCAGACTTGGAGTATTAAAACGATTGAATTATACGGATTACGCGACCAAGAGACGAGGAGTTTCGGAGGCAAGAAAAAAGCGGGCCAGCAATACGCCGGCCCGCTGTGTTTAGTTTAGGTGAATGTCGCCGCTATTTCGCCGCGGCTACCGCCGAGACGAAGCTAGCCCCGTTCGGCGTGCCCAATCCCGTGACGTTGTCCCAACCCGGCCCCGTGGTCAGCGAACTGTCAGTACCGAAGCTGATCGCGTACCAGCGGGTGGAAGTTCCGTTATACAGAGCACCCACGAAGTCGGTGGAGTTCTGCACAGGAGCCAACAGCTCCGCAGACGAGTAGTCGACCGGCGCCGCAGGCGGGGTGTGAGTCGAGCCACTGACGTTGTCAGGCCCGTTTACGGCGAGAACGTCAGTGATTGCGCTCGCAGGCAGACCATAGAGGATCGGAGCAGCCTGACCTAGCCATGTTCCGGCGGCCTGAGTGGAGATGGCCCACATGCCGGCAAACATGGGAGACGCGAGGCTGGTTCCACCCACAACGGTGATGAACTGTTGATTGTTTTCGGTGTCGATGACTTCGACGCCGGTGTAGGGATCAGCGAGGTAGGCGATGTCAGGCACGAGCCGCCAGCTGCCAGACAAACTCGACTGGTAGGAAGGCTTCGGCCAGAAACCGCTGGTTCCACCGCCAGCTCCGAAGTAGAAGCCGATGAGGCCCGGCGGAATAATCGGCGTGTTGGGAGTAGCGTTGGCGATATGGGTCAAGTTGGTTCCCCAACCCGTCTGCAACATCATCGACCAGTTCTGATTGAGAAACATGCTGGTGCCGCCAACTCCAGTGGCATAGGGAGCAGCCGCCGGCATGGAAACGGTGGTCACGCCGTAGGCGAGAAGATCGTCTCCGCTGTCGCCGCTGGAAAAGTTGACAGAGACGCCGAGCGCAGCACCCAACTGACAAAGGTCGTTTTGAACTGTGAGTTCGGCGGGATCTTCGTCGATGAGAACAACCTCGCCGATACCATAGCTGTTCGAGATAACCGGACCGAGTCCGGTCTCGATGCCATAGAGTACCGACAGGTCAAGATTAGTAAACGAGTTGTCGGCGGCCAACAGGAGAGCGATGTTCGCTCCCGGGGCGACCGTGTGCGACCACTCAACATCGAGGCTGGTCTCCACATCCCATCCGCAGGTATTGCCACCGCAATTAGTGGGGCCGGTCGGATAGTAGATGGTGAAGTTGCTGGAGGTTAATGCGGGCAGGCCATTGATCTGGGAGAAAGTATTAGCGTCGCCCGTGATCGTATCGGATCCGTAGGCATCGACAATGACCACGGTTTGGCCGGTGCCATCAAGATGCTGTTTGTAAAGCGGAGTCAGACCATAGGCCTTCGCCACTTCCGGCGCATCGTAGCCGCAGGGCGGAAGGTGCGGAGGACCGTTCTGGATATCTCCACCATAACGCGAACCGGAGTAAATGGCATAAGGTCCGCCGCCACCGGTTTTGAAAGTACGTATCTGGGTTGGCTTTAGGCAATTGGCGTTGTAGTACTGCTGCGCCGCGCCGGGAGTAGCGAGCGGAATATTCGCAAACGGTTTGCCTGTGTCAGGTTCGATCGGGCGCACCGCATAGTTTTTGTATACCAGGTCGGAAAGACCCTGGACTGCGGCAACGGCTTTGCCAGCGTCGCCGGCGACAACTGCCTCCCCGCTGGGTACGCGATGCTCTTCGCCATTCAGCGAAACGCGATTCAGTTGCACTCCGGTCGCGCGTTCGACGTCACCAACCGTGCCGCGCGCGGTTACGTAGTGATTGAGTTTGTCGGTAGCCACGACGCTGAGATTGTGCGCCTCAAGATATTGCTTCACGGTCGCAAGATCGGCGGCGCTCGGCGCGAACTTTTCCTGATACTGCTTCAGCGTGAGGAAGTGATGGTAGTTCGGCGAATTTTTGTCGTACATCTGCTGCACCAACTCGTCGAAGGCGGCTTTGTTTTGCTGCTTGATCCAGAATGTCACTGACATTTGTTTTGTCTGGTCTTCGGCGCCGAGGATTTGCGTATTCGGCAAAGCTCGGGCGCCACTGGCTGCCTGCGCAAACGCCGGAACGGCGATGAGCAGAACAGCTAACCACGCAATTACTGTTGGCATCAGTCTTCTCGTGCTTTTAGACATAAACTCTCCTGGGAAGAACGGTAAGTTTGCCCGGCAACGGGCATCCATCGGTAAGCCGGATCGGGGGAATAGGGTCGTTGGTATTCCTTCGACACTCGCCGAAAGCATCTGCACTGCCCGACTGGAATGGTCAGCACGAACGACGTAATGCAAAAGGAATCACCACCGGCACCGAAGGGTTGGAACCATACTTACGCCGTGTTGCACCGGGTGTCAACCAGCGTTCGCGGTGAATGGAAATGGTTTGCAGAAAAACCGCAGAATTGTGCCGCCGGCGACTTTGGCCTTGAAAGCCTTATTGGTCGCCGGATTTCGCCGCTCGCGCCGTTTTCGCCGCTGGCTCCGGGTGTACCTCATATTCTGGATGGGGGATGCCCATCAGCCATTTGTCGAACCATCCGACGATGTTGTCGAGGCGCTCGATGCGATGCCACGGTTCACCGGAACGCGACAGTTCGTGCGTCTCGCGCGGAAAAACTACCATCGCGGTCGGGCGCTTCAAATACTTGAGCGCGCGAAATAATTGCTCTCCGCCGGAGTCTTGCGGAGTGCGGTAGTCGGACTGCCCGAGGATAAACATCATGGGCGTGTGAATCTTTTCGACGAATGTAATTGCCGAGCGATCGGCGTAATCTTTCGGATCCTGAAATGGTGGCGCCTTAAACCACTGCGGTTGGAATAAAGTGAAGTCGGCGGTGTACCACCACGAGGCCCAGTTCGATATATCGCGCTGCGATACAGCGGCTGCGAAGCGATTGGTCTGGGTGACCGTCCAGTCGGTGAGCACACCTCCTCCGCTGCCGCCGGTCACACCAAGCTTCTTGGGATCCACGTAACCGCGCTTCAGCAACTCATCTACTCCCACCATCAGGTCACGATAATCATCGCCGGGATAGTGATATTGAATGATGTTGCCGAAATCCTGCCCGTAGCTGGTCGAGCCGCGCGGATTGATGTAGAGCACCACATAACCCTTCGCCGCCATCCACTGAAATTCGTGATCGAAGACCCATCCGTAAGCGGCGTGCGGCCCGCCGTGAATATCGAGGATCATGGGATATTTTTTCTTCGGATCGAAATCGGGCGGCTTCTGAATCCATCCCTCAATCGGCAGGCCGTCGAAGCTTTTGTAATTCATCTCGTCGGGCGCCGTTAGATTGAGCTGCGACCACAGCGGCTTGTTGAGGTCGGTAATGCGCGTTTGCGCTCCGCTTTGGCTGTCGCCTGCGCCGCCCGTCTTCACCGTAAACAAATCGCCAATCACGACCGGTGTCGAGATCAAAGCAACCGCGGTGCGTGTATCGGGCGTGATGGAAAAATCGAGCACGGCCTGATCGCCGTGGGTGATTTCGGTGACCGCTCCCGTCTGTCTGTCGACGCGAACGATCGGGGTGCGGCCCTGCTTCTCTACGATGTCGAAGAGCCAGCGGCCATCGGGCGACCAGGAGAGCGCGGCGCGACCTCCCCCGCGCGGGGCTGCGTTATCGCCGAACACCGAACTGCCCATATCGAAGTCATAGTTCGCGGTCAGATTGCGCGGCTGCGCGTTCACGACCAGGTCCATGATCCACAGATCGGGCTGCGAGTAGGAGCGCACCGGCTGTGTAACCGAACCGTGGAACGCCACTCGGCGCCCATCAGGGCTGAGCTTAAGACTGTAGATGTTCATCGGAACGGTGGTTAATTTCTCGGGCGCGCCACCGCTGGCAGCCATCGAATAAATTTCCGTGCTGCCGGTCTCGTAATATGGCTCGTCAACGTGGCTGGTGACGAAATAGATGCGCGAGCCGTCGTGCGTCCAGAAAATTCCGCCTTCGTCATAATCGCCGGTGGTAAGTTGCACCGGCTTGCTCGGCTCGTCGGAGGCCGTCGGCACGTCGATCACCCAGATGTGGTCGTGCCGCTTGTAATCGATGTAGCCTTCATCATTGTCGCGGTAAACGGCGCGCGTGATGATATGGATGTCGGATTCGCGATCGGCATCGGAGTCAGACTTGGGTGGCGTCGAGGCGTTCCCTTCAGCAGATTCTTTGCCCTCCGGCTTGGCGTTCGCGCCTGCCTTCGCCTCATTTTTCTTGTGCTGTTCTTTATCGATATCTTCCTGGGTCGTCGTGCTGGAGAAAGCGATGCGCTTGCCGTCCGGCGACCAGACGGGGCCGGACGCGCCTTTTGGCAGATCGGTGATGATGCGGGCTTCGCCGCCCGACAATGACAGAATCGCAATTTGCGGCGGGTGCGTCTTACCGCTATCGTCTTTATCTCCGCCGCGTACAAATGCGATGCGCGTTCCATCCGGCGACCAGCGCGCGTGCGAATCATGTTTGCCGTTGGTGAGGCGCAACGGAGATTCGTTGCCGGAGGTTGCGACCATCCAAATCGAAGTCTCGTAGCCGGTATGCTTCTCGTCCGTGACCACGCGAGTGAATACGGTACGCGAGCCATCCGGTGAAATCTGCGGATCGCCGATCCACACAAAATTGAACAAATCTTTTTCGGTGATCGAGCGCTTCGCACCGGTAGCCTGCGGGCTAGAACTCTGAGCCGTCAGCGTGGTGACGATTGCGAAAGCAAGGATGAACGAAGCGACGATTGCCCGAACGGCAACAGCGGAAAAACGTGATTTCATGAATAACCTCGAACGGGCCGCGATATCGCGGCGCCTGTGAATTATAGCGCTGACTTTTTCCGATCGCTTATTTTCTCCGCGAGTGCGCTGGCATCGTCAAGCATTTTGTCGATGCGCCGGCCACGCGCGTCCGGAGTTCGGTAATAAAAAATGCCAAACAGATGCCCGCGGCGGCGAGATGGCGACATCGAATCCCAGCCGGCACGAGCCTTTGGATGGCGCGCAAACGCTACTTGCAAGATCGGTGGCAGCTCTCGTTCCGCCTCCATAACATTGAGCAAGCGCTCCGCCAGTTGTTCGGCACGACGAACGCGTGCGACTGCGCTTTTAGGTTCATCAATCCACTTTGCGATGTCGTTGCGCGTCGAGTGATTGAGTCCGTCATACCAGCGCTGCAGCGCGCGACCTCCGCGGCCGAGATCATCAGTAACAATACGCTTCAGTTCAATGGGCATAGCCACGGAGCGTTCTTCGCGATCGAGCTCAAGCTGAAAGCGGGCGACACCGCCCTCGTAAGCGCATGCTCCCTTTTGCATGCGCTTGTTGATCAGTAGAAAGTGTCGGCCGTCGCGGCGGGGAAACAGCGAAGTGCGAAATGCGTACCCATTAATTTCGCCCTTAACTTTGATCTGCCCGCGCAACCCCCATACCCTAGTTGCATCCAATGGCACGTGGACAATAATCCAATTGAGCCGCGAACGCAGGCGCTCGAGCCGCGCTTCGAAGCGCTGCGGAGCGGACGGCTTGGCTTTAGAGTCTTTGGGCATTGCTAGAGACCAGCTTTGGCATTTTAATCTGGCATTTTAATATGGACGGACGATTATCAAGAAGGCGAGCGGAGACATGCCGGACGCGAGTTAGACTGTTGCAAGAGTAATTGGGAGAAATTGTGATCTGTCCGAAATGCGGTGAGGACAATTCAGAAAATTTCCGCTTTTGCGGAATGTGCGGCACCCCGCTCGAAGCGCGCCGTCCGTCGGGCGCACCAGCGCTCGATCCATTGTCAGCGTTCCCGCCAAAAATTTCACCAAAAGTGACGACCGCCGCAGACTCGATTAAGCCCGTTGTCGCGGAAGCGGTGGCGCGCCCCGTCAACAAGCCAGTGCCGCCGATCAGCGGCCCTTCGATGCTGGGACTCAATCAACCTGTGGCCGATGAGCCCGCTTCGCATCAAGCGAGCGCGAGTCAATCCGCTCCGGCTCATCCGAGCGCCGCTCGCACAACTTCCGCTCCGCCCAGCATCGACCTGCTGCGCGAAACATCTTTTTCCAGCTTCGATTCTTTCATGGAGCCCGACGAGCCGAAAAGTGGCGTGGGGCGGATTCTGCTGTTGCTGGTGCTGCTCGCAGGGCTGGGCATCGCGGGCTGGTGGGCATACACCAACTACGTGGGCGCAAACGAAAGTAGAAAGCTGCAGGCTGCGATCTCTAATGCCGACGAAGCTCCGGCGGGCAATGCCGCACAAAAGCCCGTTGCGGCGCCTAGCGACGAGCCTAAAGACAAGCCGTCGACTGAACCCGCCGCCCCGGATGTGGCAGCAACGCCGGATAACGGCTCATCGCAAGCGAGTTCGCCTCCGGCCACGGCACCACCGGCTGCAAGCGGTGGGCAGCCTGAGAACGCCAATCCGAAGGCTGCGAATAACGATGCAAAGCCTGCGGCTCCGGCGCAACGAGCGGCAGCGACACCGGTAACTCCGAAGGCTAGCCCAGCCCACAAAACTGTTGCTAAGAGCGAGCCGCTCGTTGCCGCGGCCAGGGCTCCAAGTCGACCCGAGCCCTCCGCACCTGATACCGGAGACGCGGCTTTTCGCCGAGGTGAGGCGTATCTCTACGGACGAGGCATGCACGAAAATTGCGATGAGGCGGTGAAGAATCTCAAAATTGCTTCAGCCCAATCGAATGCTAAGGCGCGAAGCACCTTCGGCACCATGTACGCCACCGGCCACTGCGTGCCGCGCGACTTGCCGACATCCTATCTATGGTTCGCTCTCGCTCTGCGGGTGGATCCGACGAATCAGATCCTGGAAAAGGATTTGAATGCGGTGTGGAACCAGATGACGCCGCCAGAACGGCAGCAGGCTACGAGAATGAAACAGTGAAGGTGATCGGGTGATCCGATGTGCTTACTCGCCGCTCGGCACGAGATTCAACGCCTTCTTTACCGTGCCACGCTCGGTCATGATCTTCTGCTGCAGCAGCGTGATCGCATAAATCAACTGCTCCGGGCGCGGCGGACAGCCTGGGACATAGATATCGACAGGAATCACCTGATTCACGCTCTGCACCAGCGCGTAGTTATTGAAGACGCCCCCGGAAGTGGCGCATGCTCCCATTGAAATGACCCACTTCGGCTCCGGCATCTGCTCCCAGAGTTGGCGAATAACGGGCGCCATTTTATTGGAGACGCGGCCGGCGATGATCATCAGGTCCGACTGGCGCGGTGACGGACGGAATACTTCCGCTCCGAAGCGCGCGATATCGAAGCGCGACGCGCCCATCGACATCATTTCAATCGCGCAGCAAGCCAAGCCAAACGTCATGGGCCAGATCGAATTCTTGCGCATCCAGTTGACCGTCGAATCGAGCGTGGTCATGACGATGCCATTGGGCACGCCATCTCCGTAGACAAGTTCTTTGACTACCTTCTTGCCATTTTCTACGTCGACGTAAGGGCCGAAATTGAGTTCTGGAGCCATGACTATATTTTAACCGCAGAGACGCCGAGTGCGCGGAGGAAAGGAAGGCATGCGAGTTCTCGCCGTCCTCGGCGTCTCGGCGGTAAAAAAGCTCTACGGGTTCAGCACGATCTTGCCAAACATCTGGCTCTTCTCCAGATACTCGTGCGCGGTGCGAATTTCCTTTAGCGAAAAAGTGTGGTCGATGATCGGCTTTAGCCGTCCCGCAAACACGTGCCCTAGCACTTCATGCAGTTCGCTCATTGTGCCCATATACGATCCCAGGAATGCCAATTGGCGCGAGAAGAGGAAGCGCAGATCAAGTTCGATTTTTGGGCCCGTGGTTGCGCCGCAGGTCACCAGCGTGCCTCCAGCCTTGAGCGATTTGACGCTCTCGTCCCACGTGGCCTTTCCCACGTGCTCGATGACGATGTCGACGCCTTCAAAGTTTGTGATCTTGCGGACTTCCTGCGAAATTTTTTGCTGGTAATGGTTGATGACAAAATCGGCGCCGAGTTCGCGGGCGCGCTCTATCTTGCGTTCGTCGCCGGCAGTGGTGATCACACGCGCGTGAAACATTTTCGCGATCTGGATGGCGGCAATGCCCACGCCAGAATTCGCGCCCAGCACCAGCACGGTCTGTCCCGGACGAATCGCGGCGCGCCCGGTGAGCATGTGCCATGCCGTAACAAAAACGAGAGGAACGCTGGCAGCTTCGTTGAAATCGAGCCAGTCGGGAATCGGGATGACATTGACGGCAGGGACTGCTATCAATTCGCAGTTGCCGCCGTCAATTGCGTTGCCGAGCACGGCAAATTGACGACACTCATTCTGCAGGCCAGCCACGCATTTCGCACAGCGATTGCAGGAAACCATCGGCGCCAGCAGCACCCGCTGGCCGACCTTGAGGTCGGTGATGTACTCGCCGACTTCGGCGATCTCTCCGGCGATGTCGCTGCCCAGGATGTGCGGCAGATTCACGCCCGGCAATCCTTTGCGCACCCATATGTCAAGGTGATTGAGCGCGCATGCCCGGACTCGTACGAGGACTTGGTCCTTGCGCGGCTTGGGATCGGGCACATCTTCGTACACCAGAACTTCCGGCCCGCCGAACTGATGAATACGAACAGCTTTCATGGGTGCTCCCGTGAACTTCTCAGGGTCAGAGACCGTTTCGGAACAAAATGCTAATCGCAATGTACCAAAAGCATTGTGACAAGTGACACAGAACGTATTCGCGCCAAGTCGTAAAGTGTACATCGCGGGCTGAGTCTGGAGGGCGTTTCCAGCGGGTACTGGACGCGGCCTGCGAAGCCGTCGAGTGGCTACATCAGCCATTGCAGTTCGAGTCTGCCGCCCTCCGTGCAGTCACTCGCAGCTAAAAAAGTGCTCTTGACAGGGCGTCGCGGCAGGGTGACGATAGAAGCTCGCAGGCCGTGTTATTAGTACCCACTGGCAAAACGCCAGTAGCCCCGGAGTGATGATCCGGGGCTTTTGTTTCTTGCGAACGATAACCTGCGTAGCCGTCTATTGACCTTCCTCCCGCATCAAACCATAATCAAACTTATGGATCTCTACGAGGAAATCGTTCGGCTGCGTAAAGAAGGGCGTCGGGGCGCGGTGGCCACTATTGTCAATGTGCGCGGATCGATTCCTTCGTTCAAGACGGCCAAGATGCTGGTGCGCGACGATGGCTCGATCGTCGGCACGATCGGCGGCGGCTGCGTTGAGGCTGAAGTTTGGCAGGCGGCGCGCGAGGTGATGGAATCGGAGAAGCCGCGCACACTGACCTTCGATCTGAATCAGGATCCAAAGAACGATACCGGCCTCGTCTGCGGCGGAACGCTCGAAATTTTTGTCGAGCCGGTGCTGCCTCCCGCCGATCTTTATATTTTTGGCGCCGGCCACGTGGCGGCGAGCCTTTATAAAGTCGCGCGCATCGCCGGTTTTGACGTCACAATCATCGACGATCGCGAAGCTTACGCCAACCGCGAGCGCTTCCCCGAGGCGCAGCAGGTGATCGCCGCCGATTTTGATAAGGCTGCCGCCGAGATCATGCCGGGCGAGTCTTCGTATATCGTGATCGTCACGCGCGGGCACCGCGACGATATGCGAATGCTGCGCTGGGCGGTGCAGACTCCGGCGCGCTACATCGGCATGATCGGATCGAAACGAAAAGTGATAACCATCTTCAAAGAGTTGCAGCAGGAAGGCCTGCCGGCGCATCTGTTCGATCGAGTCCACTCGCCGGTCGGACTGGATATCGGCGCCATCACGCCGGAAGAGATCGCTGTTTCCATCACCGCCGAACTGATTGCAAAACGGCGAAAAGTGGAGCGTGATCTACCTCACATGAGTTGGTTCCATCGGCACGAGCGGGAGTCGGAGCCGAAATCCGTTGAGCCGAAATCCACTCCGTCGAAAATCTAGGCCGCTCACCGCCGAGACGCAGTGGGCGCCGAGGCCGCCGAGAAATACTTAGGCAGAAACTCCGCAGATCTCATTGGTTTTCTCGGCGCCTCGGCGGTTAAGATTTCACTATGCCGAACGAAATCGAAATCAAATTTCGAATTGAAAATCTGTCCGTGCTTAGCCGCGCTCTGAAGCGTGCTGGCTTCAAGCAGATGACCCGTTCTACCCACGAAATGAATACGCTCTACGATCTGCCCGGCCAGAAACTGCGCAAGCGAGGTGACATGCTGCGCCTCCGCAAGTATGGCGACATCTGGACGCTGACGCATAAAGCAAAGGGCAAGGAAGGCCGCCACAAGAAACGAGTCGAACTCGAAACCCCGGTCGAGAATGGCCAACAAATGGAGGCCATCTTGCATACGCTGGGCTTTGAACCCACATTTCGCTACGAGAAGTATCGCGCGGAGTGGAGCGATGGCGAGGGGCATGTAGTTCTCGATAAGACTCCGATTGGAAATTTTGGCGAGATCGAAGGCAAGCCGCGCTGGATCGATCGCACAGCACGCGCGCTGGGGATTAGCCGCGGCGACTATATCACTCAGACCTACGCGCCGATGTTTTTCGAATGGAAACGGCGCACGCGCAGCAAAGCTACGGAAATGACTTTTCGCGCGCTGGGGAAGAAATCAAAAAACATTTAACCGCAGAAACGCCGAGAGCGCGGAGAAAACAAGTTAAGGGATATATCACGTCTCGGCGGTAAAGAATTACGCACTCGCCCCGCAACACTTTTTGTACTTCTTGCCGCTTCCGCAGGGGCAAGGATCGTTGCGCCCAACTTTTTCTCCCGAGCGCACGACCTGCTGCACCTGCATGTCGCCCGCGCCAGCCATGCGTGCCTGTTCCAGTTCTTTCTTTTTCTTGCGCTGAAACGCTATTTCGATTTCATCCACTGACGTAGCCACTTGGCGCGGCGGACGTCCATTGCCGCCTCGGCCGCCGGTGATAACCGAAGATGCGCTGACCTCAGAACCCTTGACAGCGGCTTCATCTTGGCTACCACTGGTCAGCCTCGGCCCAGCATCCGGAGGCCGCTCCATGATCTGCATCAGGTAGAGATAGCGAACCGTCTCTTCCTGAAAGCGCTTCATCATCTCTTCGAACATGTCGAAAGACTCGCGCTTATACTCGACCAGCGGATCATGCTGCGCATACCCACGCAGCCCGATGCCTTCCTTCAGGTGATCCATCGAGAGCAGGTGATCTTTCCATTGCGCGTCGATCACGCTCAGCATGATCATGCGCTCGTGATAGCGCATCGCCTCGGCGCCAATGAGCGCCTCTTTCGCGTCGTAGCGCTCCTTGAGTTTGCCGAAGATCGCATCGCCCAGTTCCTGCCGGTTCATCTCGTCGGGCTTGATGCCCTCGGCATAGATGTCGAGGCCAAAGCGGGCGATGATCGCGTCTTTCAAAGCTTTCAAATCCCAATTATCGACGTGATCTTTCGGCGGGCAGTGGCGTTCGAGAATGTCGCCGAGAATTCCCGAGACATAATCTTCGACAATGAGATCTTTCTGGTCGAGGCCTTCGAGCAAACGGCGGCGCAAGCCGTAGACCGCTTCGCGCTGCTTGTTCATCACGTCGTCATATTCAAGCAGATGTTTGCGGGCCTCGAAATTCTGTCCTTCCACCGCTTTCTGCGCGCCTTCGATGCGCCGCGTAATCATGCGCGATTCGATGGGAACGCCTTCTTCCATGCCCAGGCGTTGCAGTAGATTTGAAATCCACTCCTTGGCGAAGATGCGCATCAAGTCGTCTTCGAGCGAAAGATAGAAACGTGACGAGCCGGGATCGCCCTGACGGCCGGCGCGCCCGCGAAGCTGATTGTCGATGCGGCGAGCCTCATGGCGTTCGGTGCCGAAGATGTGCAAGCCGCCCGCCTCAATCACTTCGCGATGCTCGCGATCGGTGTCGGCCTTGTAGCGCGCAAAAATCTCGCTCCACTGATCGGTCGGGACGGCGTATTCATTGCCCGCGTAATACCAAACCGCGCGGTTCGGATCGTCCACCTCAGCTTCGATCTTGCCTTGCGCGGCGCGAATCGGCTGCGCAATTCCCTTCTTCACGCATTCCTGCTTGGCCATGAATTCCGCATTGCCGCCCAGCAGAATGTCGGTGCCGCGACCCGCCATATTCGTAGCGATGGTGACCATGCCCTTCCGCCCCGCCTGCGCCACAATTTCCGCTTCGCGCTCGTGATACTTCGCGTTCAAAACAACGTGCTTGATTCCCTTCTTCTTCAGCAATTCCGAAATCCGCTCGGATTTTTCAATCGAGGTCGTGCCGACTAACACCGGCTGCTCGCTCTCGTGGAGGCGCTGAATCTCATCGGCGGCCGCGAAATATTTTTCCTTTTCCGTGCGATAGACGATATCCGGATTCTCTTTGCGCAGCAGCACGCGATTGGTCGGAATGACCACAACTTCAAGTCGATAAATCTTGTCAAATTCCGGCGCTTCCGTTTCCGCCGTGCCGGTCATACCCGCGAGTTTCTTATACATACGGAAATAATTCTGGAACGTGATGGTTGCGAGCGTCTGATTCTCGCGCTCGATCTTCACATTCTCTTTCGCTTCAATGGCCTGGTGCAGCCCGTCAGACCAGCGGCGGCCCGGCATCAGGCGCCCTGTGAATTCATCTACGATCAGCACTTCTCCGTCTTTGACTACGTATTCGACGTCGCGCTTATAAAGCGCGTGCGCTTTGACGGCAGTCTCCACGTGATGCTTCAGCGCCCAGTTTTCCGGGTCTGCAATGTTGCCGATGCCCAGCAGCTTTTCGACTTTCTCCCATCCCTCGTCGCTAACCGTGACGTTGCGGTGTTTTTCGTCGACCACATAATCGCCGGTCATAATCTTAGGCTCGCCCGGCTGCGTATCGATTTCCTCGCCCTTTTCCAGCTTCGGGATAATGCGATTCACCTTGTAGTACTTGTCGGTAGATTCTTCGCTCGCGCCGGAAATAATTAGCGGCGTGCGGGCTTCGTCGATCAGGATGGAATCGACTTCGTCGACGATGGCGAAGTTGTGTACGCGCTGCACGCAATCGCGCAGGTCAAACTTCATGTTGTCGCGGAGATAGTCGAACCCGAATTCGTTGTTCGTGCCGTAAGTGACGTCGGCAGCATAGGCGGCGCGGCGCTGTTCGTCATCAAGGTCGTGAACGATCACGCCCACGGTCAGGCCGAGAAAGCTGTAGAGCTTTCCCATCCATTCGGAGTCGCGCTTGGCCAGATAATCATTGACTGTGACTACGTGCACGCCGCGCCCACTGAGCGCATTCAAATACACCGGTAGCGTCGCGACTAGCGTCTTGCCTTCGCCGGTCTTCATCTCGGCGATCTTGCCTTCATGCAACACCATGCCGCCGATTAACTGCACATCGAAGTGCCGCATGTTGAGCACGCGTTTTCCAGCTTCACGGACAACGGCAAACGCTTCTTCAAGCAACTCGTCGAGAACAACTTTGAGCAGTTCGCCGCGCTCGGCTTCGATTTCTTTCTGGCGATCACTATTCCTGAGATCGATGTCCGGAGAATCGGGATCAGCATCGGGCTCGTCTGCGATTGGGCTAAGGCGCTCTTGAATGCGGGCGCGAAACTCCGCCGTCTTGCCGCGGAGTTCGTCGTCGGAGAGCTTCTGCATCCCCGCCTCAAGCGCATTGATCGCCGCGACGCGCGGCATTAGGCGCTTGACCTCGCGCTCGTTCTTCGTCCCGAAAACCTTGCCCAGCAAAGTGTTGATCAAACCAGAAATCCTTCGGAGGACACGCGTCCTAAATTACAGTTAAAGCCTAGCACATTAGATGCGGCAGGAATGGCGGAGGACGGACAAGCCGAAACACGCGGTTTCAGAGAAATGGATTCTGAATCACGAGTTCGCCAAAGCGACGGCCATGTTGTAGATCTTCGCTGTAGAGAATCCTGCAGCCACCCTGGAGCGCGGCCGCGACAATGAGGGCGTCATACCAAGAAAGGCGATCGTCACCATGTAACCGCAGGGCCTCGGTCACCAGCGCCGGGGACGACGAAATGGCCATCATAGGGAACAACGCGGTGAGCACGAACGACTCCAAGTCAGATTTGGGGATAGCTAAACGAAAACCGCGCAGGGCAACATTAATAAATTCCTGGACGACCTGGTAGCTGATGATCGCTTGCTTGTCGGTGGCGCCGTCTGTAATCAATCGCTGCGCAATTTTGGCCTTCTCGGGAGAAGATTGATCGAAGGCATAAACGATAATATTCGTATCCAGAAACGACTTAACGTTCATTCATTTCATCTCGCGTGAATTTCCGCCCTGCATCGACGTGCTTGAGTCTGGCGAATAACGCCTCAATTTCCGCGCGGGTCATTCGGCGAGAACCGTACCAATCCAGCCACTCACGAAAGGCGTCGTTCAGTGTCTTCCGCTCACTGCGGGCGACTTCGCGAGCCAGTTCAATCTTGCTTTCGTCCGCACTAAAAGTGATGTTTTTCATAATCATTTACGCTGTCATCAATGATGTGCCAATCTAACGTCGAAAGTCTCCACTGATCCAGTGCACACTAATATAGTGTACACAAAACAAGTGCGACTTGCAACGTCAATGAGACATCTCACGGCGCCGATTGGCGTCCCTTTGCCTCTCCTGTATCATTCCGCCTTTGCCCCATGCCAACTTTCTACCAGCGTTTCCAAGAATCGGCCCGCAAGTTCCCCGACAATATTGCCCTTGAGATTCAGCGCCAGCAGACGGTCGAGCGCGTCACTTTCGCGGAACTCACTCGCATGTCGGAGAGCGTCGCGAACTGGCTTTCAGCCCATGTTCCTCGCGATGCGCGGGTGGCAATTCTCGCGGCAAACCATCCGCGCTGGGTGGCGGCCTACTTAGGCATCATCGCGAGTGGGCGGACTGCGGTTCCGCTCGACACTGCTTTCCATGCCGACCAGGTCAAGAAGTTGCTGATCGATAGCGAAGCTTCGCTTTTGTTCTGCGATGTGAAGCATCTTGCCGTGGCGGCGGAGGCGGTCAAGGGACTCAACCTGGCTCTGGTGATGACTTCGACGGCCGCGGAGCTGGGCGCGACGAATCCTGCTACTGCGACTCCCACGCATCGCCCCGAACGCGGCACAGAACGCGCTGACCGTGGCATCCAGAGCCTGCGAATTACAGAAAGCTTTGCCGCCGATATTGATTCCATCTTTGCCGCTGGCCCCGCTGGCTTTCAACCGATCATCCCCGCCGATAGCGATCTCGCGGCCCTGCTCTATACCTCGGGAACCACGGCGGACCCGAAGGGGGTCATGCTCACCCATGCCAACCTGATCGGCGAGGCGAATTCGGTGCTCACAGTGATCAAAGTGGGACCTGAGGATGCGCTGTTGGGAATTCTTCCCATGTTTCACGTGCTGGCGCAGATGGCCAATCTCTTTCTGCCTCTGTTCAATGGCACGCGCGTTGTTTACCTGGAGACGCTCAACACCACCGAACTGCTGCGCGCTCTACAAGAGCGCAACATCACTGCATTTTGCGTGGTGCCTCAGTTTTTTTATCTGATTCACGAGAAGATTTTCAAAGAGTTGAGTAAGCGCGGCAAACTCACGCTGCGGGTTGTGCGCTCACTGATGGCTCTCAACCGCGCGCTGCGGTGCGTCGGAATCAACGCTGGCAAATTCTTCTTCGGAAAGATTCACGCCACTTTTGGCAGCCACATGCGCTATCTGGTTACTGGAGGATCGCGCTTCGATCCGGCCATTGCGCGCGATTTTTATTGTTTTGGCATCGACGTTCTCAATGCGTATGGCCTCACAGAAACCACCGGCGGCGCGTTTCTTAATCCGCCCGGCCACATCGTATTTGGGTCGGTCGGGCCGCCACTCCCCGGCGTTGAAGGCAAAATCGTCGATCCGAAACCCGCCGAAGATGGCGCCCAACCCGTAGGCGAAATTGCCATTCGCGGCGCGATCGTGATGAAGGGATATTGGAAGCGGCCCGAGGCGACGGCCGAAGTGCTGCGCGACGGCTGGCTCTACACGGGCGATCTCGGTTATTTCGATTCCGGCGGCAATCTCTTTATCACTGGACGGCGCAAGGAAGTCATCGTGCTCGCCAACGGAAAGAATGTCTATCCCGAAGAGGTCGAGGCGCACTATCTGCAGGCGCAGTACGTGAAAGAGATTTGCGTGATGGCGCTGGAGGCGCGACCCGGAGATCCGACATCGGAGCGGCTCCACGCCGTAGTCGTGCCCAATTTTGAATTGTTGCGCGAGCGCCGGATCGTCAATTCCAAAGAGGCGATTCGCGGCGAAATCGAGGCGCTTTCTCACAAGATCGCTTCGACGAAACGTCTGGTGAGCTATGACATCTGGCAGGAAGAGTTGCCTCGCACCACGACGCGCAAATTGAAGCGTTTCCAAATTGAGAAGAAAGTGCGCGATCGGCAACTGAGTCCGAATGGCAGCGATGCCGGCCTGAGCCCGGAAAAATCACTTGCACCAGAAACTGCGTTACCCCCTGAAGAGCAGTCATGGCTCGATCGCGAGGATGTGAAGCGCGCCTCGGAAATCGTGCGCGAGGCTTCGCGTAGCCAGATCGAGAACATTCGCCCCAGCCACAATCTAGAACTCGATCTTGGGCTCGATTCGATGCAGCGCGTTGAATTGCTGACCGCGCTCGAACAGCAACTCGGCGGCAAAATCCCGGAGTCGCAGCTCGCGGAAATTTATTCGGTGCGCGACCTGGTTGACGCACTTCTTGCCAGCGCGAGTCGCGGCGAGGGGCAAGCCGTTGCCGCTGCTCCTCCATGGTCGACCATTTTGAGCGAACCGGTAACCGATCCCGAGGTTCTGGCGCTGGCGCGACATAACGTTTTCGCCGAAGTTTTTTTCTTCGTCCTGGGAAAGTTGCTTTATCTTTTCGCGCTCGATTTTTATCACCTGAAAACGCGCGGCCTCGAAAACCTTCCCGCCCAGGGCCCCTACCTGATCTGCTCCAATCATCAGAGTTATGTCGATCCGCTGATCATGGCCCCGGCGCTGCCGTGGTCGCTCTTTCGGCAGTCCTTCGCGCTCGGCACCAGCGAAATCTTTGGGGCGGGATTCATGCGGCGTTTGGCGCGTTGGCTACGCGTGATCGTCCTCGATCCCGACGCGAACCTCGTACCCGCTATGCGCGCCGGAGCTTTTGGGCTTAGTCGCGGACGCATTCTAATTCTCTATCCCGAAGGCGAGCGCAGCGATGACGGCACTCCGCGCGTATTTCGCAAAGGAGCTGCGATTCTTTCCATTCATGCTCAGGCTCCGATCATCCCGGTCGCGATCGAAGGCTTTTATGAAGCGTGGCCGCGGCACAAAAAATTCCCGAAATTCGCCGATCTGCAAATTGTTTTCGGCAAACCGATTCAACCTCCGCCGCTCGCCGAGGCTAGCGAAGCTGCTTACGATCGGCTGACCGCGGAGTTGAAATCGACGGTAGTGGCGATGTGGCAGGAGTCGAGAGAAATACAGTTGGCCGGAAAGGATCCGCATCAACCGGAAACTAATTCGGACGTCGATTCGAAGAGTGCGACGCTGTCCGAAACTGCGCCTCATTGATATCGCGTGCGAAATATCGCATGCCCAATATTGCGTTTGCCCTACGCGCCTGCGCCTCGAGCGCGGTCGACTATGACTTTCCCGAAAGCCTCCACCACGCCGCTGTGAAATCGCTTGCCCGAACCTGCCAAAATCTCCTGCTCGGCCTGATGAGGCGACATCGGCTTGCCGCCGGCGCCGCTGATCATTTTCTGATATCCATCCGCCACCGCGAGAATGTGCGCCTCGATTGGAATGTTGATCGCACTCGCGCCCTGCTCTTCGACAATCTGCTGCGCCACAATAATGGGAATCACCCGCCGCAGCGAGTTGCCGACAGCCTGTGTGCGCGGATCGGCCTTGCGCGGCTTGCGAAAACTCGCCATAACTTGTTCGCGGCTCATATCCGCAGCTTTATAAAGAATGTCGTTGCTGAGGCCGAGCTTGCCCAGGTCACGCATCAACACCGCCGACCGCACCAACTCTATCCGATCCGACCCGAGGCCCATCGCCTCCGCGATTTTTGCCGCCGCCTGTACGATGCGCTGACTTTCGCCTGAGCCAAGTTTCTCGTTGACCATGAAGTGTTGCAGCACCAGCAACAGGCCGCTGAAACTATCGCGTATGTCGGAAGTCATTGCCTCCTTGCGCTCGTAGAGCGTGCCCATAACATAGCCGGTCACCGCGAGAATTCCGGCCCAGATGGCGAAGTTGAAGAGCCTTTCTCCAGGCAATGCCAGCGTCCGGTGCGCGGGCATAATGTTGTTTAGAAAATCCAAAAGGATGACCAGAAATACGCAGGCGAAAGCGGTGAGCGTGGCGTGACGGCGGCCAAAAAAGTAGGCCGAATAGAGAGTGGGAAGGAAATAAAAGCAGAGCGCCATGGGCAGCGACTGCGCGAAAAATTGCACCGTCGCGGCAATCAGAAACAACGACAGCAGCAAAATAGTTTCTTTGAAGATCTTATTCATCGCCTACTTCCCATCGTCCAGTATTGCGTGCGCGAGCGAAGTAACCGCCTGCTGCCATGTTGGAGCACGCGACTGCACGAGGAAAGTTACCGGAGTAATGACGTTTTTTCAAAGTAGCAGGGGGAATTTGGTGCGGTCCCTCTGGCCGCGATTACTTCGCTCGCGGATGGGTCTGGTCGTAGACGTTCATCATATGCTTGACGGAAAGCTGGGTGTAGCGCTGCGTGGTCGCCAGGCGCTCGTGGCCGAGCAATTCCTGGATGGCGCGCAGGTCCGCTCCCTCTTCCAGCATGTGCGTGCCGAAGGCGTGGCGCAGGGTGTGGGGATGGACTTCTGGCGACAGTCCTTTGGCAGTCGCGATGCGTTTGACGATGCGGCCTACACTGCGCGTGGTCAGGCGTCCGCCGCGCTGGTTGATCAGCAGAGCGGGCACAAATTTTCCTGGCGCCGATTTGTTATTTTTCAAAGTGGCCAGCAGTTGTTGCCGCCAGGGCAGGTAGACGGCTAGCGCTGACAAGGCCGAGCCTCCGAAGGGAACGTAGCGTTCTTTTTTCCCTTTGCCGCGAATCAGAATGGCTTCGTTGCTCATGCTGATGTCATCGAGATTGATGCCGACCAGTTCGGAGTTGCGAATGCCGCAGCCGTAGAGCAATTCGAAGAGGAGACGATCGCGCTCAGGAAACGACGCGACCTCCGGCATTTTGCCGTCGAGCATGGAATTCATTTCTTCGATCGTAGGGACGCGCGGCAGTTTCTTCCCGAGTCGCGGCGTTGAGACCAGCTTCGCAGGATTCTGCTCGACTACGCCTTCCTGCGCCAGCCAGCGATAGAGCGAGCGCACGGCGGCGAGCGCGCGCGCAACGGAAGTTTTGCTCAGCCCTTTGTCATAGAGATGCGAGAGAAAACCGCGGATCGCGATGTGGTCGATGGTTTTCCAATCGCGCGTCGGCCGATCAAGGGAGCCAATGTAGGCGGCGAAGCAGTCGAGATCTCCGGCGTACGCCTTGATCGTATGCGCGGAAGCGTTGCGCTCACGCAAACGGCGCAGGAAGTCGTCGGTCGCGAGTTCGACGATGGTGCGAGACTGCTTCATCAATTGGTAATTTGTGATTGGTAATTTGCAATTGAAAAGCGCGTTCAAGCCCAAGACCTGAAGGACGTGGTTTCAAATTACCAATTACAAATCACAAATTGTCTCTCCTTCTGGCTCGCGGATGATGCTTCGCGTAGACGCTCTTCAGCCTATCGAGCGCTACATGGGTATAAATCTGCGTCGTCGAAATGTCGGCGTGGCCAAGAATTGTCTGCACGGTGCGCAGATCGGCGCCGTTCTCGACCATATGCGTGGCGCAGGAATGCCGCAGCATGTGCGGACTGACGCGGCGTCCGGCAGGAAGCCCTGACGCTACGCCAGCCTTGCCGACCAACTGCCACAAGCGCTGCCGGGTGAGGCGCCGGCCGCCGGTGCCGATGAACAAGAGCGGCGAGCTTTTCTTCACTTTATTATTCGAGCTTGTAAGCGCTGGTCTGCCGCTTTGCAAGTAGTGCTGCAAGGCCTGCTGGGCGGGCACTCCGAGGGGAACCATGCGCTCCTTGTCGCCTTTGCCGCGGACTAGTATGTATCCCATTTCGAGCTTCAGGTCTTCGAGGCGCGCGTCGGATACTTCGGAGACCCGAACGCCTCCGCCATAAAGGAGTTCAAGCATGGCGCGATCGCGCAGCGCTAAGGCTTGACCGCGCGCTGTTTGTTTTTGCGGCGCTGCTGCGGCAAGCTGACCTTCGCCTAGCTTTTTTTCGCCCAGCGTTTTTCCCCCGAACTTTTTTTCGCCCAGCAGGGCTCCGATTTCGTCGCGGCTTAGCGCCTTGGGCAGCACCTTCCACTGCTTAGGCAAATCGATGTTCAGCGTTGGATCTTTTTCAATCTTTCCATCGAGCAGCAGATAACGATAAAGGTGCCTTATCGCCGAGAGCTTCCTTCCCACCGAGCGGCCGTCGAGAGCGTTCGAAAATAATTCCTGCATGAACTCGCGCACATCCTCGCGCCGCGCCGCATCGAGCACCAGCCGCCGCTTCTCGAGAAACGAAGCGAACTGCGCCAGGTCGCTGGCGTAGGCCGAAATCGTCAACTTGGCCGATCCGCGCTCGACTCGCAGATAGTCGAGGAACGAGTGAAGCGTTCGAGCATTGGGATTGGCGTCTGAAGCCATCAAATAAGTATGAGACGTGGGACGCAACCTTAAAAGTGCCGAGCAGGATGCGGGCTGGATCGGGGTGTTTCCTGGCCGAAGCAACAGTACCGACGCCGAATCCGGAATACTTCCGAAAGCGAGCAGTCTTGAACAGACGACCGAACTCGCGGTTGTTACCATCGTTTCAGTTTGGAGTTCAGTTATGAGCGAAACTAGCGTTTACACCATTGAACGAAATGCCTGGTCGACGGTAAGACAGTGTAATATGCACTTTCTCCTGACCTACGAGCGCGAATTCCTGCCGCTGCAAAATCTCTGGCGCGATTTTCTGGTCAATAGCCAGGAGACAGGTTTGGCTAACGCGGCCTACCTCGCGCTCCGGCACTGATGAGTTCTCCGGTTGTTGCCCGACCACGATGACCACGAACGACGCGCCCTCTTAAATCCGAATTAACTTCCCCATCAACTTCGATCGCCTTTCAAGACCTGGAACCGCAAGACCTCCGACTGACTTATTGCGGATCGGGCACTGGCACATCCGGCCGCACATCGGTGTTGTGGAAGGCGGCGATTTTCCATTCGCCTCCATCCTTCACCATGACTTGCAGCAAGCGCGAGCGCAGGCGCCCGCTGGCATCCACGCTCATTCCGGGCAAGGGCTTTTGAATCGCAATCACCGCCGTGAGCGTCTCCACGACGGCCACATCGGGCCGCACAAACTTCAGAGAAATAATGTCCTGCTTCATGGTTGTCCCGCGATAGATTCCCTTGAAGATGAAGTCGTGCCTCTCGGTGAAATCCTTGCGCCCCGTAAAGAATTGTCCGCGGATGTTGGTGAAGGTTCCGTCGGTGGCGAAATGGCGCGCGAAGGTAGCGGCGTCTCCGGCGTTCCAGGCGGCGATCTCGTCTTGAATCATGTTGCGAACCGCGGCTTCGTCGGACGAAGACTGCGGAAAAGCGGCGACGGTCGCGAACAGGACCAGGGAGAGAATGAAGACAAAGTTCATTGTGGCCTCCAGAGAAGTTCAGGCGGAGATTATTGTAAGGGGAATTCGTCCCTTGGAATCGAATGTCACATAATTGTTGTGGCCGCCGTCACAGATCACGCCAAGACAACAAGGCATGATCGTGAGAGCGGCAAACCGAAAGAGGACCAAGCAAGAACGTGGGCACGAGCAAGAACGGGAAGGGCACGACTTCAGTCGTGCCATAAACGCCGCAAGTGAAACGCGGCTTCAGCCGCTGAGGTGAGCTTCTGAAACCGACGCGCGCTGTTTCCCCGCCGGGGACTTATTTCGTAACCTCGATCACCTGGCAAAGAAGAAGTCTTTTCGTAGCCGAACCAATGGCGCGGCTCTTCCTGCAGACTCTCTACTCGTATCGCCGCCAAGGAAAGTTTGAGTTGCACGCCTTTGTCCTCATGCCCGAGCATTTCCATTTGCTGCTAACTCCATCGGAGATCACGCTCGAGCGCGCAATTCAATTCATCAAAGGCGGCTATTCTCATGCCGTGAAAGAACACTTGGGAAACCCGATTGAGATTTGGGAAAGAGGATTCACGGACCATCGGATCCGTGATGCGGAAGACTTCGTACATCATCGGATGTACATCCATTGCAATCCAGTCGAAAGAAAATTGGTTGCCGAGCCGTCCGCGTTTCGTTACTGCTCGGCGTTCCCGGGATTCAAGTTGGACCCGTGGCCCCCCGTGGCTGAAGCCGGATTTCTTTCTTCGGCTTTGTGGCACGACTAAAGCCGTGCCCTTCCCGTTCGTGCCCGGATTAAGCCAATGCTTGTCTATAATCAGAAGCTTACTCTGCAACGCAAGGACACTCATTGGCACTCGACGAAAATATTTATGAAATTCGGCGCGAGAAGCTGAAGAAGATTGAGGCTCTCGGGCATCCGGCGTATCCGCGCAAGTTTAATTACAGTCATACGGTGGCGCAGATTCTCGCCGAGTATGGCGGGCAGACTACGGAGGAATTGGAATCTCCGCGCGTGACGGTGCGAGTGGCGGGACGCATCATGGCGATACGGCTGATGGGCAAGGCCGGGTTCGCGCACTTGCAGCAGGATGGGCAGCGGCTGCAGATCTATGTCAAAAAAGATGCGATCGGCGATGCCGGCTACGAACTTTGGAAGCTGCTTGACCTGGGCGATCACATAGGAGTGCGCGGATATCTGTTTCGCACGCGTACCGGCGAACTCAGCATTCATGCCGAGGAGTTGACGTTTCTGGCGAAAGACCTGCTGCCTTTGCCTGAAAAATTTCACGGGCTTACTGATGTGGAGCTGCGCTATCGGCAGCGCTATGTCGATCTGGTGATGAATCCCGAGGTGCGCGAAGTTTTCTTGAAGCGCAGCAAACTGGTGCAATCGTTGCGGCGATATTTCGACTCACAGGGATTCATGGAAGTCGAGACGCCGATGATGCATCCGATTGCGGGCGGAGCGGTGGCGCGTCCGTTTAAGACGCATCACAACACGCTCGATATGGATCTGTTTCTGCGGATCGCTCCGGAACTTTATTTGAAGCGGCTGACGGTGGGCGGATTCGATCGCGTGTATGAGATCAATCGCAACTTCCGCAACGAGGGGCTGGGTTGGAGATGGAATCCGGAGTTCACGATGTTGGAGGCTTATCAGGCTTACACCGATTACCTCGGCATTCTGGACACGACGCAGGGATCGATTGAGCAGGCGGTGAAGGATGTTACGGGCGGGACGAAGACGAAGTGGGGCGAGCACGAGATTGACTGGGCTCACGCGAATTGGCGGCGGATGACGATGCGGGAGGCGATTTCGAAGTTTTGGCCGGAGAAGGCTGGGGCGGCGCCTTCGCGGAGTGACTTTGCTTCGCACGAGTCGGTCGCGGCATTAGTGGAGCGGGTGCGCGGCGCGGGGATTAGTTTGAGTTATGACGCGGCGGCTCCGGTGGGGAAGACGATTGCTGCGATTTTCGAGGCGATTGCCGAAGAGCACTTGATGCAGCCAACGATCATCTATGAGTTTCCGACCGCGGTGTCGCCGCTGTCGAAGCAGAAGCCGGATGAGCCGGACTGGACGGAGCGCTTCGAGATATTTGCGGGCAAGATGGAGATTGCCAACGGCTTCAGCGAACTGAACGATCCGGAAGATCAGCGTGCGCGCTTTGAGGCGCAACTGAAAGAGCGGGAGCGCGGCGACGAAGAAGCGCACCAGATGGATTCGGATTATGTCAGGGCGCTGAGCTATGGGATGCCTCCGGCGGGCGGAGTGGGGATAGGGGTCGATCGGCTGGCCATGCTCATCACTGATTCGCATACGATCCGCGATGTGATTCTGTTTCCGTTGCTGCGGCCGGAGAGGCATTCGACCGCAGAGGACGCGGAGGGCGCTGAGAAGGCTTAGGGCGCCGGCTTCGCCTCGCGAATCTAAACAATCACTTGAAGGATTACTCGCGGCGGCTCATGCTGGCGTTAGTTAGAGCTCGATCGTGTGGGCTCGATTACGGGCAGCGCTGTTGTAGCGCCAAGTGTGGCGTTGGGTCGGCAGCGCTTTGCTTTTGTGGCTGCGCTTGTAGTGCCGACTGGCTCGGTCGGCAATTAAGTTTGATCTCTTGCATCCCTGCGGTTCGGAGATTTCGCGGACGGGGGCGTCCGCGCCACACTAAGGCTAGTTGGCGGGGCTTGCTGACTTTCTTGCGGCTCCCTTTTGCGGCCCAAAATTCTTGACCAGATAATTCAGCATGGCGTCGCGGTCGGCGTCGGGAATCACGGCGCCGAGGCCTTCCATCTTTTCAAACTGGGCGAACCATTCCTGGCGAGTCAGGTGCTGCTCGGTGATGCGGCTGGTGTTGTGACACTGGGTGCAGGCGGCTTTCACTTTCGCTTGCATGGGTTCGGGCGGAAGCGGTTTACCGGGAGCGGCGGGCGCTTGCGCGCTCGCCGGAATGATGGATGCAAACAGAAGGATTGCCGGATACGTTCTCTTCAACAAGCGCAGATCCCCAAAATACTCACGGCAGTCGGAGCCGATCAGAGTCGCCCCTAAAGGCGCTCCCAGATTTTAGCAGGCACTGATTTAGCAGCCATGACTTTAGCTGGCACGGATTTTTAGCAGGCGTTGCCTCAAGCCCCGTTGTCGCTAATGACTCCCCGTAAGGTATCCTTTTGTCTGTTATGGACAAAAAGGAAATCAACTCGCCAAAGTTAACCGAACACTTCCTTTTCTGGGTTTGTGGAATCGGCGGTTTGCTCCTGGCCTATCTCTTCGCTCATTTCGTCTACCACGTGATTTGATATCCCTGGCTGAGAGATGATCAAAGACGCGGTTTATTGGATTCGAACGCTAGGACTGCAGCCGCATCCCGAAGGTGGCTATTATTGCCAGACCTACCGCGCCGATCTGGTTTTAGAGAAGTTGCCACCGCGGTTTTCGGGCTCCCGGCCGGCCTCGACGGCGATATATTTCCTGCTCGACAGCAAAAACTTTTCTGCATTCCATCGTTTGCAATCCGATGAACTTTGGCATTTCCATCTGGGAGCGCCGCTCACCGTTCACGTCATCGACCCGGACGGCCGATATTCGGAGATTCGGCTCGGCAGCGATCCAGAAGCGGGCGAGGTCTTACAGGCAGTGGTCAAAGCCGGATGCTGGTTCGCTTCGCATATAAGAAATGAGAAGTCGTTCGCCCTGGTCGGATCCACGGTCGCTCCGGGCTTTGACTTTGAGGACTTTGAGCTGGCAGAGCGCGACAAGCTGGTTGAAGTTTACCCGCAATACCGCGACGTGATTACCAGGCTCACGCGAGCTATGAAATAAGCCGCAAAATCTTGCGAGTTCGAGCTGCTAAGTCGATCTGCGAATTCGATCCGCAAATTCCATCAAGCTTCTTGTCCCATCCTGCCCGCTGTGATCTACTCTAGCGGAGTAGTCCCCCGCCCCGAAGGACACCACATGCAGCACACTTTAAACTACAGGCTGTTGCGCGCCGTTACGCTGCTGGCGTGCGTTCTCGCCGCGTGCCTACCGGCCGCAAGCGCAACGTCATACGTCATCACCAATGACGATCCCGGGGTCAGCTTTTATGGCGTGGGGCCGAAGGGGACGCTTACCTTGCAGCAGCAGGTGCAAATCGGTGGGTTCGGAAATGTAGCCGGCTTTTTCGGCGCCAACCGGCTCAGCGTCCTCGATAGTGGAGGCAAGCAATGCGTCTATGCATCGGTGTCTTCGACCAGCAACATTGTCGGAATCGCAATCTCGACCATGACCGTGGGCGGCAGCGCTACCGGATCGCCGACTGATGCCGGCACCACCAATGGAATCGGGCTAGCTCTCAGCGGCCAGTATCTCTATGCCAGCTTCACCGATTCAAACACCATCGGATCTTTTTCCATTCAGTCGGGATGCGGTTTGACCTTCATCAATGACGTTTCGGTCAGCGGGCTTGCGGGCGGCGTGATTAACGGAATGGCGATTCATGGCTCGATGCTGATTGCCACTTACACCGACGGCTCGATTCAATCGTTTGATATTTCGGCGGGCTCCCCGGTGTCGAATGGCGGCGAGCAATATTCGACGGCCACGTTGAATTCCATGGACGCCACTTATCCCAATTCCATCGATATCACGAGCGACGGGCACTATGCCATCTTCGGCGACACCTCGACATCGGTGGTGGTGGAAGTATCCGATATTTCCTCGGGCAAAGTGACTCCGACTGTCGTATCCAGCGGCAAGAGCAGCATTAGTTCCAGCAACGTGATGCTGAGTCCGGATGAAACTGTGCTTTATGTAATCAACACCCAGGGAGCCACCGTCACTGCCTTCTTTTTCAACCCGGCCACGGGCGTGCTCTCTGGCGGTTGCCAGTCGGCGACAGTCAGCGGCCAGTCGGCGGATTGGTCATACCTTGCGGGGCTTGGTTTAGCCAGTGAAACCGGCAATGGCGGCGGCGTTTATGTGGCGGAGTTCGGCGCCCCTTCGGCGATCGCTCTGGTGAGCCTCGCGGTGAGCGGGCAGACCTGTTCGATGCAGGAAGTCAACGGATCACCGTTTGCCGACCCCAACAGCCAGGGATTGCTTTCGATCAGTACTTTCCCGCCTCGATCCTTCTAGCGGCTGATTCCCCGCCAACCGAATGCTAAGGGTGGAACTCCGCTGCCAGTTATCCGCAACTAATTGCAGTCCTGGATTGTATTGCGAGCTAATTTCGAGCGTAGTAATTGAGCGCCCATCCGATGTGTGATCTACTCTATCGAAGTGGGTCCCCGCCTGCAGCCTAAAAGGAACAGCGTATGAAGAGATCATCAAAGTGCTGGTTGCTGCGCGCTGCTGCGCTGATGGCGGTCGTCCTGGCCCTGAGCGGGCTCGCCCTCGGGGCGACTCAATACGTCATCACCAATGACGATCTGCCCTACCCTTTTCTTAACAGCATCAGCGTTTATACGGTGGAGGCCGGCGGGCTGCTGAGTTCGCCGCAGCAGATAAAGACCCTCGGCTTTGGCATCTCGGGCGGTTTTTTTGGGACCAACCGGAATAGCGTGCTCAATAGCGGAGGCCAGCAGTGCGTCTATGCGTCGTCGGCCGCCACGGGAGAGATCGTCGGCGTCGCGATTAATACGCTGACGATTGGCGGCAGCGCCACCGGATCGCCGACCGATCTCGGCACGACCAATGGCATTGGCATGGTGATGAACAGCCAATATCTCTATGCCAGCTTCACCGACACGAACACAATCGGCACGTTTGCGGTGCAGTCGGGATGCAGCTTGTCTTTCATCAACGACGTCTCCGTCGACGGACTCGCAGGCGGCGTGATTAATGGCATGGCGATCCACGGCAACATGCTGATCGCTACCTACACTGATGGTTCAATTCAATCGTTTAATATTTCCGCCGGCTCTCCGGTGTCGAATGGCGACGAGCAATATTCGACGGCCACGTTGAATTCGATGGATGCCACTTATCCAAATTCCATCGACATCACCAGCGATGGACACTACGCGATTTTCGGCGATACTTCTACGTCAGTAGTGGTGGAAGTTTCCGATATTTCCTCCGGACGGCTGACTCCGACGGTTTTGTACACGGGCAACAAGAGTATTAGCTCGAGCAACATCATGCTGAGTCCGGATGAAACCCTGCTCTATGTCATCAACACCCAGGGAGCGAGTGTCAGCGCGATGTTCTTCAACGCGGCCACGGGCGTGCTTTCGGACGGTTGCAAGTCCAAAACGGTCAGCGGCCAATCGGCGGACTGGTCGTATCTGGCGGGTCTCGGCTTAGCCAGTCAAACCGGAAATGGTGGCGGCGTCTACGTCGCGGAGTACGGCAACCCGTCGGGGATTGCGCTCGTAACTCTGACGGTGAAAGACCAGACCTGTTCGATGCAGGAAGTAAAGGGTTCGCCCTTTACGGATTCAAACTCGCTGGGGTTACTATCCATCGGTACATTTCCGCCGCGAAGTTTTTGAGAGGTCAGTCGTCAGTTGTCGGTCATCCGTTATCCGTGGTCATTAAAAGCCTGGTTGCAGTTACTGAAAACTGATAACCGACAACTGATAACGCCTTTGGCACGGCCGCTCTCTTGTTACTTGCGGGTGTCTGGACGATGCTAGAAGACTGGTAAGGTAAGCATGAAGGAGCTGTTTATGCGCTCGCTGTCGAAGTGGTTGCCGGCCATCATAATCATACTTTGCGGGTTTTCTTTTCTGTACGCTGCGGCCGACGATTGTCCGGCTCGTCCCGCCAACGGCGGCGTCATCGCCGACCCCTATAGCATCGCTTCGCAGAACGGCGTACTCAAGGCTCAGTTCATTCTCGCGCACTCGGTCGATCAGGCCGGCTATACCCACTATTGCTATAAATACAACGCCTCGGGCCAGATCGAAGAAGCTCCCACCTTGCGCCTCAACCCTGGCGATCAGCTCGAACTCGACATCCTCAACCGCATACGGAATAACGATGCGATGAAGATGAAGATGAATATGCCGAAATCGCACGGGCAGACCTGCGGAGATGGAGGCGACGCGACGCTCGATTCCACCAACGTTCATTTCCATGGCTTGAATGTTCCGCCCGTATGCCACCAGGATGATGTCATCGACACGCTGATTCAGCCCGGCTCTCCAGGATTTCACTACAGCATTCAGATTCCGGCGACCGAACCGCCGGGCTTGTATTGGTACCATCCCCACGTGCACGGCTTCACTGAATTTCAGGTGAACGGCGGAGCAGCGGGCGCAATCATTGTCGAAGGCATGGAGAAGTATCGGCCCGAGGTGCAGGGGCTCACCGAACGCGTCTTCGTGATTCGCCAGCAATATCTCGTGCCGTGGGTTCCCGGACCCTACGAGTTGAGCGTGAACTACAATATCGCTCCTTTTATCGGAACGCCGCCGGTCATTCAAATGCAGGCCGGTGAACAGCAATTCTGGCGCGTGGCCAATGCCTCGATTCAGGACTTCCTCGAACTGCAGGTGGTCGTCAATGAAAAGCCGGAGAAGCTGCAGATCATCGCGCTCGATGGCTATCCACTCGCGGACGTCAGATATGAAAAGACGATTTTGATTCCACCCGCGGGACGAGCGGAGTTTATCGTTACTGCTCCAGCAGCCGGCGGTAGCGCAGTCTTCTACACGCAGGCCTATTCGACCGGGCCCACAGGAAACGCCGCTCTGGCCGAGACGCTCGCGAACATTCAGGTTACTCAGAACCAGGCGAAGTCTTCGTTGTCGTCGTCAAGAGCGCCCAAGACGTCCGAACCCGCATCTCCACCGGGGCTCAAGTTTTCAGACTTGAGCGATGTGAAGGTGACGGCCGAGCGCAAGCTTTATTTCTCAGAGGAATTTGGCGGAACGAACGGGCCCATCCAGTTTTACGTTACCGTTGACGGACAAAAGCAGAAAGTTTTCGAGCCCGACGAGAAGCCGGTGATTACCACGAAGGTTGGCGCTGTAGAAGACTGGACGATCGAAAATCGCGCCCTCGAAACGCACGCCTTCCACATCCATCAAATCCATTTCAAGGTGATCGAGATCGATGGAAAACCGGTAGGACAACCAGAACTGCTGGACACAATTGCGATTCCGTATTGGTCGGGCAGCGGTCCGTATCACAGCGTGAAGTTGCGTATGGATTTCCGCGACCCAACGATTGCGGGGACGTTCCTATTTCACTGCCATATTCTGCTCCATGAAGACCTTGGCATGATGCACAAGATTCTGGTCGAGCCATAATTACGACGACAATTTAAAGCACAGTTACAGCAGTCGATTCATTCCTCCGAAAACATCTTCAAGTCAAAAGGACAAGCGACCTATGCGCAGACAGGTGCTGTTGGCTTCATGCATCGCACTCTTGCTCGGGCTGATCATGATCACGAAATCCACCGCGAGAACACAGGAGGCAACCGAGACTTACACGAGGACGCCCACCCAAGGCGCCGTGCCGAAATCCTACGGCAGGCTAGCCGCGGTCATCCCCGACTCGATCGGCACCGGCCTGATTTTCGAGGATGCGGAAGGGGTGATCCGGTTCGTCAGCGTTACCGGTATGAAAGAAGGCGAATTGGCGCGCTACGATGGCACTCCCACGCATGGAGGCATCCCGAAAGCATATGGCCATCTAGTGAGTGCAGTGGTGAATCACGGGTCGACGGCGCTGGTCTTCGAGGATGCTAACGGAGTGATTCGTTTCGTCGCTTTGACGGGCGTAACTGAGGGAGAATTGACGCGTAACTGATTGCAATGCCCCGAACTCTCATACGATATTCAGTGCCGACACGCCGAGCAATAGCCGCCGACTTCCAGTCGCGCCACCACGATATGGAATTGGCAATCACGTTCTAACTGCTTCTTCAACGCCTCGAAGGTTTTGCTGACGAACTCCGTGATTTTTCCGCAGCGCAGGCAAGCCATGTGAATATGATCGCGGCCCAGTTTGCGCTCGTAATAATGGCCTTCGCCATTCAGATGCATCAAATCCAATTCATCGATCAAGCCTTGCCGTTTGAGCAGGTCGAGCGTGCGGTAAACGGTGCTGCGATCTACGGAGGCATCCACATTTCTCGCCTTGCGCAGAATCTGGCTGGCGTCGAGATGTTTGCTCGCGGTTTCGATCACGCTTAGTATCGCGCGGCGCGGGCCAGTCATGCGGATTCCGCGCTCCGCCAATTGCGTCTGCAAACGGCCGGGAATCTCAGTTTGTGGAAGAGGCATTCGAAGTCTCCTGTTTTTAGTTGCGACGCGGTGGCAAATAGCTTGCGACGAAATCTTGCGCGGCGCATTGACAGTCCCGCCAGCGCCACTCTACCCTCAGATAGTAATCCTTGTTGCAACTGAGTCGCAACTACGAAATCATAAAATAACAATGCACATCAAAACGCACAGCTCAATGCTCGGCCGCGCGCTGGTTCCATCTGGCCGACACCGCTTTCCCGGTCACTTTCTTGTCGCCCTTGTCACCGTGACTTTGTTTTTATTTTTCTGCCCGGCGCCTACTCTCTTGGCGCAGGAAAGTCCGTACATCGTGACTTACGACCATTACCTTGAGGAGCCGGGGAGCCTGGAGATTGAGTATTTTTCGACCTTCGGCACCCAGCGCAATGGCAACGACTTTGACGCCTTCTGGACGGAATTCGAATACGGCGCAACCGCCTGGTGGACCAGCGAACTCTACGTGGCCGGCCAGACGACCTTCAATGACAGCACGATTTTCACCGGCACGAGGTGGGAGAATCGCTTTCGCCTGCTGCAGCGTGAACACGTCGTCAACCCGGTGGTCTACATCGAGTTCGAGAATACGAATGCCGCCGACAAAATTCTGAAAGAGGTCGAGGGGCACGACGTGGAGTCCGACTACGCCGTTCCGAACGGCATACTCCGCAAGGAGCATGACCACGAACTGGAGATGAAGCTTCTACTCTCGAGCACATTCAAAAGCTGGAATGTCGCGCTGAATCCGATCGTCACCAAGAACCTGCTGCCGAGCGAACCCTGGGAGTTCGCCTACGCCATCGGCGCCAGTCGCCCACTCGCGTTGAAGGCTTCGCCCAACCGTTGTAATTTCTGCCGCGAAAATTTCATAGCGGGAGTGGAGATGTATGGCGGACTGGGCGATACGCAGAGCGCTGGCCTCCACGATACTTCTCACTACCTCGCGCCGGTGGCCGCCTGGAATCTTCCGTCAGACTGGACTTTCCGCCTCTCCAGCGGCTTCGGCTTGAACGACAACAGCCATCGGCTGCTGTTGCGCTGGGGGCTTTCCCGGGAATTCGCGGGTTTTGGCGAGTTGATCGGGCAGTTGTTTGGGGCGCGGCCATGAAACATAACTTCGCTTTTTTCCGATCTTTCAACCGCCTGAGGATTGCGACCGTGGGCACCATCGTCTTAGCCTTTGGCATGTTCGCTATCTCGCAGGCTCCGGCGCAGAACCAGAACGACTCTCTCGACAAGAATAAAAAGTCGCCCTACGCTGCCATGGCGGAGGCTCCCGAAAAAGCGCGGGAGAAAACAAATCCCCTCGTGGGCGACTCGGACGCCGTCGCTGCGGGAGGAAAACTCTTTGAGCAACACTGTGCCGAATGCCACGGTCAAAAAGCAGGAGGCACGCGCCACGGCGTCAGTTTGTTGCGCGATGAGGTGCAGCAGGCAACTCCCGGAACGTTGTTCTGGATCCTTACTAACGGCGTCGTTCGCCGGGGTATGCCGGTGTGGTCGAAATTGCCGGAGCCGGAGCGCTGGCAGATCGTCACATTCCTGCAATCATTGACCCGGCCATCATTGACCCGGCAATCCTTGAGCGGACCATCATTGATGCCAAAACCGGCCAGTTCACAGTCGGAAACCTCAGAACCGCGGCAGCCCTCCGAAGCCCGGGACATCCCAAAGGTCGCCGCTCCACAGTAACCTCCAGCGGAAGATCTATTCGAAGACGAGGGACCGTTTCATCCGAATTGCCAGGTTTTTGTCAACTTTCGCCCCCCGCCGGATTTTTGGCAGCCCGCCAAATGCCAGGAAAATGGACGTGCCACGAAAGTGTGCGCTCCGAAAGAGGGCTTTCGCGCATCCCGCGAAGTGGTCAGAATCAGCACTGTTCCGTGCTCTAGCAGCGCACATCGCGCCTCATAACCATTCCGCGTCCACCGCTTTCCTAAAACGCGAATATTTGAGCGGATGCATTTCCAGACATTTGGCGAGAAATTTTTCAAGTTGCAACATTCCACTGTGCGGCAGAGAGCCGATAGGAAGAAGGATGACGGTCATGCGTAGATACAAGAATCACACGATCTGGTTCATAGCATTCCTACTGCTTCTCTTAGGCGCCGGATGCAGTGATCCCGACAAGAGCACGAACCCCACCTTAGTCCCGCCCACGGTGATTTCCGAAGCTCCGCTCGCCGGTGCGGTTCTTGTCTGTCCCAGCGCCGTAGTGACCGCCACCTTCAGCATGGCGATGAATCCTGCCACGATCAATACCACAACCTTTACCTTGACAGGGCCGGGCGCTACACCCGTTACAGGTGTGGTTACCTATAATGGGACCAGCAAAACTGCAACTTTTACGCCGTCAAGCGCTCTGGCGTTGAGCACCCTCTATACGGCCACGATTACGACCGGAGCGATCGACCAATATGGCATCGCGCTGGCGAGCAACTTTGTATGGACCTTCACAACGGCTAGCGAACCATGTGCTCCGCCCACCGTGATTTCCGTGACCCCTCCCAATCTCGCCGTCGGTATATGTCCCAGCGCGGCCGTGACCGCTGCCTTCAGCGAAGCGATGAACCCGACCACGATCGACACCACGACCTTTACGTTGCAAGGGCCGGGTACGACACCTGTGACAGGAGTAGTTACCTACAATGCTTCAACCAACACTGCGACTTTCACGCCATCAAGCGCTCTTGCACTGAGCACACTCTATACCGCCACCATTACCACGGGGGCCCAGAACCTCAATGGCAACGCGCTGGCGGATAACTATGTATGGACCTTCACCACCGCTAGCGAACCATGTGGTCCGCCCACCGTGATCTCCGTGACCCCTGCAAATAGCGCCTGTCCCAGCACGGCAGTGACCGCCACCTTCAGCGAGGCGATGAATCCGGCCACCATCAACACCACGACCTTTACGTTGACTGGGCCGGGCACTACACCCGTCACAGGCGTAGTAACCTACGCTGCGTCAACCGCGACTTTCACACCAACAAGCCCTCTCGCACTGAGCACCCTCTATACCGCCACCATTACCACGGGAGCCAAGAATCTCAACGGCACTGCGCTGGCGAGTAACTATGTATGGACCTTCACCACCGCTGCCAGTTCCTGTGCTCCGCCCACCGTGGTTTCCGTAGCGCCCCCTAATGGTTCCAGCGGTATATGTCCGGGCACGCTGGTTGTTGCCACCTTCAGCGAGGCGATGAATCCTGCCACGATCAATACCACAACCTTTACTTTGACCGCGTCGGGTACGCCGGTGGCAGGAACGGTTACCTATGTTGTGTCAAGCTATGTCGGAACCTTTACACCGACCAACCCCCTCGCACTAGACACCCTCTACACCGCCACCATTACCACGGGGGCCGAGGATCTCGGCGGCATTGGACTAGCAACCAACTATGTATGGACCTTCACCACATCTGCCACGGCATGTCAACCCATCGTACCCTTGGGCTCGGCCTGCATGTTTGGAATCCTCGCCGCCACCCCCACCGTTGCCAGTAGCGGTCCCACCAACGTTACGGGAGATATAGGCATATGGCCTGCAGCTTCCATCACCGGATTTCCGCCAGGAACACTGACGGGCACGGAATACGCAGGCGATGCGGTTGCCCAGACCGCCCAAGGCGACTTAACCACGGCGTATAACTTCGCCGCGGCAGCCGCCGGTGGGGCCGTCTTGACCGCAGATATAGGGGGACAAACCCTGGTTCCCGGCGTCTACAAGACAACCAGCGCCCAACCCTCGCTGGGAATAACCGGAAATCTTACCCTCAGTGGCAATGGAGTCTATATCTTCCAGATCGTGTCGACACTGACGACAGCGGCGACGAACAGCGATGTCATTTTGAGCGGCGGCGCCACGGCCGAAGATGTGTTCTGGCAGGTCGGTAGTTCGGCGACGCTTGGAACCAGCACAACGTTCGCAGGAACCATTATGGCTCAGGCGTCCGTCTCGCTCGACACCGGCGCGACGCTGAATGGCAGAGCGCTGGCGCGGACGGGTGCGGTGACATTACTGAGCAATCCGGTGAATGTACCTCCGTGCCCATGAGGTATTCAGCCGTGCGGTATTCGGCATGGAGATTCGCACTGGAAGCTGGTCAATGAACATGAAGCGGCAGGCTGGAAAAGCATGATTTCACGTGGTTGAAGTTCGGAGGAGTCTTCGCATGTCATCTCGATCTCGATCAAAGAGCCACACGAGCTGGGTCTTCGCAATGCTACCGGCAACGATTGCCATTCTGTGCAGTGTGGCCACCGTCGCAATAGCGCAGGATCAGCCTCCTCCCAAATGGGAGCTTTTCGGCGGCTACTCCTTTGTGTATCCCGGCGCCACAGTGTATGGCGTGCTTCCGGGCGGGGTAGTCCCGGTGAACAGTCGCATTGAGGGGAATCCAAAGGGCGCCGGTCTCAGCCTCACCTATGACTTTAACCACTGGCTCGGGCTGACCGGCGACCTAAGCGGCGAGTGGGGCAGCGGCGAAAGCGGGGTGAACGACCGAATTGACGATGGCGAATTCTTCAACCTCTCCGCTGGACCGAAGATAACCTTTCGCCACCACTATTTTTCTCCGTTTCTCGAAGCTTTGGTGGGCGGCCATCGCTTGGCGTCGGAGGTCTTCCGGAGCGATGTGGCAGTCGGGTTCATGGCTGGTGGCGGTCTCGATTTGAACTTGAACAGACGCTTCGCCTTGCGTCTGCTCCGAGCCGATTTCGTCTTCTCAAATCATCAGTATGGTCCGTCGTCGGTTGTTCCCGCCACGGACGTAAGAGGTGTAAGGCTGCAGAGTGGAGTCGTATTCAGGTGGGGCGGTGAAGAAGCCGGTCCGCCAGTTTCCGCCAGTTGCACCATCAATCCCTCCTCCGTCATGGTGGGCGAGCCCATCACGGCGACTGCTGAGGTGACCAACTTTAATCCCAGGCACACGCTGAATTACGCATGGAGCAGCACAGGCGGCCGAATTACCAGCAAAGATAATACGGCGACGATTGACACCAATGGCGCGGCCGGTGGCAGTTACACGGCTACTGCCCATATCTCCGATCCCAAAATGAAGCAGGGTGGCGAAACCAGCTGCATGGTGGCTTTTACCGTAAGAGAACCGCGGAAGAATCCACCCGCGATTTCGTGTTCGGCCGACCCCTCGACAGTTCAGATCGGAGCGTCCTCCACCATCAACTGTACTGGCACCAGTCCGGACAATGTTCCTGTAACCATTGGCGGTTGGACGGCCAGCAGCGGCACCCTCTCAGCCAATGGCGCCACCGCCGCGCTGAATACGGCAGGTGTGTATGCTGGTCCCATCACGGTTAGTGCGGTGGCTACCGACTCTCGCGGTCTGAAGTCCGCGCCCGCAACCACACAGGTGATGGTGGAAAATCCTCCGCCCCCACCGGCGCCGCAGGCCAGCAAACTGACGCAGTGCGATTTCCCGAACCCGGCGAAGCCCTGGCGCGTAGACAATACGTGCAAGGCGGCTCTTGACGACGTGGCCAAAAACCTGCAGCAAAACGCGGACAGCAAACTGGTCATCGTTGGTAATGCTGAGCCCACGGAGGAGCGCAAGAACCTCGCAGCGGAACGTGCCGTGAATTCAAAAGCTTATCTGACGGGCGGAGAAGCAAAGCTCGGAATCGATCCCAGCAGGATCGAGGTACGTACCGGCAGTGGCGGCACGAAGACGGCGGAGTACTGGACCGTACCTGCGGGCGCCACATTCTCCGGCGAAGGTACCCACCGGGTGGATGAGTCCAAGGTGAAAGCGGTTCCGGATCATCCCGCGCACCCGGCATCGAAGAAGGCGAAAGCGGCACAATAGCCGGGAATCCCAGGTTTCGGCTTGCCGGGACCTGGGATTCCGCCGTCGCGCCAAACCTGATTTGTGTGTCTTTGGCAGGCTCGCTTCCCCAACGAACGCCAAAAGCCGTCGCCCCCGATGTGACCCCCAGAGCCCTATTGCATCTAACTGAATAAGCGCCGCTACATGGTATACTGCGCTAAGATGGGGTGGCTGGATCCCTCCAAGTTCCCGCCCAAGGATTTCGACACATGGCTGGTTCTCGTCGTTCGCACTTTCGTTCCTTTTTTCTGGTTATTTTTGTCCTGGCCCTGTTTGGCCTGCTCGGCATGCTCTTTGCGCAGAGAATTAGCCCGGCGGCCACGCCCAGCAGCGATTCCGACGTCCGCGACAGCCTGAAGCAGTTCACCGAGGTCTACGAAACCATCGAGCAGAACTATGCCGATCCGGTGAATGCCGACAAGGCGATTTATAACGGCGCGATTCCCAGCATGTTGCACCAGCTCGATCCGCACTCCAACTTTTTCGATCCAAAGTCCTACTCCGCCCTGCGCGAAGAACAACGTGGCAAGTATTACGGCGTCGGCATGACGGTCGGCCCACGTAATAATAAAGTTATCGTCATCGCTCCGTTCGTTGGCACGCCGGCCTATCGCGCCGGCATCCGCCCCGGCGACATCATCGCCGCCATCGATGGCAAGCCCACCGATAACATGAGCACCTCCGACGTGGCCGATCTGCTCAAGGGACCGAAAGGCACCACCGTCCGCATCACCATGCTCCGCGAAGGCTCCGATCACCCCCTAGAGTTCGCCGTCGTCCGCGACGAGATTCCGCGTTACAGCGTCGACCTGCACTTCATGATTAAGCCGGGCATCGGATACATGCACGTTTCCGGTTTCCAGGAAACGACCGAGCATGAAGTAGCCGATGCGCTCGATCAGATGGGCGACCTGAAAGGCTTGGTCCTCGATCTCCGCCAGAATCCGGGTGGTCTCCTAAGCGAAGGCGTCGGTGTAGCCGATAAATTCCTCAAGAAGGGCCAACTGATCGTCTCGCACCATGGCCGCTCGTCACCTGAGAAACGTTACGTGGCAGCGCACGGCAACGGCGGCAAAGATTATCCGTTGGTCGTACTCGTCAATCGTGGCACCGCATCGGCAGCAGAAATCGTCGCGGGAGCAATTCAAGATCACGATCGTGGTCTGATCGTCGGCGAAGTAACCTTCGGCAAAGGACTGGTACAAACGGTGTATCCTCTGGCCGAAAATACCGGCCTCGCTCTGACGACGGCGAAGTATTACACGCCCAGTGGACGCTTGATTCAGCGCGATTACTCCAACCTCTCGCTCTACGACTATTACTACAACCGCGACAGCGAAGAGAATAATGCGAATCATGAAGTGAAGCTCACCGACGGCGGGCGCACGGTCTATGGCGGTGGCGGCATCACTCCCGATGTGAAATTGGCGTCTTACAAGTCCAACAAGTTCCAGGACGCGTTGCTGCAACATTATGCCTTGTTTAACTTTGCCAAGCATTACGCGCTGACCCACAAGATCACGCAGAGCTTCGAAGTGGACGATGCGCTGCTCCAGGATTTCCGCAAATTCCTCGATGAAGAGAAAATCCCCTACACCGAAGCGGAGATGATCGAGAGCAACGAGTGGCTGCGCTCTAACCTCAAGAGCGAAATCTTCGTCGATGCTTTCGGGCAGGAAGAAGGCCTGAAGGTTCGGGCGGAAACAGATCCGGACGTAATTAAGGCTCTCGAACTGATGCCACAAGCGCGCGCCCTGGCCGACAATGCCAAGAAAGTTGTTGCGGAGCGAAACTCGGCCGCTCCTGTGCCACGCTAAGAAGAAGGTGGCTTTGATTGAAGAGGCCTGGGAAACCAGGCCTTTTCATTTTGTAATGTGGCCGCTGCCAATTTGCCCTTCGCCTTTCGATTCGCAAATGGCATCTTATTACGGTTCTACTATGGCCCGTATCTTTCGCTGTCTGAGAGCGCTTTTTCTACCTCTACTACTGGCGATCGCCTTGTGCGGCGGAGCGGCGCCCCAATCGGGCAATGTCTTCGCACACTCCACGCGCACCTATGGCGAGAGGCGCAGGGTTAACGGCATTGGCGATTTTGGCGAAGTAACGCCCAGGCTCTTTCGCGGAGCGCAACCGAATCACGCAGGTTTTAGAGAGCTGTCAAAGATGGGTGTCGGCATCGTCGTCGATACCCGCGGCAACCGTTCCAAGACCGAAGGAAAAGAGGTGCGCCGCCTCGGCATGCGGTACGTCGCCATTCCCTGGCACTGCCCTTTTCCGCATGACGAAACTTTCGCGAAATTTCTCAGGCTGATGCGCGAAAATCCCGACAAGATAGTATTCGTCCACTGCCGCCTGGGAGACGACCGCACCGGCATGATGATTGCCGCCTACCGCATGGCCGACGAAGACTGGACCGCCGACGAAGCCATGCGCGAGATGCGCAAGTTTGGATTCTCCGAGGCTCATCACTTAATCTGCCCCACCCTAGCGTCCTACGAAGAGCATTTTCCCGAGCATCTAAAGACGAATCCCGTGTTCCGCGGCGTGCGGTGAACCAGCTTTCAAGTCTCAATTCTCAGCTCTCAGAAAAAACCAGTCGATTCGAACGCCACTGACAACTGGCAACCGGCCACTGGCGACTGCCGCTCAAGAACTTCCCTCTTGAGTGTCCCGCCAGAAAGCCCTAAAGTACTCTAAGCGAAATGCGCGGAGGCGCCTGCCTGGCAGCGGCAATCATGCTTCAGTACGGGCCGTGGATTCCGGCGCTGCTGATTGCGATCGTCGCCGGCGTTCTCGACTGGCGTTACCGCCGGATTCCGAACTGGCTCACCGTATCGGGATTAGCGGCTGGGGTTGCGATCAACACAATTCTCTACCGCTGGCCCGGGTTGAAAGCGGCCCTGCTTGGGGCGTTGCTGGGCCTCGGCTTGCTGCTGCCGTTCGTACTGCTCCGCAGCCTCGGAGCCGGCGACTGGAAGCTGGCCGGAGCTTTAGGCGCGTGCCTCGGCCCCCGCCAGTTGATGTCCGTGCTGGTAGGCACGATTCTGGTGGCAGGAGTCATGGCGCTTGCGCTGGTGATATGGAAGGGGCGACTGAAGCGCACGCTCCGCAACATCGCGCACCTGCTGGCCACGTTGTTCAGCCTGCGGATGCCGGGCTCCGAAGTCTCGCTCGACGATCCGCAGTCCACCAAGATTCCGTTTGGTGTGGCCATGGCACTGACAGTTTTGTTCTGCGGGATTGGCAGAATAACGGGAAAATTATAATTTCGTTTTGTATTCCGCCGTGCATGTTGTCATCCTGAGCGAAGCGAAGGACCTGTGCATTTGAATCCGCGCGATGCGTCTGTTCGCGTCACTCACGACAGATTGCAACGCTGGACAACACAATAGGAACCCGATTACAAGCCAGATGAATCTGAAACCAATTGCGCTCCAACTAAGAAGCGCCGACGGCGCGGAGATTGCCGAGGCCGCCATGGTGCTCCCTCTCGTATTCATGTTGCTGCTGGGCATCGTCTGGTTTGGACGGGCCTTCAACATCTACTCGACTATAACCCAAGCCGCACAACAAGGCGCCATCGCCGCCGCAAGGGAAACGTGCGCCACGTGCGGGGATACAGTTGCCGGCGATGCCACAGTAACCGCGATCGTCGAGAGCGTGATGAAAGCATCCAATCTCGACACAACGCAGATCAGGGTGAGCCCGAATCCCGCTACCCCGGTCTTTTGTACGAATCCCCCGAATACATGCAATACCGCCGTCGACAAAGTCAAGGTTTGCCATAACGTGCTGCTGAATCCGCCGGCAGGAGGACCTCAGCCTCCGCAGTGCGGAACGGTTGTAAGCTTTCAATATCCATTCCAGTTCTACCTGCCATTCACCTCTCTCAACTTGCAGTCGGTGGTGATGTCAGCGCAGGCACAAAGCAGGATGGAAAACTAGATGACTGGCTTGCGCATCATGCGGCACCGCTACTGGCTTCACCGCTCGAAATGGGCGCGGCGCGTGGCAGCCAGCTTTGTCCATCTGTTTGCCTACAAGCTATTTGCCGACGAACGATTTGCCGACGAACGATTTGCCGACGAACGATTTGCCGACGAACGTGGTTCGGCGCTGCTGGAATTTGCCATCACACTGCCGCTGCTGGTGGTGTTCGTCGTGGGCATCTACGATTTCAGCGGCGCTTTTAATCAGAAGCAGAAGATCGAGCAGGCGGCCCAGGAAGGCGCCATCCTTGCCGGCGCGCAACCGACGAGCGACATTCAATCGAGCAACGGCAACCCCTCCTCTCTGCAGGCTGTGATGACTGCGGTCCTCAACTCACTCGCTGCCAGTGGAGTGCTGCCCAATGCTGCTTGCGGCCCCTATACGGTAACCCGGTCTGGCTTGACCTGGACTTACACAATCTCGGGATGTAACAGCGCGTACACTATCAACAACGACCTCGTCATCACCATCAACCGCGGATGGGTATCGATCGCCAGTACGCCGGCAGTCGTCGGCACCGTAGTGACTGTACAGTATCCATATCACTGGCGATTCGGCAGTGTGATTCAATTGTTATTTCCGGGCCCAAACGGCTACCTGATCCCGACACAGGTAACTGAGAGTTCCACGGTCCACAACCAGTTGTGAGGATGCTTGCGACGGCTTCGAACTAACTTGCGAACTGAAAAAAGAAAAGACGAGCGGGGCGTCATCATCACGTTGGTCGCGGTGTTCATGCTGTTTGTTGTCGGAGCGATGGCCGCGCTCTCGATCGACGTGGTAACGATCTACACCGCGCGCAGCGAGGCCCAACTGGCAGCCGACAGCGCCGCCCTGGCGGCCGCACGTGTGCTCGCAAACTCCGGGGCGACCTCGGACCCGAACGCCGTTGCGGACGGTTTGATGGCCAACGCGTGGACCCTTGCCACAGCGGTTGCTCTCCAGATCGCGGAGCAAAACCAGGTGGGAGGAGCGAACCTGACTTCCTCCCAGATCACGATTCCTACTGCTCCTGGTGGAACCGTTACCAATCCGAAGTTCACGATAAGCGTGCGAGTAACCAACCTGCCGACCTTCTTCGCGCGTATCTGGGGAACCACACAGCTTACGGTGGGTGCGTCGGCCACGGCGGAAGCTTACAATCCGTCGGCAACAACTGGCGTGTCAACAGGAGGGATGAGGCCGCTGGTCGCGCCCCTTTGTGTAAAGCCGTGGCTGCTGCCGAATATGAGCCCTAGGCCTGGTACCGGCGGTTCCAATATTTTCGATCCTGTGACAGGAGCCATCAACGATACAAATTTGCTGGGCTGGACGTCCACCAATGCCACCCGAATGAGCGTTGCCTGTCCCGGCGGCAATTGTAGCGGGGTGCCACTACCACTTCCCGCACCCGTAGCATGGAAATATTATCCTGGGGACCCGAGCTCCTTCCCTGCCCCGACCACGGCGCTGTCCTCATGTAGCCTGATACCGGTGCCTACACCGTATCAGCAAAGTATCGCCGGTTGCATCCAGACGCCAATTACATGCAATAGCCAGGTCGCTTTCGACACTGCCGACGACACCACTAGAAATTACGAGACAGCCGAGGCGGTGAATTGCCTGACCCACGCGACAGGCAACCAGGGCGATACAGTTACCTCTACGGGGAATCCGCCGACCGCACCCTTCCAGTTTGTCGCCGGTAACGATAATCCGATTTCTGCCCTCGCCGGGAGCAACGTAATGGTGAGTGATTCGCTGGTTACAGTGCCGGTGTTCAACAGTACCAGCATCACGGCGCCGACCAATCCCGTCACGATTATAGGGTTCGTGCAATTGTTCTTGAATCCAGAAGGGTTTCGGACTCCCACTGGAGGGAATGTGGGACAGGTGAAGACCACCGTCATCAACCTGGCCGGTTGCGGAACCGCCGCCAGCGGGGCGCCGATTGTCGGCAACGGCGCGTCTCCCGTGGTGGTACGGTTGATTAGCGGGTCCTAGTTGCGAGACTTCGGTTGCGGAACTTCGGTTGCGAGACTTCGCCTCCGAACTTCTTCCAATCTTTATTCCCGCATTTATTCTTTTCCCCCCACCACCTGCGCATGGCCAAGCGCGGCTACCAGCGCAAATCCTCCGATGACATTTCCCAACAACGTCGGAAGCAGGAATTGTGCCACGTACACCTTCCAGGTAATGACCTTCGTCACGATCAGAAAAAACATCGTCGTTGAGCCAGCGATCACGTGGTTGAAGCCGCTGATTCCGACCAGATACGTGATGATGATGATGATGGCGATGCGGGAGGATTCGGCGCCAGGCAGCAGCCATACCATCAATGCGATCAGCCAGCCTGCGAAAATCGCGCGCATCAGAACCGTCCCGAACCCCGCTCCCAGATGCGCCACGCCGATGCTGGTCAAGGTTTCTTGGGAGTGCACATCGAAGATATGGATTTTCCCGATGCAGAGTGCGAATAAAAACGTACCTACCAGATTTGCAGTCAGCACGACGGCCCACAGGCGCAGCATACGCAACAAGGTGGACAGGTCTTTCTTCACAAGGAGGGGCAGCACAACCGTGAGCGTGTTTTCGGTAAAGAGTTGCTGGCGCCCCAGTATGACAATGAGAAAGCCTACACAGTATCCGGCGCGCGAAATCAGCGGACGCCAGGGCTGATCGGGCAGATGACTGCTGAGGAGCGCCTCGGCTACGAACGAGAAACCCATCGACAGCCCAGCTGCCAGCGCCGACCAGGCCAATGCGGATGCCGGACGGGCCAATTCCTCTTCGCCCTCGCGCCGAATGGTTTCGTACACCACCTGCGGGCCAATCGCCAGTCGCTCCTCGACCTGCTTCTTCTCGGCGCGAGTCGAGATCGCTGTTTCGATTGGCGGAGGAGTCATCTTCACCAGTTTCTTGTTCACTTGGCCTCTTTTGTGACCGGCATGCGACGCTCGGCAATACGCGACGTCCCTTAGATGAGTAGATCCGGGGCGACGAGATAATCTATCTGTAAGAGGGGGCTCCCAGTAGATGATATTTGCCGCTCCGGACCGGGAAGTCCTACAGGATTCCCTGGGGCGCACTCAACGTATCAATGGATAGCGCGCGAGTTTCTGGTCGACTACGCTGTAGGCAGTTTTCGTTAGTGCGCTCAGGAGAATTCCCAATGAGAAGCGCATAGACGCTAAAGAATGTTTTTGCGGCTGCCGGTTTGCTTCTGGCTGGATATGCGATTGTGACGGCCGTGCCCGATGTGATTCGCTACATAAAGATCAGCACCATGAAGTGAGTCCGAGTCGGGTTACTATCGGCTGCGGTGACGTAAATCGTTGCCGCAGACCGTCCACTGCAAGTTTTTGTAAACTCCGCCACCCTCCCCTGCGGAGTATTTTGGCGCGAACTTTCGCGTGCAACTTTTTTCTGTTAGTAGTTCCCAGCCATATCGCTTGCCCAGCGGACTTCGGCGTTTACTACACGGGTGGGGTCGCATGATAAGTACAGCGTGGGTTAGAAGGGGTTGGACTCGCGCAGCGTGAGGATCACCTGGTCGAGGCTGAGTTCGTTGCCGACAAAAATAAAGTTGTAGTGGGAGCCGTTGAGCAAGGCTGCCAGCACATCGCGCGCGGGAGCGGGGCCGAGGTCGGCGGCCACTTGCTCCTGCTCGGCACCCGCCGGTATCGCAATGTCGGCGCGGGTCTGGCGCTGCACTTCGAATAACACCTGCGCCAGCGTGGCTTTTTCGGCGTGAATGCTCAGCAATCCGTTAACAAAACTCACAGAGACGGCCGGAGCTGGCGCCGCCGTCACAAGAGGAGGCGCCGCGCTTACCGCGGGCGGTGGGGCCGCGCCGGTGATTGAGGAAGACGCGGCAGAGGTCGCGGGAACTGCAGCACTCGTATGCGCAGCCAGCGAGGCATTCTGAAGTCTGGCGCCAGGCTGCGCCGCTACACTGGACGGCTGAGTTCTGACAGCTGGAAGCATAGTTGGCTTTGGCGCAGAATTGGCCGGGGTCAACTTCGCAGAATTCAGCTTGACGGAATTCAAGCTGACCGAATTCAACTTATCCGAATTCAACTTAACCGAATTCAACTTAACGACCACCGCGTTCTGACCCGTCGAAATCTGATAGGACTGCGGCTCCGAGAGATCAAGCACAACGCGTGTTATCGGGGGATTGCTGAAAAATAATCCGGCGCGAATTCCCTGGAGCGCACCGCGATTCACTTTCAGAGCGTACAAATCGGCGGCGGGAAGCGCCCCGGGAAAATCCACGACGATGCGGTCTGGCCCGGTGATGGCCTGAGTATCGGGCGCGACGGCCGCTCCCGAAGTTTGTATCTCGACTTCCAGGCCAGCGCCGGTTTCATGCAAAACGATGTGCTGCACACGAGCGGCCGCAGGCGCAGACGCCTGCGCGTGAATCAGCACAGGCGAAGACAGGGAAGCCGCCAAGCCCAGAAGGGCTCCGAGATAGAGAAGGCGTGGCATTGGTGCTCTGAGCAGAGTCTAGCAGTTAGCGACGGGGCTATCCGCACCAGAAGTCGTAGCACTAGTGAATAGTCAGGGGACAGTGGCACGGTGTTAAGAAACCTGAACACCGAGCCCGGCGAAGTTGTGAAGCACAACTTAGAAATCAATCTGCTTCGCATCCCGTGTTGCCGATTATTGCAGCGTCAGCTTGAACACCGATCCCTGGCTGTTGGCTCCGCCAATCTCTGTGGTGCCATAGAGGTTGCCCGCGGCATCGAACACTAAATCTCCGTGGGGGAGTGCACCATCTCCATTGGCGCCGGTGAAGCTGTGGAGCACGGTTTCCTTGCCGCTCGTATCGACCTTGTACGCGGTCCCATTGTCTGCGGTGCCACCTTCGTAGGTCGTGCCATACAGGTTGCCCTGGCTGTCGATCACTACGCCCCCATAGGGATGTTTGCCGTCTCCTTTTTTTCCAGTGAAGCTATAGAGCACGGTCAGGTTGCCGTTCGTATCCAGTTTATACACTGTGCCCGGATCGCCCGACCCTCCATACGTCGTACCATAAAGATTGCCCTGTGCGTCTAGCACTACGCCGGCGAGCGGATACCCAACGCCGCCAAATGTGTAAAGCAACGCATAATTGCCCGTTTCGTCGATCCTGAATATGGTTCCTCCGGGATCTCCGGTCTTGCCACCGATCTCATATGCGGTCGTACCATATAGGTTGCCCTGAGCGTCAAACACTAAATTTGAGCGAGGATACAATCCGCCGCCCCCATCGTTATCCCCGAAATCATAGAGCACCGTCTCATCCCCAGCTGTATCTACTTTGAATACAGTTCCAGCGGCGGGACTGCCGTCGCCACCGCGATGGGTTGTACCGTAGAGGTTGCCTTGCTCGTCTCGTACCACACCGTTTGGGGTTGCGCCATTCTTCGTAGCTTTCTCAAAACTGTAGAGCACGGTTTCGCTTCCGGTCGGATTTACCTTGAACACCGTTCCTTGGAGGCGTATGCCTCCGCTCCCTGTTGTACCGTAAAGGTTACCCTGCCCGTCTATTACTAAACTAGTATTGGGGCTCTCGCCGTCTGGACTTCCCGCGAAGCTGTACATTACGGTCTCACTCCCGGTCGCACCGAGTTTGAACACAGTCCCGTGATCGAACGTACCGCCGCCGGAGGTAGTGCCATATAGATTGCCTTGTGCGCCCAGCACTAACCGTGCCATTGGATATGAGCCATCATTCGCTGCGGCGCCAAACGAATATGCGACGCTGTAAGTGTAGGTCTGCGCTGCCGATTGGTTTGCGATCATCGACGGCAGCAGCACTCCCAAAACCAGCGCAGCGTTTGCTGCTAGCCGGCACAGTCCAGAAATTGAAATCTGATGTTTTATTGGAATTTTCATAGGCACGCTCCTTCGGGAGGTTCACCTGCGGAAGAAACTCTGCGGAAGAAGAGTTTACCACGCTCCTAATCGGCCCAACGTTACGATAAGGTGAAAATCGAATCGGCCTGTCTTCAGGGCGTAGGTGTTAGGAGCAGTGCGGTCATTCCCGGTTTTCCTTAAGACCTGACACCGTCACTCAGTTTTGATCGCCACGACAGGAGCTGGAAAAAGCGCTTTATGGCTGCCATCGCAAAAGGGCTTGTTGGCGGACGCGCCACAACGGCACAGGGAAAATGCCGGCTTGCCGGTCAGGTCAAACTTGTTGCCTTCGAGGTCTACCAATTCGACAACACCGTTCGGATCATCTACCCGCAAAGGACCATTAGGGCGCACCGTAATCGTTACTTGAGCCATGAAACCTCCAAGTTTCAAACTATCGCAATATAAAAAAAGTTGCCAGTACTCAGCATTCACCACTCAGCTAAAACCCTCCGTCTTTACTGAGAACTGAGAACTAGCCACGCCACCGATCCACGACTTCCCACCACAGCAGTTTGAGCCACTCGTCCAGAGTGGCCTTGGCCCACTCGCGGTTTGTCCACCAAGCGGTGCCGAAACGCGACGGATCGCGCGCCGCCGCCACGTTGAACTGGTATTGCGGCAAGTGATGGCGAAAAATCGTCAAGGCGCGACGAGTGTGATAATCGGAGGTGACGATCAGCACCCGATGCGCTCCCAGTGACTGCAGGCATCGGCCCACATCGTCGACCTCCGCGTGGGTCGAAAAACCGACGATCGCACATACCGAAATTTCGTTCCCTTCTCCGAGATTGCTGACGTATCTCTGCGCGATGTCGGTCAGCCGTTGATCGTAGATCAGGTCTCGCGTCTCCGCATCCAGAAACACGCGCGGCGCGATTCCCTGCTGCAGCAGTTCAAGAGCGCGAGCGGGACGAACGTTGGTTTCCCCAGCGAGCACGATGATGGCGTCGGATTTTTCCGGATGATCGAGGACCAGGAAACGCGCCGCCTGGCTAGCGAGCGCAATGAGGATCGCGAGGATGAGGAGGAGTCGTAAGAATCGCATCTGATGCGGAAGCCACCGTGCTTCTTACCGCACTCTGCATGTTACTAAGGAAACCGCGGCGCGCAAAACTTGATTACTAGAGTACTCAAAGTGGGTGGCAGCACGGACATATACCGTGAAAATCAAGTGAAAATCACGGACTAACTGCCGCTTCTGCGGCTTAACTGCGACCTTCCGATGCTAGAATTAATCCTTGCTTATGACTCCTCAACTTACCGCTTCTTCGCTATTTACCGATTTGAAGGGCCGCATTGACGCCCGCCAGGCTAAGGTAGGAATTATCGGCCTCGGCTACGTCGGATTGCCGCTCGCGCTGCTCTATAGCGAGCAGAAATTTCCTGTCACCGGCTTCGATATCGATCAGCGAAAAATCGACACGCTCGCGAGCGGCGGCACTTATATTTTCCGCATTACGCCCGAGGAGATCGCTGCTGCAAAATCGAGCGGCTTTAAAGCCACGGCTGATTATTCGCAGATCACTGCCATGGACGCCATCATCATCTGCGTGCCCACACCGCTTAACGAATACCACGAGCCCGATCTCAGCTACATCACCAACACTGCTCACGCCGTGGCGCCCAATCTGCGCGCGGGACAGATCGTCATCCTCGAGAGCACGACTTACCCGGGCACAACTGAAGAAGTGTTGATTCCAATTCTCGAGAAAGAAAACAAAGCTGGCCTTAAAGCTTCGCGAGATGGTGCAGCCGGAGATAACAATATCTGGGTTGCGTTCTCGCCCGAGCGCGAGGATCCCGGCAACACTCAGGTGGCGCGCCACGATATTCCCAAGGTGATTGGCGGACTCGACCCGCAGGCCAGCGCCATCGCCGCCGCGCTCTACGGCTCGATTTTTCGCCGCACTGTGCCCGTCTCGTCGCCCGCTGCGGCGGAGATGACTAAACTGCTCGAAAACATTTATCGCTGCGTCAACATCGCGCTGGTCAACGAACTCAAAATGCTCTGCCTGCGCATGGACCTCAATATCTGGGAGATCATCGACGCCGCGGCGACCAAGCCTTTTGGCTTCCATCCGTTTTATCCCGGGCCTGGTCTGGGCGGACACTGCATTCCGGTCGATCCGTTTTATCTTTCGTGGAAGGCAAAAGAATTCGACTTCCGCACACGCTTCATCGAACTGGCCGGCGAAATCAACGTGGCCATGCCCTACAACGTGATCGCTTCGACAATCTCGGCGCTCAACCGACAGAAGAAAGCGATCAATGGATCGAAGATTCTGGTGCTGGGCGTGGCCTACAAGAAAGATATTGACGACCTGCGCGAATCGCCCGCGCTCACCATTATCGAGTTGCTGCAAAAAGAAGGCGCAGCCGTCAGCTATAACGATCCTTATTTTCCCTTCGTCGGCCGCGGCCGCAAGTATGACCTCCAGATGAAGTGCTCGCCACTCGACAATCTCGGCCAATACGATTGCGTGCTTATCGTCACCGATCACTCCGACTACGACTACAAGAAGATCGTCCACGATGCCCAACTGGTGGTCGATTCGCGCAATGCCACGCGCGGCATCAAGAGCGACAAGATCGTTCACTGCTAGCTCATGTGGAGCGGACACTCCTGTCCGCAGCCTTTGTTCGAAAACCGACCGTCCGGGCGGCACATCACTCGTGCGCCACTTTTCTCAACACCGACTTTGTGCTCTATGGCACAAATGATCAAGAATCGCCTATGCTAGTATTTCGCGTTGAGGCGGAGCAGCATCCGTGCGGATTGATGCATCCTAGAGTTTGCCGATGATGAAAGATACGCTTGGAATCCTGCTCGCCGGCGGGGCCGGCGAACGCNNGGCGGCATCTATCGCATCATCGACATCACGCTTTCCAACTGCGTCAACTCCGGCCTGCGCCGCGTTTTTATTCTCACCCAATATAAAGCGCTCTCGCTCAATCGCCAGATCCGCGAAGGCTGGAATATTTTCGGCCGCGAGATAGGGGAGTTCATCGAGATCCTGCCACCCATGAAACGCGTCAGCGAAAACTGGTACATGGGGACCGCCGACGCCGTCTATCAGAATATTTATTCCATCGGCTCCGAGCAGCCGAAATACGTGATCATTCTCTCCGGCGATCACATCTACAAGATGAATTACGAGCGCATGCTCAAGCAGCATGTCGATGCCGCCGCCGACGTCACCGTCGCCACCCTGACCACCGACCCGGCGGAAAGCCGCCATTTTGGCGTGGTTGACATCGATCGCGACCATCGCATTGTCGGCTTCCTCGAGAAACCGCGGCAGACGGACATTCGTTCGCCCTACGATCCGACCAAGATTTCAGCATCGATGGGCATCTATATTTTCAATACCGATGTGCTCATTCCCGTCTTACTGAAAGACGCAGAAGACCCCGATTCAAGCCACGACTTCGGCAAGAATATTTTGCCCAAGATGCTGGGCGACTACCGCGTTTACTCGTTTAACTTCGTCGACGAAAACAGAAAGGAAGCGCTTTATTGGCGCGACGTGGGTACGCTGGAGGCCTACTACGAAGCCAACATGGATCTGGTTTCCGTCTCTCCCGTCTTTAATCTTTACGATGAACAATGGCCGATCCGCACCCATCAGCGCCAGTATCCGCCGGCGAAATTCGTGTTCGCCGAAAGTGGACGCATGGGCCACGCGCTCGACTCGCTGATTTCCTCCGGATGCATTATTTCCGGCGGCGCCGTTCAGGATTGCGTGCTCTCTCCCGATGTGCGCGTCAATTCGTATAGCGAAATTGAAAGCAGCATCCTGTTCTCGCACGTGAACGTGGGCCGCAGTTGCCGCATTCGCAAAGCCATCATCGACCGCGACGTGCACATCCCCGAGGGCACAACGGTTGGCTACGACCTGGAAGCCGATCGCGAGCGCTACTTCGTCACCGACAGCGGAATCACGGTCGTGACCCGCGATTACTCTCTGTTTGAGAATCCGGTAACGGTGGACTACTTCACAAGCGAGTAGGGCGGCGACAGGTGACAGGAAAACACGGACCTTCGAAGTCCGGGGATTTTCCTGAGACCTGTCACCTGTTACCTGTCACTTGCTCTGCCGCTTCAGCAAATCTTCCGCCAGTAGATGTGCCTTCTCCGCCAGCGTGCTGGCTCTTCGCACATCGCCTTCCTGTAGCGCGGAACGCGCTCCATCCATGTAGTTGCGGATCTGGACCACTGTCTCTTGTTGGTGGACATCGGGAAGTACCTCCAACTGCGGCAGATGATCGCCAGTGGATCGCAGCCACTGTTCTGCGTTCTGACGTTCGCGGGCCGCTTCGGCAGGAGTCATGCCAGGGGCGATCAGTGTCGCGGGCTCTTTCGCACCGCCCTGCCGAACCACAACCTTTCGCGGAGCAACGCCCGGCGTCGATTGGGTACGCGATTGGCGCTTGGTGACCCCGCTTTTTGTTTCCGCGCTCGAAGCGGCGCCGCTGGGTGCACTTGGGTTGGTGGAGTCCGGCTTGGCCGGATCTGTCTTTGAGGAACTGGTCTTAGAGGAATCAGTCTCAGTTGAATCCGGCGCGGCTTCAGGGTTCGCCGGGTTAATCTTCGCCGAATCGGTGTTCGCTGAATCAGGCTCCGTCTTCGTTTTCGCGTCGCTCTCGGGCGCTTTCTTTCCAGCCTCCGTCTCGGGCGCCTTCTTCTCCGTAGGCGTGCTCGTATCCGGAGCCGCGGCCGCGGCAGGCGCGACCGGAGCTTGCTCGACTGGTGCAGGCTCGGTTGGTGATTGCGCCGAAGCGGACGCTGGCTCCGCTTGCCCCGAAGCTTTCGCGGAGCCTGTCGCTTCTTGTCGCCGGGAACTCATTCCCCAGGAAAGGAGACTCAGCCCTAGCGCAAGCGCGACTGTAAAAGCGAATCGCATGTCGGTGACTAGAAGATTGTTCCGCACCCTCGCCCGGAAGGCAAGCGCGCGGTGCGCTGGGCATAAAAGGAAAAGCCGGGAAGCGTACGCTCCCCGGCTGGTATTGCGGTCTTAAGTTGTGTCTTTATTCGCTACTGCCAGCCTCGGCAGCGGCGCTAATCGATTCGTTCTCCGGTTGCAGGATCACGCCATCAAACGGAGTCGCCCCAACCAAGCGCCCGCCAATCACACTGACCCGGCGCAGCGGGAATCCGCTATCCGGACCACGCTGCCAGGAACGTCCACCGTCGTGGCTTTCGAAGATCACGCCGGTCGCGTCGCTGGTAGCCAGCAGGCGATGATGGGTGGAATCGAAGCTGACAGATGTGATGTCCTTGCCAGGCAGGCCGTTCACCACATGCTCCCAGCTCGCACCGCCGTCTTCACTGCGATATGCGCCTTCGCGCGCCCCGATCATGATTTGACCATCGGAAGCAAGCGCCAGACTGCGGATGCCGACCAGATAGGTCGGCAGACCGTTCGCCTGTTGCCAGACCGCGCCGCGATCCTTTGAGACGAACACGCGCGAGCGCGTAGCCGCGACCACCGTCGAACCATCGGCGCGCACGGAAACGAAATCTTCCTGCCCGAGCACCGATCCGCCCTTCCAGGTTTTACCCTGGTCGTTACTGACGTAGACGCCGCTGGTGGTAGCCGCCAGCCAACGCGTAGGGCCAATCTCCAGATCGTTGACGCGCGCCACCAGTTCCTTCTTCTCGATGGCTGTCCTGGTGACTGCTTTGACTCCCTTGCGCGCGACCTTCGAGGTGTGCTCGATCACGATTACGTTCATCGGATGCCATTGCGTGCCATTACGCTCAAGATAATAGATGCCGTGGCTGGTGCCGGCAACGAGCATCCCGCTCGCAGCCTGCTTCAGTGCAAATACATCTTTCCCGCCGAGGCCGGCCGCTTTCTGCGACCAGTGCTGCCCGGCATCGTTGGAGTGGAACACGCCGCCGTATTCGCGATCGTTAACCACGCCTACATAAAGAGTGCTCGCATCCTTGTTGTCGGCAAGAATCGCCGAGACGTAGCGATGGGCGTAGCCTTTATTAGAGGTCGTCCAACTCGAGGCGCCGTCGGTTGAGGCCATTACGCCGCTGCGATCGGTTGCGAGCAGAACGCGATTCGAATCGCGTGGATCGACGAGGACGTCATTGACGACGACTTCAGCAGCGCTGACGCGCTTCCACGATTTGCCGAGGTCTGTCGTCTTCCACAGGCCTTCCGTGGTTCCGGCATAGACGATATTTTCGTTGGTCGGATCCTGCTTCAACACGCGCGTACGGCGCGCCGAAAACGGAATCCCTTGAATCTTTGAAAAGAGGTTGCCCGCAGTCTCGCTCTTATAAATTCCAGAGCAGGCGCTGGCGAATACGACCGAAGGATTGTCATGGTCGACGATTACCGAGAACACATCGGAGTCGTCGATCATTCCTTTATTAATATGCTGCCAGTTGGCGCCGCCGTCCGCAGTCTTCCAAGCCAGGTGCCAGGTTCCGGCGTAGACGGTGTTGGGGTCTTTTGGATCGATAGCGATCGATTCAATGTTCTTAATGTCGGCTGAGTTCGCAGGCGACAGCCGTTCCCATGAATCGCCGCCATCCTTGGTGCGGTAGACGCCATCGAGCGCGCCCGCAACCATGATGCGGGAGTCGGCCTTGTACATCGCCATGGCGCGGATCGATTTGCCATGCATCGCCGGCAAGGTTTGCCAGTTGGCGCCGCCGTCGCGCGTGCGGAAGACTTCACCGATCTGCTGGCTCGACACGCTCCAGGCAGAGACGTAGATTCGCCGAGAATCCTGCGGGTCGATGGAGATGTGGTCGAGCACGTAGTCGTCGCCGCCGAGACGGGCCAAGCGGGACCAAGTGCGCCCGGCATCATTCGAAGCAAACATCTGGCCGGTGCTGGTACCGAGCAATAGGTGATCGGGGTTGTGAGCGTCATAGGCCAGGCTGCGGGCATCCCCGCCGTCCGGACCTAAAACCTGCCACGGCCCTGAGGCCAGCAGCGCAGTGCTCAAGAAGCTAATAGCGAGAAGCAAGAAACCGGTGCGGAGAACTTTCTGTTGCCCTGTAAATTCCATGCGCGTAGGTTGACCCCTGCGAACGATATTCGCCTGCGCCCAACATTGACAGGCTAGCACGACTCGGGCAAGGTTACCGAAGAACGAAAAATAGAAAGGCCGGGAGGGTGAACCCCACCGGCCTTTCGTGCTAAATCGGCAAAAATCCCGTTATTCGGCCTTTTTTGCCTTCTTTTTCGCGACCGGCTTCGGGTGATCCGGAATCGCCTTTACCTTTGACTCATCCACCGGCGTCGTGCTGCCCGCCTCGGGGAAGGTCGCGCCGGACGGAACGATCCACTGTTCCGAAGTCGCCGTACCAGCGTTACCGGTGCGCGCCTCGATGCGGGTCGGATCGATATTCTGCTTCGCCTCGCCGCCCGAGATGTAGGCTTTCACGTTGAGCGCGCGCTCAGCCGCCAGGTTTTTATGCTTCGACTTGGCGAGTTCTGCCGGGTCAGCGTTGCCGACGACGATCAGCTTGGCGTCCGGATCTTGCTGCAATTTAAGCGCAACATCGTCCAGCTCGGCCTTGCAAGTATTGTCGACGCGCCATAGTTTCTTTTCGTTCGGATACGCGCACTCGTTCACCTTGGTGGCCTGCGGCGGCGGAGGCGGCGGATTTTCAACCACCACCGAGGTCGACGTCGAAGCCGTTAAGCCGCGAGTGTCTATACAAGTAGCGCTGACCGTGATCGTGCCCGACGGGGCGCCCGTGGTGGTTAGCGTGGCGGAGCTTCCGTTGCCAGAGATGCTGCCTCCGGTCGCGGTCCATCCACCAACCGTCACCGGAACGTTATCCGGACTGGTGCAAGTGCAGGTGATGGTCGCCGATTGCCCAGCCTGAACCATCGACGGGCTCGCCGAGCAAGAGAACTGCGGCGGATTCTTCGGCGGCTCCTTCACCGTAAAGCTCGCGGTAGCGCTCGCCGTGTTGTTCTTCTTCGCCTTCGGATCGGTCACGGTCACCGTGACGGTGTAGCTGCCGCCACTCAGCCCATTGGTGTCAATGGTTGCGGAAGTGTCCTTGGCGTCAATCTTCCCACCGCTGCTCGACCAGCTATAAGTGAGCGCGTGTTTGGGATTGAAGTTATTGGCGGTGGCAGTGCCATGCACCGGCTCACCTACCATGACTTCGGTCGGCTGCAATGAGAGCGACGCCGATACCGGAAGTTCGGGAGCTTCGCCGCCAGAGGTGAACACCAGACCGGTGCGCAGCAGCGCACCGTCATAGTTTGGACGCCGCAATGAGGGATCGTCAGGCGGCACCACGCTGGAAAAGTTCTGGTGTGACCACTGGAAGTCGGCCTCAAACACGCGCAATGAAACATGCTTCCAGAGCTTGAGATCCATACCACCGCCAAGAATCGCGGCTACCCCCTTGCTGCTTGGAGCGCCGTCGGATTGCAGGCGTTCGAGTCCGACTAGTGTGTGCACGAAGAAGTTCACACCCTCGCCGCGGTAGGTTAACTTCGGCCCACCGCTCCAGGTATTGATGCTGGCGTTGCTTGAGTTCGAGTTTCCGCCGTAATTGCCTTCTAGAGAAAGATACTTGGTGAAGTTATAAGCTGCGCTGATGCCAATACCCTTCGAGAGCGAGGGAAGTTGCACAGCATTGGGTGGGGAGTTCGTATCCGGAACATTACCTCCCGGATTTAACCATTGATACCCAATGAATAACTCCACCGAGGGAAATGAGTCATTCGACATCATAGGTGCCGGCTTCGGCGTGGGCGCAGTTTGTGCCGTCAAAAATGATGGCAACGCAATCAGAACAACCGCGACAATCGCGCATCTTTTGTATGTTGGGTGACAAAGCGACATGGAGTTCCTCCGAAATCAAATCCACAACAAAAACTATTGAAATAGAACCGGAATCAATAAGCCCTTACGGCGCGCTCGGGTAGGCTGCACTGGGAAACACCGAATTTTACAGCAAATGGACATTTTTGCAAAAAATTTAAGCCTTTATACCGAACATTTTTATGATTATGCAGAGAGCAATTACGCCTTCGACTAATCGGCACGTTGCAGAATCGCACGATCGAAATCCGCAATCTGTTCCTTTTTGCTCATTCCAAGCAGGTACTATGCGGGTGCGGAGGGTTGCTCGGTCTCGTGTGTGACCCGCCAAATCTCCGACTTAGGTCGCGCCGAACCAATCTCAAATTGATATCGCTTTGTTCGACGGGTTGCGGGGCGCTGCACTTCCCTGAATAATGCTGATTAGCTATGCCCACCTATGACTAGAGGAATATGACCCAGGAACGAGTGCTGATCGTAGAAGACGAAGAGAACGAACGCACCGGCTTGGCTGAACTTGTCTCCGGCTGGGGCTATCGCACTGACACCGCAGCCGACGGCCAGGAGGCGCTCGAAAAAATTCCGATCTTCGCTCCCTCCATTGTTATTACCGACGTAAAAATGCCCCGCATGGGCGGCATGGAATTGGTGGAGCGCCTCGCCGATCTGGCGCAGTCGATCGCCGTGGTCATGGTCACCGCTCAGAAGGCAACCGATACCGCCTTCCACGCCGGACGTCTCGGCGTCCAGGATTACATCGAAAAGCCCATCGACTTCCGCCGCCTGCGCTCCATTCTCACCAACATCGGCGAGATCATTAACACGCGCGTCGAAAATGAATCGCTGCGCCGCCGCTTACGCGATAAAGGAGCGCTCGGAAGCCTAGTCGGCGCCTCCGCAAAAATGCAGGAAATTTTCCACCTCATCGAGCAAGTCGCTCCCAGCACTGCGTCCGTGTTGATCACCGGAGCGAGCGGCACCGGCAAAGAACTAGTCGCCCGCACCATCCACGATCTAAGTCCACGCCGTGGCAAACCGTTCGTCCCCATCAATTGCGCCGCCATCCCAGAAACTCTGATCGAGAGCGAAATTTTTGGCCACGAAAAAGGCGCCTTCACTGGCGCCGCCGAGCGCCGCACCGGCTGCTTCGAACTCGCGGAAGGTGGAACCCTGTTGCTCGATGAGATCGGCGAGATGCCTGTAGGCACGCAAGCCAAGTTACTGCGCGTGCTCGAGGACCATAAGTTGCGCCGGCTCGGCAGTAAGGTGGAGACGTCAGTAGATGTGCGCGTCCTCGCCGCCACTAATAAGGTTCCCGACGACGCCGTGGCCAACGGAGAACTGCGCCAGGACCTCTATTACCGCCTCAACGTTTTCAATATTCATATGCCGGCGCTGCGCGAGCATAAGGATGATATCCGCGATTTAGTCAAGAGCCTGCTTGCGGATATGAATGAGAAGCACAGTCGCAAGGTGGCAGACGTAAGCGAAGCCGTGCTCAATGTCTTCCAGAGTTACTCTTGGCCCGGCAACGTGCGCGAGTTACGCAACACTCTCGAACGCGCCGTGATTGTCTGCGAAAGCGGCCTGATCGAAACCAAGCACCTGCCTCCCGGCTTTGGCCAGAGCGTGCGCCCTGTGGTCAACGATCCCGACGCCATACACCTGGGCGTGGGCACCACCGTGGAAGAGGCGGAGAAATTGCTAATCCTGAAAACTCTGCAGGCCACGAATAACAACAAAACCAGAGCGGCCGAGATGCTAGGCATCAGCCTGAAGACGCTGCACAACAAATTGAAAGAGTACGGCCGCCCACAAGATGCGGTATTGGCTGAATGAGGAGTGAGAGGAGCAGGTAACAGGTAGCAGGTGACAGGTGTTAGGAAAAACCGGTACCACCAGAAAGAAGTTGATTTTGCTTTTCCTAAGACCTGTCACCTACGACCTGTCACCTGCCTTTAGATGACTCGCAAATTCATCATCGTGCTCGTGATCACCACGCTGTTCACGGCGCTGGTCGTCGGCTTTTCCTGGGTTTACCTCTCCCAACTCCTGCGCCAGCGCCTGCTCTGGGCCGATGAGACCGCCTCCCAACTCACCAATCAATTGGAATACGCCGCCTCCAAGGCGGTGCCCGATCTCACCAGCACGCGTGTGAATACCGAAAATCCCAAGGCGATGCGCGTCGCCATTACCAACTATTTGCAGACCGATCCCAACCTCAACGACATGCTGGAATCGGTGGTCGGCAATTCTCGCATCATCTACGATGCAGCCATTATCGACCCGAATGGCGTAGCGATTCTCGACACCAACCCGGCCCTGAATGGCAAGCCCATCCCCGATCGTGTTCCATTGCGCGTGCTGCGCGACGCCACCTTTCGGCGTCAGTTGCGCCTGATCTATGCCCCCGGCTCGGTCTATGACGTCAGCATCGGAGTGGAACTCGACGGCCAGACTTTTGGCAGCGTGCGGGTCGGCGTCTCCACCGTTTTCCTGCGCAACGAACTCACCCCGAAGTTGCAGCAGGCGGCATTTTTTTCCGTGCTCGCCATCTTTTGTTCTCTGGTGCTGGCCGCGGTAGTTTCGAATGTCGCGCTCGGACCATTGAAGGCCATCGCCCGCAACCTCGACAGCGCTAGTGCCGGCGATCTCTTGCCGGCAGAAGAGTCCGGTTCGGAGGACGAAGTTGGCCTCGTCTCGCTCAAGATCGCTCACCTCGGCCGCCAAATTCGCGATACCAACCAGATTTTCTCCGCCCTGAAAGATAACGTCGAACAGGTTATGACCAAACTGCAGGACGGACTCATGCTCTTCACCCGCGATTCGCGCGTCGTGTTGGTCAGCGCCTCGGCGGAAAAATTCCTGGGGCGCCCACGCCGCGAAATCCTGGGCCGCACCGCCGAAGAAATTTTCGCTGATGGAACTGTTCTAGGAGCGGTTGTTCTTCCCGCCTTCCAGAAGCAGCGCCCGCTGGTGCAATACGAATTCGACGCGGTCGACGGCCGCCGCGTTCAAGTGTCGCTCGACTTCATTCAGGAAAAAGGAACGCCGATCGGCGCGCTGCTCACCATGCGCGACGCCGAATCCGTGCGCCGCATCGAAGACGAAATTGAAATCTCGCGCCGTCTCTCCGCCAGCGGACGCCTCACCCGCGGCGTCGCCCACGAAGTCAAGAATCCAATCAACGCCATCGTCCTGCACTTGCAGTTGCTGCAAAACAAAATGCACGAGGATGACCCTGACACGCGCCGCCACATGGACATTATCGGCAGCGAAATTCATCGCCTCGACCGCGTGGTGCAAATCCTCGTCGACTTCACCCGCCCTCGCGATTTGCGTCTTGATGACGTCGACCTGCGCAAGTTTCTCGAAGATGTATCGGTGCTGGCCGCGCCCGATGCCGCCCGACACAGCGTGCTTATCAAGCTCGAGTTGCCCCGCCATGAACCAAACCCGGATCTCCGCAACGAAGATGACGCGCTCCTGGTGCGCGTCGATGTCGACCTGATGAAGCAGGCGATTTTGAACCTCGTGCTCAATGGGGTCCAATCCATGACGGCCGGTGGAACGCTCACGCTGAAAGCGCGGCGAGATGACGACATGATCGTCGCCGAAGTCATCGATCAGGGCGGCGGCATTCCTCCCGACGCGCAGGAGAAAATTTTCGAACTCTACTTCACCACCAAAGGCGCTCAGGGAGGCAGCGGAATCGGCCTCGCGCAAACTTATCAGATCATGCAATGGCATTATGGCTCGGTGGACTTCGACACCGTCGTCGGCGCCGGCACAACCTTCCGCCTGCGATTGCCCGCCGCAACCGCAAAGCCAGATCGCAAACTGGATCAGGAGATGACCGCCTGAACGCGCACAGGAGATTGGTCACGGCGATTCTAGCTTCATCCCTCACCGTGTTTCCAATAATGCCGAATTCCGCCGTTCGCGCCGCCGCGCAAGCTGGATATATGGGCTTTGATCGCAATGATTATCCCGGCGACGCAAACCTGAAAATTCTACGTCCGACCTTCTCTTACTCCAGCTATTGGCTGAATAACCCGCCGGGCTCAACAACGAATTCGTGGGTCGGAAAGCGGAAGGCCGTCCAGTCCTCAGGCTTCGGCTTCCTCATCCTTTTTAACGGCCGCACCTATGCCGAGATCAAGTCGGCTGGAGATGCAGCAAAGCTGGGCCGCTCCGACGCTGCCGCAGCGGTCAAAGCGGCGCGGACCGAAGGATTCCCGCCTGGCTCTATAATTTTTCTAGACCAGGAGCAAGGTGGCCGCTTGCTTCCCGAACAGCGGTCCTATCTTCTAGCATGGGTCGATGGAGTAACCGACGCGCACTTTGGCGCAGGAGTGTATTGCTCAGGCATAGCCGCAAAAGAAAGCTCCGGCGTTTCGATCGTGACCGCCGAGGATATCCGCAACCATGCAGACGGCAGAAAAATAAAATACTGGGTCGTCAACGATTCCTGTCCGCCATCACCCGGCTGCACTGTTTCGCGAAAAAATCTCACCCCTGAGTCAAGCGGCCTCGCCTTCGCCGATGTCTGGCAGTTCGCGCAATCGCCGAAGCGCCCTGATTTCGCCAAGGGTTGCCGCGCAACCTATAACAAGGATGGCAACTGCTACCCGCCAAATATCCCGGCTACGCAGCGATTGCACGTCGACCTAGACGTTGCCACCTCAAGCGACCCCTCCCACGGCAGAAGCCCTGAATAAATCACGTCTTAACCACAAAAAGGTTAGACGTCAGATTGCAGAGGTGCAGTTCACCGCGGCTGCGACATCACGTCTTTACTTCTGCAATCTGACCTCTGACCTCTGCAATCTCCCCTCCGCAATCTTCGCTCAAGCCACCCGAGTTTGCGGAGCCTGCGCGGGATGAAGAGCCTTCTTAAGCGCCGTTAACACCTTGTCGTACGACGAAAGCATTTCGTGATGATGAGGAGCCCTCGTCCACCACAACACTCGTAACTTAATCGTACCCAGATCCGCATCGCCCAGGTCCATGACCAGCGCCTCAGGCTTCGGATCCGGCAACACGCCGTCAACCTTGCCGACCGTGTCGATGATGAAGGATTTAAGCTGCCCCAGGTTGTCGCTGCCTTTCACCGACAGGTTATATTCCCAGCGCCGATTGTCGAGCGCCGTATTCACAATCACGGAGTGCGTGAACAAATCGGCATTCGGAATCACCACCCGCCTGCCATCGTAGGTCTTGATGATCGTGGCCCGCGTCTGAATTTCCTCCACCGAGCCTTCATATGGGTCTAGTTTGATTTCATCCCCTATGCGAAACGGTTCGGCCCACAGCAACAACAAGCCGGCAAGAAAATTTTGCAATATGTTCTGGAAGGCAAAGCCGATGGCGACGCCGCCGATGCCCAGCACCTTGATCAGATCGCCAGCCTGAAACGAAGGCGCAACCACGGAAAACGATACCAGGAAGCCAAGCAGAACCGTCGCCGCCCCAATCAAGCGCGCGAAGACTACACCCAGGTTAGGGCGATGCTTGCGCGTCGTGCGCAGAATGAGATGGCTGACCACCACGCTCAGCACGTAGAACACGAGAAAAACAATGCACGCGACAATCAACGAAGGCAGGCGTGCGATGAAACCGTCCACCATGCGGTGGGCACCTTCCCAAAATTTCGTGGCGCTCGAATGCATGAAACGTAAGTCCCTTTAATTAAGTGAGAGGCAAGCCGCGGGTAAGCAACTTGCCTCTCAGATTTGTCCAACTCAATCACTCAGAGATTTATTTAGGAGGTCTCCCCGCTGGCCGAGCCGCCTGTACGCGCTGCTGCATCTGCTGCGTCTGCTGGGTGTGCTTTTGCTGCAACTGTTGCGTCTGTTGCGAGTGGCGCTGCTCCTGCTGCTGCTTTTGCGCATCGGACGCCTTTTGATTCGCCAGCTTCTGATCTTCCTTCTGTTGCTGCTGTGTTACTTTTTGCCGCTCCTTCTGCTGCTGGTTATACAGTTTTTCCTGCTGCTTCTGGAGCTTCTGGTCCTGCTTCGCGTCCCCCGTATTAGGAGGTGCCGGCCGTTCCGCTGGTGGAAGCTCGCTTACATGTGTGGGGGTGCTCGGTCGCGCGGCGTTATTCTCCGGTCGCGCCTCATTCCCTCGCGCTTGATTTCCGCGATTCGGCGGAGGCGTGTAACGTCCCCCGGCTTCTTTCGCCTGCACGACCCCGGCCCCTTTAAATTCGCCGGGGCGAGCGGTCGCCGCAACCCCAGGTCTTCCCATGTTCACCGATGCGCGTTGCTGCGGATCGGATCGCGCCGCCTGCATATGCTGCGTTTGCGCCGCTACCGGTCCAACATGCCGCTCGCGCGACGCGGCGTCTTCTTCAGCAGTTGGCCGTCGGTCAACTCCGCCGTTGCCGCCGTTATAGCTGATGCGGGTATTATTGTTGACCACTATATTCGAGCTATAGACGTTGTGAATCTCGCTGACATTCACGTTCATCACGGCGCGGTTATAGAAGAAGTGTCCGCCGTCCCAACGGCCACCCTGAAACCCGACTCCAAAATATCCGAAGCCATAATTGATGCCGCCATAAAAACCGATCTGCGGTCCCCAATAGCCTTCATTCCACAGGAATGCGCCATTTCCCCATCCCCACCAGCCCGGCGTCCACAGAAATCCGACCTCGGGAGCCAGCACCCACGTGCCCGGTACCCAGTAATAATCGTCAACATCGTAATCCCAAGCCCAGTAACCCGGTGTCCACAGGTAGCCATCGCCAGGGCAAATTGGTTGCTCGTAAACAGGGATCGCAGGCGGGCCGAAAGTAATTGCCACTCCAATTTCCGCGAACGACGGCGCCGATATCGCCAGCATGATCGTCAGCCCTGCCAGCCCCAACAACAGCGTTCGAATGAATCGCTTTTGCATTGTGATTCCTCTGGCCCACCATCCCTCGTTTGCCCGGTCCTGCTCTACTGCCGCGGGTTTCGTGGATTGAGTGAGCGGAGACTTGCCGGTCCGGCAACGTTGGAGGTCAACTTGAAAACGTCTGCTCCTGTACACAAGCCGATCTCACGTCCAGGGCACGACACAGACTCTACAGTAACGCATCCGGTACAACTTGCGCCCGAACAACATCCGAGCTCCGCTGCATAAATTTAGCCAATACGTTAGATTCCGTTTCTATTCCCGCGGTTTGTCTTCAGCGCCCGCTTTTTTCCCATCGCTGGGGATCTCTTGACTAGCTTGCTGCTGCTGCGCTTCGCGGCTTATCTCCGCTACCGCCTGCAAAAACGGCGCGGCCGGCGCGGGCGCCGCAACCTCACCCGCTAATATCGTTTCGAATGTAACGCCGTTGCCATACATCGCCTTGGTGGAGCGCTGAGTACGGCAAGAATCAGATGTCGTTTCATACGCCTTTCCTTTTGCAAAATAAATTTAATCGCCGGCCATTTCACTCGAGGGCGTGAATGTCGTCGCATCATTTACGGCGAAGTTGTCGGAGCGCGTGCTCGACACTGCCTGCAGAAATGCAGCAACCTCCAGCATCCACTCCATCAATTGCAGTGCCATCATCGTCATTCCGTAAGTTGCCACGGCAATCATCACCGCCGCGAATATCGTCACCCCATAATCCGAGAGCATTCATGCCTCCGCCGATTTCCGAATCCGAGCGCCGCGTGCCAACCCGACAAATGGTTTTCGCAGCGGCGCTTTTTACAGCGGCACTAAGATGCCGACGGTTGCCGATCGGCACGTTACTGCTTATTGGAAATGCAAAAATTATGTTCGCCTCTACATAGGTCTATGTACGCGGCGATCCTCAACGATGTAGAGGTATGTGGGATGGAATGAGCGTGCTTGGAGGTCGGGGAACGGCAGTCTGTATCTTAGCCCACGGCTCGCAGTTCGTAGCTCCCTACTGCAAATCCGCCGCCTGTGCCAGGCGGAAGTTGAGTCTGCGATCAAGTCCGAAAACAGCATCCCTGTTCTCATCGTTCTTATCTTTATCTTCCGTAGGACGACGACCAGCCGCGCCAGTCGCCGGCTTGCGTTCCTCGCGCGAACCGCCTCTAGCGAAGATACTGGACGTCTCGATCGCGACCGCCTTGTGGCCAACTTTTAAACTCACCAGAACAATGCGAAGATAGCCGGGCTCATTCGCACTTTCAGTCGGACCTTCATTCGGACTCTCATTCCCACGATCATGAGCGCCCGCCGCCGCCTTCGCCTCCAGCACACGGCCCGTCACCGGAGTGCCGCGAGCAATCACCGTCTGGCCGTCAATTTCCACCGGCTCGTCGACGCTGGCGTAGAAGCTGTCGCCCGCGTGCGACGAGGCGCTCGACAACGCGCTCTGCAGACGAATCGGTATTGGAGTTCCCTCCGGCAATTTCGTCGCCGATGGAACCAGTGTCTGGCTCGGCGATATGCCGCTCGCATGCGGCTGGCGATCAAAGGGCAAGCTTTGCGAATCGGAACTCGCAGCATTTTCAGCCGGCGGCCGCCCACACGCGCACTCCAGAATGAGCATTGAGACCGAGACAACCAACAGCAACACAGTGAGAGTTGACACCGCGTCTGCGAGTCGATTGGCGTGAGACGGCATGTTTGCCCAATCTGATTTTAGTGGAGACACGACCTGGCCGCGTCTCCACCACCATCATAGCCAATATCGCCAACGAACCTTTGCCTCATGCCGCCGGTTGCTGGTGCGCCCGCGCACTGCCAAAGAGCTTGATCATCTCGCGGTTGAACGCAGGAATATCGTCGGGCTTCCGGCTGGATACCAGATTTCCATCCACCACGACTTCCTCATCCACCCACTTCGCCCCGGCGTTGCGCAGATCGCTTTTAACCGAAGGCCACGAGGTGATTTTCCTTCCGCTGGCTGCTCCCGCTTCGATCACCGTCCACGGTCCATGACAAATTACCGCGACCGGCTTATCCGCGTCGAAGAAAGCCTTGACGAATGCGACCGCGCCTGGGTCCATGCGCAGCTTATCCGGATTCATCACACCGCCCGGCAACAGCAGCGCGTCGAAATCCTCGGGCCGCGCCTTATCCAGAGCGATATCCACCGGATATTCCGCGCTCCACTCCGTGAAACTCCACGAGCGCACACTCGTACCCTTAGGAGAGACTATGCGCGTCTCCGCCCCGGCCTCATCGAGCGCCTGTCGAGGCTTCACCATTTCTACTTCTTCAAATCCGTCAGCGATTAAAATTGCGACTTTGAGTCCTTCAAGATTTTTCAAAATACAGTTCTCCATTCATGGCTGGTGCCGCTCTTAGGATGCCAATTACGCGGAGAGCGTAAATCGGTTCGCAGGAATCTTGTTTTGTTAGGGCAACAACGCTCATAATGACTTTTGGTCACAACATGATGATAGGCATATCGGATCCGGCGCTGACTGTTCGCTGTGCACTACTTTCTACGTTTTATCGAAGAATTAATTTGACGAACCGGTTGGGCTTGTTTCAGACTTACTGACGCTCCTATGCCCCCCCCAATGGAGCGCGGGACACTGGGTTTCAGCTGTTCGGTGAAAGAATGCCGACTTGGTCACCCGCCCGCACCGGTTTCGCCAGGGCCGTTGCGCCCGGTAGTTCAGCAAAAAAGGTGATCAATGAAGTCCTTCGCCATGACTCCGCTGTTGCTCGCTCTGTCCGCGACCCTGCTCGCGCAATCCAAAACTCCTGCGCTGAAGACGCCATCTTTCCCTCCGCAAATCACGCACCTAGTCGTGATCGTCCAGGAGAACCGGACACCCCGACAACCTCTTCCACTATTTGAGCCCGCTCTGCGCCATTCCCAACGGTGCCAGCGGCTTAAGCGCGTGCACACCCAACCCTGTAACTACGAGTTGCTACAACATCTCACCCTGCGGACTTTCGAATCGATCGCGCGAAGTAGTGCCGATCACCTCGTCCGGTGTTCCGATGAAAGGCAGCACGGATCCCGGCCACACTCATAAAGCGTTTTCGCTGATGTGCGACCCCGACCCCACGAATAATTTCGCCTGCCGCAACGATGGCGCGTGGCAGATCAAGCAGAGTGTTAAAGGCCAGAATTCTCATCGGTATATCCTGAACCAGTCTGTCACCAACTATGACGGCAAGCCGGGCTACCTCCTCGATCCTTACCTGACATTCGCCGAGCAATATGGATGGGCGAACTTCATGTATCAGACGAACCAGGGGCCCAGCTATCCAGCCCATCAATTTATTTTCAGTGGGACCTCGGCCCGGTCTTCCGCCGAGGACGCCACTTCTACTTTTGTTTCCGAGAACTTTTCCCCGCTGGAAAGCAGTTCGGGTTGTCTAGCTCCAAAGAACGCGACGACTCGGTTGCTCTCTCCGGCAATCGACGGTATTGGGGAGGCTTGCATTCGCTACGACAATGATTCGGTACAGGAGTGTCTGCTAACCAATAGTTCCCTCGTCTTTCCGACTAACCCGGTAGGCAGTTTTTGCGACAGCAAGCCCACCATGGGAAGCGTGCTCGACGCGCGATCCGTTACATGGAAGTATTACGCGCCTTCGGCCGGCTCCATATGGACCGCTCCAAATTCCATTCAAGATATTTGCGTGCCCAAATTCAACGCTAAACATAGCTCAGCCCTGGAGTGCAGCGGCACGGAATGGCAGCTCAACGTCGACCTCAAATACAAGGGCGCGGACGTCCTGAACGACATTACTAACTGTAATCTTGCCAGCGTAAGTTGGGTGATTCCGAATGGAGATTGGTCCGATCACGCGGGCGGCAATAACAATTACTATGGCCCATCCTGGGTAGCGGCGGTCATCAATGCCATTGGCCAGAATCCCAAATGCGGTCCGGAAACAACCGACGCTGGCGAGACTCTCTGGAGCGATACGGCCATCATCGTCACCTGGGACGATTGGGGAGGCTGGTCCGATCATCAGCCCGCGCCCAACCTGGCAGGTCTGCCGTGCACGTCAACCAATTGCCCGGGAGACTATCAACTCGGCTTTCGTGTACCACTCATCGTAGTTTCCGCCTACACGCCGCCGGGTTATATCGACAATGACAATTACGACTTCGGTAGCATCCTCCGTACCATCGAAGCAATTTACGGCATCGCTGAAGGGGCGCTAGGAGTCGCCGACGCTCGCGCCACCTCCGATCTGAGCAACTTCTTTACCGGCTCATTTCGATCGTACAAGCCCGTTCCCGCGCTGGCAGATGCGAGCCACTTCCTCGGGCAAGACGCACAAAAGGGCCCACCGACACCGCTCGATAATGACGGCGACGATGACTAGGCTAGATCGTGGAGACGAAGCGATCGGCTAAATGATCGAGGGTTCCATCCAAGCAGCTCCCTCGGATGGAACCCTCATAGTTGGGACCACTTCCTGTTATTGAATGTTCACCGTGACCGGAGCCGAAGCTAGCCCATTCACCACCACCTGTAAATTGCTGAGTCCGGTTTCGGTTTTACTTGAGACCACGAAGTTCGTGGAGGCGACGCCGGTGTAGGCGATGCCCATCGTGCTCGGGTTGGTGGTGCGCGCGTAGTAGACGTTTCCCGTGACTCGGTTGGTCAGACGGACGAGCGGATAATTCGTCGCCGCCTGCGCGTCATCTCCGTAGGCCGCGCCCTGGGTGAAGCCATTCAGGTTATAGCCCGAAACTACATACGACTTTTCGCGGCTTACCGTCGTGGGCGCGGATGTGATCTGCGGGAGCCAGGCCGGGTTCGGACTTCCCTTCGAGCGATAAACCCAGACATTGCCGAAATCCGTAAATAGAACTTCGCCCGTCGGCAGCACCAGCATATTTCCATAGTAAGAAGAGATATTGGGCGCGTCAGTATTGCCCTTGGTGACATCGGTAAAGCCGGTTCCATCCCACTCCAGGAATACGCCGCCAAGATTAAAGATGCCGGGGCTGGTCAGCATGAGCACGTTGCCATTGGGCAGTATCGATGCCGGACCGTCGGCAATATCGAGATCGCCGGGAAAATCAGGGCCAGCCGTCCAGGCCTTCGTGCTGGTGTCATAGATGGACGTGTGTCCCGGTTCTCCGGGCGCGCCATTCGCTCCTGTCGCGAATACCGTGCCGTCGTACCGCAACACCGCTGGGCCAACTTCGTGAGATGAGTATTGCGCATCGGGATACGAATCCCACAGTTGAACCATGGTGCCGGTTTTTGGCCCGCTTCTCCACGAACCAGTCGTGGGATTGTAGATTTCGTAATTCTTTCCCGTCGAGTTCTTCTTAAAGACGTAGGCATCGACGGTGAGCACCGTCCCGTCCGGCAAAAGATTCCAGCCTTCTTCATCATTAACATCGGCCTTCCCTTTGCCAGTAATCGCCCATGTCAGGTTCGAGGGATTGAGAATCGCCTGCTCCGTCGTGCAACAATTCGCCTGCATGTAAAGTCCATTGGGCAGGATGACCGATTGCGCATCTCCAATGCTGCCCCAGCCAGTTGGCGGAGCAATCGATGTCCACTGATTTTTGATCGGATCGTAGATGGCACCCAGATTCGTCCACACACCATTGCAACTGTTCGGCCCGTTGGGCGCGTTGTATTCGCCGCCCTCCATCACCACTCGTCCGTCCGGCAACACCGCCGATCCGAAATAAAGAGGAGCGTAGCCCGCGGGCAACGACGCAATCCGCGTCCACGTGCCGTTTACATAGTTGCCGAATTGATCCGGCGTCAGCTTATACCACTGCGGTCCGCAAGCCTGATGCAGGATCACGGTGCCGTCGGTCAGCAACAAAGGATTGCCCAGTCCGAGGGTATCGTTTGGTTGGTTGACCAACGGAATCCACGATTGGGAGTACGCCAATGTGGTGACGAAAAACAGAACCAGGGTGATCGCAACGATGCGCAGTTTCATAGTAGTCTCCCACGATTTTCAGAGTTGGATTGTTCTTGAATGCCGCTTTGGAACTGCCCTCGGCGCCCTGACGATCTCCCCCACAAGGGTTCGTCGCGAGCCCTAAAAAAGGCAGCCGAATTATACCTCGGACGGAACTGCATTTCCGCGCGGGATGCGGACGCGAGGGCAAAGTTTTGCGGTCAACCATTCATTGCGCCTCCCCCCGGAATCATCACAAATTTGGTGTGATGGACCGCACTTTGCCGCAATCGGATTCGCTCTACACTTTCCCTAATCAGGTTCAGGTCGGTTCATTAGCGGAAAAGCACACACACATTTCCCGCAGTGGAATCCGAGCAAAGAGTCGAGTGTCACACACTTTCTCCTGAGACCTGAGACCGACATTGTCTTATGAATGTGCTGACTCAGCTTCCGGCTGCTTACGATTACGACCGTGATCGCCGCCTGCGAACCATGTTCGAAGAAGCCGCCATTGGCATCGGGATCTGCCAACTCGATGGCCAGATTCTGGAAGCGAATACGGCGCTCAGCCGTCTGCTCGGCTACACTTCGCAGGAACTCGCCGGGACGCACGCCGGCGCACTCGCTCTCGGAACCGGCAAACAACATCATTCTTCGCCCGGTCCAAGTCTGGAGCAACGCGATTCCTCGGCCGATTCGTCGCCCGATTCTCGCCCCGACGATATTTCGCCTGACCAAAGGTGTCTCGATGAACTGATCTGCGGCCAGCGCGCTTGCTTCGAACTCGAAAAGCGCTATCTACGTAAAGATGGTTCCGAACTCTGGGGCCATCTAACCGTATCGCTTGGCCGCGATGCCCGCCGCCAGCCCGCTTTTCTGATCGCGCTCCTCGAGGATGCCACCGAGCGCAGGCTCATACAGGAACATCTGCGTGAGGCCGAAAAAATGGAGGTCATCGGCCGCCTCGCCGGAGGCATCGCCCACGACTTCAATAACCTGCTCACCGGCATTCTGCTCTACTGCGATCTCTTGACCGCCGGTCTCGAAAAAAACGGCCGCGACGGCAGCGCATTCGACGGCTTCGCAATCGAAAGCGGCCGTCCCACGACCAGCGAACTCAGCCAGCATGTCGATGAAGTCCGCATGGCCGGCGAGCAGGGTGCGGCGCTAACTCATCAACTCTTGTCCATCGCCCGCAAGCAAGCCGCCGAGCCGCGCCCTGTAAAAATCAACGAAATCGTGGCTTCCACGAAAAACCTCTTGCAGCGGCTGATCGGCGAACAGATTGAGCTGGTCACAGTTCTGGACAACGTTCTGGATAACGCTCTGGATAAGTTTCCAGACAACATTCTCAATCCCCCACGCATTGCCATCATCGATTCGGCGATCCACTCCGATGCCGGACTTGTCTTTGTCGACCCCGCTCAGTTGCGCCAGATTCTCCTGAACCTGGTGCTGAACGCGCGCGACGCCATGCCCCACGGCGGAAAGATCAGGCTGAGAACCCGTGTAACGGAGTTTCCCGGGACGCTGGGCGTTGTACGCCATGCCGTGGCGCTCGCGGTCACCGACAATGGCTGCGGCATGGACGCCGCCACGCAAGCCCGCCTATTTGAGCCTTTCTTTACCACCAAGAATCCCGGCGAGGGCACCGGCCTCGGTCTGGCCACCGTGCAACGCATCGTCAGCGCCGCGGGCGGCGTCATCGAGGTGCAGAGCGAACCGGGCCGCGGCACCTCAATCGAAGTGTTTTTTCCCGCCCTCGAAACCGTCGCAGCCATGACCTCGATCCCCGAATCATCCGAGATCCCCGAATCGTCGGACGAGAATGGTTCCAGCAGGAATGTTTGATTGAGTTACTCGTCAAGTTACGTCCAGGAGATTCACTATGTTCAGCGCATCCACCGCCGCCGTGCTCACCCACAGCCGCCCGCCGCAGATCGAAGGCGCGAATTTCCTCAACCTTCTCATCGTCGACGACGACCGCTCCATCCGCGAGGCTTGCCGCGAGGTGGCCCAGTCGCTCGGCTTCAACACCCAGACCGCCGAGTCCGCCGAACAGGCCTACCGCCTGCTCGACAGCTCGAGCACCGACGCCGTCCTCCTCGACCTGCGCCTGCCCGGCTCGGGCGGCCTCGACGCTCTGCATAACATCAGAAAGCATCGCGCCGAGGCGCTGGTCATCGTCGTCACCGGCCACGGCACCGTGCAATCCGCCGTGCAGGCAATGAAGGATGGCGCCTATGACTACGTCACCAAGCCCTTCAGCATGGAAGAACTCCGGCTGCTCTTAGAGCGCGTCGCGGGTCACCTGCGATTAAAGAGCGAAAATCGCGTTCTCCGCGAGACCATCAAATCGCGGCAGGGCTTCGGCAACCTCATCGGCCGTGCGCCCGATATGGAAAAGCTCTACCGCATCATCGCCAAAGCGGGACAGAGCGTCCATCCCGTGCTCATCCTCGGCGAAAGCGGCACCGGCAAAGAGCTGGTCGCCAAGTCCATTCACTTCTCCGGCGTCTTCCGCAACAAGCCATTCATTCCCGTCGATTGCGGATCGCTCGTGCCCACCTTGATCGAAAGCGAGCTCTTCGGCCACGTCCGCGGAGCCTTCACCGGCGCGACAAATCCAAAGGATGGATTGCTCGCGATCGCCGAAGGCGGCACCGTATTTCTCGACGAGATTGGCGAACTGCCCGTCGATCTGCAAGCCAAGCTACTTCGCGCCATTCAGGAAAAAGAAATCCGTCCCGTCGGCAGTGTGAAGCGCGTCCCCATCAACGTGCGCATTCTCGCCGCCACCAATCGCGACCTCGAACGGTCGGTCACCGAAGGCACGTTCCGTCGCGATCTCTTCTTCCGCCTCAACGTCCTTACTCTGCGCATTCCCCCTCTGCGCGAGCGCCGCCAGGACATCCCCCTCCTCGTAGCTCATATTCTCGAGCGCATCGGGCACGACGCCGGCATGGAGAAAAAGATCTCAGACGAGGCCCTCAAGGCGCTTCTGAATTACGATTGGCCAGGAAACGTCCGCGAACTGGAAAACTCACTCGAACGCGCCTGCGCCCTCAGCAGCGCCCACGAGATTCAACTCCGCGATCTCCCCACACAGATCTATGGCGCACCCGCCGACATGATGGCCATGAGCCACCCGACAAACGGCATAGTGCCCATGGCGGAACTGGAGAAACAAAGCATTCTAAGCGCGCTAACCCAGGTCAACGGAGACAAAATGCTGGCAGCGCGCCTGCTCGGCATCGGCAAAACCACTCTCTATCGCAAGCTGAAGGAATACGAGGCGAGGTAGCGGAATTTGTAATTTGTGATTTGCGGTTTGTGATTGATTTTGACTTTCGATTACCAATTACAAATTAGCCGTGACTAGTCCCGCCCAAAACGGAACGCCAAGCCGAAGCGCGTCTCGCTAACTCATTCATTTTCAGAAAAAGGCATTTGGCCTGCAAGTTGCGAAGACTCCGGCATGATCCTTCTCGTGACGCCAAGCGATCGCGCCGGCGAATGCGCAACGGCGCTGCATGGGGCAACTGGCGAAGAAGTAAACGTGGCGGAAAGTTTGCCCCGCGCCGCCACGCTCTTGCGCGCTGGCTGCTACTCGGCCGCGGTATTCGATCAGTATCTTGTCGAAGCCGAGCCCCGCGAAGCCGACACCACACTCGAACATTTGGGCACTGCCATTCCGGTGCAAGTCAACCTCGCGATCAGCGGCGTCGATCGCCTCGTCCGCGATGTCCGCGCCGCCGTCCAACGCCGCAAGCGCGAAGAAATACAGGCCCGCCAATCCGCCATTGGCCGCCTCCAAAGCGAACTGAACGACACCGTGACCGCCTTGCTCCTCTCCAGTGAGCTTGCTCTGGATACCCCAGAATTGCCCTTGGCGGCCAGCGAAAGAATACAGTCTGTCCACGAACTGGTGAAGAAACTGCGCCACCAGTTGGAGAGCACAGGCATAACGCGGGTGCCCGAAAAAGCGGCCGGTGCCTAATCGGTTCTCGCTACCGAGCCGATGGGAAGAAGTGTAGAAATCTGCGCTCGGGGACGTTTCCCCGGAGCCTACTCAACCTGCCTTTTTACTAGTAAGGCGACGGTGTAGCCGAGTGCCGCCCAAGATGCACAACCGGCGCCATGGTGCACCGTACTACAACGCTTCAAAGCAATTAGACCGGCTGATGGACCGGATCATGGACCGCATCGAGGAACCGCAAGCCGAAGCTCAGTTGCGCCGCAAGGTAAAGGTAGCCTTCGCCTTCGCCATTGTTCTTACCAGTCTGCTGGGCTCTCTTTCCTGGCGCGTGGCACAGCAATCGGCGGACGATGCCGCCTGGGTCGCTCATACCCATAAAGTGTCAACGACGCTCGAAGCCACACTAAGACATGTGCTCGATGTGGAGTCGGGAGGGCGAGGTTTTGCCCTGACCGGAAGCGAGCAATTCCTGCAGCCTTATGAGGCAGGAAGAGATGCGGTCGGCCAGGATCTGCAGCGCTTACGCTTTCTGATTGTAGATACCGATCAGCAACGGCGCCTGGAAACACTCGAAAAGCAAGCCGGGGCCAGGATCGAATCGGCCAGGAATGTGGTAACCGTTCGGCAAAATACAGGACAAGCCCCCACCGAGTCCCAACTCGAACGGGGCAAACAGCTCATGGATGCGGCCCGCGCCACCATCGCAGAAATGGAGGAAGCGGAAAGACGTTTGCTGGAGCAGCGCACTGGCCGCGCCCGTGCCGCACAACGCTTCAATTTGTCTTTCATCGCGTTGGGAGCCCTGGCGGGCGTGATTCTCCTCTCCGTTGCCGGGGCCACCGTCAGCCGCGAGATCAGCATCAGCGCCCGGGCTCGCGCCCAAGTCAATGCTCTGAACGCGAACCTGGAACGACGCGTGGCCCAGCGCACCGCCGCATTGGGCGAAAGCGAAGGCCGCCTCGCGGGCGTCATTCAGTCGGCCACGGATTCGATCATCACCGTCGATGAAGAGCAGCGGATCGTGCTCTTCAACAGCACTGCCGAAAGGATTTTTCTCTGCCCAGCAGCGGAAGCCTTGGGGCAGCCCATCACCCGTTTCATCCCGCAACGATTTCACGGCGCTCATGCCGGACATATCCGCACCTTCGGCGACACCGGCGTCACCAATCGGGGTGTGGGGCCGAAGGGCGCGCTCTGGGCGCTGCGAGCCGATGGCAAGGAATTTCAGATCGAGGCTTCCATCTCGCAAGTGGTCACCGGCGGAAAAAAGCTTTTCACCGTGATCCTGCGAGACATCACCGAGCGAGCGCTGATGATGGAAGCGCGCGAACGTCTCGCCGTCATCGTCGAGTCCTCCGACGACGCCATTATCAGCAAGACTTTAGACGGGACGATCACTGCATGGAATCGCGGCGCTGAAAAGATTTTCGGATACTCGCCCTCCGAGGCGGTCGGCCAACCAATAGCGATGCTCATACCGCCGGAGCGCGCGAATGAAGAAATAGACATTCTGGTACGCATCGGCCGCGGGGAAAGCGTCGAGCACTTCGAAACCATCCGTATGCGGAAGGATGGCAAGCGGATTGATGTTTCCGCCACCATTTCGCCGATCCGCGACAACAATGGTGTGATTGTTGGCGCTTCAAAAGTCGCCAGCGACATCACCGAGCGCAAGCAGGCCGAGAAACAACTTTCGGCACAGGCCGAGGAACTGGCCCACTCGCGAAAAGCCTTGGAAGCGCAGACCGTCATGTTCAAGCTGGTCCTGGACAACATGGGCGAGGGCTTGATCGCAGCCGACCGGGATGGCCGTTTTCTCATCTGGAACAAGGCCGCGCACCACCTGATGGGGCGTGGGGCGGAGGATTTGCCCACCGAGCGATGGACGCGGCACTACAAAGTTTTCCTGCCGGACGGAATCACGCCGTATCCGCCGGATCGCCTTCCGCTGGTGCGGGCTCTGCGCGGGGAATCGGTGCGGGTGGAATTGATCGTGCAGCCGCCGGAGAGTCTGCCGGGGAAATTTCTGGAAGTCACGGCGCGGCCTCTCAGGGACGCTGCGGGCGGCTTCTGCGGAGGTGTCGCCGTTCTCCACAACATTACCGAGCGGAAACAGGTGGAGGTCGCTCTAGCCGGGCAGGCGGAGGAATTGTCCCGGCAAGCGGAAGAATTGATCCGTTCCCGGCAGGCGCTCGAGGCCCAAACCCTGATGCTGCAGTCCGTGCTGGGCAGCATGGGCGAGGGATTAATCGCGGTGGACGAGAAAGGAAAATTCCTCCTCTGGAATACTGCGGCGGAAAAGATGCTGGGCCAGGAAGATCCGAACGTAGCCATCGAGGATTGGCCTGAGCGCTTCGGCCTCTACCTGCCCGACACCGCGACGCTCTTCCCCAGCGCTCAACTTCCGGTCGTTCGCGCGCTCAATGGGGAGGTGAGCGCGAGCGAGATGTTTGTGCGCAATCGCGCGCTTCCAGAGGGTGCCTGGATTGAGGTCAGCGGAGGCCCTCGAAACGATGGCGACGGCGTTGCGTGCGGCGGTGTGGTGGCCCTGCGAAACATTACTCAACGAAAAGCAGACGAACGCGAGATCCGCAAACTCAACGACGAACTGGAAATCCGCGTGCTCGAGCGGACCGCTCAACTGGAAGCCGCCAACAAAGAACTGGAAGCCTTCAGCTACTCGGTATCGCACGATTTGCGCGCCCCCCTGCGGCATGTCAGCGGCTTTTCCCAGATGCTGGTGGAAGAACTGGGTGCCAATCTCACTCCCGCCGCCCAAGGCCACCTCGATCGCATCCAGGCTGGAACACTCAAGATGGGCGTGCTGGTCGACGAATTGCTCAATCTGGCGCGGGTCGGGCGCCATGCCCTCAAGCGCCGGCCGGTCAAGTTGAATGCGATCGTCACCGAGGTGGTTGGCATACTCGAGTCCGAGAGCCAAGGGCGACAGGTCGACTGGATGATCGCCGATCTGCCCACCGTCGAATGCGATCCCGTGCTGGTGAAACAGATTTTTCAAAACTTGCTGGCGAATGCGCTGAAGTTTACCCGTCCCCGCACGCGCGCAACGATTGAAGTAACCCAACCCGAAAAACGCGATGCGGGTCAACGAGTCTTCATGGTCCGGGACAACGGCATCGGCTTCAGCATGAAGTATGTGGACAAATTGTTCGGAGTGTTTCAACGGCTGCATCAGGCGGATGACTTTGAAGGCACCGGCATAGGCCTGGCCACCGTGCAACGTATTGCGCAAAAGCATGGCGGCCGGGTCTGGGCTGAAGGCGAAGTCGACAAGGGTGCAACCTTCTACTTCACCCTGGGCCTGGAAAAAGAAGCGGAATCGAAAAGTAACGGAGCCACGGCGGGAGGCCAATCATGAGCTCAGAAGATCTCGACATACTTTTGGTAGAGGACAATCAGGACGACCTGGATCTTACCTTGCATACGCTGCGGCACGAAAACCTGGCAAACAAAATCCAAATCGTACGCGACGGCGAAGAAGCCCTCGACTTTCTGTTTTGCCGCGGCAAGTTTGCAGGTCGATCGTTCGATCATCCACCGAAGCTGGTCATGCTGGATTTGAAACTTCCGAAAGTCGATGGCATGGAAGTGCTCAAACAGGTCAAAGCCGACCCGCGGACCAGGATCATCCCGATTGTCGTCATGACCTCGTCGAAAGAAGAGCGCGATTTAGTGGCGAGTTACAACCTCGGCGCTAACAGCTATATTCAAAAGCCGGTCGACTTTGAGCAGTTCCGCGGCACGGTCAAGACCATCGGACTGTACTGGCTGGTCATCAATCAGCCTCCCGTAGCGCAAGATTCCCCGCCCATCGCTGGAACTACTCTCGCCGGAACTAATCTGGCCGGAACTACAGCCGGAACTAAAAATGACCGCCGCTAACGCACCCACGCTCGCGCCAACTCCGCTTCGGGTCCTGCACGTCGAAGACAGCGACATGGACGCGGAGCTGATCTCGCAGGCTCTGCGCAAGGGGGGCTTCGCGGTCACCACTGCGGTAGTGCAAACCGAAGCTGCCTTCGAGCAGCAACTGCGCGCCCACCCTCCCGACATCGTGCTCGCCGACTACAACCTGCCGCAGTGGAAAGGCGTAGAAGCGGTCGAAGTTCTGCGCCGCCAGGGGCTGGACATTCCTCTGATCCTGGTCTCCGGCGCACTCGGCGACGTCACCGCGGTCGAATGTATCAAACGCGGCGTAACGGATTACGTTCTAAAAGACGGGTTGGCGCGGCTGCCCGAAGCCATCCGACGCGCCTTGCAGGAAAAAAACCTGCTTCGTTTGCGCCGGCAAGCTGAAGAAGCTCTGGCGCGCAAGGTCGAGCAGCTGGCCCGTTCCAACGCAGAATTGGAGCAGTTCGCCTATATTGCGTCCCACGATTTGCAGGAGCCGCTGCGCATGGTCGCCGCCTACACCCAACTGTTAGCCGAACGCTATCGCGGCAAACTCGACGAAAACGCCGACAAATTCATCGGCTATGCCAGCGAGGGCGCGCTGCGCATGCAGACGCTGATTCAAGACCTGCTGGCGTTTTCCCGAGTCGGACGAAGTTCCACCGCCCGCGTGGAGGTCGATTGCGAAAAGATGATGGCGGAGATCATGCAAAATCTCGAGCCCGCAATCAGAGAAAGCGGCGCGGTGGTTATTCATGCTGCGCTGCCCGTGGTCTGGGCCGACCACTCGGAGATGACGCAGCTCTTGCAGAATCTGATCGGGAACGCGATCAAGTTCCGCGGCACCGAACCACCCGAAATTCTGGTGCAGGCCGAGTTAGTGCAGGCCGAGAAAGCAGATTCGCAGTGGCTGTTCAGCGTAACTGACAACGGGATCGGCATTGCGCCCGAGCATGCCGAAAATATTTTCGTCGTCTTCCAGCGGCTGCACACGCGCGACGAATACTCGGGCAACGGCATCGGCCTTTCCATCTGCAAAAAGATTATTGAGCGCTGTGGCGGAAAGATCTGGGTCGAGTCCGAAGCCGGTCACGGCTCCGTCTTTAAGTTCACCCTACCCTCGCGCGAACCGGCAAAAGAATCTGGCCCCGCGCGAATGGCCGCGTCCGCCTCCTAAAAGCTCGGCGCCAACCAGCCGTCCGCGAACCAAGGCCGCCGCGCGTTGCCTTCACTATTTACAAATCTCTACCTCATGACCTTGCAAGCGCGCCGCGCACCAACCGTTCTTCAGGAAAGAAAGCGAGGTTACGATGCACAACCGAACGATCGTGCTTTACGTGGACGATAATCCCAAATCCAGCCGATTGCTCAGCAGTGTCCTGGAAGAATGCGGTTTTCAAATGATCACAGTGAATGACCCGATCGAAGCGCTCGCGCTCTGCAAGAGTACTCATTTCGATCTCGCCCTCGTCGACTATGAAATGCCTTCAATGTCGGGCTCGGAACTCGCTCAGGAGGTCAAATTTCTCCGGCCCGATATCCCCGTAGTCCTGCTCTCCGGCAGCCAGTCTGTGCCCAAGTCAAAACTGGCGTTTGTCGACGCGCACTTCGGATTTGGCACCTCCCTCGACGATCTGCTGTGGACGATGCGAATCTTGGCGCGTCCGAAAACCTTCACTCTGCAGGATCATTTCGCCGATCAGCGGGCAATGACGCAGTGGGCAGATTCGACATAAGTCAGTACCCGGTACTCAGTACCCGGTATCCAGCTAACCAGCCACAGTGGCAATGCTTTGGTTTTTCTGGGTACTGGCGACTGGGTACTGTCTCACAAGAAAACTCTTTCCTCGGCATGGTCCTTGACCCTACACTAGACCCACGCAGTCTGAGGGCTCTCCCAGCCCTCGTATCCAGGGGGTTCTGTGCGCGTACTGGTCACGACCGACACGTTCAGCGGAGTCTGGACCTATTCGCGCGAACTGGTCTCCGGTCTCGTCACTCACGGCGCCCAGGTTACGCTCGTCAGCTTCGGAGAAATCCCTCTTCCTCATCAGACCGCCTGGATGGATTCTCTCCACGGCCTCGAATACATTCCGACCGCATTTCGTCTCGACTGGATGCAGGAAGGCGTGCAGGACTTTCACGCAGCGCAAGATTATTTATGCGCGATCATTCGCGACACGCGCCCCGATTTTCTGCATCTGAATCAGCTAAGTTTTGGGGCGCTGCCCGTAGCCACGCCGCGCCTCGTAGTGGCCCACGGCGACGTCATCACCTGGTGGCTGAGCATTCACGGTCACGAACCCGCCGCCTCCGCATGGCTCAATTGGTATCGCGACACCATCATCGCCGGTCTCAAGCGCGCCGAAACCGTCGTCACCACTTCGCGCTGGATGGACGAGATGCTGCGCATCGCCTATGGCGACGCTTTCGAAGGACACGTGATTCCTCCCGGCCGCAATCCAATCTATTTCAATCCCTTCGTTACCAAGGAAGAGTCGGTGCTCGCCATTGGCCGTTTGTGGGATACGGGCAAGCAAGTTGCTTTGCTCACCCAGCATACGCACCGTTTGCCCGTGTGCATTGTAGGAGCCGATAATCCCATCCCCGCCCCAGCCGTGCCGATCCGAGCCGACATTCGCGTCTCCACTGGCGAACACGACATCTCTGTCAAAGGCGCGCAAACGGAATCGCAACTGCGCTCGCTCTACAGCAAGTCAACAATCTTTGCCGCCACTTCGCAGTATGAGCCCACCGGCCTGGCGTCGGTCGAAGCTGCTTTCTCGCGCTGCGCCCTGGTGGCGAATGACACAGAGGTCTATCGCGAACTCTGGGGCGACGCCGCCCTGTACTTCGAACGCAACAACGCCGAAAGCCTCAACGAAGTGCTAAGCCAACTCAACGGCGATAGCGAACTCGCCCGGCTCTACGGAACCCGCGCCTACAATCGCGCCCGCGAACGCTTTACCGCGCGTCGCATGGTCGACGACTATATGCGGCTGTATAGGCGTCTGCGCAGTTCGAAAGTCACGGCAGCGTAACCCGCCTTCGAACTAGCTCCTTGAGTGCAATAAACCAGCCACTATATGTAAATCCTTTGCAATGTTCCTGATCAAATCGCCGGATTTCATCATTCCTTAATATTGCAGTCATGTTGCAGAAACATATCCCGCCTAATGTTCTCCAAGCTTCCGCCATGCGGCAGGTCGTGTGCCCTGCGCCAGGCAATTTCCAGGAAACGGAGAACACAGCATGTTTGATCAGCAGCAAACCCTTGCCACTTTCAGGCGGGCGATGGCGGCACTACTGACGATGACCATTGCCCTGGGACCGACCGTTGCTCCCGCATTCGCCTCGTCCGCAAAACCGGCAACAAAATACGCCGCAAGCCGCCGCGCCACAACGACACCAATTCAATATCTGGTCGTGATTTTCAATGAGAACATTTCCTTCGACCACTACTTCGGAACCTATCCCAACGCGCTGAATCCCAAGTACGAAAACAAATTCGTAGCGAAAGCCAATACGCCTACCATCAACGGGTACACCAACGCTCTTCTGACCGCCAATCCGAACCTGAATCCTGCTAACGGAACTGGCGCCACCAACCCGTACCGGCTCGACGTCACACAAGCTGCCACCCCCGACCAGGACCATAACTACCAACCCGAGCAACAGGCATCCGACGCCGGTTTGATGGATCTCTTTCCCCTTTACACAGGAACCGCCGGACCGCCGCCGGGAGGTGGTGGAATAAATAATACGAATGGCTTGGTCATGGGTTACTACGACGGAAATACCGTGACCGCCCTGTGGAATTATGCTCAGAACTTCGTATTGAGCGATAACTCCTACGGCTCCACTTTCGGTCCGTCGTCCGTCGGTGTGATGAACCTTGTGGCTGGCCAGACCAATGGCGTGGTCGCGTACTTGAATGGGACCGGAAGCTTCGTTCCCGGCGGACCCGATGGTTCGCTCACCAACATCGACGATCCAGATCCCATCGGCGACGTTTGCTCCAGCCCAACTCGCAATCAGGCACAAATGGGTGGCGTAACCATCGGCGACCTGTTAAACGCCGCTGGAGTAACCTGGGGCGGGTTTATGGGCGGATTCAATCTCTCGATCGTGAATCCGAATGGCAGCACTGGTTGCAACCGCAGCACCACCTCGAATATCACCGGCGTTAAGGAAACCGATTACATCGCTCACCACTCGTTATTCGGCTACTGGCCGTCAGTCGCCAACCCCAATCACACCCGGCCCGCTTCGCCTTCTGAAATCGGAAATGCCGGTCCCGCCAACCACCAGTACGATATCGAAGACTTCTACGCTGCGGTTCAGGCTGGCAACCAGCCAGCAGTGAGCTTCCTCAAGGCTCCCGGTTATCAGGACGCGCACGCGGGCTACTCTGACCCGATTGACGAGCAGAACTTCATCGTGAATACGATCAACTTCCTGCAAAATCCCAACAACAACCCGAACTGGGACAGCACCGCCGTAGTCATCGCGTATGACGACTCCGACGGCTGGTATGACCACGTACTCGGCCCCATCGTCAACACCTCGACCGGTCCGCTCGATGCTCTGACCGGACCAGGCGCTTGCGGCACCGCGGCAACCTCGTTGCCAGGCTACGCGGGTGCAGCGGTCAATCCGCATGCTCTGGGACGCTGCGGTTACGGCCCGAGATTGCCGTTGCTGGTCATTTCACCGTGGGCAAAAAATAACTTCGTTGACCATCAAGTAACCGATCAGTCGTCAATCATCCGCTTCATCGAAGACAACTGGCTGGGCGGGCAACGCATCGGCAACGGTTCCTTCGATGGCATCGCCAATTCCATCGTTCAGGATTTCGACTTCGCGAAGGTACGAACGAATGGAACGCTGTGCTTGAATCCGCAAACTGGAGAAAAGGAAAACCTGTCGCTCTGCGGGCTGTAACTCAAAGGCTGTAACGCTTCGAAGGCGGGCATGCGAAAATCGATTCGTATGCCCGCTCTTCTTTTGGCGGTAGATTCATTAACGAGTGCTGACAATTCCTAACTAGTGAGGAGAGCGCAGCTTTGGGAGTTACGCGGCGAGTGTTTCTAGCGCAGGGCGGAATGGCAACCATGACGCTCGCCATGCGCCAGGCCATATCGCAAGCCGCGCCTGCCATCCATGAATCCAAGGAGCGCACTCAACTCAATGCCCGGTCGCTAGCGCTATTCGTCGACCCACTTCCGCTGCCAGAAATCATCCAGCCCAGCGGACATCGACCGAGCCCGGACAATCCCACAGTCCGACTTCCTTATTACCGCGTTCCCATGCGGCAGTTCGAAACAAAAATTCACCGCGACCTGAAGCCAACTCGCCTGTGGGGATATGGCGCCACTTCGCCCGGACCAACTTTCGAAACGCGCAGCGGCCAAGGTTTGCTGGTCGAGTGGGCCAACGACCTTCCCTCCTCTCATCTTCTGCCCATCGACCACAGCATCCACGGCGCCGAAGCCGACAAGCCCGACGTTCGTGCCGTCGTTCATCTGCATGGCGCGAAAGCTCCGCCCGACAGCGACGGTTATCCCGAAAATTGGTTCGTCCCGGGCAAGTCCGCAGTCTGCTATTACCCCAATCGCCAGGATGCAGCCATGCTCTGGTATCACGACCATGCCCTCGGCATTAACCGGCTCAATGTTTTTGCCGGACTCGTCGGCGCTTTTTTCGTACGCGACGAATTCGAAGATTCGCTCAATCTGCCGCGCGGCGAGTATGAAATTCCGCTGGTAATTTACGACCGGCTTTTCGATCTCGAGGGACAACTGAATTACCCAGTGTCAGGCGATGCGAAATCCCCGTGGGTGCCCGAAGTCTTTGGCGACGCCATTCTGATCAACGGCAAGCTCTTCCCTTACCTCGAAGTCCAACCGCGCAAGTATCGCTTCCGCGTTCTCAATGGAGCCAATGGCCGCTCTTTTCATCTAACGCTGAATAACGCTCAATCGCCGCCCCCTCAGGCCTTCCATCAGATCGGCACTGATCAGGGTCTGTTGTCCGCACCCGTTGCTTTGCAACGTCTGTCACTAGCGCCCGCCGAGCGCGCCGACCTAATCGTCGATTTTTCCAGTTCGGCCGGATCGAACGTCAATCTCAAGAATGACAACCTCGACGTAATGCAATTTCGTGTCGCCGCAAAAGGTCCGCGCGACGAAAGCGCACTGCCGCAAACTCTCAGGCCCGTGCCCAAGATTCTCGAATCCTCGGCGGTCAAAACTCGCATGTTGTCGTTAGTCGAAATCGACGATCTCGTACAGCGCCCAGTCAAAATGCTATTGAACAACACGCACTGGAGCATGCCAGTAACCGAGAATCCGGTTCTCGACTCCGTTGAAATTTGGAATCTTATCAACACGACAGATGACGCTCACCCAATCCATCTGCATCTGGTGAAATTTCAAATTCTCGACCGCCGGGCCTTCAACATCGCTGCCTACTGGATGCACAACGAAATCACCTATAAAGGTCCGGCAATGCCTCCCGAACCCGGCGAGGCTGGCTGGAAAGATACTGTCCGCGCCGATCCCGGCATGGTCACTCGCATCATCGTCCGCTTCGAAGGATTCACCGGCCGCTACGTCTGGCACTGTCACGTCCTCGAGCACGAGGACAACGAAATGATGCGGCCTTTCGATGTAGTGGCGCGATAGTTATAAGTGATTGCTATAAGGGATTGACAGTAAGTGGCTCCGCTCATCCCATGCTATACTTTTTAAGCACCTTTTCTGTTAGATCATCCTGTCAGATAAGCAGACGGAGGACGGTATCGACAAGCGTTTTATCCGCATGAATGAGCGCATCCGGGCACGTGAAGTACGCGTGATCGGTGACGAAGGCGAACAGATCGGCGTAATGGCGCCCTTCGAGGCACTCAAGATGGCCCGCGAAAGAAACCTCGACCTGGTAGAGATTTCCCCAACCGCGCAACCGCCGGTTTGCCGCATCATGGATTACGGGAAATTCCTCTACCAGAACGAAAAGCGCGAGCGCGAGGCCAAGAAAAAACAAAAGACCATTACGGTCAAAGAAGTGAAGTTTCGTATCAACGTAGACGATCACGACTACGAAACCAAAAAGAATCACGTGCTGCGCTTCCTCGACGAAGGAGATAAAGTAAAAGCGACCATCTTCTTCCGCGGACGCGAAATGACGCGGCAAAGCCTGGGCCGCCAGATTCTGGAACGTCTGATTAAAGACGTCGACCAACGCGGTCTGGTGGAGTTCCGCCCGCGCCAGGAAGGCAATACGCTGCACCTGATTCTGGCGCCAAATAAGAAAGAAGGCGGAGCGCATTCCAAAGAAAAACCCGCCCCACCGAAAGCCGCGCCACCTCCCGCGTCGCGAGGCGGCGCGCAAACAGCGTAAAATCAGCAATTGGCATTTAGCGCGTAGCACTTAGCCTTGAGGGGCGGTGTGAGTTTTAGCTAGGTGCTAATTGCTAAATGCAAATAGCTGAGGTTCTATGCCTAAACTGAAAACACACAGAGGCGCTGCCAAGCGCTTCAAGAAAACCGGTACAGGGAAGATTCTGCGTCACAAGGCGGGGTTGCGTCACATCCTGTCGTCCAAGGCGAAGAAGCGCAAGAAAAAGTTGGGCCAGCCCACTTTGGTGAGTGACGGAGATTACAAAAAAGCGGCACGCATGATCCCGTACATGTAATGGAGCGACGGCTTCGGCTTTGCTCAGCGCAGGCCGCGTCCGTCCTTAACGAGTATGCAGGACTTAACTAGGTAAGACCAAGTCTGCGGAACGAAACGCTCCGCAGCGGCGCGTGAAGAGGTCGGGCTTCGGAAATCCCGCTTCCCTCAGGGAAACGCGGTAGAAGCCTCCTTACCTCCAGCCGCCATATGAAATAAAAAAGGAGACCAGCAATGCCTCGTGTAAAACGCGGAACCAAACGCCGCGCCAAGCGCAAAAAGATTCTTGAACGCGCCAGTGGATATTTCCTAACTAAATCCAAACTCTACCGCTCGGCCAAAGAAGCCGTAGATCGCGCGCTGAAGTTTGCCTATTCCGGCCGCAAGCAGAAGAAGCGCCAGTACCGCTCCATCTGGATCGTGCGCATCGGAGCCGCCGCCCGCTTGAACGGCCTGAACTACAACCAGTTCATCAGCGGCCTGAAAAAAGCTGGCGTCGAACTAGATCGCAAGATTCTAGCCGATCTGGCAGTAAACGATCCGGCAGGATTTGGCAGTCTGGCCGAGCAGGCAAAGAAGGCAAACGCGGCCGCCGCGGCTTAGCTGTACGCCATCAGTCGTCGGTCGTAATTAATCTTGTCATCCTGAGCGAAGCGAAGGACCTATGCATTTGGCCGGTGCCAGCAATATGCATAGGTCCCTCGCTTCGCTCAGGATGACACTGCCTTGAGGATTGTTCCGGAACATGCCTTTTACCGTTCCCCAACTAACCGACTTCTCCGCCGCCGCGCTCGACAGCGCCGTCCGCGAACTCCTGTCCGCGCTCGATCAAGAATCCGCCGCAGTCGCCTCCGAGAACGACTGGAAGCTGTTCCGCGACCGCTGGATGGCGCGCAAGAACGGCGTCCTCTCCCAACTCAATGACCTCTGGCTGAAACTTGCTCCCAAAGATGCCAAGCGCGACGTGGGCCAGCGCGTCAACGAACTCAAACTCAAAGTCGAGCAGACAGTCGAAGCCACGCTAACCCGCATTCAAAAGGGAGCGTCCTCGGGCAAACTTGCCGCCGAGCGTCTCGACATCACTCTCCCCGGCATTCGCCGTCCCATCGGTGCCGAACATCCCGTCATCAAAACGATGAACGAGATGATCGCCGTCTTCCGCAATCTCGGCTACTCCGTCGAAGAAGGCCCCGAGATTGAAACCGACTTCTACAACTTCGAAGCGCTAAATTTTCCTCCGAATCATCCCGCGCGCGACACGCAAGACACGCTCTTCATAGCCGGCCAGGAATCGAAACCGCTGCGCGACCGCCTGCTGCTGCGCACGCACACTTCGCCAGTGCAGATTCGTACCATGCAAAAGATGCAGCCGCCAGTGCGCGTCGTGTGTCCGGGAAAAGTTCATCGCAACGACGCCCTCGACGCGACCCACTCGCCCATCTTTCATCAGATCGAAGGTCTCGCCGTCGACACCAACATCACCTTCTGCGATCTCAAGGGCACGCTCGACCACGCCATGAAAGCCATGTTCGGATCAAGCGTGAAGACACGTTTCTATCCGTCTTTCTTCCCTTTCACCGAGCCGAGCGCCGACGTGCAGATCAGTTGCATTTTTTGCGATGGCAAAGGCACGCGCGACGGCGCTCCCTGCCGCAACTGCAAAGCCAGCGGATGGATCGAACTGCTCGGCTGCGGCATGGTCGATCCCAATGTCTACGGATTCGTAGATTACGACGCGACAAAAGTTTCAGGCTTTGCCTTCGGCATGGGCGTCGAGCGCATAGCGATTATGAAGTACGGCGTCGATGACATTCAGTTGTTCTTTCAGGGCGATGTGCGCTTTCTGGAGCAGTTTAGATGAGGCTCTCGCTCGATTGGCTCTTGGATTTTGTCGATATTCCTCTGGTCGGCGATCCAGCAGTAAGCGCTATGGCATTCATCGAATTCCAGGATCGCATGACGAGCATCGGAATGGCTGTCGAGAAGGCGGATTTTGAGATCTGCGGCCCGACGGGGCTGATTGACTTTAAGACGGCTGTTTTGGATTTTGAGATCACCACCAACCGTCCCGACGCGATGAATCACTACGGCGTAGCGCGAGAGGCCTCCGCCCTCTACGATCTTCCGCTCCGTCCGATCGATCCCAAACTGCCCGCCCCGCAAGGCAAGTCGGAAGTAACAATCGAAATTCAAGAGCCCGAACTTTGTCCGCGTTTCACCGCTCGCGAAATTCGAGCGGCTGTCATCAAGCCCTCGCTCGCGGATATCGCCCACCGGCTGCAACTGCTCGACCAGCGCCCCATCAGCAACGCCGTCGACGCCACGAACTATGTTCTTTGGGAGAGTGGCAAGCCAACGCACGTTTTCGATCTCGATCTACTCGAAGGCCGTCGCCTGATAATCCGCAGAGCCCAAACTGGCGAGACACTCAAAACACTAGATGGCGTCGAGCGCAAACTGACAACCGAGGACCTGGTCGTAGCCGACGCCAAAAAGCCTGTTGGCCTAGCCGGCGTGATGGGCGGCTTCGACACCATGATCACCGAGCGCACGAAAAATATCCTGATCGAATCCGCCTGGTTTGACCCGGTGACGGTGCGCCGCATGTCGAAGCGTCACGGCCTGCACACCGACGCCTCGCACCGCTTCGAGCGCGGAGCCGATTTTGAATCGACCGTCCCATGCGCTAACCGCGTCGCCGAACTCATCCTCGCTTCCGGAGGCGGCACGCTTATCGGTGGCGTCATCGACGTAATCGCCCGCCAACTCGATCTCGCTCCCGTAGAACTCGATCTCCGCGAAGTGCAACGCATTCTCGGCGAACCTCTCAGCACCCTCGAAATCAATCGCATCCTCACTCGCCTCGGTTTCACCATGCTCGCAGGTGCCGAAGATAAATTCCTCGTCCACATTCCGAGTTGGCGTCTCGATATCGAGCGCGAGATCGACATCATCGAAGAACTGGCCCGCCTGCACGGCTACGACAAATTCCCGAACACTCTTCCCGCCTATAGCGGTGAAGTTCGCGATCTCCCCGATGCCCATAAAGACGCCCGCCTGCGCTCCTCGCTCCTGGCGCTCGGTTACAACGAAGCCATCTCGCTCACCTTCATTTCGAAGGACGACGCCCGCCGCTTTTCAACCGCCCCCGAACTCGATCTAGCGAACCCGCTAAGCGACGAAGCCTCAGTGATGCGCACGTCGCTCGTTCCCAGCATGCTCAACATGCTGGCCTACAACCTCAATCGCGGCAGCGACAATGTCCGCCTCTTCGAAGCCGGAAACATATTTGAAGCATCCAGCGCCGACGCAAGCGTAGTAAGCATGCCGCGCGAGTTGAAGCGCATCTCCATCGGCGCGACCGGCAACTTCGACGCAGAGATAGTGCGCGGACTAACTCCCGGCGCCGCGGCGCGTCCCCTGACATTCTTCGACCTGAAGGGCGACGTCGAAAATCTGCTCGCTCCCTTCAGTCAATGGACGCTCTATTACGACGAGAAAACCGCCGACTACTATCATCCCGGCCGTTCCGCCCGCGCCATCATGGATGGCGCGACCATAGCCCAGTTTGGCCAGATTCATCCCGACATAGCCGCAGCCCGCAAACTTCGCCAGGATGTTTTCATAGCCGAGATCTATCTAGACCGCCTCTACCAGCACGATCTGCGCCAGCCGCGTTACGAAGCGCTGCCGCGCTTTCCTGCCGTAGAGCGCGACTTCTCCTTCGTGTTTGACGACAGCGTCGAGTTCGAGAAGATTCACGAGAGCGTTAGTGGATTAGGCATTGCCGAACTGCGCACTTTCGTCCCAGTTGAAATTTTCCGCGGCGACAAAGTTGGTGCGGGCAAGTACTCGATTTTGATGCGCGCCAAGTTTCAGTCGGTCGATCGCACTCTCCAAGACGGTGAAATAACGGCTTGGTGGGTTCGGATTGCGAAGGCACTGGCCACAAAGCTTGGGGGCGTTCCTAAGGAGCTTGACTCCGATCCCTTGGCCAGCTTTTTCTTGTCCGAATACTACCGTCATAATCCCCAAGACCTTTTGAACTTCGCTGACTCAGGAGCATTCGCAAGGTATGGCCAGCTCTTTTCCTCAGCCCTAAAGGTGCTCCAATTACGGAAGGAGGACCTGAGAAGTTATCCGCAATTTAACTTCGACTCGGCTGACCCTGGAAATCTCGAAGGCGCAGTTGGGGAGCTGCGGGTAGTCCTTTTCCTGCACGAGAGGGGTTTCGAGCAAATTCGTCTCCTGAGGCCGGACCAGAATACGGGCGCGGATATCATTTGCGAAAAGAGTGGCAGGAAGATCTGCTTCGAAGTCAAGACCGTGACCAAGCAGAGCGCTGGTCGGGAAGACGAATTTTTGGAAAACCAACTCTATGCAAAACTGCGAGACGTCTTGCCAAGAGCCAGTGTCCAACTCAAAACGGCCAAAACCCAGTTAAATTGCTCACTCGCTGTCGTGGTTTTCGTCGTGAATTGGCCCATTCACTCTATGGTCCTCGGGAATGACGCCTTTCAGTGGGTAGTGAACCGAATAGAAAGTGAAGAGTATACGCAAGATGTCGACGGCGTAGTGCTGCTTCTAGCGGGAGGAACGGCAGACGGCTTCCTGTCGGCGCGTGCACAGGATCAGCTGTGTTAAGACCGCGTATTTTTGCCAACCTGTAAGTACCCTGTGCTAGCCTTACTTTCCATGACCCAAGTTTCCACCCATCCCAAGCACTTTCTCTCCGACAAGGTTGAGCATTTTACCGAGTCTGTAATCCGCGAGATGACTCGGCAGGCGATGCAATATGACGCGGTTAATCTGGCCCAGGGGTTTCCCGATTTCTCCGCGCCCGCCGAAATCAAGCGCGCTGCGCAGGAGGCGATCGCCGCCGACGTCAATCAGTACGCCATCACCTGGGGCGCGAAAAGCCTACGCAACGCGATCGCCCGCCAGATGCAGGTGTGGCAGGGGATCGAGGTTGATCCGGAGAAAGAAATTGTAGTCTGCTGCGGCTCGACCGAAGCCATGATCGCCACTTTACTCGCGGTGTGCAACAAGGGCGACGAAGTCGTGGTCTTCGAACCTTTCTATGAGAACTACGGCCCCGACTCAATTCTGAGCGGAGCCAAGCCGCGTTTCGTCAGCCTCCGCCCTCCGCAAGCCGCGCACGGAGAATGGACCTTCGACGAACAAGAATTGCGCGAGGCTTTTCAGCCTAAGATCGGTCAACATCAAACCGCGACCCATAACACCAAGGCGATCATCCTTAACACGCCAAACAACCCGACTGGCAAGGTGTTCAGCCGCAAGGAACTGGAACTCATTCGCGATCTCTGCGTCGAATACAACGTGCTCGCCATAACCGACGAAATCTACGAGCACATTCTCTACGACGGATCCGAACACATTTCGCTTGCGAGCCTCGACGGCATGCGCGATCGCACCATCACCATCAACGGCTTGTCGAAGAGTTACAGCGTCACGGGATGGCGCGTCGGCTGGGCGGTTGCGCCTCCCGCGATCACGAATGCGATCCGCAAAGTGCATGACTTTCTGACCGTTGGTGCGCCCGCGCCCTTGCAAGAGGCCGGAGCCGCCGCGCTAAGCCTGCCCGAAAGCTACTACCGCGAACTTGCCGATCGTTATTGCACGCGTCGCGATCACCTGATCCCCGCGCTCGAAAAAGCGGGCTTCCTCTGTTATCGTCCGCGCGGCGCGTATTACGTGATGACCGACATCAGCGCCTTCGGTTTCGCGAACGACGTGGAATTCGCTGCGCACCTGGTAAAAGAAATCGGCATCGCCTGCGTGCCCGGATCGAGTTTCTACAAGCATCCAAAAGACGGATCCCAACAGGTGCGGTTCGCCTTCTGCAAAAAGCCTGAGACCCTGGACGAAGCGGCGCGACGGCTGCAAAAGATTGCGAGGTAGCGAAGACGCCAAGTGCTGCGGTCGTCCGCACGATTGGGCAGTCTTATGGCCTCTTCCACAGCAAACTGCGTTATACTTCGGCTCAACGCTGCTTACGTCGTCGAAAGCGAGTGCCCATGTCTGTGAAAACCGTGGAAGAGGTATCTGCCGAGGTTCCGTCTGAAGATTTTCAAGCGCTGGAAGAGAAAGTTTATCGCACTATCGAGTTATACAAAGCCGCGAAAGATGCTCGGGCTACCGCCGAGCGCGATGCCAAGCGGTTGCGCGAGCAACTCGAAGAACGCGAAGAAGAGAACGAAACCATGCGCCGCGAACTCGTACAACTGCGCAAGGATCGTGAAGATATTCGCGTCCGCGTAGAAAAATTGTTGAGCCAGATGGAGACGCTGACCCAGGAACAAGCGGCCAGCTAGTCGCGAGTCGCCAAACCGTCAAGCGCCGAGGAGTGAAATGGCCAGTGCGAGCAAGGAACCGTTGGCGGATTCGTTGAATGGTAATGAGTTAACCGCTAATTCGTTAGCGACCGATTCGGCGGCGGCTGATTCGCGAACGGCTGATTCGCCAACGAAAGACGGGCGTGCGAAAATGACTCCACCCAGAGAAATGCCTGCTCCCACCGCCGTAAGCGGAAGCGTGCGGGTTGAAATCTTCGATCAGGTTTACAACCTGCGTGGCTCCGACGCCGATTACATTGTGAAGCTTGCCGAGTATGTAGACGGCAAGATGCGCGCCGTGTCGCAGCAGACGGCAACGGTCGATTCGGTGCGGCTCGCCGTCCTCGCCGCCCTGAATATAGCCGATGAATATCATCTCCTGAAGCGCCGGCTGGACGCGCCTACTCCCGACGCGCGGCAGCGCGCCAGCAAGCTCGCCAGCGCGCTCGATGAGGTCTTAGAAGATACGCGGCGCACCGGCTAAACTGTGGAGCGCGTTTCCCCGCACCTTGGTATCGCGACCTCTAGCAAACTTCCTGCCAACTATTTTCCATTTTCCTCTTGCGAATCCGCTCCCAGTTTCCTAGCATCCTATGTGAAAGCCGACCTGCAAGGTTGGTGTTGGTGGTAACCGATTTTTGAACCAATGCCGAATGAACGGGGACTCGACTCGCAAAAAGATCCGGTGTGCTACGTTCCGCCATGCGGAAAAGCCTAATGGGTCGCGGCGGGTTCCCACCGTCTGAGACGGGTTCATTCTCGGCCCACCACACGGCACAGCGGGTCGGCTTGTCTCTTAGCCGTCAGCCGTCAGCTTTCAGCTCTCAGTTTTCAAAGCGGGCAATTCGTTGTTGGTTCGGTGGCTTATGGTGGATGGCCAAGAACAATCCCGAGAAGAGTGGGAAAAAGAATTTATCGATGTGCAGCGCCATTATACTTTCGCTGACGGGCTGCGCAGTAGTCAGATCGTTGCAAGAAAACTCTCGGCCACGCCTGCTCCAATCTCGGATTTCGCCCACCTCGTAAGGTTGTTGCTCAGTGGAATTTTGCTAGCCATAGGTTTTGTTGCATTTTCCGGCGACATCCCTTACAACACGGCGCTCGGTATCGCGATCCTGATCGCTGGCTGTTGTCTGGGGGCTACAGCATTCCGGTGGACAAGCAAACGCGAGTAGATGCGCCGCTCCGCCGGGACCCGATAGCTGAGAGCTGATTCCTGCTAAACTTTTCTAGAACTCAGCCCACAACGGAGCATCTAAACTAACGTGTTCCCGCAACTTTTTCACATTGGCAGCTTCTATCTGCCCACCTACGGATTCCTCGTCGCCTCTGGCGTCCTCATCGGGCTCTGGATCAGCGTGCGCAACTCCGAGAAGCAGGGCATCAATGGCGACGATGCATGGAATCTGGGCATTCTCGTCGTGCTCGCCGGAATCATCGGCGCGAAAATTCTCTACATCATCAATGACTGGAGCACTTACTCCAACAACTGGCGCGAAATTTTCAGCCTCAACACACTGCAAGCTGGAGGCGTATTTTCCGGCGGACTGATCGCCGCGCTCGTCATGGCGGCCTGGTACATGCGCCGCCATCACATGCCGGTCCTGCGCACCACCGACGGTTTTGCACCCGGCCTAGCCTTTGGCCACGTTCTTGGCCGCTTCGGTTGTTTCTCCGCGGGATGCTGTTACGGCAAGCCCACCAATCATTTCTGGGGCGTCGTTTTTACGAATCCTCTAGCAAATTCGGTCAGCGGAACTCCTCTTGGCGTAAGAATCGAACCCACCCAACTCATCGAAGCCGCCGCCGAGTTTATCAACTTTCTGTTTCTTACCTGGCTCCTCCCGCGCAAAAAATTCGACGGCCAGGTCTGGGGCACCTTCATGATCCTCTACGGAATCGAGCGCTACTTCATCGAGTTCCTGCGCGACGATCCCGGACGCGGCGAAGTCTTCGGCGGCCTCATGACCGGAACGCAGTTGATTTCAATTCTGCTGGTCATCAGCGGCGGCTTGATCTGGTGGTTCCGGAGCGGAGTTCCCAAGCAAATCCCGGCCCAGAGCCGCATTTAGTCGCAGCAAGTTTAATTCGCCACCCATGCCCGAATACCCCATGACTCTCGTCGTCTCTTCCGATGGCGCAGGCCAGCGCCTGGATCAATATCTGGCGACGCAGCTTTCCGAACTCAATGGATCCGAGGTCAGCCGCGCCCGTGTCCAGCAAATCATCGCCAAAGGTGAAGTACTGGTGAACGATGCCGCGGCAAAATCCTCGCTGCGGCTGAGAGGTACCGGCGAAGACCGGATCACGATCACCAAACCGCCCCACGCCCCGCCTCTTCGTGCCATGGCTGAAGAAATCGCGCTCGACATCGTCTATGAAGATGACGATCTGGCTATCGTAAACAAGCCGGCCGGCATGATGGTGCACGCCGGCGCCGGAGCGACCGACGATGCGCGCAATCGTGGAACGCTGGTCAATGCCCTGCTCCATCATTTCGCCAAGCTCTCCGCGGTTGGCGGCGACCTGCGTCCGGGCATCGTGCATCGTCTGGATCGCGCGACCAGCGGCCTGATGGTGGTCGCGAAAAATGATGATTCGCACCGTCGCCTGGCCAAGCAATTCAGCAGCCGAGGGGTGCACAAGACCTACATTGCGTTAGTCCACGGCCTGCCCAAGCAAGACCGCGGCACGATTCAGAGCCCGATCAGCCGTCACTCGCAAAAACGCACGCGCATGACGACGCGAGGCTTTGGAGGCCGCGAGGCCGTAACCCATTACACGGTGCAAAGAAAGATCGACTCTCCCTACGGCAAGTTTGCCCTCGTCGAGCTCAAAATCGAGACCGGACGCACGCACCAGATTCGCGTGCACATGTCGTCCCTCGGACATCCCGTAGTCGGCGACTCGCTCTACGGCGCACCCGGAGAATTGCGCTCCCAGTCGAACAAACGCCGGGCAGCAGGCATGCCCGCGATCCTCGCGCTCGGCCGCAATTTTCTGCACTCCGCAATGCTCGAATTGACCCACCCGCGCACCAAGAAAACCCTAAAGTTCTCGCGCCCCCTACCTGAAGAACTCACGGCGCTCCTCGACAGTCTGGAAAAACAGCCTGTTAAGGCTGGATGAGGCCAGAAGCCACAGGTGAGATTGCGGAAGTAAGAGCAGCAAAACTTCCGGGGGTCGGGCCACAGGCTATAATGAAGTAAATCGATCAGAACCTTTAGTCCCGATGAAATCGCGCATTTTCCTGTTTCTAGTTCTTCTCGCGCTGTCCGCTTATCTCGTCGGCCAGACAGCGCCTCCTGCTTCCACGCCGTCGGTGGCGCAGGCTCCCTCCGAAAAAACAAACGCGCAGCCCGCCAGTAGCGCCCAAACGCCTTCTGCCAGCGGAACGCCGGCATCGACACCTCCGCCCGCTGCCGCCCAGACTCCCGCGCCGCCCGATAATTCCGAGTCCGACGAGGCCGTCACCACACTCAGAAAAACGGTCAACGAAGTCCACGTCGTCTTCACCGTCACCGATCGCCACGGCCGCTACATCAAAGATCTGAAAAGTAACGACTTCAGAGTAATCGACGATCAACTTCCCACCGAGTTGCACAGTTTCTACAATGAAACCGATCTGCCGCTCCAGGTCGGATTGCTGGTCGACGCCAGCAACTCCGTGCGCGACCGCTTCAAGTTCGAGCAGGAAGCGGCCATCGAGTTTCTTAACTCGATTATTCGCCCCCGCTACGACGAAGCCTTCGTCGTCGGCTTCGACGCCACGCCCGAGGTCACTCAGGATTTCACCGACAGCACGGAGAGTCTCTCGAACGGCGTCCGCATGTTGCGCGCCGGCGGCGGCACCGCTATGTATGACGCGCTCTACTTCGCCTGCCGCGACAAGCTCTTAAAACATGAACAGAGCAAACCAGTGCGCCGCGCCATCATCCTGCTGAGCGACGGCGAAGATAATCTCAGCCACGTCACCCGCGAAGAATCCATCGAGATGGCGCTGCGCGCCGACACTATCGTTTACACCATCAGCACCAACATCAGCGGCATGAAGGGCAAAGGTGACAAGACCCTCGAGCGTATCGCGGAAGCGACGGGCGGCCGCGCATTTTTCCCCTTCCAGATGCGCGACGTGTCCGATTCATTTCTCTCCATTCAGGAAGAGCTGCGCAGTCAGTACGCGTTGGCCTACAAGCCCGCAAACTTCACTCCCGATGGCCGCTACCGCACCATCGAAATTCTCGCGCAGGATAGAAATCTGAAAGTGCGCGCCAAAAAGGGCTACTACTCCCCCAAGCAGTAAGGCGGAATTTTTCTCGGTGTCGTTGTGAAAAGCGTCCCTTGGAACGTTGCCGGAACATTTTCTTTGCTCGTTTTTGGGTGGCGCAGCGGTTCACCGCTGCGATCATCAGCTCATCTGGAAGCGGGCTTTCGCGGCTGTGAAATAATTGCTCGATCTCTTCAGGATTGCCGGCGTGTTCCACGCCTAATCCCTATGCCTGGATATTCCGGAACTCCGCTGGCCAAGAAGTTGGGCATCAAAAATAACTTCCGCGCCGCGCTCTTGCATGTCCCGGACGAAGTGAAATCCGAACTTCGCGAAGCGCTTTCAAAATGCCAGATTCAAAACACCGTCGCTCACGCCAAACGAGATCTCGATTTCATCTTCCTCTTCGTTAAATCGCGCGCCGCACTGGAACTCGACTTAGTACCGGCCGCAAAGGCGCCCGCGCCCGCCGGCATGCTGTGGATCTCCTGGCCCAAGAAAACTTCCGGCGTTGTCACCGACCTCACAGGCGATACTGTCCGCGAAAGCGGCCTCGCTGCCGGCCTGGTCGATATAAAAGTCTGCGCCGTCGACGAAGTGTGGTCGGGATTAAAGTTCGTGATCCCAGTCAAGAACCGGCAAAAACAATAAATCGCGCACCGCCTGGAATTGCCCGCAACTTGAGGCAGCAAGCCGGGTTTCAACAAACAACGTCGAGGCTGAAGCCATCTGATAAATCGGTTTTGGGTAGGGCACGGCTTAACAGCTTGCGGAAAAAAAGTCGGATTTTCCTTTGCCTTTGGGTGGCGCAGCGGTTTACCGCTGCGATAAACGGTTTGTCTTCAGTGCCGGCTTCAGCCGCTGAGGTCATGCTGCGGCGAGACAAACACTTTTCCCGCAACCTCTTCAGCCGTGCCGCAAACGCCAATAGGGACGTGGGCTTTAGCCCCTGCGGGAGACGCTAGTCTTCTTCCCAGGTTCATTGTGAGACGGCTTCTAGCAACTCTGCATCGTTAGTAATTTGCCGATGTAGCGGAGACTAACCATGCAATTCAGAACTCGGCTGGCGGCAGGGGCAATGGCGGCCATGATGCTTTGTTGGTCGGCTCACAGCCAGACGTCTGTAACTCGCGCGGAACGAGAACTTTTCGCGTCCGTCAACCAGGCACGGCGGGCGCAGGGATTGGCTCCGCTGCGTTGGGACGAATCGCTGGCCGCAGCCGCGCGCCGTCACGCAGCGATCATGGCGGAGCGACGGACGGCTCAGCATGGCTTTGAGAATGAGCCGAGCCTTTCCGCCCGCGTCAAGCAGGCGGGCGCCCACTTCAGCTGGCTCTCGGAGAATGTATGCGAGGGGCCGACACCGCGATTCATCCACTCGCAGTTCATGAAGTCCCCCGCCCACCGCGCAAATGTTCTCGATCGCAATATGGATTCGATCGGAATCGGCGTCGCCGATCACGGCGGCGAGTTATTCGCAGTCGAGGATTTCTCCCAGGCACGCTAAGCGTCGAGATGAATCGCCGTTCCCGCCGCTTTCAGTCTTCCTGCCGAGCCACCGCGTAATAGCCGCTGCGCGCCTGCACCTTATAGTCCCCATCCTTGGGCTTGATCTCAACCTTGCGGAACGAGCCGTCCCGCGCCGCATTGGTCGGCGTATAGCCAATGTTGTATTGGCTGCGCAGTTCCTGCGCAATCTGGTCAAACGCCTGCCGCAGTTTGTCGATTTTGTTGCCCACTTCGATGACCCGTCCGCCGGTTTCCTGCGTCAACTTTTTCATCTCGGAGTCGCCGTGATACCCGCCGAAGCCATAAAAGCCACGGTCCGCGATCAGCAGCACGTAGCAGATCGCGTCCGCCTTCTGTGCCGCTTCAACCGCGTCTCTAATCTTCAGCCGGCTGCCTTCGTCTTCTCCATCGGTCAGCAGGATCATCGCCTTCCGCCCCACTTCATGGCTGAATTCGTCGTGCGATGCAAGATAGACCGCGTCATAAAGCGCCGTCCCGCGCGGGCCGGTGGATGAACATGGAATCGGCCCCTGCGGCCCAATCGGCCCACCCGAACAGCTCACGCCGCCCGTATTGATCCTGGCCTCATTCAGAGCATGTCTCAGCCGGCTCACCGACGTCGTAAAATCCTGCAACAGTGTAATGTCCACATCGAAGCTGATGACGAATGCCTCATCCTTCGGCCGCAATATGCTCTCCAGGAACGAGCCGCCCACTTCTTTTTCCATGTCCAGCACGCGCGTCTGGCTGCCGCTCGAATCGATCAGAATGCCGAGCGTCAACGGCAGATCCGATTCCGCTTTGAAATACTTGATCGTCTGCTGCTTCCCATCTTCAAATATGTCGAAGTTTTCCTTATTGAGGTGGGGGATCAGCGCGCCGTGCTTGTCTTTCACATTGAAAAACAGCTGCACGACCTCGACATTCACCTTCACCGTCGCGGCCGACTGATCCTGCGACTGATCTTGGGATTGGTCATTGGAATTGGAACTGGGAGGGGAATTCGTATTGTACGTGGGGCCCGTCGATGAACTGGGAGGCGGGGCTTCCTGTGCGCTCACCGCAAGCGACAGCGCGGTTACCAGACCTGTCATCGCGGCCAACGTGATAAGAATGACCAGGGCATGAGCGAATAGGCTCGTGCATAACGACCGTTTACAATGTACTTTTGCCATCAGAGTCTTTATCCCTAGATTTTGCTAGTCTATCCTGTAACAGCCTGTAACGGTTAGATGCACCGGAGGGATGCGCTTACGCATCTCAATTACTGAAAAAACGGCTGGAGCCCTGGAGCCGCAGACGGCTCGAAGTTCCGCGCTAAAATAGCAGAAGACGAAAAAAGGAAAGATGATCAAGACAGAGGTTTCCGGGATGACCACGAAAATTAGCGCAGCACTAATATTATTTCTGATCTTGCTGCTGGCAGGCTCTTTAACGGCTCAACAAAACCCCGATAATAGTATCCCGGACGCGCCCTCAGCCACGCGCCCCCTACCCCCGCCGAGCCCGCGTCCCGGAGCCGATAACGGCTCGCAACCCGATGCCTCTACCGGCGAGAGTTCCAGCGTCAACAGCAACTCCAGCGACATCCCACGCAGCGACTCGGACTCAAGCGTTCCGCCTCCGCCGCCCATGCCTCCGATCAAAACCGTGCCTGCCGGCAGCGTTCCGAAGGATGCGGACACGGGGGAGACGATCTACACCATCAAGGGTTACTCGACCCTTGTGCTGGTTCCCGTCACCGTAACCGACCGCGACGGGCGCATGATCGGCGGCCTGCGACCCGACGACTTTTATGTCCTCGAAGGTGGCAAGCGGCAGACTTTGAAGTTTTTCACCAGTGATCCGTATGCGCTCTCGGCGGCCGTGATTTTCGATACCGGCATGCCCGATGTCGGACTGAAGAAGGTGCAGGACACTCTGTCCGCGCTGCAGGGGGCCTTCAGTCAATTCGATGAAGTCGCCATCTACAGTTACAGCAGCACCGTCAGCCAAATCGAAGATTTCACCACCGCCGGCCAGCCGCTGACTGCAGCCCTGAACGAAGTCAAAAGCTTCAAGGGAGAGAACAACGGACCTCCGGTCGTCAGTGGTCCGCTAGGTCCTGGCGGCCCAATCATCAACGGGAATCAGGTTGATGTTCCGGCGCCTCCAGTTTACACTCCCCCGCGAGAAGCGCATGTCTTGAATGACGCCATCCTGCGGGCCGCGCGCGATCTTTCCAAGCGCGACCCGACGCGGCGGAGAATTATTTTCATCATCAGCGACGGACGCGAACTCAATTCCACCGCCAGCTACAAAGACACGCTGAAAGTATTGCAGACTCAGAACATCACCGTTTATGCACTCGGAGTCGAAGGCGCCGCCATCCCCATCTACGACCGCCTGCAACGCATTCACCTGCCGAAAACCACCAAACTGCTCGGCTATAGCGACATTCTCCCCAAATATGTCACTGCGACCGGCGGCGGTACCGTGCTCGGCGAAATGACACAGGCTTCGATCGAGCGGGCCTACAACGAGGCCATCGGCAGCGCCCGCAACCGCTACACGCTCGGTTATTCGCCGAGGGCCGGCATCGGAGGCTACCGCGAGATCGAGGTCCGCGTAAAGCTTCCCAACGTAAAAGTCTATGCAAAAGCCGGATATTATCCGCTGCCAACGCCTCAATAAACGCAGTGCGGCTGTGAGGTAGGGCGGCTCGCAAGATCGGCGACTGCCATTGGTAACATGGGTAACCTGCACCCAAGCCTTCCGGTGTGGTATAAAAACCAGCAGTAACCGATACTGTAGTCAGGCGAATTTGTAGCGAGATTGTTAAGATACACTCGCGCATCGAGGGAGTAGTACGCGAGCATCTTTTTCGCGGCGTTTCTGTTCGCCCGTTTTCCTGAGGAAGCCTTTTGAGTTTCATCAACTTCGCAGCGCGCGAGATCAACTGCAAGATCGTCTACTACGGTGCCGGATTAGGCGGCAAGACGACGAATCTCCAGTTCATCTTCCAGAAAACAGCCGAACAGCAAAAGGGCAAGATGATCTCGCTCGCCACCGAGACCGATCGAACCCTCTTCTTCGACTTTCTCCCGCTCGATCTCGGCTCTGTGCGCGGCTTCAAGACCCGCATTCACCTTTACACCGTTCCCGGGCAGGTCTTTTACGATGCCAGCCGCAAGCTCATTCTACGCGGCGTCGACGGCATCGTCTTCGTAGCCGATTCCCAGCAGGAGCGCATGGACGCCAACGTCGAGGCCCTCGACAACCTGATGGACAATCTCAAAGAACACGGCTACGACTTCAATAAAATTCCCTACGTGCTGCAGTTAAACAAGCGCGACCTTCCGAACGTTCTGCCCATCGACGCCCTCTCCAAAGACTTGCGCAAGAAGAATGAGCCCGTAGTCGAGGCGGTCGCCTTCCAGGGCGTAGGCGTGTTCGAAACCCTGAAAGAAATCGCACGCCAGGTCCTAACCGAACTGAAACAGGGCGGCTAGAAGCCATCTGGCTCTCTGTTGACATCCCCGCAAACTTGTCATGCTGAGCGGAGCTTGAGCTTCGCGAATGCGAAGCTCAACCGCAGTCGAAGCACCCCTACAGCACCCAAACTTTCCCTGGCGCGACGATAAAACCAGAATGCCAATAGCTCCAAGTGTTCTTCAAGACCTCGATAACTAAAGGCACGAATCCTCTCGTGCCCTTCCAAAACGCCAGACCTTTCGCGTCCCGTAAACCCACCTACGCAGCCAACGACAGCGGCAGGTTATTGAGCGCCTCAGTGGCTCCGCCACCCAACTCGAACTCCTGCAGTTGCTGCTGCAAGCTGGCGTAGGCCTGCTGCGCTCCGGCAAGGCTCGTCGACGACAGGCTCTGCCCAATCTGATTCAGGTCCTGCAACAGCGAATTCTGGCTGCCCGAGTTGCTGCCCCCGCCAATGTAGTGCGAGTTGAACGGTATCGCTCTTCCCCGACTCTGCAAATCCTGTTGAACCGTAGAAAAATCTTTTTGGGCAGCCGACAGATTGCCCGACTGCAAGTCGCTGCTGAGCTGGTTGAAAGCCTGTGCGATAGGGCTGGCTGGGGACCCAGTCGCGGGGTTAGTAGTCGAAGCCGTGGTGGTGGACGATTGAGAGAACGCTGCCTGCAAGCTGGCAAATTCCGATTGCGCCGCCGATAGATTTCCCGACTGCAAATCCTTCCCCAACTGGCTGATGCTCTGCTGGTAAGGATTATTGCTGGAACCGATCTGCGGTTGATTGTAAGCACTGGTGAGAATCGCGGAAACAGACATGGATAGACCTCACTGTGAAATTTGAAGTAGCGTTCCGCAGGAAATTCGCCGGCAAAAAACAAAGACAGAACATGAATTCGGCCAGCCGACGAAATTCCTGTTGAACGTTCCGTCAGGTTAAAGCACGCCCGATTCCATTCGCGGTAACCCAGCGCCGTCGAAGCCCAGGAAATCTCGCTAGCATTTTGTATCGATTACACGCCAAGAACACCTTGGCGGGCGCCGCGGACCGGCCCGACCAGGCAAAGCATGCAGCCTCAGGCAGGCAACAACTGCATCGCGATCGAATGCAAATCCTGTTCTCTTTTTGGTTCGCGCTGCAGACTCAAGCAGGTTCTTGGGAAGGGCACCAGTTTCACTCCTGCCATGAACCTTGAAATACGTCCGCGCTTCAGCGCCTGCGGCCAGCTCCTTGTCGCCGTGACGATTTTTTCAGCGCTCTGCTGAGCCGCTAAGGGCGTCTCACAGCCTAACGAATACCACGAAGGTATCGACACGGTTAGGACTCTATTAATCCCGCTGCTTGAAACCCAAGCCAGAAAAAGTACACTTGTCGCATGGCACGAAACTTCAAAGATCTAACCGAGCGCGAAATTCTTGCGCTCGCTATCTCCCTCGAAGAAGAAGATGGCCGCGTCTACGCCGATTTTGCCGACGGCCTGCGCGAGTCTTATCCTGCAACGGCTAAGTTATTCGATGACATGGCCATTGAGGAGTCGGGGCATCGCGCATCCTTGTTCGAAACCTACCGCACCCGCTTCGGCGAACACATACCCCTGCTCCGGCGCCAGGACGTAAAGGGCTTTGTGCAGCGCCGGCCGATGTGGCTGACACGTCCCCTAAAGATCGCCGACGCCAGGAAACAAGCCGAACTGATGGAACTGGAAACGCGTCGCTTCTACCAAAAAGCGATGCGCCAGGTAACCGATGCCGGAATCCGCAAACTCCTTGGCGATCTGGAAGAAGTCGAGCGCAAGCATCAGGTGGCCGCGGAGGCGATGTCCGAAAGCATCACGCCGGCCGACAAAAACGCGGAGGAAGTCGCTCAGCGGCGATTGTTTGTTCTGCAAATTGTCCAGCCCGGCCTAGCCGGTCTGATGGACGGATCGGTATCGACGCTTGCTCCAGTATTCGCGGCCGCGTTCGCCACAAAAAGCAGCCACGACGCATTCGTAGTGGGCCTCGCGGCATCAATCGGAGCCGGAATTTCCATGGCATTCGCCGAAGCGCTCTCCGACGACGGATCGATGACCGGCCGCGGCCGTCCCATGCTCCGCGGCGCGGTCACAGGATTGATGACCGCCGCCGGCGGCATCGGCCACACCCTCCCCTTCCTGCTGGCAAATTTCCACGCCGCCTTCACCGCAGCAGTGGTCATCGTGGCCCTAGAGTTAGCCACCATAGCCTGGATCAGAAATCGCTACATGGATACTCCGCTGCTCTCCGCAGCGTTCCAGGTGGTAGTAGGAGGAGTGCTCGTATTTATAGTTGGAATTTGGATTGGTAGTTCATGAGCAAATTTAGGTTCTGATCGCGTAGGGACAGACGCCCTCGTCTGTCCAGCCGAGCGCAACTCGGCAGTCGCTAGAATTGCAACGCAATCGGCACTTCGAGCCAGGAGCATGCTGAAGTGCGGAATCGAAAATCTCTGCGTCCCAGCGCTTCTCCCAGCGATCTATTTCCTATGGAAGCACCTGCTCATCCTCCAGTCTGGAAGACGCTACTGGCCTTCGCCATCATTTATTTTGTCTGGGGCTCGACCTTCCTGGCGATCCGCATAGGCGTCCACGAAGTCCCGCCTTTCCTCTTCGCCGCCATGCGCTTCTTCATTGCCGGCATCGCGCTCTATGCGTGGATGCGCCTGAAAGGCACGCCCAACCCCTCACTACGCCAGTGGGTCGCCGCCACCCTCCTCGCCATCTGCATCTTCGTCGTCGACTACGGATGCTTGTTCTGGGCCGAACAGCGCGTGCCTTCAGGCATTGCCGCCGTCATGCTCGCAACCATCCCCGTATTCATGACGCTCTCCGAGATCCTCATACTCCGCACCCAAAAGCTCACCGCCCGCCTCGCGCTAGCTCTCCTCGTAGGGATCGCCGGTGTGGCTGTCCTAGTTAGCCACTCAGTAAGCTTTGGCGAAGCCCCCATCGATCCCAAGGGCGCGATGGCTCTCGTCATTGCCTCGATAAGTTGGTCGATCGCATCGTCACTAACGCGTAAGCTCCCTCTACCCGAATCGAAAGCCATGAGCGCCGCCGCCCAGATGCTTACTGGAGGTATCATGCTCGGCCTGGTAGCAGCGGCCTTCGGCAACTTTCGCGAATTTCACATTCAAACCATGTCGCGCGGAGCCTGGTTCGCGCTCGCCTACCTGATCGTCGCCGGCTCGATCATCGGCTTCACCGCCTACGTCTGGCTCATCCATCATCAATCGCCCACCAAAGTCGGCACCTACGCGTATGTGAATCCGGTAGTCGCCGTAACCGTCGGCTACTTCCTAGGAGGCGAAACCGTCGGCCCGCGCACCATCCTCGGAACACTCCTGGTGCTGGTCAGCGTGATTGTAATCACCACCACCCGCACTAAAAGGCCCGTCGCAGCGCCCGTCCCAAATTCACTTCAGGAAGAATTGGCGGAACCGTAATATGCGAAATAGAGCTCTAGCAGGCTACGGAAAAGTCGGTTTTGCCTTTGCCTTTGGGTGGCGCAGCGGTTTACCGCTGCGATGAACGTTTGTTCAATGCCGGCTTCAGCCGCTGAGGTTATGCTGCCGGGAGAAAAACACTTTTTCCGCAACCTCCTACCGAAAGAGGTCCGCCAAGCTTCCCCAGACTCGTTGCCACAGATTCTTCGGCGGGCTAAGAAAAGCCGATTGTGGCGGATTGTGCTCTATGCGCTCCACAAGTTTGAATCCCTCGGGAATTTCGAACAGCGCCGGATCCAACGACGCTCTCTCGATCTCTGTTACTCGCATTTCATTCTTCGAATCTAACTGCTTCTCGGTCCCGTCAGGCAGCCTGCGTGCGCTCTTGAATGTAGTCACCGACTGCACTGCAAATCCGGTCTCCGCCTCGCCGATGTCGACGAACTCAGTCCCATCCGGCGGTCGGTTCCCAGCGATCGCGCGTATATAAGCGTGACTCTTCTTTCCTTCAGGCCACTTCCGGTCGCACGACAATCGCTGGTAGAGATCAATATCCGAATCGGGCGCCTTCGAATCGATGTACCAGGCATCCGTTACCGATTCCTGCGCCTGCGAGACAGAGTCCTCTAGCGGCGTTTGCTTTCTCGTCGTGATGACATGCCGCGCCGTCTGCCCGAAGATTTCCCTCCGCTCGCCGGTGTCAGTGGTCGTTGTCTCGATTCGCAACGTTGGCTTATCCGAGACATAAGTCAAGGGGCTCCGCATTCCCAGTTTCGCCATTTCCTCCCTCGTGAGCGGCTTCCGAGGATACGGCGTCGACGTATATTCGCGCGTGTCAAGATTCAACTCAAAAGATTGTCCCAAGTCACAGCGCGTAATGGAAACAATCCGTGGCCCGTAGATCGGTCGCTCGGAACCATCCGCCTGCCGCTGCCCAAAAGAATTTTGATATGCGAAACGCTTGCGGTCAGCCTGAAAATAAATGGTTCGCCGGGTTGCGTTTCCCGGCTGCCCGTGTTCGATCGTCATTTTGATGCCGGGATTTTCCGCAGCTTGCACCAGCGTGATTCCAAGGAGAACAAAACCGGCGGACCAGAGATTCATAGCGCGCCCTCTGCTAACCGATCAGGAGATCGTCGCAATCAGGCTAGTCTGGCAATAATTCAGAGTCAAGGTTCACATTCAGAGCTCGCTACTTTCCAACCTGCCATTCACCTACCCACAGCACTTCCCGCGTTTTCATCGCGACAGACCGACACCAGCGCGTTTATCGGAAGCCCGCTTCTTATTACCTGGTTCATTAGTGCACTCCGGTCACTGCTAGTGCCATTTGCCTCCCGAGCATAAGAATGATATCTCCTAGTCTTCCCCCGAATCCCAAATCGGCGTATCTTAGTTGTCATCCTACGAGGGGCTGTCACAACCTCCTCTGAGAAGCAGAAGTACGCGGCCTCCGGAATCAAATCTGGCCAGTTGTAGATTGTAAGATTCCTGATAGGCCGCTGAGGGTGAGCCATGGCATCGCACCCTGCAGAAGGAAAGCGCCACTTTCCTGAAGAAGCCTCAGTCGGCTGGGATCCAATCCGGCGCGCTCTCGAAGAGAACGTCGATTGGTATCGCGATCTGGTCGAGCACAGTCAAGACCTGCTCTGCGTCCACGACCTCAAAGGCCGATTCCTCTCCGTTAATCCCGTGCCCGCTCGTCTTCTCGGCTACAGCGTGGAAGAAATCCTGCGCACTCCGATGCGGGATTTTATCGACCCCAGATTCCGCCACGAATTCGATGCCTATTTGCGCGAGATCGAGCGCGCAGGCGAAGCGCACGGACTCCTCAGGGTCATGACCCGTTCCGGTGAACAGCGGGTCTGGCAATTTCACAACACGTTGCGCACCGAAGGAGTGCCGGAACCAATCGTCCGCGGCATAGCGCATGACGTGACCGACCGTTGGCGAGCCGAGAACGCGCTGCGCGTGAGCAACGAGCAGTTGCTCCGGACCGCCAGCGACCAGAAACGTCTGCTCGACGGGCTGACTTTGTTCCGTACTCTCCTGGATCAATCCAACGATGGCATCAAGGTGATCGACCCGGAGACCCTGCGTTTTCTCGATGTCAATGAAAAGTCATACCTGGAGCTGGGATATAGCCGGGAAGAGCTGTTGTCGATGACGGTGTTTGACATCGATCCTAACAATGACGAAAGCTCGGCCGCCCTAGTGCTGCAGCGGTTGCGCGAATCGGGATTCGCGGTTATGGAAACACTGCATCGCCGAAAAGATGGAACAACCTTCCCGGTGGAAGTGAATATGCGAACGTGCGGCTGGATCGAGAATATGTCGTCGCTGTATCGCGCGATATTACCGAACGGAAACGCGCAGTTGACAGACTGCGCGAGTTCGAAAGAGTAATCGAAAATCTCGAAGATATGATCGTCGTGGTCAATCGCGAGTACCGCTACGTCCTGGCGAACAAAGCATTCCTCAACTATCGCGGAATGAATCAGCAACAGATCGTCGGAAAGTTGATTGTGGATGTATTGGACCCCAAGCTCTTCGAAGGGGTGGTGAAGGAAAAGCTGGATGAGTGTTTCGGCGGGAAGGTCGTCAGCTACGAACTCCAGTACCAATACCCCGAGTTGGGTACCAGGGACTTATCGATCACCTATGTGCCGGTAGAAGGTCCGACCGGGATCGACCGCGTGGCTTGCGTCCTGCAGGACGTGACCGATCGCAAACGGTCGGAAGAAGCCCTCCGAACCAGCGAGCGGGAGCAGCACAAGATCGCAGAGCAATTGGAGACAGAACGCGCCCGCTTGATCGAGGCCCAAGCGGTGGCAAGAGTGGGCAGTTGGGAAACAGAGTTGCCGAGTCTTGACATAACCTGGTCCGAACAGACATACCGCATATTTGAGACTGACCCCTTCACTTTTCGCCCCAGGCGCCCAAGCTTTGTGGAACTTGTTCATCCGGAGGATCGTGCGAAAGTGGATGCGGCCTTTGAGGCTTCGCTCGAAAAGGGCGCGCCTTCCACGGTCGAATACCGGATCGTCATGGCAGACGGCCGCGTCAAAGTCTTGGAGGAGCGCTGGAAGGTTTTTCAGGACGGACAAGGGCGGCCGGCGCGCCTAGTGGGTACTTGCCAGGACATCACCGAGCGCAAGCGGGCGGCCGCGATGCTGCAGGAAAGCGAGCTGCGCTTTCGCACGGTTTATGAGCGCGCCCCCGTCGGTATTGCGCTGGTCGACTCTTGCACCGGCCAATTCCGCCAGGTTAATCCCCAGTTCTGCGCAATTACCGGCCGCACCGAACAAGCTTTGCTGCAGACCGACTTGGCTGCCATCACCCACCCTGACGATATCGCGCTGACCACAGAATACCTGCGCCAATTAACCGACGAAACCAAGCAGGAGTTGGAGAAAAGGTATCTGCGCCCGGATGGATCGGTGCGTTGGGTCAGAGTTCTGGGTGTCCCCATGCGCCGCAAAGGAGAACAACGGCGCTGGCACATGGGTCTGGTCGAAGACATCACCGAGCGCAAGCAGTCGCAGCAAGCAATTGCCCGCCTCGTACAAGAAGTCTGCGAAGCCAAAAGAAAACTGACCGAGGAAAAACTCTACCTCGAACAGGAAATCAATACCGAACTCGGCTTCGGCGAAATCATCGGACAAAGCAAGGCTCTCCAGTCCGTAATGGAGAACGTGGCAAGGGTCGCATCCAGTGACGCCACCGTGCTGCTGCTCGGCGAAACCGGCACCGGAAAGGAACTGATCGCCCGGGCCATCCATCGCTTGAGTCGGCGCGCCCATACCAGTTTCATCAAGATGAATTGTGCCGCCATCCCCTCCGGCCTTCTCGAGAGCGAACTGTTCGGCAATGAGAAGGGCGCCTTCACCGGAGCCGTAAGCAAGAAAATTGGACGCCTTGAACTCGCCGACAAGGGCACTCTTTTCCTCGACGAGATCGGGGACATTTCCCTCACCTTGCAACCCAAGCTGCTGCGAGTTTTGCAGGACCAGGAATTCGAGCGCTTAGGCGGAAACCAGACCCTGAAGGTGGACTTTCGCCTGATTGCCGCAACCAACGTCGATCTCGGTGCAGCGGTGCGCGAAAAGGAATTTCGCAGCGATTTATATTACCGCCTCAACGTCTTTCCCATACACGTGCCCCCATTGCGGGAACGGCGCGAGGACATCCGCTTGCTCGTCGAACACTTTGTCCAGAAGTGCGCGCGGCGCATGAACAAGTCGATCACCAGCATTCCCAGGAAAACCATGGACGCCCTGATGGCGTGGCAATGGCCCGGCAATGTACGCGAGTTGGAAAATTTTATCGAGCGCTCCGTGATTCTCACACAAGGTTCTGTGCTGGTCGCGCCCTTAAGTGAAATGCAGCCAACTAGCGCCGTGGCGGCGGCAAAAAAAACCGACGAAACCCTGGAGGCGAAAGAGCGCGAACACATCCTGCAAGCTCTTCGCGCAAGCCGTGGGCAGATCGGCGGACCGCGCGGCGCAGCCAAGCGTCTCGGTCTGAAACGCACCACGCTGCAATCGAAGCTCAAACATTTGAAGATCGATCCCCATTCCAAATCCATCAGCCATTAGTCGCGATGAGGGAACTTCTGATTAATTCCCCGGGGCTTCCGTGCGCCCCTGTGTCCCCTGTGGTTTATGCTTTTTTTCGGCACTTAATCGGAGTCTCCTTAGCAGCCAGGATATAAGCTCTCTTTTGATCTTCTTTCCAGCCCTTCTTCGGTTACAATCCTCGCGCAGATGAACCGCGAATATAACAAACAATACAGCCACGAATTGGGCCGCGACATGGAGTCGCTCGTCTACGGCCACGCCGGCCAACCAATCCTCGTTTTCCCCACCTCCCAAGGTCGTTTCTTTGAATACGAAGATGCCGGCATGATCCACGCGCTCGCTGGCAAATCGGAAGGTGGCGCGATCCAGATCTTCTGCGTGGACAGCGTCGACAGCGAGAGTTGGTACAACAAAAGCGTACATCCGGGAGCCCGCATCTGGCGCCACGTTCAGTACGAACGGTACCTGCTCAACGAGTTTCTCCCCTATTTAAAGTGGAGAAACTGGTCTCCCCAAATCGCCGTGACCGGCTGCAGTTTTGGCGGTTATCATGCTCTGAATTTTGCCATGCGCCATCCCGATTTAGTTTCGGGCTGCGCGACCATGAGCGGATCCTACGACATCAAGAGCTTTCTCGACGGCTACTACGACGACAACGTCTACTTCAACAATCCTCCAGACTACCTTTCCAACATGAACGACGACTGGTTCCTGAGCCGCATCCGGCAGATGAACATAGTCCTCGGATCATCGGACTGGGATATGTGCCTCGATGCCAACGTAAAGATGTCCGCCATTCTCCACGGCAAGGGCATTCCTCATTGGCTGGATATTTATGGAGACAACAGCAAACACGATTGGCCGCTGTGGCAGCGCATGGCACAAAAATATTTTTGACGAAGTATTTCTAAGAGGGTGCGGAAAAACTCGATCTTGTCTTGGCTTTGGGTGGCGCAGCGCTTCAGCGCTGCGATAACAGCTTTGTTTTGACTGCGCCTTTAGGCGCTGAGGTCGCCCTCTCTGGCCCGCGATAGACATTTTCCGCAGCCTCCTAGGGGCGAAATTGGCACGTTGCTCATCGCGCTTCCACTAGCAATCGCAATTGAGCGAGAATCAATTATGGCAAACAAGAAAATCGCAATTCTCTTTGGCATGGAAAACACCTTCCCGCCAGCCCTCGTCGAAAAGATTAACGCCATGAAGATCGACGGCGTTTCCGCCGAGTTTGTAAAAATCGGCGGGATCCGCATGGACGAGCCGAAGAAATACGACGTCCTCGTCGATCGCATTTCGCAGGACATTCCCTTCTACCGCGCGTATTTAAAGAACGCAATGCTGCACGGGACGATCGTCATCAACAATCCCTTCTGGTGGACCGCCGACGATAAGTTCTTTAACTATGCGCTCGCGCATAAGATGGGCGTGGCCATTCCACCTACCGTGATTTTGCCGCATCACGAGCATCCGCCGGACACCACCGATAAGTCGATGCGCAACTTAATCTACCCGTTGAATTGGGAAGAACTCTTCGACTATGTCGGCTTCCCGGCGTTCTTAAAGCCCTACTCCGGCGGCGGATGGAAGCACGTATACAAAGTCCATTCTCCCGAAGAATTCTTCCATAACTACAACCAGACGGGAGACCTTTGCCTGACCCTCCAACACGGCGTCGAGTTCGAAGACTATTACCGCTGTTACGTAGTGGGCCAGGAAAAAGTCCACATCATGAAGTACGATCCGAAAGCCCCGCATCACGAGCGCTACGTAAAGGGCAATCCGCAGCCCGGAGCAAAGTTGAAAGAGCGCATCGAAAAAGATGCGCTAGCCCTATGCCGCGCTCTAGGCTACGACCTGAACACAGTCGAGTTCGCCGTCGAGGCTGGCATCCCCTATGCCATCGACTTCATGAATCCCGCGCCCGACGCCGAGATCACCTCAGTAGGACAGCAAAATTTCGAATGGATCGTGGATGCCGTAGCGGACATGGCGGTCAAGAAAGCCCTGAGCGAAGAAAATCCAGTGGAGGAATTGCGCTGGGCCGCGTTCCTGAACGGCCCGACGCCAACTGAAAGCCGCTCGTCAAAAGTAAGGAAAAAGGCATAAGCCTAGGCCGCTCCCCGATCGAGACTCGATAACACTGTCCGCGCCGTACCGGCTCATTGATATACTAGTTTGACTTACTGCCAGCTACTCCCGGGCAGCGCCGGATGCCGTGATGAAGCCTACATTCACGCTAGGAATCGAAGAGGAATATCAGACCGTCGATCCCGAGACTCGAGATCTTCGCTCGCATATTCACGCCGAGATTATCGAGAAGGGCAAGCTGATTCTGCAGGAGCGGGTCAAGACGGAGATGCATCAATCCGTCGTCGAAGTAGGCACCTCCATTTGCGCCAATATTAAAGATGCCCGCGAAGAGCTGCGAAATCTCCGCTATCACATCATCCGCCTGGCCCGCGAAAATAATTTGCGCATAGCCTCCGCCGCAACTCATCCCTTCGCCGATTGGCGCGTCCAGGCCCTCACTCCCGGAGAGCGCTACAAAAACATAGTCGAAGATATGCAACTGGTAGCCCGCGCCAACCTGATTTTTGGCCTGCACGTCCACGTTGGCATCGAAGACCGCGAGACCCTGATTCATTTAATGAATCACGCCCGCTATTTTGTGCCACACCTGCTGGCGCTTTCGTCGAATTCACCCTTCTGGCTGGGGATGGATACGGGGCTAAAGTCCTATCGCTGCAAGGTCTTCGACAAATTTCCACGCACCAACCTTCCCGATTATTTTCCCAGCTGGGGCGAGTACGAAAATTACGTCAAGTTACTCGTGAAGACAAATTCAATCGACAACGCCAAGAAAATCTGGTGGGATATCCGGCCCCATCCATTCTTTCCTACCCTCGAATTCCGCGTCTGCGATCTGCCCATGAGGCTCGACGAAACCATCGCGCTCGCAGCCCTGATCCAGGCAACCGTGGCCAAGCTTTATAAGCTCTACTCCCAGAACCAGGGATTCCGCCTCTACCGCCGGTCGCTCCTCATGGAAAACAAGTGGCGCGCGGCGCGCTACGGCATCAACGGAAAACTGATCGACTTCGGCAAGCAGACGGAAGTTCCCGAGCGCGACTTGATCGAAGAATATCTCGCCTTCGTCGATGACGTGCTCGACGAACTCGATTGCCGCGAAGAGGTCGAATACATTCGCGAGATCATGAAGATGGGAACCGGCGCTGACCGGCAATTAGAGGTCTATCGCAGAACCGGCGACATGAAGGCCGTAATGGACTACATCATTGAGGAGACAGAGGTGGGCGTCGATGAAGCAGACAGTTTGCCCACTGCGCGCGCCGTCTAATGAGCTTGATGAAAACTGACTCGCAATTAAACGCAGAATCCAACCGGCAACTGAATCAGATGGCTTTTGATCCGCAACTGACCCTCGGGGCGCGGAATGCAGTCCGCGTCTGCCTGCGCGTGCAGCCCTCCGAAAAAGTTACAGTCATCACCGATGAAGTCAGCCTCGAAATCGCCGCGGCCATCGTCCACGAACTCGAAGAGTTGGGCTGTACGTACAAAACCTGGGTGCTCGAAGATGTCGCCACTCGTCCGCTGACCGATTTGCCGCTCGTAATCGCGGACGACCTCGAATCGAGCCAGGTCAGCATTTTTGCCGTGCAGGCGCAGACCAACGAACTCCGCTCGCGCATGCAGATGACCGACATTGTTAACCACCAGAAAATCCGCCACGCGCACATGGTCAACATCAACAAGCGCATCATGCTCGAAGGCATGCGCGCCGACTTCCAAAAAGTCGATCGCTTAAGCATAAAAGTGCTGGAGACAGTCCGTAAAGCAAAACAGATTCGCGCGATTACCCCTTCAGGTACGGACCTCGTGGCCGATCTAAATCCGAATTATCGCTGGGTAAAAACTAGTGGAATTATCAGCACCGAAAAGTGGGGTAACCTTCCCGGCGGCGAGGTCTTCACCACCCCCGGCGAGGTCAACGGCACATTCGTCATCGATGGAGTAGTCGGCGATTATCTGTGCGCGAAGTTCGGCGACTTAAAAGCGCATCCCTTGACCATCCTGGTGAAAGGCAATCGCCTAATCGAAGCGCACTCCTCAAATAAAGAATTAAAAGACGATTTCTGGGCCTACACTCACACCGACGAAAACAGTAACCGGGTAGGCGAGTTCGCGATAGGCACCAACATCGAACTGAAAGATGTAATCGGCGAAATATTGCAAGATGAAAAATACCCCGGCGTCCACATAGCCTTCGGAAACCCTTACGGCGCCCACACCGGCGCAGAGTGGTATTCCGCAACCCACATCGATGTCGTCGGACGCAAATTCGATATCTGGGTCGATGACGAACAAATTATGCGCGGCGGCCAATTCTTAATCGAGGCGTAAATATTTTTCACCGCCGAGGCGCAGAGAACATCGCGATGGGCTTGACGCGCATTGAACGCCGATGATTCCCGCTTACCGCGAAGACTTCAACGCGCGCTTCACCCAAGAAAAGTACGACCGCCTTCAGCGCGAGATGACCTCCCGCTGCGGAACGGAAGTCCCATTCGCTCTCTGCGAGACTCCGTGTTTCTTCCCCGACGCTCTAGTTCAGCGCATGGCCGAAGACGGAAAAGCTCTGATCCTCCAGTTAGTCGAGAATAAGGATTACCGCGCCCGTTCGGAAGCCTCGATCCCCGCCCAGTTTCGCGTGCCGAATGAATCGCCGCATCCGATGTTCATTCAAGTCGACTTCGGCCTGGTGCGCGATTCGAAAGGCGACTTACAGCCCAAGTTAGTCGAGTTACAAGCCTTCCCTTCCCTCTACGCCTACCAGCCCGTTCTAGCTCAGGCTTATATCGACGTCTTCGAACTAGACACGAAGCTTCGCTTCTTTCTTAGTGGTCTCGACTCGACTTCCTATAACCAACTCCTAAAAGACGCCATCGTGGCAGGCCACGATCCTGCGAATGTAGTACTGATGGAGGTCCATCCCGAAGAACAAAAAACACGCCCCGATTTTCTGCTAACCGAGAAGTTGTTGGGAATTCGCACCGTCTGCATCACCAAGATTCGCAAACAAGGGCGCCATCTGTTTTATGAAGAACAAGGCAAGCAGATTCCGATAGAGCGAATCTATAACCGCACCATCGTCGATGAACTGGAACGCAAGGGTGTAACACCACCCTTCGATTTTCGCGACGATCTCGACATAGAATGGGCAGGCCATCCCAACTGGTATTTCCGCATCAGCAAATATTCAATCCCCTATCTAAAACATCCCTCAGTGCCGCGAACCTGGTTTCTAGATCAATTATCAGAAGTCCCCGCCGATCTCGACAATTTCGTCCTCAAACCGCTCTACTCCTTCGCCGGTCTCGGAGTAGTCATCGCCCCGACGTGCGCCGACATCGACGCGATTCCCGCTGCAAAACGCAGCAGCTACATCATGCAAGAGCGACTGAATTTCACTCCAGTAGTAGATACTCCGTACGGCCCAACTAAGGTCGAGTTACGCATCATGTATGTGTGGGTCGATAAGTTAGTACCTGTGCTCACGATCGTCCGCATGGGCCGCGGCCTCATGATGGGCGTCGATCAAAACAAAAACATGAAATGGGTAGGCTCGTCAGCGGCGCTGATTGGTTAACCCGCGCTTCTCGATCGCCCAATGTTTTCCGCCAATCTCGGTTGACCCAACCGCGCTGACCGCCTACCATTACGCCTTCGCGGGGACGGTCAAATTTCAGCGTTACAAATAGAATCAAAGTCAACAGCCGCGGGCGGGGCGCCCGCGCCACATGAGCTATGGAGATCATCGGCCAAACCGTTTCCCACTACCGCGTGCTCTCCAAGCTCGGCGGCGGCGGAATGGGAGTGGTTTATGAAGCCGAAGATCTCCGCCTCGGCCGCCATGTCGCGCTGAAATTTATTCCTGAACACCTGGTCAACGATAAGCGCGCCCTCGACCGCTTCATGCGCGAGGCACGCGCCGCTTCGCAACTCAACCACGCCAACATCTGCACCATTCACGATATCGAAAACAACAACGGGCACCCCTTCATCGTGATGGAAAAGCTAGAAGGTGAGAGCCTCAAGCAGCGCATCCATGGCCATCCCCTCGAGATCGAAGACCTGCTCGACATTGCCGTGCAAGTGGCCGATGCGCTCGCGGCGTCACACGCCAAGGGAATCGTCCATCGCGACATCAAGCCGGCCAACATTTTCCTCACTCCCAACGGCCAGGTAAAAATTCTCGACTTCGGCTTGGCCAAGCTCGCCAAAGACCAGAGCCTCGGCATGACGACCGACTCGTCAATCGAAGAATCGCTGACACAGGTGGGCGTTATCCCCGGAACCGCCGTTTACATGTCGCCCGAGCAGGCGCGTTCCGAAGACCTCGACGTGCGCAGCGACATTTTTTCATTCGGCGTAGTGCTCTTCGAAATGGCCACCGGCAAGAAGCCATTCACCGGTACGAACGTGGTGATGACGCTCCACGCCGTGATCAATTCGAAGCCCGCATCTCCGCGCTCCATCAATCCCGCCGTACCGCCAGAACTCGAAGCCATCATCGGCAAAGCGATGGAAAAGGACCGCGACCTACGCTACAAAAACGCCATCGAGATGAAGGCCGACCTCGAGAAGTTAAAAATAAAGAAAGCCACAGATCCCGCGCTGCGCAGCAGCTTTCAGCAGGCTGTCGGCATGCGCCCGATGCCTAAGACCTTTCAGCAAACGAAGCCCACCCAGCTCTGGATCATCGTCGCCCTCGCCGCCGCGCTGATTACCGTAGTCGCAGCCGCAGGCACATGGTGGTTCAAACATCGTGTTACAGCGATAACGGATACGAATCGCACCATAGCCGTGCTGCCGCTGCAAAATGTCAACAACGACGCCGAAAGCGAGTTTCTGCGCTTCGCTCTGGCCGACGAAATCGCCAATGCCCTCACCTACGCCCATTCGCTGGAGATTCGCCCCTCCACCGCTACGCAAAAATACGGCGACGAAGCCGACCCGGCAAAAGCCGGTCGCGAGTTAGGCGTGAACACTGTGGTAGTCGGACATTTTCTGCGCCAGGGAAAAGTGGTGCAAGTAACCCTCGAAGCGGTCGACGTCAAAGACAATAAAGTGATCTGGACCGGCACGCTCACTTCGCCAACCGACAGCTTGATTGATCTGCGCAACCAGATGGCGAAAAAAGTGCGCCTCGAACTCGTGCCAGCTTTGGGCATCAATCGCGGCACAGTCGAAACAGGCAGCGCCCCCGCCAATCGCGATGCCTACGATGCCTATCTTCGCACCCTCGCCATCCCCCACGAGGTCAAATCCAACAAGGATGCGATTACGATTTTGGAAAAGGTCGTCAACCAGGATCCAAATTACGCGCCCGCGTGGGAGGCGCTCGGTCGGCGCTACTACTTTGACGCGGTTTACTCCGACGGCGGCGACGCCGCATCTCAGCGCTCCAATGCGGCCTACCGGCGCGCGCTTTCGCTCGAACCCGGCCGAGTCAGCGCCGCTGGCCTGCTGGCCGCGAATGAAGCCGAAGGCGGGAACCTCGACCGCGCCTATGACGAGGCTCACGCCTTGGTGCGCAAGCGTCCCGATGCTGCCTTCGCGCATTTTTCGCTGGCCTATGTGCTGCGCTACGCCGGACGGCTCGATGAATCGCAGAGCGAATGTGACAAAGCTCTGAAGATCGATTCCAACTACAACTGGCGAACCTGCGCCCTCGCGTTTGCCGAGGCTGGCAAACCCGAGCGCGCGCTGGAATTCATTGAACAGGATGCAGGTTCGGAGTGGTCGAACGCAGTGCGTGTCTCCGTCCTGATGCGCCAGGGGAAGATGACAGAAGCCAGGCAAGCCACGTCGCAGATGACCGACAATCCTATGTGGATGCGCGGAATGCTCGAAGCATGCCTCGATAAGGCCCCCGCAACGGATATCCATCGCTTTGCGGAGCAGGCAAAAACCGAATTACTCGCGAAACAGAATCCCGAACTAAAGTATCAGCAGGGCGCATTGCTCGCCGCCTGCGGCGAACCACAAATCGCATTCGAGTTTTTGCGCCAGGCCGTTGCCGGAAATTATTGCGCCCACCAGGCTTTGCAATCCGATCCGCTTCTCGCAAACGTGCGCACCGATCCGGACTTCCGCCGCATTGTGCAAACCGCCGCCGAATGCCAGCAGAAGTTCGCCGCCGCCCAGGGAATGCCTTCTAAAGAATGAGCCGATAAATTGAACAGAATATATTTGCTCCTTTCATTGAGTAAAATCGATCAGATGGTCATGTTTGCAATGCGCATGTTTGCAATACAAAAGAAGCCTACGTTCCGATTGTCGCAACCTGTGCGCAATCGCCTCGCGATCATGCTATGCGCGGTCCTAATGCTGGGCCCTGCTGCGTTTCTCGCCGTTGCACAACCGCCGGACCATCCTGCAATCGATCGCAACCCCGATCGTCCTGCGGATCATTCTGCCGACCGCGCGACCGATCATCCCGTCGATCATTATTACGAGCCTGTCCCGCAAGACACGGGAGCCACTGGCCTGAAGCTGATGCTGCGCCGCCTGCAAACCACCGCCAGCCTGATGCAGACCGATGCCCATCCCGACGACGAAGATGGCGGCATGTTGACCCTCGAAGCGCGCGGCAAGGGCGTTTCGACACTGCTGATGACGCTCAACCGCGGCGAAGGCGGGCAAAATAAACTCGGCAGCAACCTCTTCGATGCCCTAGGCGTCCTACGCACTCTTGAACTGCTGGCGGCCGATCGTTACTACGGCGTAGAGCAACGCTTCTCGCGCGTGGCTGATTTCGGATACTCAAAAACTCCCGAAGAAACATTTCAGAAATGGCAAGGCCACGACATTGCCCTAGGCGACATGGTGCGCGTCATTCGCACCTTTCGCCCCGACGTCCTGGTGGCACGCTTCTCCGGTACCGATCGCGATGGCCACGGCCATCATCAAGCCTCCGCGATATTGACCAGAGAAGCCTTCCGGGCCGCTGCCGATCCCAATCGCTTCCCCGAACAAATCAAAGAAGGACTCGAACCCTGGCAGCCCAAGAAGTTGTACATCGGCAATGTCTGCGGCTTCGGAGCATCCACCTGCGATGCGGCCAACTACACCGTAAAACTGAATACAGGAAAAGAAGATCCAGCACTCGGAACTTCGTACGTTCAGTTCGCGTTGAAAGGCTTGCGCCATCAGCAATCGCAAGGCGTGGGAGGTTTTACCGTCCCACCCGGAGACCGTTTCACTTTTTATAAACTGGTCGACTCAGTGGTCGATTCCACCAAAGATAAAGACGGGCACGAACAAGATTTCTTCGACGGCATCGACACCACACTGCCCGGGCTAGCTTCGCGGCTAGGTGAAGAAGAAAAGAAAGTTCCATGGCTGCGCGGTGAGTTAGTCGCGATTAAAGCGAAGATAGACGAGGCAGCCGTTGCCGGAGAGGCCAGCCCGCCGGCCGCCGCGAACGCTTTGGGGACGGCCCGCTTCCTGATGCAAGAGACTCGCAAGCAGGTCAACGAATCGGAACTCTCGCCGCTTGGAAAGAATATCGTTCTTCATTCGCTCGACGAAAAAACCAGCGAAGTCGCCAAGGCGCTCATCCTGGCGGAGGGCGTGACTCTGCACGTTGTCGTCGATGCCCCCGTCGGAACGAGTCCCGAAGACGCCTTCATGGCGGTGCCCGGCCAGACGTTTGAGGTCACAGCTAGGCTCTCGGCCGAACGCCACTCCGACAGCCATTCCAACATCACTCTGCTGCTACCGCCGGGGTGGAATTCCAAGATTCTTTCGAAACAGGCTGAAGGGAACGACCTCGTCACTCGATTCAAAGTGTATGTTTCCGCGAGCGCACAGCCCACCCGACCCTACTGGCACAGGAACAATCCTGAGACCGAGGCGCTCAACACGATTGACGATCCGCAATATCAAAGCCTCCCTTTTCCGCCGCCTGCGGTTAAAGCGCTGGGCATGATCGGCGATCCCGAAGCGGTTGCGATGTCCGTTTGCATGGTGAAATACAAAGATGCCTCCGGAGCAATCGCCGAGCGCCCGCTAGCCGTCGCTCCCGCTTTTTCTGTCTTACTCGATCCAAGCGAGCAGGTAATTCCGACCGAAGACGGTCCGCAGCCAACAGTGAAGGTCGATGTCTCAAGCAATCTCGATGCGAAGACGCTGAAGGAAACGCACTGGAAAGGCGATCCAGAAAGGGATGAAGGGCTGTTGCAAGTTGCGGGTCCGGAGAGCTGGCGCACCGAGCCAGCCGAAAAGCCGCTTGCCTTTCACCAGCGCGGAGAAAAGCAGAGCGCCGATTTTACCGTCCATCCCGGAAATCGCACCGAAGGAAGAAAAGAAATTCAAGCCACGCTAACCAGCGGCTACCAGCATTACAAAGAAGGCTATTCCGTCGTCACCCGCGAAGATCTGGGCACGTTTTACTACTATCAACCCGCGGTGCAGCGCGTCAGCGTCGTCGATGTAAAAGTCCCGAAAGATCTCAAAGTCGGCTACATCATGGGCGCGGGCGACGAGATTCCGACTGTGCTGCAGCAGATTGGCATGGACGTCACGCTGCTTCCAGCAGAGAAACTTGCCGTGGAAGATTTGAGCAGTTATCAAACTATCGTCCTTGGAATTCGCGCCTACGACACCCAGAAAGATGTAATCGCAAACAACAAGCGCCTGCTCGACTATGTGCAGGCCGGCGGACGCCTCGTAGTGCAGTACAACACTCTCAGCGCCGCGACCGGCGATTTCAACAAAGGCAACTTCACGCCCTATCCCGCAACCCTGGGCCGGGCGCGGGTTTCGGTCGAAGAGGCTCCGATCATGATCCTCGATCCCGCCAATCCCATCTTCCATTCTCCCAACGAAATTACGCAGAAAGATTTCGACGGCTGGGTGCAGGAGCGCGGCCTCTACTTCATGACCCAATGGGACAGCAACTTCACCCCGCTCCTCGAATCGCACGACCCCAGCGAACCCGAGCAAAAGGGCGGCCTGCTCGTCGCGAATTACGGCAAGGGCACATACATCTACACCGGTTACGCATTCTTCAGACAATTACCCGCAGGGGTACCAGGGGCGGTGCGGCTGTTTGTGAATCTAATCAGCAGTCGCTAATCTCGGTGACAGTCATTTAATAATTAAGTTTGTCATCCTGAGCGAAGCGAAGGACCTGCTTTTTGCACCGCCCAACTCGCATGCCGCGCGTGAACGACGATTAGCGATCGACGAACGACCATCGACCAACGACTCTTCATGCAGAACGACACAACCCCGCCCCCGCCCCAACTCGTCCGCGGCATCGGCCTCGGCTCCGCCACTGCGCTCAACATGATCGACATGATCGGCGTGGGCCCCTTCATCACCATCCCGCTGATCGTCACCGCCATGGGCGGCCCGCAGGCAATGCTAGGTTGGATACTAGGCGCGCTGCTAGCCATCTGCGACGGCCTGGTCTGGGCAGAACTAGGCGCGGCATTGCCCGGATCGGGCGGCTCTTACCGTTACCTCAAAGAAATCTACGGACCCCAAAAACTCGGCCGCCTCGTTTCTTTTTTATTTATCTGGCAACTGTCATTCAGCGCTCCGCTCTCGATTGCCTCCGGCGCCATAGGCCTCTCGCAATACGCCGCCTTTTTCTGGCCAAATCTCGAACACGTCTGGTCGACACGCTCTTGGAGCCTCAACCTCCCGCTCATCGGCCCGCTGCAACTCTCATGGGTCGCAATGCCCGCAACGCTGCTAGCCATAGGCGTCTGCGCCCTCACCGCATTTCTCCTTTACCGTCGCATCACCGCCATCTCCCGCCTCACCAACGTCCTCTGGGCCGGAGTAATGGCCACCATCGGATGGATCATCTTCACCGGCCTCACCCACTTCAATGCCCATCAGGCGTTCGATCTCCCACCCGGCGCGTTTTCCTTCTCTCGCGACTTTTTTCACGGACTAGGCGGCGCCATGCTCATCGCCTCCTATGACATCGGCGGCTACTACAACGTCTGTTTCCTCGGCGACGAAGTCAAGGATCCGGGAAAAAATATTCCGCGCGCGCTCCTGCTATCCATTCTCGCCGTCGCGAGTCTTTATATCGTAATGAATGTCAGCATTCTCGGGGTCATCCCGTGGCGCGAACTGGTACAATCCGGCGCGTCAGACACGAAGCTCTACATCGTCTCGACTATGATGCAGCGCGTCTACGGTCACGGCGCGGCCTCGCTTATTTCGGTGCTCGTCATGTGGACCGCCTTCGCCTCCGTATTCTCGCTGACCCTAGGCTATTCGCGCGTGCCCTACGCCGCCGCCCTCGATGGCAATTATTTCCGCGCCTTCGCCCGCGTGCATCCCAAATATCAGTTCCCTTACGTTTCGCTGCTCGCGCTAGCCGGAGTCGCCGCCCTGTTCTGTTTCCTGCGCTTAGCCGACCTGATCGCCGCGCTCATCGTAATCCGCATCGTGCTCCAGTTTCTAGTGCAGAGCATCGGAGTCATCGTCCTCCGCATCCGTCGCCCCGATTTGCCGCGGCCGTTTCGCATGTGGCTGTATCCCGCTCCGGCTCTGATCGCAGCGGCCAGCTTCACCTTCATCCTGATTTCACGAAAGAATTTTCTCCGCGAGATCCGTTACGCGGGAGTGATCCTGGTTGTGGGATTGGCGATTTACATGGTGCGATCCTGGCGGCGCCGCGAGTGGCCGTTTCGAGATCAGGCGTTAGTCGTTAGTAATTAATCCTCGATCGCGGTTCACCGCACGAATTTTTCGCATGGCCGAACTGATCAAAATGCCGATCGGCCCAGTCGCCAGCAGGGTTTCGCCATCCCCCTGGGCGCCGCTAGGCGAGCCATTATTTCGCTCCCTCTGGATAGCCTCCGTTATTTCCTACACCGGCACCTGGATGCAGAACGTCGGCGCCGGTTGGCTAATGACGCAGATGACGACTGACCCCCTGATGATCGGTTTGGTGCAAGCCGCAGCCGCGCTACCCGTCTTCCTCGTCATCCTACCCGCAGGCGCCCTCGCCGACATGGTCGACCGCCGCCGCTTCCTTCTTCTCACCCAGGGATGGATGGTCTTAGCTTCCGCAACTCTCGGGATCATGACCCTAACCAGTCGCATCGGCCCATGGGTGCTCCTGCTTTTCACCTTCTTGCTAGGCCTAGGTGCTGTGATGAACGATCCCGCCTGGCAGGCGATTACGCCCGAATTAGTCTCGCGCAAGCAACACGCTTCCGCCGTCGCCCTCAATTCCGCCGGCTTCAACGTAGCCCGAGCCGTTGGACCAGCGCTAGGCGGCCTGGTGGTGGCTGCCGTAGGCTGCGGCACCACGTTCCTTCTAAATGCAGTCTCATTTTTCGGCGTTATTCTTTTTCTATATCGATGGAAGCGCCCCGTCGAACCTCGCCCCAATCCGCAGCGCGTCTGGCCGGCAATCGTTGACGGATTCACCTACGTACGCGAAAGCGGCCTGGCAAAATCAGTCCTCCTCCGCACCGGAACATTCAGTCTCGCAGCCGTTGCCCTTCTGGCCTTGCTGCCCATCATCGCCATTCCCTACGGCGCGCGCGGCTACGGCATGCTGCTTGGAAGTTTCGGCCTAGGCGCGCTCCTCGGAGCATTAGCCCTGCCGCGCCTGCGCGAAAAACTATCCGTCGATGGCGTAGTCGGCGCCGCCATCCTCATCTTTGCCGCCATGACCTTCGCCGCCGGCCGTGCAGAGAATTTCATTCTCCTCTGCGCCCTGTTGCTGGTAGCAGGCGCCGCCTGGATCGGCATTCTCGCCTGCCTGAACGTAGCCGCACAAACCATGTGTCCAGCCTACATACGCGCCCGCACCCTCTCGTTCTACCTCCTCGTCCTGCAGGGAGGCATGGCCATAGGCGCCGCGCTCTGGGGCGCCCTGGCAAATAGAATTGGCGTCCCCGACGCGCTCGGCGCAGCCGCCGTCGTGCTGGCGCTAGGAGTATTCGCGCTGCGCGGCCATCGCATCACCGCAACTGAACTCGACTTAGCGCCCGCAGTAGTAAGAGATTGATGGAGAGGAGTGACCCAGTCTCGCTAGTTTTGAAAGGGCACGGCTTCAGCCGTGCCGTAACCATCGCATGTTCATTGCGGCTTTACAGCCTGCTGAACAACTCGCCTTCGTCCTTGGTTTTGGGTGGCGCAGCGGTTCACCGCTGCGATACAAGACATTTCGGTGACGGCTTCAGCCGCCGAGGGAATGCAATTTTCAAGCTGAGCCATTACCTGATGAACGCTTAACTCTAGGAGGCACCATGAAAACCATGATCGCGATCGCGATCGCGCTCGCCATTTCAGCCTTGTGCAGCGTTGGCCTGACCCAAGCCCAAGCGCAAACTAAAGACGAAAAGAAAACCATCAGCGAAGTGATCGACACCACCACCAAAAGAATAGAACGCGACTTCGTTTCCGCCGCCGAAGCCATGCCCGAGGATAAATACAGCTTCGCCCCAACCAACGGAGAGTTCAAGGGCGTTCGCACCTTCGCCGAACAGATCAAGCATTATGCCGCCACCAACTACCTGGTTGCGTCCTTGATTCTCGGCGAAAAGCCGCCCGTCGAAATTAACGACGAAAAAGGCCCCGACAGCGTGAAGTCGAAAGCCGAAATCCTTAAATACCTGAAAGACTCGTACGCGTACGCCCACAAGGTCATCGCAACCATTACCGAGGCGAATGTGGTGGAACCGATTCCCAGTTTTGACGGCAAATCAACAACCACGCGACTCAGCCTGGCCATGCTCTTCGCGTGGCATGGCTATGACCACTACGGGCAAATGGTGGAGTATCTGCGCATGAACGGAATCGTGCCCCCCGCCAGCCGCAAGTAGGCACTTATTTTTTCGCCGGCCCGTAATGCTTCTTCCAGTCCGCGCCGTCGCGGCCACCATGTTGCGCGATCTCGGTAAGAACGAGTTCGGCCGTGAGCCGGCGCTTGGCGAGATGAGCCGCGATCCTCTGCTTCGCCCTTTTGGTCGGCACCTTCGGATCGAGAAACACCAGCACCGACGGCCCCGCTCCGCTGAGCGCCGCGCCCAGCACGCCCGAATCTCCGGTCAATTCCTTCAACGCCGGCAGCAGCGGACAGAGCGGTGCCCGATAAGGCTGATGTACGCGATCCTCAAGCGCCGACGAAAGCAAATCCTGACGATCCTGCGTAAACGCCGCCAGCAGCAGCATCGCATTCTGAATATTGGTAGTCACATCGGCGCGCGAATACTGAAACGGCAACACGCGACGCGCCTGCTCCGTCGAAAGCGGCGCATCCGGAACTGCCAGCAATAGCGGCCACTTCCCTTTCGGCTTCACTTCCACCACCTGCGCCTGCACCTGATTCGCCATGCGCGCCACCGTCAGCGCGCCCATCCAACATGCCGAAGCATTATCCGGATGCTGCTCGCGCATCGAAGCCTCGCCAACAATCCGATCATCCTTCCAGCGCAGATGCCCAAAATGCACCGCCAGCGCAATTCCCGCCAGCCGCGCCGCAGCCGACGATCCGCAACCCCGACCGATCGGAATCTCATTGTCAATATGTATGCGCAGCGGCGCGATCTTGCGATTCTCCGATTCGAGCACCTCGCAATAAGTCGTAACGATGAGATGGTTCTCCATCCGGCTGCAGATCTGCGCGTCGCGCCCCTCCGCGGTCACAAAGAAATCAGGCGCGCGCTCAGCGCGCAATCGTAGATGGAAATCCAGGGCAAGAGCCGCCGCGTCAAACGCCGGACCCAGGTTGGCGGAAGTCGCCGGCAGCGCCAGGCGCAATGATCGGTCTAAAGATGCAGGGCGTGAAGGCATAGTTTGAGAGCAAATTCCGCGGCGACCAAATTCGGCCGAAACAATAGAAATGGAAGGCGTTAGCCAGATTCTGCCCATCCAGAATCGCTAACCGTCGCGACGGAGGTTGAACTGTGTTTTATACACGAGTTTGCGGCAGAGTGCTACGAATTTCTATTCCGGTGAGTGGCTCAATCTCCTCGCCATCATAAAAGTTGTCATCCTGAGCGAAGCGAAGGACCTGCTTTTTGTCGGCGCGAGTGACTGCTGGCCTGCCCCCTTTTCCAGACTGAGCCCGTAACGCTACGGTCTCTCGGCCGCTTCGAGAGCGGCCACGACAACGCCCAGATTCGCGTCGAGCACCACAGGAGCCCGCTGCAAATATTTTGCCTGCGCATTCTCGGACTCAGCGGAAGCCCCGCCCAACAAATCTCCCCGATGAAACTTGATCGTAAAATCGGGATCCTTGAGCAAATGCCCCGTCAGTATCAAGACAACTGATTCTCCCGCCCTAACAAATCCGTCGCGCCGCAGTTTCTTCAGCCCCGCCAACGTCACCGCAGAAGCCGGCTCACACCCAATCCCATCAGCCCCAATTTCAGCTTTGGCGATCGCGATCTCAATCTCGCTAACCTCTTCAACTTCCCCGCCCGTGGCTTGCAACACGCGCAGCGCCTTTTTCCACGACGCCGGATTGCCAATCCGTATAGCAGTAGCCAGCGTATCCGCCGTCATCGGCTCCAGCTTCTTCCCGCCAAACTCCTTCACGCTGCGATAAAACGGATTCGCCCCCTGCGCCTGAATAATCGAAAGCTTCGGCAACCGCGAAATCAGCTTCAGCTCATGCATCTCAATCAGCGCCTTGCCAATCGCCGAACTGTTCCCAAGATTCCCGCCCGGAACAATAATATGATCCGGCGGCTCCCATAAAAGTTGTTCCATCAGTTCAATCGCCGCCGTCTTCTGCCCTTCAATGCGATAAGGATTCACCGAGTTCAGCAGATACACCGGCTTCTGCCGAACCAGTTCATTCAGTATGCGCACGCATCCATCAAAATCGGTGCGCAACTGGCAAGTCAGCGCCCCGTAGTCGAGCGATTGCGAAAGCTTGCCCCACGAAATTTTTCCATCCGGAATCAGCACCAGGCTGTGCATCTCGCCCCGCGCCGCATAAGCTGCCATCGATGCCGAAGTGTTCCCCGTCGAGGCGCAAGCCACCCACTTGAATTTTTTCTGATGCGCCGACGAGGCGGCAAACGTCATCCCCGTATCCTTGAACGATGCCGTGGGATTCATCCCCTGATGCTTAGCCTGTAAATGATCTACTCCGGCCACCCGCGCGCACCGAGGCATGTCGTATAGCGGAGTATTCCCTTCGCGCAGCGTAATGGCGTGCTCAGCCGGAATGTGCGGCAGCAGTTCGCGAAACCGCCAGACTCCGCTCTGGTCCAGCACTTCCCGTGAAGTGCGACGAGCCAGCCACAAAGCCTTCAACACAGCCGCGTCGAAAGCCGCAGCTGGCGGAGCCCATCCTGGAAAAAAGAATTCCAGCAGATCGCCGCACGATGTGCAGCGAAAATCTTGGCTAGCAGAATCGGGCATAGCGCCGCAAGCGATGCAACGCAGGCGCGCCATCATCTCCAGATTTTGAATAGTCCGCACTGACCCAGTGTCCGGTCCCGCAAGTTCGCATCAAAACGCTCACTGTCATCCTGAGCGAAGCGAAGGATCTATGTATTTTGTTGGCGCCACCAACGCGCTTCAAGTGAGCGATAATGGCCCTGATGGTTATGCCGCGAATTTCGGGGACGCGACACTACATACATCATACGGACGAACCGAGCAGAACGCAGGGCGACAAAAGTTTTTCCTTATGAATTCTCTGCGATCTCCGCGCACTCTGCGGTGAACCCGCCTCTCACCGCAAATAATTATTCGTCTTATTAATCCAATCAGCGCGCGGCGGATTAAATACATCAAAATCCACCGTGTCTTCAAGCGCCTCCGCCGAGTGCGGCATATTCGGAGGAATGGTCAGTACCTCTCCCGAATTCACAATAATCTCCTTGCCATCGATCCTGAACTTGAGCGCGCCCTCCGCAATAAAAGTAACCTGCTCGTTAGGATGACTATGCTCCGGCACCACGCATCCTTTCTTCAAAAGCACGCGGGCAAGCATAATGTTTTGTCCCACCACAAAGTGCAGCCCCAGCAAAGGATTCAGCGCTTCGACCGCCACCGAACTCCACGGAACATGCCGCAGCTCCCCCTTGCGCGTCTTGCCCTTCTGCACAGTGCCCTGAAGCGCGACCCTACTCGCAGGTCGCAAAGCCGCAGTCTTTTTCGCCGCCGCAGATGTTTTCCGCGCACTAACTTTTTTCTTTTTCATAAGAATATCTCCCTAAAATCACAAGCCTTTATAAAGCCCGCCGTCCACCAGCACCGTCTGCCCCGTGATATAAGAAGCCCGCTCGCTGGCCAGCCATACAATCGTATCCGCAAGTTCCCGCGGTTCGCCCAGTCGCTTCAGCGCCGTATCCGCTGCCCACCCGTCAAATATTTCCTCCTCGCTTTTGCCCGAGCTAGCAGAGCGCGAGCGCGCCAGTTCCTTCAAACGGTCCGTAGCCGTAAATCCCGGCCCAACATTATTCACCAGGATGCCATCTTTACCGAACTCATTCGCCAGACTCTTCACCAGCCCAACCACCGCCGCCCGCACCGCATTCGAATACACCAGATCGGCCACCGGCTGCTTGGTAGTAATCGAAGTAACCGTAATAATGCGTCCCCATTTTTTCTTCTGCATGTGCGGAATCACTTCATGCGCAAAATAAACCGCGCTCATGAAGTTGACTTCCACCGCCCGCTTCCACTCCTCGATCGTCGTCGCCAGAAACCCCTTTGCAGGCGGCCCTCCCGCATTGGTCACGCAAATATCAACGCCGCCAAATCTTCCCACAACCGAGTTGACGAAATCGCGCACCGCCCCCGCATCCGCAACATCGAACGCCTCGGCCATCACCTCTGCCCCGTACTGACTGCGAATCTTCTCGGCGACCGCGTTAAGCGCTTCCCTCTTGCGCGCGCAAATCGCCAGACCGCAACCTTCCGCGGCAAAGCCCTCCGCCGTAGCGCGCCCAATCCCCTGACTCGACGCGGCCACGATGGCGACGCGGTTCTGAAGTCCCGTTTCCATAGCCGCGCCATTATAGAGTAGCGCCGCCGTCCCGGCGGCTGTCGTGGGGGCGTCCCGCCCGCACGAGCGCGCGTCTAGCCTCCTCCACTCGACTCCGCAGTACCGCGTGGCGCCTCAATTTTAATTTGTTTTGAAAGGACACGGCTTTCAGCCGTGCCGTAACCACCGCGAAAAAGACGCGGCTTCAGCCGCTGAGGGTATGTGCATATAAACCCGACTAATCGCCCGAGCAACGTGGCTTGCCGCGTCCGCCGAGCGCAGGTAATCTAAAATAGTTCCAGCTTTATCGCGATCGTCTAGCAACGACCGTTCAACAAGGATCACTATGGCAGCCGCCCGTTACATCTGGATCGACAATTCTCTTCGACCCGCCAGCGAAGGCGTGGTTCCCTTTCTCAGCGCTGGAATGCAATTCGGCTTCAGCGTCTTCGAAGGCATCCGCTGCTACTCCACTGACAACGGCCCCGCCGTTTTCCGCATGAACGAGCACGTCGAGCGCCTCCTCGATTCCGCTCACATCATCGGATTCCGCGACCTGCCCGTCACCGCCGACCAGGTGAAGACGGCCATCAACCAGACAATCGCCGCCAACGAATATTCCGCCTGCTATATCCGTCCCATGATTTACCTCGACGGCGCCATGATGATGACCGTCGAATCCGGCACGCCGCGCTTCGTAGTCGCCGTGTGGGAGTGGAAGAATTTTCTCGGCGCCGAAGCGAAAGAGCGCGGTATCCGCGCCAACATTGCATCCTTCACTCGCCTGCACCCCAACATCATGATGACCAAAGCCAAAGTTTCGGGCAATTACGTGAGCTCGATCCTGGCCAAGACCGAATCCCATCGCGCCGGATTCGACGAAGCCATCATGCTCGGTCCCGACGGCTACGTCGCCGAGTGCACCGGCGAAAACCTCTTCATAGTTCGCAATAAGCAGGGCGAAAAAATTATCTTCACTTCGCCCCGCGCCGGAATCCTCGAAGGCATCACTCGCGACAGCCTCATCACCCTAGCCCGCGACTTAAGCTACTCCGTAGTCGAAGAGCCCATCTCCCGCGATCAACTCTACATCGCCGACGAAGTCTTCGTCTGCGGCACCGCCGCTGAAGTAGTCGCCCTGCGCGAAATCGATTTCCGCACCATCGGCGATGGCAAAGCCGGCCCAGTGACCCGCGCCCTGCAACACGAATTCGACAAACTCGTAAATGGCCGCCACGCACGTTCCGCCGAGTGGCTAGCGCCCGTGCCCGCGCTGAATGCCGCAGCCGTGCGAGGATAGCCGCCCAATTCGCCGAGGAGATCGAGCATGAAAAAACACAAATTCCGCCGGGAAACCGAAGCCGTCCGCGGCACCGCCAGCCTAGCCAAAAAAAATGGCCCACTAGCCACACCCATCTATCAGACTTCAACTTTCGAAGTTACCGATATGCAGGAGCAGTTGCGCGTCACGCCGACCGACAGTTTCTACACCCGCTACGGCAACCCCACCAACACCGTCGCCGAAAATGCCATAGCCCAACTCGAAGGCACCGACGCCGCGCTGCTCTTCTCCTCCGGCATGGCCGCCATCACCACTTCGATTCTTTCCCTAGTAAAGGCCGGCGACCACATCGTGGCGCAGCGCGATATCTACGGCGGCGTAACCAAGTTTCTGTCGCAGTGGCTGCCCAAACTCGGAGTCGAAACCACCTTCGTTGATACCAACGACATCGCCCAGCACGAGCGCGCCATCCGTCCCACCACCAAACTCCTCCACATCGAATCGCCCACCAATCCCACCGTTCGCGTCGTCGATCTCGAAAAAATTGCGACCCTCGCGCGCAAGCACAACCTGATCTCAACCATCGATTCCACCTTCGCCACACCCATCAATTGCCGTCCAGCGGAGTGGGGTGTCGATTTGGTTCTTCATTCCGGCACCAAATACTTTGCCGGACACTCCGACCTGATCTGCGGAATCGCCACCGGCCGTCGCGACTTGATCGAGCAGATCCACCAAACTCGCACCACGCTCGGCTGCTGCCTCGATCCCCACGCCGCCTTTCTCCTGTTGCGCGGCATCAAGACCCTAGCCGTCCGCGTCGAGCGCCAAAATCAAAGCGCGCTCCGCGTTGCCGAATTCCTCAGCCAGCATCCGAAAGTGGCGCGCGTGCACTATCCCTTCCTCAAAGATCACCCTGACTACGCCATCGCCAAAAAGCAAATGGCCGGCGCAGCCGGGGTCCTGAGCTTCGAAGTCGAAGGCAACGGAGCCGATGCCTGCCGCGTGGCCGAGGCGCTCAATCTATTTACCCTCGCGCCAAGTCTTGGCGGAGTCGATTCCCTCGTCACCATCCCCGTCATCACCTCGCACGCCATGATCGCCGCCGACCTCCGCCAGAAAATGGGTGTGACTGATCAAATGATCCGCATCTCCGTAGGCCTTGAGCACGTCGATGATCTCATCGCCGATCTCGATAAGGGTCTGGCTGTTCTGACAGGTACGCGAAAAGAGGCCGTGGTCGCCGATTAGCGCGCTTTATCTGAGGACGATTTCGCTGGAAAATTTGATCGATTCTACTTCACACTGCAAGTCGATTCGCGCACAATCAGCTCAGGCACGATTCTTCGGTGAATCGTGCGCACCGTTTTTTTACCCGCGCTCTCGCTGCCACTAGCATTGGCATTAATGGCCTCCAGCACAATCGTAGCCGCTGCCGTTCCCATAATTTCCATGGGCTGTCGCACCGTAGTAAGCGCGGGCGAATAAATCGCCGCCGGCGCGACATCGTCAAATCCCACCACCGAACACTCCTCCGGAACCCGCACACCCGCCTTGGCCAGCGCCCGAATCGCGCCAAACGCCGTCATATCATCAAAAGCCATCAGCGCCGTAAACGGATGTCGCCGGTGCAGTAACTCCTCGGTCAGCTTGTATCCCACTTCAAAACTCGAAAACGGATCGCCCGACTCCGGCAGATCAACCACCAGCCGCGGATCAAGTTTCAGGTTGCGTTCGCGCGCCGCCGCCCGCACTCCGCGCCACCGCGGCTCCGTATCCGAAAGTGCGCGTGGCCCGCGGATAAACGCGATCTTGCGATGGCCGAGCGAATACAAGTGTTCGAAAGCAGCGCGTGCTCCCAGATTGTTGTCGACAATCACCGAACTGATGCTGTCATTATTCAGTTCGCGCCCCACAATCGAGGTCGGAATATTATTCTTCTCCAGATCGGCCAGTACATTGATGTCGACAAACAGCCAGTTCGCCAAAACCACCAGCCCCTCTATGCGGCGGTCCAGCAACATTTCAAGATAGCGCTCAAACCGGCTGCGCTCATTGTGAACATCCGTAAGAATCGGAAGAAATGACGACTGGTAAAGCGTATTCTCAATGCCGCGCAACACCAGCGTGCAATAAGGGTCGGTCATGTCGAAAACCATCACGCCGACCGTATGGCTGCGCCGTCCCCGCAACGACCGCGCAAACAGATTAGGACGATAGCCCAGCTGCGAAGCCGCCCGCTGGATCCGCCCTTTGGTGATGTCGGGAATGTACCGCGCCAGCGGAGCATTGTTCAGCACGATCGAAACCGTAGCCGAAGAAAATCCGCTGTGCTCGGCAACATCGCGAATCGTAACCGCGGTCGACTTTTTGCGCGAAGGCTCCGGCACACGCCGCGATTTCGGCGCCGCGACAGGCTTTGGATCAGAAGATTCCATGGGCTCCTTCGTGTACGCCTTTGCACGCGGACACTACAGGACGACGAATCGAGTGTCAAGCGGTTGTACTCGTCCAGTAGATGG
>PKXQ01000031.1 GCA_003132405.1 Acidobacteriaceae bacterium | reverse complement strand
TGGAATCAATTACACTCATTGAACCATCGTGACTCAATGTTCTTCGAACACGTATTCGTGCTGCGCGTCTCTGATGGTCAACGTTCGACTGGCGCCCGAGCCAACCACGAACTCGAAGCCCAACTCCCCCGGTACGGTGGTGATATAGGAAATTGTGCCATCGGGATTTTTGCGGCTGGCGACTTCGCTTTTCCACTCGCCAAAATCAAAGATGGTGGAAGCGCCTGAGGCGCTGACGGTGATTTCGCCGAGCGATGCATTTGTGTAGTGCTTGGCGAGCTTGGCACTCTCATTCGCGTCAGCTGGGATCGTCATTAACTTGCGCTCGGCAGCCAGGTCGTCATAGAAGCTCTTCGCGTCGGCATTGAGCAGCGCCTCGGCCTCAGGATGGCCGTCGAAAAGAACCTCAAGCAACTTGCGGCGGATGCGATCGCGTAGCACCCATCCCGGATCGGCGTTTGTCAGGATGACCAGACCCACGTTTTGCTGCGGCAGCCACATCATGTCGCTGTGATAGCCGACCAGGTCGCCACCGTGATGAACCACTGGTACTCCGTAGGTGGTGTCGACCATCAAGCCCATGCCATAGGTGACGTCCTTACCGATGCTGACCTGTGGAGTGCGCCGTTCGAGCAACGGTTCTTTCGAAATATAGGTTGTTCCATCGGGTAGCTTACCCTCGGCGAGTTCCATAGAGACATATTTCAGCATATCGTTCACGCTGCTCCAGGCGCCTCCGGCAGGGCGCGCTGGAATGATGGCATCATTAATGGCTGTGACCGCCTTGGCAGTTTTTCCGTCGGCGTCGGGCGCATGCGACCCGGCGTGATTCCCCGAGAAAGCGCGCTTGAAGTCGAAGGTCGTCTCCTTCATCTGCAAGGGATCGAAAACATAAGATTGAATGGCGCTGTCGTAAGCGGCGCCCAATCCCATGTCGGGATGGATAACATGAGCTCCCGTATATCCGCCGGCCGCGGCCATCAGATTGGAATACTGGAAGAGGTCGCCGAATTTCGATGTCGGCTGCATGGTGCCCAGTAGAGCCAGCGTGCTCTCGGGCGTCATCTTGCCGTAGTCGAAGATCCATTCCAGATCCTGGCGCGGCATTCCTGTGCAGGCGCAGATCAGGTTCTTGACAAGCACGCTCTGCGTGGTTTCGGCATTGCCGAGCTTGAAGTTGGGGAACAGTTTGATGACGGGGGTATCCCAGGTGATCCGGTGCTCGTCGACGAGTTTGGCAAGAAGCAGCGTCGTCATCGCCTTCGTATTCGACGCAATCATGAACAGCGTGTCACCGTCTGGCTTCTCCGTACCGCCCAACTCCTTAACGCCGAAACCACCAGCAAAAACGACCTTGCCATCCTGCACCACGCCGAGAGCCACTCCGGGCACTCCCAAAACTTTTTGTCCCTGCTCAACGAAGCGGCCGAGTACCGCAATGCGCGCCGAGTCTAGCGTGTTGGCTTTCTTTCCAGCAAACGACTCGCGGCTATAGCCTTTCGGTAGCAAGCGGCCGAAAATAAGAGCGAGCTGTCCGCCGCGCTTTCCCGCGACCGCATCTGCCACATCTTCAATGACGACGGTCCAGTTCGATCCGGAGTAATAGACGAGGGCATCTACTCCACGCTTCTCATTGGGCGAGGTTTGATAGTCGTAGAGGCGGCGACGGCTCCAGCCATCGCGGTCCGGCAGATCGTTCGCGACTTTGAGCGGCCATTTTGCGTCGGGCTTGTACACACGCCATGCCGCCGCTAATGCCTCGTCCTGCGTCTTGGCCTGAACGTCGACGAGCGCGACCCAGGAGTCTCCTTCGGGTGCTTCGAGAATGGTTGCCGGTCCTTCGACGCGAATGGACCAATCTTTCGGCGCGATGAAGGCGCTGCCGAGTACAGTTGTCTTAGGAGTATCGGCGGAGAGCTTTTCAGGCGCTTGCGCGCCGGCCGCATTGATCGACGGTTGGGCTGATGCGCTTAGAGATTGTTCGACAAGCAGGGCGGAAGCGAAGACCCACAGAGAGCAGCGGAGGAGTTTTTTCATGGCGCGGTAATTCTAAACCTGTGGTTAGCCGCCAAGGCAAGTTTTATCCGAAGCAGATCGCAGGCGGGCCCGACGCAAAACGTGCTCGGGAGACTGCGGCGGGATTTTGAGCGCTAACGCCTGATAGCTTCAGGCATGCGCTAAACTGGGGCCCGCAGTATTTCGATACGAAGAGGAGTCATACATGGAAATACGTCAGCGCATCGCTGTGATCTTGTGCCTGGGGATAGGCCTGGCGTCGTCGGGGCTCACTGTGGCGCAGTCCTCTCCGGGGTTGGGACAAGAGATGAGTCATGCAGATCGCGAGCCGCTCGGACTGCATGACTTCGATTTTTTATTCGGACGCTGGCAAGTCCATCATCGAAAGCTGAAGCATCGCCTCGTCAACAGTCACGAGTGGATAGAATTCGAAGGGACATTATTCTGCCAGCCACTGATGGGTGGCCACGCTAATGTCGACGACACCGTGTTCGAAGTTCCGGGCGGCACTTACCGCGGCGTAGCTCCCCGATCGTTCGACGCCAAGACGGGGCAGTGGTCGAACCACTGCACTTAGGAAGAAACCAACGGCCATTTCGGGAAGAATATCAGGTAAGTGGATGATGGGACGCCAGAGGGCCCGCTCCAAAAGGGGGGCGGGCAAAAGGCTGCCTGCCTGGGTGAAGAGGCCACCAGCCAAAAGATACATTACTGCAAAAGAGTACGCACGCAGTTCCCACTCCGTATCCTCGAAGTATCTCGGGTCATTCAGTTGGGCAAGCCTGTGTTCCAATGTGGCTATTCTCTTAACCAGCTTTTCCCGAGATTTCGAGGCGAAATAGTCCTCAGCCTTGGGCAGATAGTGATGAGCGAGCATTGAGAGCGGAACGTGGAGCACTATCGCCAGGACTGCTATAGCGAACGCCCACCAAGCAACGATGTCCGCGTGCGTCATAGGCGGAAAATTGTATCACTGCTTCCAGGTCGCCGTAACCAAGCTGTTAAGCCGGTCTTGCCGCGTCTTCGCCCATCGCGCGTAACTGCGCTCAGTGGTCTTGATGGATTCGTGCCCCAAGAGCTTCGAGACTTCCTCCATCGGGACGCCCTTGCTCAGTAGGTCCACAGCGAACGTATCGCGCAGCCGGTGCGACCGCATGTGTCCGCTTGTGATCTCTGCATCATCGAACAGCCGCGCTAGATACTTGGCCCAATTCTTGGTTGCGGACTCTTCGTCTCCTTTGCCCGACCAAAATATGTATACCGGGTTGCCGTTCGCCACGGCTAGAATCTCCCGTGCCACATCGGGGGGAATCGGCACGGATACATGCACGCCGGTCTTCTGTCGTGCTGTAGTGACGCTGTACAGTCCCGCGCGCGCGTCGTGGGTGATTTCCGCACGCTTCAACGTAAGGGCGTCACGGATGGCTAGGCCCGAATAACGCATGAGCTGTATCAGCGCCCGCACACGCGCACCACGGCCAGGCTCATCGGCAAACGTGGCGTAGGTGGTGTCCAAGAGCTTGGCGTACTCTTCGGCCGTGAGGGGCATTGTGGGCGTCTGCTCCACCTTGACCGGCGATAGCTTGGGGATTCGGGGCAACCACTCCGCTTGATAGCAGTAGCGCAGGAACGTGGACAAGCGGTCACGGACCCGTGAGCGTGTGCTTGACGCGGGGTAAAGCTCGGGCCACGTGCTGGCATAGCCGGTGAGCAGTTCTTTCGTGAGGCCGCTAACCACGAAGATGCCGCGTCCTTCGCAGTAGCTTTCCAGCCGGGTAAGTTCGCGCTTGTACTTCGCCAAGACCTTGGCGGTCACGTCTTGGTTTTTCTTGTCCTGGGTGAAGACTTCCACGGCTTGCGCAATCGTCTTCCGTTCATCCGTAGCGGGTGCCTTGCCGCTGAGCTGTGCTTCCAAGTCCCGCTTGATTTCTTCCGCCTCTTCCCATGAACGCGTACCCGCCGTGCGGCGATATTGCTTGCCGTCCTGGGTCCATCGGAAGTGCTTGCGACACCGGCAACGCTTGGTGAATTCGTCGCCTTCGTACTTGCACCCTTCAGCGTGCCGAACATATATCGTGACGATAGGACTAGCCGCGCGGACGATGACCATTCCGCTAGGCTACTGCACAAAATTATCACAAGTCAATGGTACCAAGGCAATAACGCTGATTTTAAAGGGAACATAACTGGCGGAGAGAGTGGGATTCGAAACCATCGTTCAACGTAGTTTTATGTAGTTAGCTTGCGGCAGATGGCTTCTAACGCGGCTAGTTCCATGCAATGCAGCGCTAACGGCACGGAAACGGCACGGCCAGTGGAAGGTTCTCTTGGTTGTGACCACCGATTAATTGTTGGTGACATCGTGATCGGGATCTAACGTCTTTGCCCACAAACCACTCCTGGGATGACTGAGTTGCCCTTCAACGTTTGCAGTTCTTCAATTGATCCAGATTTTCACTCTCGTGGGAAATTCTCTATTCGCCAAATCAGCAGGGCAAGGGCGCGTTGCCTTGCGCGAGCGGACTCAAGGCTCTACCCGATTGATCATAAAGCTCGACATTCCGTCGAAGAATTTCCGAAGGACTTGCTCGGCCTCTGCCGGCAACGCAGCTTCCCCAACAGCACTATTCATCAAGCGCATCCATCGGTCGCGGGCAGCCTGATTTATATGGAACGGAGAATGCCGCGCGCGGAGGCGGGGATGGCCTCTTTGTTCGATGTAAGTCTGCGGCCCTCCGAACCGGCCGATCAGGAAATCTCGGAGGCGGTGCTCGGCACCTGGAAGATCCTTCGCCGGGTACATCGGTCCCAGAATGTCATCTTGCGGAACTTGTCGATAGAAGGCGGCAACCAAGCGTGTGAAACCTTCCCTGCCAATCATCGAATAAACTTCGAGCTCCTGCATGTTCTTTGCTCTCCTGATCGAACAGTTCCGCTGTCAGTTCTTGACGAAGTTGCCGAGCATCGGTTCCCTTACCTCCCTTGGATCCGCCAGGCAGGCTCGTCCACAAGAAAGACGGAACGGTGTCGATGACAGTCTGGAGCCGAGCAGCCTCCTGGCCGAGTTTTTCGAAAGCCTCGCTCAGTTCGTGGCTTTCCGCGTTTTGGGCGAGCTCAATCATGTTCGCTCACTCCATGGGTGTTAGGGCGATTCTAGCAATTTCGAATCTCAAGAGCTTCACATATAGGAGAGAGACTGTCGCATGCGCTGGTGATCACGGCCACGGGTAGAATGGCTGGTACAAACCCGGACACTACTTGCTATACCGGAAGCTCTGCTCCCGTCGTGTAGGTTGCATCAATCGCCAGGAATGCGGCGGCTTTGGCAACTTCCTCCCCGACGAAGCACTCGACCGCGACCGGCGCTCCTTCAGGACACCGCGCTCAAGGATGCTGGGTAAGACAAGTCGACGCCGGAGACACTGACGACGGCCTGCCACGCGGCTTCCTGGTTGGCGCGATCGTGAAAGTGTGGGTGGCGCATCGCCTCAATTGGGCCGGTGAATTTCGAGCCCTTCGACTTCCTAACATGGTTCGAGCAGGCGCCAAAGCACGCCAAGAATTTCGAGGAACTTGCGAGACGCCTACGAGAGACAAAAGAGTGGCAGTACGCAGACCGCAAAGTAGATATTCGTCTCAGTCGTGCTTAAGCCCTCGGTCGGAGGTTAATTCTCAGAATCCAGCGGGATTCTCGCTCATCAATTACATGGCAACTAAACCATCGACTCAGGAGCAGAGTAATGCCGACCGAGGAAATACTTTCTCGCACCGCGCTCAATTCTTGGAAGCTCGTTATCGATCGCTTCAGCCAAGCCATCACGCCGCTCAGCGACGAACAACTGGAGCGACAGGTCGCTGCAGGTCGGAATCGCGTACGATACCTCCTTGGGCACCTGACTGCCATCCATGATCGTATGTTTCCGCTTCTAGGCCTTGGTGAACGTTTACATCCAGAGCTGGATGAAGCCTATATCAAAAGTCCCGATAGAGCGCTCCCTGATCCTGTTTCCGTCACAGACCTCAAGAAGGCATGGGGCGAGGTCAACCACAAACTCACTTCGGCTTTCGAGGCTTTTACGCCGAAAGAGTGGCTGGAGAAGCATACTGCGGTCTCCGATGAAGATTTTGCGAAAGACCCGACGCGCAATCGGCTCGCTCTGGTGATGAACCGGACGAATCACGCGTCATTCCACATGGGACAGGCAATCCTCGCGAAATAGAGCAGATCTTAGTGGTGCCCCAGATCCAGCCGCCGATGCGGGAAGAAGGGGCCTTGGTCTCTCTGACCCAAGGCCCCTTCTTGCGAGCAGTTCGCCATCCGCTGGCGGAGGCTGGCGGACAGGCCGACATGGGGGAAGCGCACTGCCCGCACACCGTGGAAAACTCCTATTGAGCCACGCATTACGCGGAGCGATATCGTCCTTGAACACATTCTTCGAAAACTCCTGCCGCTGCTGGCGAACATGGAACACGATCCCGAACTGCCGCGCGAGCTCGTTGCCAAAGTCGCCGAGCACCGGAAAGGTCAGCTTGTTCTTCTCGGTCGCAATGATCCCGTGGTCCGGCTTCTCGGGAGAAATCGTCATCAGGGTAGACTCCGAATAAACTCCGCTACAACGATTCCTTCCTTCCAGACACGATTGGTCCGCCAGCGGATCGGAACGCCCGTTGAATACGTTCCGCCAAGCACTAATTCCCAATCTGCAGCGTGTTCGCCTTGCCGACTCAGGCAAGTCGATGTCAACCGGAACTTATCGATGGATGCCATACCCATTTCGAGTAAAGTGTGGATCGGCTCAACTGCGTCCGCCATCCGTCGAAATGAAGCGAGTTTGCCTTCCGTCAATTTGTCTTGAAGCCAAAGCGCGACATCCTCGCTGTAGTACTTGCCGAGGGACTCCACGAAAAGAGCTTGCAAATCAAAGTTCGCAAGAAGGAAATCCGTACGACCAAGCTCAACGATCGCCTCATTGAGATCCAATTCCAGGGCGTTGGAGCCAACCCTCATGACTTCTCCTTGATTTGCCGGTCGTTTTTGTCGGGACGCAGATTAAGGTCCATCGTTTTCAGGGCGCCGGAGTGTCAGTTCAATTTCAGGAACCGCCTGAAGTCGTCAGCCGAGAACACTTGGCCACGCTGCTCGTATCCGGAGTTGACCATGCACTCCGGTTCTCAGCTAACTTGTTCGGAGCGTTATCCGCAAAAGAGTCATCTCAATGGGCCATCAGGCCGCCCATTCATCGAATCGGCGCATGATCTCCATGAGCTTGCATCCCAACAGGATGAGAGAGCCCCACAATATGAAGGGGACGCCATAGAGTAGGAGATGCTTGCGCGAACGGGCTAACTCAAACACCCGCACCTTCACGATGGCGTATATGTTCGCTGAGAGATAAGCAACGACCAAACAGCTCACTACCAAGTTATGCATCTTGTTGCTCCTCCTTTTACCGTGGGAGTTCCGCGCCGGTCGTAAAGCTCGCGCCGAACACGATGTTTCCTCTTGGGCGGAGCGCGAAGTGGCGACGACCGAGCCGCCGCCACTGCGTTCGCTATTGCATCAAGTGCGCAATGGTATGCGAGTCACTGTAGACCTGGAGTGGGATCAGGAAGCTCAACGCGCCTCCAACTTTCAAGACCTTTGCCAGTTTCGACAATATTGAACGCTTTCATCTTGTGACTCCTTTTTAAATTGTCACCATTTTTCGCCGTAAGGCCGGACGTCCCATTCATTTGTTCAGCAGCTCTTTTCCTGAAATGCGACGGCTAGCCCCTCGCTTTGAAACTCCCGAATAACCGCTTCATGTTATTTTCTGACACTTGGCTCCGCACCGGCACAAATTCGACTTCGGCGTCGCCAGGGCCTTTTCCAATCGTAGCAATCTGGTGCTCGTTTTCTTCGGTAACAATGCGGAGTATTTCGTGAGCGATGTCATCACCGGAAATGTATTCCTTAGGCAAAGTCTGCGAAGAGCGTGTTCGCACAAGAGAATCAATTACCAATTCAGTAATCCAAGGGGTTGATTCGGTAGCTTCTGCGATGAGAAATCTCGTCCAAGCGATTTGGGCGGCCGCAGTGACCCCCAAGGCCGAAACGTTAGGAATTGCTTGCAATGAAAGGAGGCCATTCAATTTGATGAAATGGGTGTCAGGCCCTAATGCTGGAATAAGCGCTTGGGTCAAACCAACATAGGGTAAAAAAGATCCCTGAATGACGCGATGAACTTCGTCTACCGGGACTTCCATGCAGCTTGGACCCTGCCAAAATGATCCGACTGCGCTCACGGCAGCTCGCAAAGCACCTTCTTTTTTTATGACAGCGGTCATAGTTTTCAGACCTTGATGGGTGCCGATGTCAGTTTCCAATGGAATGAGTTCACCAGTGGAGATGTCCTTAAGAGAAGTGCCCAAGGCTTTCAATTTCTCTTTGGAACGCGATGGAACAAGCACTCGTGCGCCCTGTTGCAAAAACATTCGCGTAATCCGTTCTCCGATTTCACCAGCTCCGCCCGCAACTACGACAAGTTTGTTTCCTAATTGACGTTGGTTTTGCTTCATGACTTCCTCCTCATGCTTTTTTGTATTTTCACGCAAGACAGTTCGCTCCCCGCAGCTTATCTTCCCGGACGGCCCACAACTTAGAGTTGAGACCAACCTCCGTCGACTGGAAGCTCTGCTCCCGTCGTGTAGGTTGCGTCAATCGCCAGGAATGCCACGGCTTTGGCAATTTCCTCCGGCTGGCCCATACGCTTCATCGGAACGCTTTGCGTCATCTGAAGGTAGACCTGATCTTCCGCCTCCTTCGGCATTCCTACCTTCTGGAGTATGGGCGTTACAATTGGACCCGGGCTCACCGCATTGACACGTATTCCACGGGGCATCAGCTCAGCGGCAAGGCTCCGAGTAAGTGAACGAAGCGCTGCTTTGGCCGCGCCATAGGCGCTCAGGCTTGGCATCCCCTTCACGTTGGCAATCGAAGTGGTAAAGACCACCGAACTTCCTTCCGGCATGAGCGGCACCAGTTTCTGGACGATGAAATACGGTCCCTTGGCGTTCAGGTTGAGCATCTCGTCGTAAACTTCCTCAGTCACCGCCTCAAATGGGATAAATCGACCATATCCCGCGTTGACGAACAGCACATCGAGCTTGCCGAACGTCTCCTTGACCTTCTTCGCCAAGGCATCCATATCGGGAAGCGAGGTCGCGTCACTGTGGATTACGACAGCGTTATCGCCAAGCTCAGCCTGAGCCGTCTTGATCGTTGCAGAGGTGCGCCCAGTCACGATCACGCGGGCACCTTCGTTGATGAATAATTTGGCAGTCGCCAAGCCGATGCCGGTGGTTCCGCCTGTGATAAGTGCTGTTTTTCCTTTGAACCGATCCATGTTGTCTCCTGTGTTTATCTGTCTTGCGGAATTACATACGCGAGAGTACGATAATCACAGATGCAATGCAAGGAGTTTCGTACGCAATGGTAACTAATATTGCGAGGCGCACCCGAGGACGTCCAAAAAGGCTTTATCCCAGACGAAGCACTCGACCGCGACCGGCGCTCCTTCAGGACACCGCGGTCAAGGATGCTGGGTAAGACAAGTCGACGCCTGAGACCTCGACGACGGCCTGCCACGCGGCTTCCTGGTTGGCGCGATCGTGAAAGTGTGGTTGACGCATCGCCTCAATTGGGCCGGTGAGCTTCTTGGGCGCCGAGGCGAAGAATTGCCCCGAGACGTCGGTTCCGAACTCCGATGCCTGGAGGTATCGATGGGCTGCGGTCTCAGGAGTGTGAGACATGCCGGGGATAAGCTTCACCAGCGGAACCATCAGCCACTTCAAGGCCGGGCCAGCATTTCGCAGCCCCTTGGTGTCGGGCGTGCTACCAGGCGAGACGGCGTATACGGCCATGCCGGGGGGTAGCCGCCGTGCCAGTGCCGCGGCCCACCAAGCGACGACGATCTTCGCGTCGGCATACGCCCGGTTGGGCTCGTACTTCACGTTCGGCCCGCCGCGCAGCAAGGCTTTCACCGCGGCGCTTCGGTCGTCCTGGTATTGCGTGGCCGCAAGGGCCGCCACGTCGGTGTAGCTGAACAAGGGTACGTCCCCTCGGGCAGCTTCCGAGCCGGCGATAACAATCCGCGCGTTGGGGCTCAGCAGGTTGGCGCGGAGCAACCCGACAGTCAGTTGATGATGGCCGATTAGCGGGGCCTGAGCCGCCTCGATGCCCGCCGCAGTGAGCACGCGCTTCTTACCTGGGATCACCCCTGCATTGAGCAGTAGGAAATCGACCGGCCGACCTCGCTTGACGAGCTCGGCGAGCGCGGACTGAACGCTGGACGGCGTGTCCAGATCTAGCTCCAGCGGCGTGAAGACCTGCATTTTGGTCTCAGTCGCGAGCTGAGCGGCCGTTTCTTGGGCCCGAGCCAGGCTGCGCCCGGTGACGATGATCTCGCGCCAGCCCTCTCCGGCAAGAGCGCGGGCTGCCGCATAACCGAGCCCGGAGGTGGTGCCGGTGACGAGAGCGATCGAATGTTCCATGGGCGTCTCCGTGGTGAAGGTAGAAGGTCCTGCTGTTTTTCCTTTGAATCTATCCATGTTGTCTCCTGTGTTTATCTGTCTTGCGGCATTACATACGCGAGAGTACGATAACAACAGATGCAATGCAAGGAGTTTCGTACGCTATGGTAACTAATATTGCGAAGCGCCCCCCGGGACGTCCAAAAGGCTTTATCCCCGACGAAGCACTCGACCGTGCCGTTGAGATGTTTTGGGAGCATGGGTATGAAGGAGTCGACGTGGATCGGATCGCGCGCGCCGTGAACGTCACCAAACCCGCGCTATACCGGGCCTTCGGAGACAAGTCCACCCTGCTGCTCAAGGCGGTCGAGCGCTATGCAATAACGTATGGAGCTCCCAGAATGGCAGCATTTCAAGCGGAGCCGGACATCCACAAGGCTGTGACCGCCTTTTGCGAGGCTACCGTCAACACCGCTTCGGATGAGGCTTGCGGCGGCTGCATGATGGCCGCCGCGGCGCTGGGACACTCGGAGCGAGTAGCCGAGATCCGTTCGTATGCCGCGAAGGGCCTTACCGCAACCGCTGATATTTTCGCGAAACGTTTCGAAAAGGAGATGAAGGCGGGGCACCTGACTCGCACACCCTCTGCCAAGGTGCGAGGCCGTGCGCTCGTTGACTTGATGCAGGGTTTGCAGCTTCGCGCCAGGGCAGGTATTGCGCGCGAGCAATTGCTGCAAGACGCCCGAAGCTATGTGACCCTGATTCTTGGCAAGTAAATCTAACGCACTTCTCGGGGGGAATGCGTCTGGACGAGTACCAAATCGCCAATGCACTCACCGATACCAGATTAGTAATGACAAGTCGGCTTCTCGTCAGTGATTCATCGGTGCCGACTCAATGAGCAGCCACGCAGTAATAGCGCTCAAAGTTGCAAGGCCTGTCGCTATCCAGATCACAACGCGGTAGCCCCTGAGGAATGATTCGGTAATCGCACCCTGAACCATGAGATTGCGATTGTGAGCGGCGGCGAGCTGAGGCCGGGCGGCATCAATCTGAGCCCGAACGTCGGGGGTCAACGCTAGTTGATCGAGGGATCGATCCAGCGAGTGGTTGAAAACCGTGACCAAGACCGCACCGAAAACAGCAACCGCAAGCAGCGCAGCCAAACGGGAAACTGCGTTATTGACTCCAGAGGCAAGTCCTGACTCGGATTCAGGTACAGCGTTCATCACTGTCGTAGTCAAGGGAGCAACACTGATAGTCATGCCCAGACCCATCACCACGACTGCTGGGAAGAATGTGGCCCAGTAGCTCCCAGCCTGCGGCACTATTGCGAAGAGCGCGATCCCACAGGCAGCAACAAGAGGCCCAAACGTGAGCGGGATTCGTGATCCATGGCGCGCAACCAGACCACCTGCCCAGCGTGATAGTCCAAACATGATGGCTATAAAAGGGAGAAACGCCGCACCTGCCTGAGTAGCTGTGTAATGTTGGATCTGGATCAGGTCTATCGGGAAAAAGAACATCAATCCGCCGAGGGATGCATACAGAAACAGTGTCAATAGATTCGCGCCCGCAAAGTTTCGCGAGCGAAACAGCTTGAGCGAAACCATCGGCGCATGAGACCAATGCTCCACCGCAACGAATCCTGTCAAAGCGAATCCGCCCAGAACCGCTGCAGCTGCAACTAGGTAGCCGCCGTGGCGAGCACGAGCCGGCCATTCAATCAGCGCGTACGTTACGCCACCAAGTCCCAGCGTCACCAGAAGGGCACCAAGCCAGTCAAGATGATGTGAGGCATTCTCGTTACGGCTCTCCGGCACCTTGGCTGAGAGGAGGATGACTGCCAGCGCAAGCGGGAGGTTCAGGAAGAAGACCCAGCGCCAGGTGGAGTGCTCGATCAGCCAGCCACCGATGACAGGGCCGATGGCCGCAGTAATTGCGGAAAATCCGGACCACGTGCCAATCGCCTGTCCTCTAGTTTCTTCGGGAAAGGACGCCGTGATCAGTGCAAGACTTCCCGGTACCAACAGGGCTGCTCCTATGCCTTGAATCGAGCGGGCCCAGATCAGCATGTCAATATCTCGAGCCAGGCCACACCACGCGGAGGCGGCTGCGAACACGGCGACGCCAGAAATGTACACCTTGCGACGGCCGAAGATATCTCCAAGAGAGCCGCCTACAAGGAGCAGCGCCGCCAACATCAAAGCATATGATTCAACGACCCATTGCACGTCTGAAATGGAGGCTTGCAAAGCGTTTTGCAGCGCGGGAAGCGCGACATTAACGACGGTTCCGTCAATGAACGCCATGCTCGATCCCAGGATGGTGGCCGCAAGCACGATACATCCGCTTGCTTGCGGGTTCGATCTGGTATTTCGCATGGCGCTTTCTGATCATAGACCGCGTATGGAGAACCCAAAAGAGGATACTCGCGATCCAGTACAGTTACCACCGCCGACTGCCGTCTTTGGCGATCACGGATCCTCAAGACCGCATCACGACGGGATCACGCCGCCCGTGCGGGAAAAGGTGTTGCTCTTGCGTTACTCCCGAATAACGCTAGTGCTTTTTCGGATGCGACGTCGGGATGAGCGCTTGCGGCGGAAGAAAGATGGGGGCGTCGCGTTCGAAAAAGCCGTCAGAAGGAAGCCGCTGGCGTTTGCGGCGGACGCGGGCCTATCTATGGAATTTCAATCGATTTCTGCCCGGAAATCCTTGCCAGAAGCGGGATCTAGAAAATAAGGTGGTTATCGATGCGCATCGATTTAAGCACTATGCCTAGGGCCGCGATCGGCTCATCCTAACGCGATACCTGCCATTCTTCAAGGCTCAAGAGTCGATTGTTTGTCCCGAATCTCCGATGCTGCTTGCTTTGGACACGCGCTAGCGTCCGCCGCGCCAGCGGCTTCGTTCTGACGGGCAAGCCGGAGAGCGCCG
>PKXQ01000071.1 GCA_003132405.1 Acidobacteriaceae bacterium | reverse complement strand
CGGCCTTCTCATGGAAGGCGATAGCGCTCATCGACCCTCAAAACAGGGGTTGTAAGTGCACGAGCGATGTTTTGGCCATCGTGAGGAGCGCTTATACTAGGTTTCTTCGCAGCTCACGGTTTGCCGGGCTGCGGCAAAGTTATCTGGGGAAAAGAGGCCATCAGATACTTCGCCTCGTCGCTATCGACGGTTTCAAGATCCACGTACGGCGGAGCCGTTGTTATGCCGGGCATTCCACCGAAAAATCGGGTGCGGAAATAGTAAATCTGGCCGGCCTCTGCCGCGAAATGCGCGAGGGCTAGCAGTTGCCCAATCGAAGCTTTCGATTGGACGTTTGCACACACATGATGTTCCCCCGGATCTACGGACAGGGTGAAGTAAGAATTTTGTTTGTAAGCACCCACCCAGGCTCCGTCGAGGCCGATCTTCATCACGTAATGTTGATGGTCGCCCCACGTACTGTCATCCTGAATGAAGACAACCCGCGCCTTTCCTGGTTCGGGCTCCGCCGGTGAGTGCGAGAGGTCCATCTTCACGGTGAAGGTGACATCCTTTGGACCACAAGCCGGTGCAAGGCGGGAAGGTGTGTCTTGCGCAAAAGCTGATAATGTCAGGAACATCACCATGAGAGCGTTTTTCATGTCTTACCTCGAAGGAGAATTCACTAGCCACTACGAACTATAGCCCCATTTTCTTGAAGGTAGTCAAGTACAGCAGAGCTAGTACCGCCTCGTCGACCTTTTCTTCTTCCCCCGTGGGGTTTGCTTTCGACTGTCGTCTGGCGTAATCCCATGCTGCGGCACGAGGAGGCCGTCGCCATGGGCAAGCACAAAGTTAAGCCGAATTATCGTCGCCGGTTGCTTCGACTGCCGGACCTAGATCATTGTAAGAGGGCAGTGCTCAACAGCCTGGGCTCGCCAGCCTCGCGCCGTGTGTACGAGTATGCCATCGACCAGTTCATCGCCTGGTATTGTTCCGAGCCTCGCCTGGCCTTCAACCGCATCGTGGTGGTTCGCTACCGTATGTACCTGGAATCTCGCGGTCTCGCTGCAAATACCATTAACCAACAACTCGCAGCGGTACGAAGACTGGCGCACGAAGCTGCCGACGCCGGGTTGCTCAGCCCGGAACTCGCTGCCGGGATCAGCCGGGTGAAAGGTGTGAAGCAGCTTGGGTTTCGCGCCGGCAATTGGTTGAGCGGAGCGCAAAGCTCAGAAGTGCTGCTACGTGCTTATGGCGAGGGCATGCGCGCGAAGCGGGACTACGCCATGCTGGCAATGCTGGTCGGTTGTGGTTTTCGCCGATCGGAGTTGGTCGGCTTAGAGCTAGATGAGATCCAGATCCGCCAGGGTCACTGGGCGGTAGTGGATCTGATCGGTAAAGGCGGTCACGTCCGCACGGTTCCCATACCGCAATGGGTCAAGGCGGCTCTCGATCACTGGACAAGAGCGGCCGGTGTTAGGGAGGGAAGGATATTCCGTGCAGTCGCCAGGACGGGCAAGGTTTGGGGGAAGGGCATCTCGCAGAATGTAGTCTGGTACGTGGTTCGGACCTGTTGTGAGAGGGTGGGTCTGGAGCACATCGCGCCGCACGACTTGCGGCGAACGTGCGCGAAGTTGTGTCACGACAGTGGCGGTGAACTGGAGCAGATTCAGTTCCTGCTGGGGCACGCGTCGGTGCAGACGACTGAGCGGTATCTCGGCTGTAAGCAGAATCTCGGAAGCCCGGTGAACGATCGCTTCAAGCTGAGGACAGAAGTGCTGCAGCAGCAGCCGAACTTTCAGTCCGCCGCGGTGAAAGAGGACACGCAGGTAGAAACAACCTCTCGCGAGGGCATACAATGCCGCCACGGAGGACGTGAAGATGAGCAACCTGTCGAGCCCAATCCGCTATCCCTACCAGAACGAGCCGATTTGGTCGAGATCAGAAAAGGCAATCGCCCGCACAGCCTTCGACGCTGCGCTGGGGCGGGAGCTCCACGAAGTGATCCAGGAAGCAAAGCGAATGGCCAACGAGATCCAGAAGTCGTCGGATCTATGGGACATGGAACATCACTTGACGAAACGCCGTAAAGAGATTGATCGCAGATACGACTTTCGCAGTTCGCGACTCACAGATGTGTTGGGGAGACTCTTGTACGAACATCGGCTCAGTGAAGAAGATCTGCGCGGATTGCGTGAGGAGAAAATGAAATCAATCCGTTCGTTCGCCCGGTTTCTCAGGGACGCCGCAGCCTGATCTTGCATTCTGAGCGCTAACGCCTGTTTTCAATACCTAAGTTCTGCTGGGCAATTAAGACAAGCCGTGTGATAGCGTTACACGAAATGACGGATTGGCGGATCGACAACGCGAAATGGACACGCGGTGCGGTCTTGCGTCTGGCGAAGTATTCCCGGCCAAGGGAAGACTGGGACCACGATCATTGCGAAGGATGCTGGGCCAAGTTTATGGAATCCGGCCCACCTGACGCACTCACACAAGGGTACGTGACGAAAGATAACCATCGCTGGATATGTCCGCAGTGCTTCCGAGATTTGAAGGACGAGATGGGCTGGAAGCTGCTTTGACCGCTTGCCCCCGGTTGGTCAATGAGCGCTAACGCCTGTTTACAGCATTTGGCGTTTCGGGCCAATCCGCCGTCAACAAATCAACGAGAGGCGTTCCGTTGTTTCCTCGCCTCAATCGCGTCAATAGCGAATTTTGCCGAATCCTTTACGTCCCGTTTTCGAGACTTGAGGTTCTTGGCAATGATTGGAATTGCTTTGGCACTCCCGATCTCATTCAGTGTTGCTTGACAGTAAACGAGATCATACGGATCGCTTGTCGTTTCCAGGACATGCAGGATCACGTCTTCAACTTGTGGGGAGCTCGTGCGCTTGAGCGATTGAATGGCGGAATGGCGAACCAACCACCTTTCGTCTGCGAGAAGAGCATAGACGGGGTCAAGTCGAGATCGTTGGACTTCGAGACATGTGCAAGAGCACCGAGCAACGTTGCGAGTACGTATTTATTCTTCTCCTTCTTCGCCTGTGCCACGAGAATTGCGGCACATTCCAATGCGGGGAACTTCTCGCCCAATTTTCCGAGAATAAAATACGCAGCGCCCCTGCAATCCTGTTTTGATTCATGCTGAACGTACTCAGCCAGTTCGCTAATCAGGGAGGCGTCCGAGAGAGCTTCCGCCTCTCGGTGAGCGTGCCAAGAGACTGATTGGTCCGAATTGACGTTCCCATCGCGCACCGTCATCCGAGCGATAAGGTCAATGAGGGATGTTCGCATTTTGACTCCGAGATCGCTAGAAGTCGAATCGTCGGTGACTAGTCTACTCTCGTGGTTGGCGTAACATCCCGTTTACACTCACAACCACGGAGTCGGGACAGAAGGACCGAAACTGGCCAGATGAAAACGAAAGTCATGTCGGGCGTCATTGCATTCGTCGTTGTTTGGACAATCCTCATCCATGCACAATCACATTGGAGCCCAATACTGGCCTATCCCCTTTACCCGGGGGAGATGGTGAGTCTGCTTGTCACTGGCGGCCACGGCGGAACACTCACGCAAGACAAGATTGGGTTCGCAGCCGAATTGGTAGTAAACCTGCTCGCTTATTTGTTAGCTACATTCCTTCTGTTTCGAGCGACCCGATTTTCAGAGTAACCCAGCATCGATTTACGAGCCGTCCCCGATAGTTGGCGATACATCGCGATAGCACTCAAAACCCAAGCAGCCGAATGAGTTGGGACCCTATCGTGTTACCAACCCAATTCGCGGAGCCAGCCTCGCACCGCAATGTGGTGCTCGCCCCACGCTTGCCAAACCACCTTCGCCCACAACTGGACCGCAGCCATATGCTCAACCGCACCTTCGGCTTCCAGTACATTCTTTACCGTCAGCGGCCCAAAGCTGGCCGGTGGAGAGAGCCAAGGAAATGTAAATCTCTTCGCGGTGATGATCTGCATAGCGTCGTTTGCCTTGCCGATAGGCCAGCCGAGTTCCAGGATCAAAGACAACCGCGACAGGTGTATCCCGACAGAGTTGCGGGCCCGCGGAGTATCAATGCCCGGATGTTGGACTGCATACGTGTCTACACTGAGCCGGTGCAGGGGTGCGTAGGCCCGGTCCTCATATTCCAAGGCCAACAGCTCTCCGTATGCTGCCCAGCATCCTGCTGAAGACAGCATGTAGGGATGGGTCGGACCGTCCATCTCAGGGAAATCCCCGCCACAGCCGAAACAGCGCATCTTCACTCCAGGTTCTGTGAAAATTCTATGCTGTCAGAATGGCCCCGCCACTCTCGATTGGTGAAATATCGCGTTAACACCAACTACGGCCCGTCTGGGTCAATTGGTGCTATCGCCTGTTAACGTCAGTCGAGAATCCCCGGCCAATCGGCGCGGGAGTGTGGGTCAGTACGCTAGTCCAGTTCCCGCAATTCTTCCTGCACTTCTTCACGCGCCTCTGGTTCAAACATGTGCACTCCCGCTCCTGCTCCCGAACCGCCTTCTGAATCGCGCTTCTTCTGCCAGTCGGCTTCGGTAAGCACCGCAATCGCTTCCGCCTTTTTCTTCTTCAGGACCGCATTGATGCCGGGCAGCTCTTGTTGGGTCAGCTTCTGGAATTCGGCGATCACGTCTTCAAGTTCGTGCCCCAGCGATTCCGCACGCGCCGCCTGATAGTCTGCCGGACGGCCATCATAGCCGTTGACGCTGCCATAGAGCTGTCCGAGAAGTTCGCGGATTCGCTCCTCTCCCGTAATCATGCCACCTTCTTTCGTGGCCACGATTTTTGACCGAAGCCCATCGCACTTGACTGCCAATTCCTGGAGCTGCCTGCGGAGCGGATCTTGCTCCGGCAGCCTGACAGCCCGCTCATTGGCCGCGTTGCGAACGCCCTCGATGGCCTCTTCCGAATACGTCATGTGTTCGATGGTCCGGTAGATCTTCATCGTCAGCTCGAACTGGGCCTTGCGATCTTCCAGGGAAAACTTCGCTCGCGGATCGAGCGTCACGTTCAACTGTTCGGTATAAACCTTGTCTCCTTTGGTCATCTTCACCGTGTACGCACCGGGCAACACTCGCGGCCCCTGCCCGGCTTCTCCCAGCAGTGTGGCTGCGGGCGGAACCGCCGGTCCTTTCAGGTGCATGGACCAACTGGCGCGGTTCAAGCCACGGTGCTTGCTTCCGGCGACAGTATCGACCAGCTTGCCGTTCTGATCAAGAATCTCAATTTTCAGATCTCCGAAGATGTGCCGCGCCTTCTGGTAGTAGGTAATTTGCGCTTCCGATGGCCGGCTGGGGCCGTGGAACGACTCACTTCCTTCCGACCAGCCGCCGCGGGCTTCGAAGTACTGGATGGCGCGGCCTGGAATCAGAACGGCTTCTTTCGACATCAGGTCAGGAGTCAACGCCCGCCAGGCGGAAATGTCGTCGATGATCCAGATGCCACGACCGTGCGTAGCCACCACCAAGTCGCTCTCGCGAGCTTGCACCGCCATGTCGCGCACGGCAGTCGCCGGGAAGTTGCTGCCCTTGTACTGCGCCCAGTGCTGGCCGCTGTCCACCGAAATCCAGAGACCGAACTCCGTGCCCAGGAACAGCAGGTTCGGGTTCACGCTGTCTTCCTTAATCACGTGGGCATATCCCCGCACCCCGCTTTCCCGCAACGGAAGCGCCGTCCAGGTCTTGCCGTAGTCGCTGGTCTTGTAGGCGTAGGGCTTCATGTCGCCGAAGTTATGGCGATCGAAGGTGCCGTAGGCCGTAGCTTCGTCGAAGCGGCTCGCCTCAATCGTCGAAACCCAGGAATTCTTTCCTAGACCGTTGATGTTGCCCACAACGTTGGTCCAGGTCTTGGCGCCATCGCGCGTGATCTGGACGTTGCCATCGTCGGTTCCCACCCAGATGATCTGACCATTCTTCGGCGATTCGGAAATCGAATAGATCGTCGTGTGCATTTCCGCCGAAGAATTGTCGACCGTGACGCCGCCGGATTCTTCCTGCTTTTGCTTTTCGGGATCGTTGGTGGTGAGGTCCGGCGAAATTCGATCCCACGACTGTCCGTGATCGCGCGAGCGGAACAGGAACTGCGCTCCAATGTAGAGGGTGCCCTTTTCATTGGGGCTCATGTGAATGGGCGTGTTCCAGTTGAAACGCAACTTCTTTTCGCCGTAATTGGGCAAAGGCTTGATGTTCCGAGTCTGGTGCGTGTAACGGTTCACCCGCCCGATTTCTCCGCCCTGCGCTTCGGCATAGATGTAGTCGGGGTCGGCGGTGTCTTCGAACATCCAGAAACCATCGCCGCCGAACATGTTTTCCCAGCGTGAATTGGAAACGCCGCCGGGATAGGAGGAATCGCCCACCCACGAACTGTTGTCCTGCAGTCCGCCGTAAACGTGATAGGGATCGGAATCGTCGGTGCTGACGTGGTAGAACTGGGAAACTGGCAGGTTCATCTGGTGCTTCCAGCGATTGCCACCGTCCTCGCTGCGCCACAGGCCGCCGTCGTCGCCCGCGATCACAACGTTCGTATTCCTGGGATTAATCCAGACATCGTGGAAGTCGCCGTGCACCCCGCCTGAAACCACGTTGAAAGTCTTGCCACCGTCGGTGCCGTAGAGCAGGATGAGATCTGGTTTGAAGATCTTGTTCTCGTCCTTGGGATCGACGATCAGGTTGCCAAAATAAAACGGCCGCCACACCATATAGTTGCTGGCATCCAGCTTCCTCCAGGAAGCGCCGCCATCGTCGGAACGATACAGCCCTCGTCCTTTCTCGGCCTCGATGTTGGCATAGACCACCTGCGGTTTGGAAGGCGCGACCGCCAGGGCAAGTCTCCCCCACGGTTTGGGCGGCAAGCCTTTGGCGCTGCTGTCACTGATTTCGGCCCAATGGTCGCCGCCATCGGTCGATTTGAAGAGGCCGCTGCCCGGCCCCCCCGAACGGAATGTCCAACCCAGGCGCCGGAAGTCCCACATCGATGCGTAGATGGTCTTGGGTTCCTGGCGGCTCATGGTCATGAGACCGCAGCCCGATGACCCATTGGCTCCCGCCAGGACTTTCTTCCAAGTCTTGCCGCCGTCGCTTGTCTTGTAAACTCCCCGCTCGTCGTTGTCGTCCCAGAGATGCCCGGTGGCGCAGATGAGAACATTATTTCCATCGCTCGGGTCGACCAGAATCTTCGCGATTTGCTCGCTGTCTTTCAAGCCCACATTGGTCCAGTTCTCGCCGCTGTCGGTGGACTTGTAAACACCGTCGCCAACTGAGACGCTGTTGCGCATCCAGGCTTCTCCAGTGCCCACCCAAATGGTCTTCGGATTGGAGGGATCAATCGTTACCGCTCCGATCGACTGCACGTTCTCGCGGTCGAACACGGGCTGGAAGGTGGTTCCGCCGTTGACCGATTTCCACACTCCGCCGCTGGCCGATCCGACGAAGACGGTGATGCGCCCGTTCTGATCCACCGCGTCAACCGCAGCGATGCGCCCGCTCATCGTGGCCGAGCCAATGTTGCGCGCGGGAAGCCCCGAGATGGTTGCGGCATCGAACTTGTAGCTGGTTTGGGCGAAGGTCTGAACTCCAGCAGTCAACAATCCGATGCCAGTCCACAAGCTCAACTTCACCAGGGTATTGCAATAGCCACGTGCATTCATATTCGGATTCCTCTTGGAAGCGCAATCTGAGACGCGATATTTTCTTTGCAGCCGGTTGCGGCTGACGGATCCTACTTCTTCTCGGTGTCGGGCTTGGGCGCTTGCTTCAGAGAAGCCGGCGGGGCAAAGTCGCCTTTATCGATGGGCACATTCACTTCAATCTTCTCAATGGCCGTGGTCTGCACGGCCGGATTCCCCTTCGACCCCTGCGAAATCGAAAAGGGATACATCACTCCTGCGACCGGCTTGTAAGAGCCCATCTCCATGACGCTCTCCCGCACGGAGCCGCGGATGAACTCCTGAACTTCCCTGCGGATCTCAAGATACGTATCGGGGTCGAGGTAGGAATAAAGAATGTCTCCGTTCTGGAGAGTGACCTTCAAGCGCAGCGCGTCGTCGCCATCCACCACATCGTGCCCGAGATACTCGATGGTGTTGCCCTTTTCTTTGTAGTCCACCAGCGGGCCGTCAAAGTCGGCATCGAGAAGAACGTTTCGCAAGTCGTCTTCGCCCATTAATTCGGAATCTTTGTGCCCGCCGAAGGGCTGAATCTGCCACCCAGTGGTGCCGTCGTAAGCCAACACTGCGGTCATTCCCTGCAACGAGAAGCTCTCGCGCACAAGATTCGGGCGTACGTTTTCCTGCACCATGGCATGGGTAGAGCCTCCACGGCCGCGGCCACGGAGTTTGCCCGTGATGCGTATCGACTGGATGGCCTTGATCTTGTCGGTTCCGCCTTTGGCCTGCAGGTTCTTGTTAACCAATTCCTCGGCGGTTTGCGTGTGGGCCAGGACACTGAACCACGAGATGGCGACCAGCACAATCACTGCGTGACGCATGGGGAGCGGACTCCTGTTCTAAGAGGCTTTCTAGGACCTGGAAACACGACCACAGTACTTTACGTCTTGCTGGACGCTCTTGCCAAGCCTTTGTACCAATAGATAGGTGACACCTTCATTCCTTTCGTCAGGATGAGATTTGCCGCAGGAACTGCAGTCGGGTTAAGTAGCCGAGCGCCTGATAAGGGCGGACGATGTTGTAGATCTTTTCCCAAAGCCGGAGCGCGCGATTGAGTTTTTTCCTCCAGCGAGCAGGCCGTAATGAGTGCAATCGCCTGGTTGAAATGACGTGACCGGCGAAATTTGTGGCAGCGGCAAGGAAGATTTTTCCGGTCATTCCATCATCGCGTAATCCGCCGCGCGGTATCCTTGGCATTCAAGTCCATGCTCCCGACCGCGTGCCCAATGAAGAAAAGGAGCCAATTCCTCGGCCCCTTTCTTTGCCATCAGCTTTCTCGCGGTCGAGCAGGTTCTTATTTCACGTGGATCATCTTCCCGTTCGGGTCTAGGACGCCCGCGATGCGGACTTTCTTGCCTTCGTGTTGTTTCGCCAAATCCTGGCGGTCGATGTCGTACGTGTTGCCACTGTCGGTATCCTGCAGCACATACTTGTTACCCGACTTCACGATTGTGCCCGAGAAAGTCTGGGCATCCGAAGGTTGTGATTGAGCCTGGGGATCCGGCGCCTGACTGGCTTGACCGGGCGGCTGCGCCGGCTGCGGTTGCTGTTCTTGCTGTGCAGTCCCTCCCTGCTCCGGAGCGCCCTGCGCATAGAGCAGTGTTGCTCCCGAAATAATGCCCGCCACCAAGGCAAGGATGGCCAGCGAGCACAGTGAACCAATCCGTTTGTTCATGAACACCTCCCGAGTTTGGTTAGTGGGTGTGGTGGTGCAATCGATTGGCCAGAGTTCCGGTTGCGCGGCGATTTTTCAGTGTAGCGACGTAGTGCGCTCATTTGCACGCTCTTAGCTTGCGCGGGCACGGGATTTTCCTCAAAAGAGAGTACGGACAGTACAGGAGACTCTGTAGGGAAGCGCTTGCCGAAACTTCCAGCGCGTTGGCGCGGGTGAGCAAAACTTGCAAGCAACGCCGTTCGCAACAAGGGATTGTATGACGCGCAAGCCTCGTCAGAACTATTCTCTGAGTGTTGTTACTTGGAAGTGACTGAGAATATTTGCGATCTACTCGACGTCTGTTTTGTGCCGAATTCTGGATGGCTGGCGTAACATCCCAATTGCACTCATTGACCTAGCCGGAAGGGTTTTGAATGTAAACGCCTGTTTGCATCAACTATCGGCTAACCAAGTGTGCTCGTAGTAGTTGCGGGTAGCTGCATAGAGTATTTCGCCTCCGGGCTACCTCCCCAGATGCGTAAGATGAGGCGATGCAAAATGAACAGCATGATTAGCGAGGCCGCGAAGATTAGCCATCCCGAATAAGGGGAAAATACGTCTGCTTCATCTAGACCCCAGAACTGGGCAACCAGACATGTACCAACAATTCGAATGCTGTCGGCAACAATGGCGATTGGAACTGAGGAGCATGCCAACACTGCTCGCACCCATTTGCGATTGTCCGCCAAATACCCGTGGATGATGGCCACGGTCAACGGAGTCAGGAGGGAGCGGATTCCGCTCGCCGCCCCAAAGCTGAACAGAGTCGAATTGGCATCAAGCATGATCACATTCCCCTCTCGCACCAAGGGAACTCCGGCAAGTTGGAGCAGAAAAGCTGAAAGCTTTAGGGTCGGCACCTCAAGCGGAAACGTGACTTTTTGAAGGATCACGCTTGGGACTGGGATCATCAGAATCAAAAAAGCCCACGGAAACAGGACAGCGCGAAAGAACTCCCATCCGTAAAGCAGAATGATCAATCCCGCGAGCAGCAGCAGCAGCGACACACCCGAGAAGAACAAACCCCCTTTCAGAACTGTTGAATGCGGCATGAGAAGAGCCAACCCAACCAGCGGAAGACCAGCCAATGATGGGGCGGCCTCAATGGCCTTGAGCTTCTTGCGGTCCCGCCAGAGAACCAACAAAGCAAAGGCGGGGACAAATATTCCGTGGGAGAAGAACGGATCGTGCATCCACACTGCGAACAGCCGGGCAAGAACCGGGGCGTAGAGCCACGCAATTAGCGGCAGCACCAATAAATTCCAGTAGCGCACAGCGGAATATTATGACACTGTTTTCGATTGTTGTTGCACAATCCCGATAGCACCAACTTCTGTCCCGACAGTGGGTCAGTCCGGGTTTTTCCCTCTGTTAATTAGTGCTCTTAACTCACCCAGTTCTCTCTCCCAGCACGCGTCGCACATTGCAATTGTTCGCTCCGGCACAGAGTTTGCTTTTTCCGCTTTGGACCTAAGCACCGTCCACCGAGTCTTTCCGGGTCTTCCACATGGGTAGCCAGCATGCCAACAAGATTTCGATGTGCAAACACAAGGACGCATGCAGAAATACCTCATTGAACCATTACAACCACCTTCCGATGCGAGCGGCGATTCTCACGACGCAGAATACTTTGTGTCTCCCAGTTCCACCGGACTGCTACAGCTATGCAGCCTACGCCACCGAAACGCAAGGGGCGAAAGGATTGTACGAGCCACGACCGAGGCGGAAAATCGTCAAGTGGCAATTGAGTGGTGAAAAATCCCCTTAGCACTCATTGACCTCGCCAGAGGGGGTTTTGAGTGTAAACGCCCGTGGCTGTTGAAAAACTCCTTCTCTCAAAATCGACAAAAATAAAATCGCGTCAGGAAGCCCTACAATCGATTTTCTCGGGTCGCCTAGACATTTTCTATCCCCCAAATTTTGGCTAATTGGGACGAAAAGAGAGTTTTTCAACAGCCACGCCTGATTTCAATAGTTATG
>PKXQ01000150.1 GCA_003132405.1 Acidobacteriaceae bacterium | reverse complement strand
TTGTTGCGGGATGCGGGGTGGCGATGTCGATTTCGCCGCACGAACCGTCGCATACTACGGCTGCAATGGTGAGGAATCCATCGAAGGCTATTCGGCGGTCGAGGTCGATTGATATTCGGTGGGCGGATTTTCCAACCCACAACTCAACCCACAAAATCTGAGGCCTTGAACGACTTCCGCGTATTTAGGCAGTCCCCGCGAGTCTGTAAGTCGTTGTAAAACCTATTCACGCAGCGCTGTCACGGCAGCGTTCGGTCAGAACGCCTCCGAGAGCCGACTTACTGTCGGACACCAAGAGGCCTTCAGTTTGCTGGCTCTCATGCGACTCCTGCGTGCCAAATGTGTGCCGGGTTCCACGGAAACGAGGACCGGCGATCCGAGGTGTAGCATCCTGGCCCTAGCTGCGACAGTCGTTCGAGGCCAACATCAATGCGATCCGGTTGCATGGTCGTCGCCGCATCCCCGATAGGACAAACACATTTCATCGCTTCTCGTTCCGCGGCCGCCCGGCACGACGGGTTCGCGCAGTCTCCGCAGAACGGACTCTTGAGTTAACCGCTGCTGGCAGTGACGGTGCCGCGTCGCGTGTGTAATCGGCTGAATCATTGGCTCCCTTCTGGTCACCGTCGTGTTGTGTCTTTAGGACACGGCTCTCCCGACGTGGGCCTTCGAGGGCGAACATCCGATTCAGTTCTTGAATATCTTTTCTATATCCCTCAAGATCGCGCTCCAGTCGCAGCCCGTGGGCGGTTAAACTCCCGGAGGGCGTACGGGTGTCTTTTAGGGAGTACATTTTTCGCAGTTCTTGAAGGTCCTTCCATTGCTTCTCCTCTCCGATGCTCATAACAGCACCAGCCCGTCATCCTTCATCCCCTGAGCCAGTCCCCACGCACAACGATGTTCGACGATAAGTGCGTGCCCGAACCACTGGGCATCATTCTGAACATGCTCGTCGATCCATTCCTTAGCCCGAAGAGTCAAGGGACAGAATGTGTACAGTGTCCCGACGTTGTTGACGAGAACGTCAGGATTGGGAGTGGGATTGGAAGCAGCGTCGTCTTGAGGTGAGTGCATGCGCGTGTCTCCTTCGAGCGAACGCGCATCAGGTACCGAAAAAAGAAATGCCGCCCACAATCAGGCGGCTCGTGGAGAACTTTGCATTATGCCGCATCGGGCCGAAGCCCATACCACCGTGCTCTCCAAGTCGGTTGGTCGCGCTTTCGCGCTGTCCTGATGCTACCTACATTCTAGCTGCTCCGGCGTCTCGTGAAAATGGCACAAAGGTGGCTGCGCAACAAATGCATCGTGGTTCTCTCAAGTAATCTACAGGCGATTACTGAAGCTCGTTGACAGCGCCCAGCAAGCGGGGTAGTGTACGGTCAACATCAGGAGCGGCTCGGGTCACCCCGAGTCCGGCAACCGGGCCAGGAGACGCCACGGTGCCTTGAGCGGCAACACCGCTCGATGTGCGGAATGCAAGTTCCGAAGCTAAGATCTCCGCGGGAAGCAGCCGCCTGATGCCGGGCGGCCTTTTGCTTTCTGGGCTCCTGATGCATGCCAACGAAGAGGTGCTTGCATCAATGAAACCCAAACAAGACGAACATCAATTTCAGCTCACAGCCCAACAAGTCAAGGCTCCTAATCTTCTGGCTTTCGACCTACGCCAGTACACTTTCACTTCCGAGTCGGTATCTGAGGGACATCCAGATAAGGTCTGCGACTACATCGCCGATTCGATTCTGGATGCCCACCTGGCAAAGGACCCGCATGCCCGCGTCGCCTGCGAGGTGCTATGTAAGGGATCGAATGTCATTTTAGCCGGCGAGATCAGCTCGGCAGCCGGCGTCGATTACGACCAAATCGCACGCGACGCCATCCGCGAAGTCGGCTACACGGACCCGACGCAGGAGTTCAATGCCGACGGGGTGCGAATCCAGCAATTCATTACGGCACAGGCGCCTGAGATAGCTCGAGGAATAGGCGACCGCATTGACCCGGGAGGAGAGCAGGGCGCCGGTGATCAAGGCATCATGTTTGGCTACGCAACGGACGAAACGCCCGAGCTCATGCCGCTTCCTATCGCGCTCGCCCATCGGCTTGGGCAAGTGCTCGCGCGGGACCGTCACGCCGGTGTGGAACCCTGGCTTCGTCCCGACGCCAAGACACAGGTGTCAGTCTTGTACGAGGGCGACAGGCCCATCGGCGTATCGAGCATTCTCGTTTCTACCCAGCACTCGCCCGATGTAGATCGCAACTACATCCTGGAATATGTGACCAGTCGGCTCGCCCCCCGAGCGCTGGGTGACTGGTATTCCGATCACATTTTGTTCACCGTGAACCCAGCTGGCAGCTTTCTACAAGGTGGCCCTTCCGCTGATTGTGGCGTCACAGGACGAAAGATAATTGTCGACACGTACGGCGGCTCTGCTCGTCACGGCGGAGGTGCGTTCAGTGGCAAGGACCCGTCGAAAGTGGATCGCAGCGCAGCTTACTTCTGTCGATATGTTGCCCGCCAGGTCGTACTGCACGGATTGGCGCGTCGCGTGGAAATTCAGGTGGCGTATGCGATCGGAGTAGCGAAACCTGTGTCGGTCAAGGTCGATACGTTCGGAACAGGTGATGCGCGGGAAGCGGAGGAATTCGTTCGCACGTTTGACTTCCGTCCTGCCGCGATCATCGAGCGTTTGAATCTCCTATGCCCGATATACCGCAAAACTACGAACTATGGCCACTTCGGCAAGCCAGGCCAGTCCTGGGAGGTATAGCGATGAAACGACCAACGCTCAAACCGTCTGATCTTCGAGCAGAGGCGCAGCGTCTCATCAAGGCAGGGAAGATGCCGACGTTGGAAACTCTACTCGCTATCATCGCAGAGGTGAAGCGCAACCCGAAGGGCTGTCCGCTGCCGGATTTCGATGACGACGCCGACACCCTGCTCGTCCGCAATCGCAGGGGAGGGTCGCAATGAAAAACGGTGACGCCATCACTGCAATGATGCAAACGCACAATGCCCCACAGACCCGCGAGGAATGTTTGGCGTCGGCGTTCTTTGACAAACCACAGCCGTACGTGCCGGACTTCGAAGAAGAGATGACCGTCCCCAAGTGATTCCGCCTGAGAAGTTCGGGCGGCGATTGGTACGACGAATTTGAAGAACACGCGAAGAGGTGTCCAGTGAAGGCGTGGACAATGTCTGAAGTCAAATCCATTCTGTCAAACTACCCCGCTAACGAATGACGATTAAGAAGCTTTTGCGCAAGGCAAGGAGACGCCCCTAATGGAACGGATTCACATCAAGCCGACTGACCGGGTGTTCGTGCTTACCGGCGCAGGGATGAGCGCTGAGAGTGGCATCCCGACGTTTCGGGACGCGAACGGTTTATGGCGGAATTATCGTATCGAAGAGGTCGCCTCTCCGGAAGCATGGCGGCAAGATCCGCAGCTCGTGTGGGACTTCTATTCCATGCGCAGAACGGTCGCAGCGGCTGCCCAGCCCAACCCGGGGCATCGCGCGCTGGCAGCCCTGGAGCACACCCTGGGTTCTCGTCTCTTTCTCTGCACGCAGAACGTCGACAATTTGCACGAGCAGGCGGGCTCTCGTCCGCTCCACATGCACGGCGAGCTGTTCAAGAGCCGTTGCAAGCGCTGTCAGTTGCCCTTCGACGACACGAATATCTATCACGAAGTACCGCTTTGTACGTGTGGCGGAAAGATCCGCCCGCATATTTGCTGGTTCGGCGAAAGGCCGTTTGGTATGGATCGTGTCCTGCGCACCCTGGAAGTCTGCACGGTCTTCATTGCAATCGGGACTTCAGGGGTGGTCGAGCCTGCAGCGAGTTTCGTCGGGCAGACCAAAGCCCGAACGTTCTACGTCGGCCCGGAGGAACCACTCAACCTCGCGTCTTTCGACGAGACGTTCACAGGCAAAGCCGGGGAGTTGCTGCCTACGCTGTTCGACGTCGGAATTGATCCGGCGGGCGATTGACCATTGCCTGAGCGGACGGACGGCGGAAATCAAGGCAGGGAAACAGGGGGAGAAGAATGGCTGACCTCTACATCGACCGCGAAGCTGAAGAATGAAGAAGATATTGCAGGCTGTGGATGACTCGCGTGTCGCTCTGCCGGATAGTGAGGCTTGGATAGGGTTCTCTGTGATAGCTCGGACTTGACCTTCCACGACTTGCTGTCGGATTAGGTCAGGCAGTTCCGGGCCGCGTGAGGGTCCGATTAGGGTAGGCGTCGCAAAAGATCGTGCAACTGGACGAGTGGTCGGCAAACCTTACCTTGGGATTACTTCACGTTTGCCCGTCATTCAAGAGTGATCCTAAACTATGACGCAAGAGTATGAATTAAATTGTGGTAGCGTAGTTCCGGCTAAATGTCACCACGATGCGACCCAGAACGGGGTGCGATCGGAAGATGGGAATCCAAATGAAAACAGTCCTGCGCGGAGCACGCCTCCGGCTCTTTCTCGCATTCATCGCCTCCATCGCCATTTTGCCAGTCAATCTTTCGAGTCAGGAACCAATCGACAGCAAGCTACTCTCCGGCATGCAGTGGAGGTTGATCGGCCCATTTCGCGCCGGGCGAGTTACGACCGTCGCCGGCGCGGCTGACCCGAACACCTATTATTTCGGTACCCCCGGTGGTGGAGTCTGGAAAACTACCGACGGAGGACAAGTCTGGCACCCGATTTTCGACAAAGAGCGGGTCGCGTCCATCGGCGCGCTTGGGGTAGCTCCGTCCGATTCTAACGTTCTGTATGTCGGAACCGGGGAACAGACGCGGGGCAATGGTGTCTATCGCTCGACGGACGCAGGCGCCACATGGAAGAACGTGGGGCTGCAGGACGTGCCCTTTATACAGGCGATCCTCGTCGATCCAAAAAATCCCGACGTCGCCGTGGTCGGCGGAAACTCGCTCGGCGTCGGGCTGGATTGGCGGCCACTTCCCGTAACGGCAAAAACCGCGAACCGCGGAATCTTTAGAACCGTCGACGGCGGCAAGATCTGGACGAAAGTGTTCTCCGCCGCAGACTCGATCGGGGTTGTCGACCTATGTTCCGATCCCGGCGATCCAGGCACGTTGTACGCAGTGCTCTATCGTCCCGCATCCGGCTCTGGCGATTCCGCGATGGAAGCCACCGCAGACATCGTGAAGTCCGGAGATGGTGGTTCGACCTGGACTCCTCTTGCCAGCAACGGTCTGCCTGAAAAGGCTCGCGGCAGGGTTGGCATCGCGGTCGCTCCGGGAACCGGTGGACGCCGCTTGTACGCAATCCTGGAGCAGGGGTTCTTCCGCTCGGATGACGGCGGCACGACTTGGCAACAGTCCACCAAGGACCCGCGGGTGATTGGCAGCGAATATTTCAGTCGCGTCTTCGTCGACACCCGGAATCCCGACGTACCCTACGTAGCGCAGACCTCGATGTATCGCTCCACCGACGGTGGCAAGACGTTCGAAGCTTTCGCTGGAGCCCCCAGCGGCGACGATTTCCACGTGGCGTGGATCGACCCCCGCGATCCGGCGCGCATGATTTTCGGTGTGGATCAGGGAGCGATCGTCACTGTGGACGCCGGCAAAACCTGGAGTTCCTGGTACAACCAACCAACGGGGCAGTTCTACCACGTCTCCACCGACAACTTGTTCCCCTATCGCGCCTATGCAGCACAGCAGGACAGTGGTACGGCCGGCGTGCTCAGTCGCAGCGACTATGGCGAGATCCTTCTGCAGGATTGGTATTCCATGGGGGGCTTCGAGTACGCATTCATAACTCCCGACCCGGTGCATCCTAACCTCGTTTATAGCGGAGGCTGGTACAACTCGGTGGTTCGTTACGACAAATCGACCGGCCAAATCGCAACCGTCTTCGAGCGCGGTCAAAAATATCGCGCCTCGGAAATGCCGCCTCTGGTCTTCTCGCCCCAGGATGCGTCCACCCTCTACTTAGGCATGCAGTTTGTGCTCAAGACGGTCGATGGAGGAAAGAAATGGCGGGAGATCAGCCCTGACCTTACCGGCTATGGCGAGCAGGAGGAGCCGGAGAAGCCCGATCCGGACAAGCCGCGTCCGCCGGCCATCACCGCCCTGTCACCGTCAACCGTGCAACCTGGCGTAATCTGGGCTGGCACGAGCAACCGACTGGTTCAACTCACCCGCGACGGTGGGAAGAACTGGCAAAACGTCTCTCCGCCCGGATTGACCGAGCCCACCGAGATCATCTACGTCGAAGCCTCGCGTCACGACCCGGCCACCGCCTACCTGACGGTGGGCGCGACGCGAGAGTCCACTCCTCCTTATGTCGCTCGCACCGATGACTACGGCCAGACCTGGAAGAAGATCGTCAACGGATTTCCGGAACACGAAATGGTCCGCGTGGTGCGCGAAGATTCTAAGCGCAAAGGCCTACTCTATGCCGGTACCGATACCAGCGTATACGTCTCGTGGGACGACGGCGACCACTGGCAGCCGTTTTCCCTGAATCTCCCCGCAACACCCATCACCGATCTCCAGGTGCATGACAACGACTTGGTAATCTCGACCTTCGGACGGAGCCTCTGGGTTCTCGACGACATCGCTCCCTTGCGCGAAATCAATTCCCAAATCACTGCCGCTGATGCGCACCTCTTCGTGCCTGCAACTGCCATGCGTGTGCGGTGGGAGAACTATCAGGACACGCCCTACCCCATCGAAACTCCGGCCGGCCAGAACCCGCCCGACGGAGCGATCCTCGACTACTACCTGAAGACGCCGCCGGCGGGTGACCTGACGCTGACGATCTACGACGAGAAGGGCGCCGAGGTGGCGCGATTTTCCAGCGAAGCAAAGCCGGCCGCGTATCTTCCGGCCAATGCTCCCAGCTACTGGTTTGCTCCAGAAGGCACTTTGCCCAAGGCGGCTGGCGTCAATCGCTTTGTGTGGAATCTGCGGTATCCGCCCCCGCCTTCGCTTCCCTACGGGTACTACGGCAAACTGCTGGAGTACACGGAATACACACTGGCCGATCACGCCATACCCGGCCTCACGCCGCGCCTGCAACCTCGCGGACCGCTGGTCTCGCCCGGCACGTACACAACAGAACTACGGGTTGGCGGTCAAACCTTGCGACAGCCTCTGACGCTGGAACTTGATCCACGGGTTCATGCCTCGCCAGCCGACTTGTTAGACCAACTCGATTTGGCGAAGCGAATCAGCCGGGGCATGAAGGCGAGTTCTGATGCTTTTTACCAGGTCGCAGGGTTGCGTAAAGCTTTAACCGAACGGACGGACGCCTTGAAGCAGTCCGAAACCAAAGAGACAAAGGACGCGGTGGCCGACTTCGAAAAGAAGATCGATGCCATCGACAAGGGGACCAAGCGCGCTCCGGGATTTGGACCCGTGAACCGCGACCTGGCCCGGCTCATCTTCAGCGTGGAGAGCGCCGACATGCGTCCGGCAGACACCGTTCAGTCCGCGGCGCAACAAAGTTGCGATGCCCTCGACAAGGATCTCGCGAACTGGCGGCAGTTGAACGAACAGGATCTCGCTGCCTTCAACGCAGTTCTTGCCGCCAATAAACAGGCGTCGTTGCCCATCCTCACTGGAATCGGCAGCACGGGTTGCAAGCCGTAGAGATGTGGGCTTCAGCGGTGCGTCAAAGCCAAGAGGGTGGAGTTTCAAGCACCCAACGGGCGAATTGTCGCTAGCCGGAAGTAATGATCCACTTCGGGTCTCCTGGAATCACTTCCGCATAGCCCGATGCGTTCTCAGGACCCGTTGGGACGGCAGACTTCAAGGCACGGGGGTGATACTAGTGATACCGTTTTGATGGGCAATGGAGGTCGTTAGAGGTCGTCTCAGACAACCGACCCTAAGTCGAGAATGTGCTTGAAACCATTATAAACACAGGGTATTATCGCTATGTGTAGGAACCACCACGACTTGCTAGAAATGGCGGTAATCGAATCCCACTCTCTCCGCCATATTTTTGATCGCATAAACACCGCAGTTACCGAAGTCGCCACAGCTCACCGCCCGCTGCATTCCCCAAAAATACTTTGGGCGACTACCCCCGTCAAGCGATTAGAAGAGATTGCTTTCATCTGCCAAACCGTTACGGAAACCGTATCTGGTTCCGACGCTAACACTCGAATCTCGAGCTCCGGAGCGCGCTCCCCCGGGTAATAAAAGCGTTTGGTAGACGCGACCCGGTCATTGAATACGGTTTCGATCACAGACCCGTCCACATACATATGAACCAAAAACTTTCGGTCATTGAGAGCGAGCGGGAGTTCTTGACCATCCACTGTGATTCGCGTAAGCGCGGAAGGATCAAAACCAATTCCGAATACCTCGCCTCCCGAGGAGTGGTCCACAAGGGAAATTTTGCCAGGGTGCTGCAGGTTTTCAGCTTCACAAATAATCTCTCCACAGCAGTCCTTCAGGGACACAGCGGACACATCAATTTTGGTTGCGCTCCGCCGCTGAGGACAGAGCCCTGATTTCGTCGAGCCCCGCAAGATCGAGAGTGCCGAAGCAAATCGCATCAGCAATTGGCCATCTGAAGCTAAAGTCAATACTCGCGGTAGCGACATCACTCCCGCCCAACCTGCCGCGCGATATTCCTCCAACGGACGAGTCTCGGGAATCCATCCCCACAGGATGCGGTTGCCATCTTTGTCTAGTTGAGTTTTTGCCGCGTAATAGGAACCGAAATCGACAGTGCCAGTTTGTTCCGGATGGAAGACCATCGTCTGCTCATCCAGCGAACCGCTCTGCCAGTAAACCTTGCCGTCGGTCGCATAGATAAGAACGTGTTTATCGCCCAGCGGAAAAAGTTCGGGACACTCCCACATATCTCCCGAGTCGACTGCATTTGCGGCCTTTCGCCCATTGCCTTTGCCGCTCGCGACGATGTGCAGATACTCCCAGTTGCGAAGATCTTTCGAGCGGTAGAGCAGAACGGCGCCTCCTTTGCCCTGAATTCCAGATCCGACTGTCAGGTAATACCACTCGCCCGAGCGCCAAACGGAAGGATCTCGGAATCCGGTTATTTCGAGGCCCCGCGGAGAAGTTGGAATCACCGGCTTGGGAAGTTTCCTCCATCTGGTCAGGTTCGTATCGTCTGAAATCGCCAGACACTGCGTTTCGCGAAAATTGTGAGCGCCATCCGAGAGTGTTGCCAAAGATTTTGGTACGCTTTTCACCCCTGTATAGATCATTGCCACCTGATTGCCCATGGCAATCGCAGCACCAGAGAAACAGCCATCGGCGTCGGGACCATCCGGGCTCGGGCTAAGCGCGATCGGGAGATGCTGCCAGTGCACGAGATCGGGACTGACAGCATGTCCCCAGTGCATATCTCCCCAGAATGCGCCGTTGGGGTTGTATTGATAGAACATGTGGTATTGCCCGTTCCAGAAAATCGGTCCGTTCGGATCGTTCATCCAATTCTTGGCAGGCAAGAGATGGAACTGCGGCCGGAGCGGATCATTTGCTAGTCTGGAAGACGAAGATGTCGAGTGTGCGCGTGCAAAACAACTGAGCGGCGATATCAGCGAACCTGCCGCAGCGAGTTCCAGCGCGCGCGACACAAAATTACGACGATTAAAATTCATTCTTGCTCCGATCCTGTTCGGATCTTGTTCCGACTCAGATTATCTTTACTCGGAAGGCTTAGCAGTCAACGTCCTCTTTCAAACTCACACCGTCGGATCCCACTTCCCCTTCCCACTTCCTCTCCCAATTAAATTATGCTCATGCAAGGGCCCGTCGCTAAACTAATGCCCATTGTATTTGCGTTCCCACTCTGTTCCGGTTTTCGTAAATCTCTGGGCCCAGCCACGGGGGCGTTCCGCAATGGGCTGTAGCATGCATTGTGGAGAGCTCTCACATCTTGAACCCGACAGAAGGGACCGCCCCTGAGAGGCGTAAGGATGCCAGGAGAAGTACACGACTAACCCGGCAGATTCCGCTCGTAATCACCAGCCTCGATCCCAATCAAAGATTTGTCGGGAAATTCGACACCGTGGTCGTCAATGCACATGGATGTGGCGTCATTCTTCCTGTTCGTCTGCGGAATGGAACGCCTGTAACGTTGGAATTGGTTTCCACCGGAGTCTCCAAGACGGCGAAAATCGTGCTGACGATTTCAATCGTCGAGGGCGCATCCTGGCTGGTCGGTTTCGAGTTCGACACCTCGACCGAGAATTTTTGGGGAATTGAAAATCCTCCGCAAGATTGGTTCCTCCCGTAGAAAACATTTCCGCTCTGGCTAGCATTCAGGTCTCGGTGCCCGCTATGATTGCCGCATTGCATGCGCATTCTTCTGATCGGCGGCAACGGCTTTATTGGCCGGTTCCTCATCGCTGCACTCCAGTTGCACAAGCACAATGTGGCAGTCTTTCACCGCGGCACCCTTCACCGCGGCACCCAGACCCTGCCTGCTGGCGTGGACGAAATTCGAGGCGATCGTAATCAGCTCCATGCCAGCACACAGGAGTTCAAGCGCTTCGCGCCCGATGTGGTGATCGATCTGGTTATCAGTTCGGCGCCGCAAGCCGAAGAGTTAATAAACATCTTCCGCGGCGTAACGCAACGCGTGGTTATGCTGAGCAGTATCGACGTCTATCGCGCGGTAGGCATTACGCACGGCACGGAAGAAGGCCCGCTGCAGATAGTCCCGCTCACAGAAGATTCAGAACTCCGACGCAATCTGCATCCCTACCCGCCGGAGAATCTCCAGGCCCTGCGCAAGATTTTCTCCTGGGCAACCGACGATTACGACAAAATCCCCGCCGAACGGATTGTGATGAGCGATCCTCAACTTCCCGGTACGATCCTGCGCCTGCCCATGATCTACGGCCCAGGCGATCCGCTGCATCGTCTTTATCCCGTGGTGAAGCGTATCGCCGACGGCCGGCGGCACATCCTTCTTGCCCAGACGCTGGCCGCCTGGCGCTCGCCCCGTGGCTATGTGGAGAATGTAGCCGCCGCGATCGCCCTTGCCGCCACCGATGATCGCGCCTCACGGCGCATCTATAACGTCTGCGAGGAACCACCGTTCAGCGAACTGGAATGGGCGCGAGAAATTGCCAACGAGATGCATTGGCCGGGAGCGTTCGTCGTGCTGCCGGTGGAGCGAACTCCGCAGCATTTGCTCCGACCCGGCAACGCCGCGCAGCATTGGAGCGCAAGTTCGGCTCGAATCCGTCGCGAACTGGGATACGTGGAGCCCGTTGCGATCGAAGAAGCCATTCGTCGAACCATAAGCTGGGAGCTTGGAAATCCGCCGCTGTTCCCTTTCCTTGCTCAGTTCGATTATGCAGCCGAGGATGCCGCGCTATCAGGCGATCAAACTTGATCGTAGGCGGTCTTCGCTCTGCAGATAAAAGATGAAGACAAACAATGGAGACAGGAAATGACGACAAAAAAGGAGCTCCCTTTTCGGAAGCCCCGTGGCGCCGTATGAGTTGGTTATGAAAAAAGCGCCGATCTCCAAGTCCCTCCAGCCCGAGCATTCGCTCGTGGAACTTTAATTCTTCACGTTACATTCTTCTGCGCGCGAAGATTTATTAAACAATGACTTCTAGCCTCGCTCAGCGTGCTCTTTTGCCTTGGCAATGTACTGCTCCACCTGTTGCCGCTGTGGATAATCTGGATTCGCCTTCAGCAACTTCTGCCAGGCCTCAATCGCGCCCTTCGGATCTTGTTTGCCTTGCCACAGCACCCAGCCAAGATTGAACAGAGTCTGCGGGTGTCCTGGCCGATATTTCAGCGAAACCTCCATTGCGCTTATAGCCTTTTCAGCGTTGCCGGTATACCAGTAAGCCGTCCCCATGTCGGTGCGCACGTCGGGATTTTCCGGATGAATCTCCAGAGCCCGCTCGTAGTATCGGATGGCGTCTGGAAACTGTTTCCCGTCGTAATACAGATTGCCCAGCTTCACCAACGAATCGAAATCGTTAGCATTCTTATTCACCGCTTCCAATAATGTGGCTGCGGCCTGTGTCAACGCAGCTTGCATACCGCTCTCAGCCTCATCGCTGCCTTGCGCCGGGCTTGCGGTCGAAGCAGCCACCTGCGCCACACCGGGTGCAGATCCGCGAAACAAATAACCCAGTGCCACGCCCAGCAAAAGGCAGAACGCTGCCAGCAGATACGCCTGCTGAACAGTCCACAATTTCGCGGAACCGTTATCCGCCTCCGCCTGAACAGACTTAACAGTCGGTTGCAACTGCACGGTTTTTGGTGGGCTCATTCTCTGCTTTACTTCGGCCTGCTTCATTTCGGGTTGGTTCATTTCGTTTCTCCAATTTGGTGCCGGCAGTCGCCCATTCCGGCGATTTCCAGGTGAAACAAGCGCGTAACCGCAGCTGTCATCCGCTCCTGTTCCTCTTTTTCTGGAAGTTCCTTCAGTTCGCGGGCCAGGGAGCTGGCGATTGTCTGAATGACTTGTGCCGTGATTGCGTGAAATGACTGATCCTGCTCCCTCGTGAACGGTCCGCGATCTTCGATGAAAGACTCCAGTTCCTGCCGGCAAATTTCTTCCAGGCGATGACGCAGCGCCACAATCGTGGGCACCACAGTCTCCGTCTTCAGTCTGTCGCAGAGAGCGAGCGCCTCCGCAGCGACAATCCTTTCCGCTTCGGCAGTTGCAGCAATGCGCAGGTCAGAATTCCTATCTACTTCGCGGTCCCTGCAGTTCAGCTCCACTGCCGTACTCGATGCCGCTCGTACTGCCTGCGAAACATCCTGTCCCTTCTCCAGCACCTTGTTCAGGATGAGTCCCGCCGCGCCCAAACTCCGCGCCTGATTCCACGCCGCCTTTACCTCCGAAGCAATTTCCGGTTCACCTCTCAGCGGAGAATCAAGTCCAGACATCACACGGAAAACGTGCGCGAGTGCGCATTCGTCCAGCAAGCGATAAAAATGTTCCCACTCGCTCAGCTTGAGGCCATGTTCGGCGCCCAGAAATTGCAGCACCGAATTCGCCGCCAGTGTGGGCTCACTCTCCCACATCAGGAATTCCGTGCGGCAACTGGTCGCGAGCACAACCACTTCCTCGATCCCTTCCGCACTCTTCAAGCGCTTCAGCACTTCATTGCGCCGGTTCTCGGCGATCCAAAACCGTTTCCTCATGGCTTGCGGTGCCGTGCGGTAGTTCACTCCGATCACCATGAGCGTTGGTTCCAAGACGAATCCCTCCGGCGCAACCTGCAATTCCGGAAGCGCAAGCTGTTTGCCAAAGAAGGGGTTTCGCGCGGAAAGCCAATTACCTCATTTTCAGTAACTTGTGCGTCCGCCCAATGATGGAAAAACCCCTCACAACGTCTGCGCTGTGGCATATCACGCGGACCACGAGTCTTTTGACGCGATCTTCCTATCTCACGTCAGCTCTTTCATAGCTAGTTTCACCCGCAGCACGATCACGACTTGGCGTGACTGCAGTCACTGACCGGCGACCGCGAATATTGCAAATATGAGTGGATTTTTATTGAACCTCAGTCTGATTGAGTCAGATTCTTTAAACGGCTTCGTCTGCTAGATGCCCTGTTGCACGGAACAGAAAACGAGACAGCCGAGGTCCTGAAAGGAAAAGCAATTATGAAGATATCGAAATTGGTAATCCTGATTGGAATGATCGCGGTAGCACTATTCCTTGTCCTGCCCAACCTGTCCTGGGCCGCCGATGACGGAGCAGCTACCTACAAAACCAAGTGCGCAATGTGCCATGGTGCGGATCTGGCAGGGAAGCCTGCGGCCAAGATTCCGAGCCTGGTTTCCGGCGACGCCAAAACAGCCTCAGACGCCGATCTGACCGACATGATCGCGAATGGCGGCAAAGACAAGAAAACCACGCACGCGTTCGCCAACAAGGGCGTATCCCCGGATCAGGTGCAGGCCCTCGTTTCCTACATTCGCAGCGCGCAGAAATAGTCGCGAATGTTCCGATCGGGGTTTCAGTCAGCAGCATCGCTGTTCTGAAAGGCGAAGCTGCGCTGCCCAAAAGGCAGCGCCACATGCGAGGGTGAGTATAAGATCCGCTCGCCGGCATCCTCTGGCCTTCTAGCCGGCTAGCCAGGGTTTCCCCTCAGCATTCGCCATCCCACAGAACAGCCGCCCGGGTCTATGTGCTCACCCATAGACCCGGGCATTCATTTGTGCTGTGCGCATTGTCGTAAACCGGAAATTGCACGGCGCCGCCGTCCCCTCAACTAGACAGAGCTGGCATTTTTTGCGAATTTGCTCACCGTGCCCTGTGATCCTAATCACAGCCTTTTCCTGTATCCGAACGTAACCTGACCTTGCTTGTGGGGCTTTGCCGAAAGGGGAACATCATGGTGGTCGCCAGCACTACTCCAAACATGGGCCGCATGGCTCACGATTTTTCCAGAAATCCCATGCTCGTTTACTGGGAGATGACACAGGCCTGTGGTTTGGCCTGTAAACACTGCCGTGCCGAAGCCATGCCCAGGCCTCATCCTCTCGAGCTCACCACTGAAGAAAGCCGCAACTTTCTCGGTCAGATCGTTGGCTTCGGAGATCCTCTGCCCCATCTCATCCTTACCGGCGGAGACCCGCTCAGCCGCAAGGATATTTACCCGCTCATCGCCTTCGCCAATGGCCTCGGCCTGGAAGTTTCCATCACTCCCAGCGCCACACCTGAGTTGACCAATGATGCCATCACTTGCCTGAAGGCGCACGGCATTCAAAGTCTGGGTCTGAGCCTCGACGGCTCCTGCGTAGAAAAGCATGACACCATCCGCGCCGTCCCTGGAACTTTTGAGCGCACCATGGAAGCCGCCCGCCACTGCGGACGCATCGGCCTTCCCATCCAGGTCAATACGCTCGTTTCCGAAGAGACCGCCGACGATCTGCCCGCCATCTACGAGTTGTTGCGCACCAGTTTTCCCGTGATGCGCTGGAGCCTGTTTTTTCTGATTTCGGTTGGCCGCGGTAAAGCCTTGAATGAAGTTTCGCCGGCGCAAGGCGAATCCATCATGCGGTGGGTCTTCGACCTCTCGCTCCGCGCGCCCTTTGCTATCAAAACTACCGAGGCTCCATCGTATCGGCGCCTCGCCATCGACATCATGCGTTCAAGTGGAATGGCCCCGCACGATATGAAAGCAACTTCGGTCTACAAAGGCTTCCAGATTCGCGACGGCCACGGGATCGTCTTCGTCTCCAATCTCGGCGACATCTATCCCTCTGGATTTCTTCCGCTGCGCTGCGGGAATGTCCGCACCGGTTCGTTGGTCGATGTTTACCGCAACTCCGAAATCTTTCGCGCCCTCCACTCTCCCGATCAGTTCCACGGAAAGTGCGGCGCCTGCGAGTACAGCCACATCTGCGGCGGTTCTCGCGCTCGCGCCTTTGCTTATACCGGAGACGCGCTGGGAACAGATCCGTTCTGCCCGTACGAACCAGCAGGGGAAACAGCAGGGGTTGGCCTAGCAGGTCGTTAGTGAAGAGGCGGGCCGTTTTGAGGGCGCGGGCGAAACGCGCCCTGAGTCGCTGGCCAGCTGCAAACCTCAGGCATATAGCTTGATGGGCGCGACCACCCGCGTAATCGTTCCCCCGGGGCTCGGCTGGTCCGGCTTCAGCCCGGAGCGCATCGACGCAAACAGTCCTATCAACTGCCCGAACATCACATCCAGCACCGGCCGGTACAAGTCAGGAAAATCCGCGGCGCATCCCAGAGACAGACAGTAATCCACCAGCGACGCCACGTCCTGAACTTCGCCGGCAGTCACCACCGCGCGTACTCGCCCTAACCGCTTGCGATCAATTTCGCGCAGCAGATCAAGTTCATATCCACGCCGCCGCAGCTCGCTCGATAAAAACGCCACAAACAGAGTTTGGCCGTCGACGCTCGAAAGCGGCCCGTGCCGCAACCCAAGCGGAGTTTCCGCCAGCGTAGTCACTTTGCCGGCGCTCAGCTCCATCACTTTCAGCCCCGACTCATCGGCGACAGCACGCAACGCTCCCGCTCCCACAAAACACGTGCGCGTACATCCGAGCATTGTGATCGTGCTTGCTGTCTCGGCAGCCACAATCAGAAACCGGCGCCCGAGGTCTCCCATTTCTGCCACCACGTCACCAAACCTCTCAAAGTCATCCAGATGTCCCAGGCATTGTCCCGCCAGCACCATGTTCGTGAACGAGCTCGTCATTGCCAGTCCGCGGTCATTTACCTCGTCGTCCAGCACCAGGGCCGCGGCGCGATCGGCGTGGCGCAAACAAAGTTGGGCCATCGCTCCCTGCGCATTACAAGTAATCACCAAATGCCGGATCTCGCGATGCTGATCGAGCGCCTGCTCCAGCAGCGCCACACCTTCCGGACTCTCGCCGGAGCGCGAAAACGAAATCCACAGATATTCTTTTCCCGGGCGATGAAATTGTTCAAATTCAGTGAGCAGCGTGGTGCTCGGAATAGCCCAAACTTCACAACTCCATCGCCGCCCCAGTAATCCAGCCAGTGCCCGGCCCGTATAGTCCGACGTTCCGGCGCCCACAAGATAGACCGTGGGCGAAGAAGTATTGCCACGGCCGATTCCGGCACGCCTCAACAAGTCTTGCAACTCGCCACAGCGCTCTCTGCAGCGCTGGTACGTCTTCGTCCAAGTCTCGGGCTGATGCCAGATTTCACGCGGCGTATGCTGCAGCCCGCGTTCCACTTTTTCCTGCTCCGGCAAATCCAGCAACGTGCGTAACGGATCAGTCAATCTCAAATCTCCTCTGCTCGAAGACACTGTAGTCTATTACAATCGCGGGGGTTGCAAAGCATTTGAGAAAAATGGAATACTCCTGGAAATTAAACCGCAAGGTCACACTTTTATGAAACCGCGAAGCTTTTTTCGGCAACTAATGAGCGTGAAAAGTGTTTCTTTTTGCAAGGAGAAAAACATGAGCCGTGGTTCGCATCCCCTGAGTTATCTGCTGCTGGCGGCCGCCTTGACCACATCGTTAGCCGGAATCGCCTGCGAGCATCATCACTACTATCGCGTCTACGACCCTTACTACACTGATTACCATGTGTGGAACGGCGAAGAGGCTGGCTATTACAGTCGCTGGGCCGCTGAAACCCATCGCGATCCGCACCGCGATTTCCGCAGACTTCCTCCCGACGAACAAAAAGAATACTGGACCTGGCGCCACAACCACCACTAAAACTAACGCCCTGGACAGTCCCCGGGTCGCAACGACATTGCTTGCAAAATTTCGCAAGAGCCGGACAGGCTCTCAGCGTTCTAGCGTTCTAGCGCCTTGAGAGCCTGGTCCGTAGTCGTCAGCCTCGCTCCCAGTCGCTCCAGTTCAGCCAGCGTCGCTGTCCCGTCTTCTGACTTCAAAGTTTCAATCGCATCCTTCACTATGGCCACGCGTCGTCCGCGTTCCAGCAGTCCCTTCACGGCGAAGCTAACGCAATATTCCGTCACCACTCCAAATACCACAAACTCAGCCTCATCGCCGAATTGTTTCACCAGAGCATCTGCGTGCCGGCTCTCAAAAATATTCAGCGTCTGCTTTTCCAGCAAAACCTGCTGGTACTGAAACAGATCCTTCGGCAGATGCGCGTCCGCTTCGTTGGTCACTCGCGCAACTTTTTCCGCCACCGCTTCGGGAATCAGTTCCGCTCCCGCCGTTCCCTTCACACAATGTGGCGGAAACATTTTGAACTCGGAGTCGTTCGGCGCATGAAAACATCCATGCGAAACTAAAAATACACGCCCCTGTCGCGCCGCGTCTGTAAGCCGCCGGATATTCGGTATCAACTTCTCCGCGCCCGGCACATAAAGTTTTCCTCCGGGCAGCATGAAGTCAGCCTGCACATCCACTTCCCAAAAAATAAAGTCTCTCGAAACCATAATCCCCTTCGCCAAGGCGCTCTAGGCTCGGCAACCATTGTTCCCTTTCCAGAAGATAAGTCTGCATGATCGCGTTCGCCCGTGTTTTAATCTTCGCGTACTAATTCTCGCACGTAAATCATTGGAGAGCCGCATGCCGCGCATTTGCCTGCAAACGTCCGCAATCATCCCCGTCGCTCTGGCGCTATTGAGCTTTGCGAACGCACAATCGGCCGCACCCTCCGACCTCGACTCTTACGTCGCTTCGTCCATGAAAACTTTCGACGTTCCCGGAATGTCCGTCGCTATCGTGAAAGATGGAAAAATCGTCGTCGCCAAAGGCTACGGTGTCCGCAAACTCGGAGACCCCACTCCCGTCGATGAATTCACTCTCTTCGGGATCGGCTCCAACACCAAAGCCTTTACCACTGCGGCCCTCGCCACACTCGTCGACGAAGGCAAGCTCTCCTGGGACGATCCCGTCTACCAGCGACTCCCAGGTTTCGTCATGTACGATCCTTACGTTTCCCACGAAATGACCATCCGCGACCTGCTCACTCACCGCAGCGGCATGGGACTCGGCGAAGGTGATCTCCTCTTCTGGCCGCACACCACTTATTCTCGCGAAGAAATCATCTACAAGCTTCGCTTCATGAAGCCCGCGTCCAGTTTTCGCAGCCACTACGCCTACGACAACCTGCTTTACATGACCGCTGGACAAATCATTCCCGCCGTCACCCGCATTTCCTGGGACGACTACATTCGCCAGCGCATTTTCACGCCGCTGGGCATGACTCACTCCAACGTCAGCAACGCCAACATCCAGCCCAACGACAACGTCGCCTTCCCGCATACACGTCTGGGGGGCCAACTGAGTATCCGTCCCTTCGAAATACTCGACAACGCGGGTCCTGCCGGCGCCATCAACTCGTGTGCCGCCGATATGGCCAAATGGGTGCAACTCCAACTCAATCGCGGCAAGTTTCCCGACCGCGACGGCCGTTTATTCAGCGAACAACGCTCCAAAGAAATGTGGACGCCGCAAACCATTCTTCCCATCGGCGATCCTCCTCCCGGGCTCGCTGCGCTCAAAGCCAATTTCGCCGACTACGCCCTGGGCTGGGTTCTGCGCGATTATCACGGCCGCAAACTGGTCGGCCACACCGGAGGCGTTGGCGGATTCGTCTCTCGTGTGATGCTCGTGCCCGAAGAAAATCTGGGCGTCGTCATTCTCACCAACGCTGAGGAAGACGGAGCTTTCGAAGCCATTCTCGATCACGTCCTCGATTATTACTTTCATTTGCCGCCTACTGATTGGATCGCCGCATTCAAGTCTCGTGAAGACACGACTGAAAAACACGCCGCCGAAACTATGAAGAAAGCCGAAGCCGACCGCGCCTCTGATTCCAAGCCTTCCCTTCCCCTGGAAAAATATGCCGGCATCTATAACGACGCGTGGTATGGCCCCATCACCATTCGCGCAGAAAATAACGCCGTGGTCATTACTTTCGATCACACTCCGTCTATGATCGGCGACCTGCAACCTTGGCAGCACGACACCTTCAAAGCCTACTGGCGCGACCGCACTATCGAAGACGCCTTCATCACTTTCTCTCTGAATCCCGATGGCAGCATTGACAGCGCGAAAATGGCTGCGGTTTCTCCTTTAGCCGACTTCAGCTTCGATTATCAAGACCTGCTGCTGAAACCGGCGGAAAAGGAAAAAGAATGAACCGCGGGAAACCACCAGCCGTCAGATTTCAGCCGTCAGATTTCAGCTATTTGCTTTCAACCGAAAGCTAACACTCAAACTCGTTGTCATTCCGACCCCCGAGCGAACGCGAGGGGCGGAGGAATCTCGGTTTTTAATCAGCAACGAGTGACATTCCAATTTTCCTGAAAGTTCACCTTGGCAACCGAACCCATTCCGACCCTCGAAACAACAGAGGCCATCCAATCCCACAGCGCCAGCCTGCGAAAGGAACTCACCCTCCTCGACCTAATCCTCGCCCAAGTCTTGCTTGTAATCGTCCCAGACTTTTTCGGCACGGCAGTCAAAGCTGGACCGGCCCATGTAGTCCTCTGGCTCTCTGCCATATTGCTTTTCTTCGTGCCGCTCGCATTCGTCGTAGCCCACCTCAATCGCCTGATGCCGCTCGAAGGCGGTCTCTACGAATGGGCGCGCCTCGCTTTCGGCGATCAAATTGGATTTCTCGTCGCGTGGAATCTCTGGCTTTTCATCATGCTTTATGTCGCCGTCATTGGATTGGTGACGACGACATTCGTCGGCTATGCCGTGCCTTCCCTGGCCTGGATCGCAGACAACAAGTGGTCCGTACTGGCAGCATCTGTAATTCTGATCGCGGCGCAAATGTTGCTGGCTGCCATCGGCTTCAGACTCGGCAAATGGTTCAACAATGCCGGCAGCATCGCCGTGCTCATCACCGTCGCCGTACTTATCAGTCTTCCCTTAATGAATCTAAGCAACGGAACGGCGGCCGCGTTTCATCCATTGCGCTTGGCCGCGCCACCCCTCACCGTTTTCACTCTCAGCGTATTCAGCAAGATGACCTTCGGCGCTCTGAGCGGTTTCGAATATGTTGCCATCTTCGCCGGAGAATCGCGCAACCCAGCCCGCAACATTGGCCGCTCCATCCTGATCACCGCGCCCGCCATCGCACTCATTTATATCTTCACAACCAGCGCAATCCTCGCCTACGTTTCGCCCGACGCCGTCGACGTTATCGGTCCTATTCCGCAAGCGTTGCGCCGCGGCTTCGGAAACTTGGGCGCCGTCATCGTTCCCGTGGCCATTTTTCTCCTGCTGGGAAACTATCTCTCGACCTTCAGCCTTTATTTCAGCGGCAGCGCGCGCCTGCCCATGACCGCAGGCTGGGACCATCTGCTCCCTGCATGGTTCTCACGCCTGCATACACGATACAAAACGCCGGTGAACTCAATTCTTTTTCTCGGGGGCGCGACTCTAGCCGCAAGCGTCGCAGCCCTGATCGGTGTGGGCGAACAGGAAGCCTACGAACTTCTGCTCACATGGGGCTTTACTTTTTACGGGCTCGCCTATCTGGCACTCTTTGCCATTCCCCTGCTGGCGCCGAAAGCCCGCGGAATCCGCCCGGGTATTTCCCTCCGGGTCGCCGCAGCGTCAGGATTTCTTGTAACTCTATTATTCGTCCTGCTCTCGATCTTCCCGGTAATCGAAGTCGAGAGCCAGTCCAGATACTCAATAAAAATCGCCGCGGTCGTTTTGGGAGCAGATCTTCTCGGCTGGATCATCTACCGCACAAGTCAGCAAAAAAGAAATCAAACGTAGCGTGGCCATCGTGGTCGTGACATTCACGCGCCCTTCGCGCGCCACCGTTGTACGCGTTCCCCCGTTACAGTCGCGGCAGCCGCGCATCGCCGTCGCGGCATTCGCCCACCGCCGTCGCGGCATTCGCGCCGTCGCACGATGGCGTCGCCACCCACGTGGCGTCATCCTGAACGGAGCCGTTCTTCAGGCGGAGTGAAGGATCTCCCGGCACATCACTCACCGGGACGAAGCGCGCGGAATGCCCGAAACAGCTCCACTGCTACTGATTCGCCGTGTTCTCCGGAATGTAATAAAGCAAAATCGTCTTCCCCACTCGCGCCACCGGCTGATACTGCTCCAGCCAGTCGAACGCATCCGGAGGATACGGCTCGTGAAACGGATGCCTTCGAAAATCTCCAAAGCGCCACGCCCGCAAACTGATAGCAAACCAACCCGTAACCGGCTGGTAAGGCTCTGGGATATCGAATTGCGGAAATCCCATTGCACTCATGTCCGCGCTCGTCCACAGCGCGAAGTTGGCGTGAGAAACGTGCCTCGTCTGAAGCTCGCGCAACAACGCGAACAAATCCTGCCCGCAATCGAAGTCACATCCCGATGCCAGAACCTTGCTTGGATCGCTGCCCGCAAATTCATTGAAGTAAGCGATCGTGTCGTGACTCGCGCGCACCGTCGAAACCAATTGCCAAAACAGCAACGCAATTAAAGCCGCGCGGCCCCACGCCCGCCCTGCTCGCAGGTGCCAAAGATAAGAACAGCCACAACCCGCCACGATTGCCAACAACGGAAAAACCACGAGCACGTGCCGCATTCCGGCGTTGTATTTCACGGGCATCGTCACCAGCAGAATCGCCAGCGCGCACGCGGCCGGCGCCATCGCACCCCAACGCCCCTCCATCGCCGCACGTCGAATCGCAAGCAAGCCGGGAATGAGCAGGATAAGAAACGGAATCGGCGCTTTCACTCCCACACCCAGCAGAAAGAAATACCACCAGCCTCCATTCTTGATCCGGCCAAGAAGATAAGAAGGAGGACTGCCCTGATTCAAAAACCATGCGGTCCGTACTCCCGTCAGCAGGGCGGGTGCCGGCACTCGCGGGTCGTACTCAACCACTTCGCGAGCGATTTTCCGCGCTGGCCCGGGCAAATGATGAAACGAAATTGTCGAATCCGGCGAGAGCTGCAGGCTCTCCCTGAGATGCCCGACTGAAAATCCATAGCCCGCCCAAACCACAACGCAGACGACGGCTACAGCCAGCGCCATTTGTTTGACGGTCTTTTTATTGACGGTCTTTCTGTACCACGGGGCCTTATCTGATCGGATATCGTCTGATCGAATCTCGTTCGATTGAACTGGGAACGTCTTCTTAAAATGCGGAACCAGCCATCTCACAATCACCATGCTCAAAAAGCACGCCGGCAGGAATAAACAACTCGTCTCTTTCGCCAGCAGCGCCAATCCAACTGCGAGCCCCATCCACAGCGTGGCCCGCGTGTTGCGCCTGTCGAGCCAAATGGCAAACGCCCAGCAGGCCGCAGCTTGCGTCGACGCGGCCGCCATGTCCGTATAGGCCAGACTTGAGAATGCCAGAACAATCGGAAGCGTCGTAAACAGCGCCACAGCCGCCACTGCAGCGAAATCTCCAAATTCGCTGCGGGTCCACAGAAATACCACTAAGCAACCCAGAACAAAGAATGGAAGATTTCCCAGCCGCGCCAATATCAACCTTCGCAAATAGTGCCCCGACTGATTCAAGATCACATCGCCCACTACGTTGTAGTCTTGAGCATCCGGCCCGGTCAGGTTCGGATAGCGTGCGCCCGCGACATAAAGGGGTATGCCGATCGCAATGCGCGACAGCGGCGGGTGCACGGGATCGAGCGTATACGTTCCCTTGTCCAGTAACTGGATAGCTGCGCCCACGTGGGCAGGCTCATCAAATGCCTGCGCCGTGTGCGAGTAACTGAAAACGATTCGGACAATCGCGATTGCGGCGAGAAGAGTCGCCAGCGCGACATACGCTAAGAAAGCCTTCCGGGATTTAAGCGGCTGTTCTGAAGAGTCCCTCGCCTCCTCTTCCCGCCTGCCATTGGTCGCTGCACGCATTCCCGCTCCATGTAGAACACTCCAGAGTGCGAAGAATTATGTTGGCCGCTTCTCGCCTTGTCAATCTCCAAATCATTCGCGTTCGGATAACGTCACATTGACCGAAGCCGGTTTTCTGGCGTGAGATGCCCCGCGAACCGAAGCGCCGGCGCGCGACCAGCGCCGCCGTTAGTCGATTGGCGACGTGCTCTCAAATGTGTTCCGTTTTGCTCAGTATGCAAACACACAAGAGACGTACTCTGATAACGTACCAAAATAGAAGAGGAACAGGATGATGCAGATGAAAATGATGCAGCTGAAAAAAATGAACTGGATGACCGCTCTGTGCGCGTGCTTGACTTTGTTTGCCCTTGGCGGCCTCGCGCATGCTTCGGACGTTCGACTCACCGCTGACGCGAGTATCCCGGCCGCTGCCGGCAAGGCGCACTTGAGCAAAGACAAGAACGGAAACCTTAAGCTCAAGATCGAGGTATTTCACCTAGCAAAACCTGGGGCTTTAACTCCTGCCCGACAAACCTATGTAGTGTGGACCCAAGCGCGCGACAAAGCACCTGAAAATAGAGGACAACTGAGGGTGGACAGCAAACTGCAGGGCCACTTCGAAGAAACCGTGCCGAATGAAGATTTCGAAGTATTTGTCACTGCCGAAGATAATCCGAAAGTCGACACTCCTTCTGAACCGAAGCTGCTGAAAGGGAACTTGCAGCCGTAGCAGTTTCGCGACCTGCACTGGCGTTCGAGAATTGCAAAGAAAACGAACTGCATACAAACGAGTTGCACACAAGGCCGCTTCGACGAAGCGGCTTTTTGTTGCCCCCGTCTTCTTATCTTCACCGCAGAAACACCTGCCCGGCATCCTCCACCCGCACGCTCGTCTTCCGCCGCGCCCCCGTTGCCACGTTATAAATCACGAGCATACGATCTTCCACAATCAGCAATTCTTTCTCGCTTATCCATCCCACCAAGGTTGCATGCGGCACACGCGTCACTCGCCTCGAACTATCTTCCAGACCCTTTACTTCCACAGCCGGCAACTCCGTCAGCGCCTTCCGAGTCTGCTGTGACTCTTCCGGATTCGCGTCTCCCTGCTCCGCCAGTTGAATCGGCTTGTTCGGCTGCGCCGTGGAAACAACCGTCATCGCCACAGATTCCGAATTCGGCGACAGCCGCGCGTTCGAAGTGTAAAAACTCACATCGTAATCAGGATTCTTATACGCCTCCAACTCGTCAAACACCGTGCGCTTCTTGCCGTTGCTCAGCGCCAGAGTCTGATCGTCGCTCTGGTTCGACCATCCGCAGCAACCTGTGTCCGGTATGGCCTCCACAATCACGCTCCCATCAGGCGCCGCGTCCAGCACTCGCTCTAAAGCCTCTGGCAGAGATTCACCCGTCCACTTCCCGCCCTCTTCGTGATAGCGTACGCTCACTTTGTACTCTGGCGTGGTCTGTCCGGCGACAAACTGTGTCATCAGAAAAGATTTCTCCACGCCGCGCTCCGGCGCCCAAACCACGCCCACAGGACAATACTCCTCGCACGCGCCCGTCTCACAACGGCACTCCGGAAAATTCGCCGTAACTAATTCTTCCCGCCCGCAGCCATTTAAATCTGTTTGCCAAGCCTGCCAGCTGGTACTCGTCGAAAGATCCAGTCCATCCCTTACCAGCCGCCGCTGCTGATTGGCGAACCACAACAAATGTTCTCCGTCAGCCGATAAATAAACCACGGGCGCCAATTCTGTCACCGCTTGATTTGATCCCGTGGCATGGGACTCGCGTTTCACTCCCAGATCGATCATCGTCGCACTACGCCCGTTCCAAAACCACGCCTTATGCGGTGCCGCAACGTCTTCATCCGAAAGCGGCAGCGACACTGTCGGCGCGTACAGAATCTGTCCTACACGATTCACCGAAACGTTCGCCGGCGATTGCACCGCTTCGGCCGGAACCTTCACCGTCTGCTTCACCGCAAACGTGCTCAGATCGTATTCCACCATCTCTCCCGGCGAGCGCAGCACCCATAGCCGCTTCCCTTGCGCCATCAAAGGCGCGCTCAGCAACAACCAGGCGCTCATCGTCACTAATCTTTTTCGCATTCCTGCCAAACCTCGCTCCAGCCGGCTTGAGCAACCTCCGCGCCATCGCCGCTTGTTCTGTTTCCCGAACAAAACTGAACGCAACGTCTGATCTGACAATTTGAGTGATACCCTACGCAGATTGGTTTCTTGACGATGGCGTCTTTGTCTTGATTCCGTCATCTCTTATCGGCGTCATTCTGACCGAAGCCGTTCTTCCGGCGAAGGGAAGGATCTCCCGCAATCAACGCGCGCGCATAACCACCCGTGGGACAGTCGCGACTATATAATGACCCAAACCCAACTTAATTTGCTCAATACAAAATTTACCGCATAAGTTTCATAGCACAGATAATCTCTCGCTCTTCAGTTATGGCAGTCGACTGCAAAACCAGCAGGCCGGGAATCGAAGCGGCAAGCCTGACCGACGTTGGCCGCCAGCGCACCAACAATGAAGATTCCTACCTCTACTGGGAGCCCGACTCCGACGAAGAATTCCGGCTCAAAGGCCGTCTTGCCGTCATCGCCGATGGCATGGGCGGTTATGAGGGCGGCCACGAAGCGAGCCAGCTAGCCGTAGAGACCGTACGCCACGGCTACGATCACACGTTTGGCGCGGATCCGCAAAGCACGTTGCTCGAAGCCTTCACATCGGCTCATCGCTGTATTCAGCGCTACGCCATCGACCAACCCCAATTTTACGGAATGGGCACCACCTGCACCGCTCTCTCCATCGTCGGCCATCAGCTCCACTTCGCTCACGTCGGCGACAGCCGCCTCTATCACGTTCGCGACAAAAATATTTCCCGCCTCACTCGCGATCATTCCTACGTCGGCAGGCTGGTTGAAACCGGCATCGTGCGTTCCGAAGACGCCCACTCCCACCCGCAGCGTCACATCCTCACCGCTGCGCTCGGCGCCGGACGAGTCCTTGCGCCCGACGCTCCCGATCGTCCTGTTTCCCTGCAAGAAGGAGACTCGCTCATACTCTGTACCGACGGCCTATGGAGCTTGGTTGGCGATCACGATCTCGTCGCAATCGCACAAGCGGCTCCCGCCGAAGCTTGTCTTTCCCTGGTAAAAATGGCGCTGGAACGCGGCGCTCCGGATAACGTCACCGTCTCGGTTCTTCGAGTTTCCGCCTGACTTCCCTTCACCAGCGCCTCTGATTTTGCAAATCAAGGTTTGCAGCGTTTATTCCCTTGAACAGCAATTCGCTGCACACCGACAGATGTATAAGATCGCCACACTCTATCGAACACAGCGATTTACCGGCTTAATCGCTGTTCCGCTTCTCCTCTTGAGTGGAAGCTCAGTTGCATTGTCCTCTATGTTAATTAAGTCTATTTGATAACTTGACTTTATAGATACTTTGGAGGAAGATTCTCCGTTTAGACCTCGTAGGAGTCGACCAGGCGCAAACAGCTTTCGATTCCTTCATCTCGAAACTACAACTCAGGGAACTTAACACGGAGAAGACTGCATTCCATGGAACGTCACCAGCACCTTTTTCTTACCGCCCTCGCATTGTTAGCAATTTCAGCCGCCGCTCCAGCGCAAACCCAAACCGCATCGGAAACCGCATCGAACCTGGGTCCCGACCCCAAAGCATCCCCCGCCGCAGCCGCGCCAGTTCCGTCCACCGTTACCGCCGCAGATTTCCAGGCCCTGAAGGAGGCACTCGCCGCCCAGCAGCGGCAAATTGATCGCTTGACTCGCCAACTCGAGCGGCAGCAGGCCTGGCAACAAGCTCAGCAATCCGCAGGGGCCACTCAGGCCGATAATCTTCCAACCCACGCGGGCCCACAGCCTCAGTTAGCAGAGGTTGGCAACCAAGTCGCGGTTCCGCAAGCAGGAGACAGCCCGGAACTCAACTTGCAAGACGCGCAGGAGACCCAGCCCATCTCAGGTCCAATGGAGGGCCCGCTTACCATCCACTTCAGGGGCATCAACATTACTCCCGGCGGTTATGCCGCTGGCGAATTTGTGCGCCGGTCGCGAGCGCTGGGAGCCGATATGTCCACTCCCTTTAACTCGCTCACCATGCCGGGGGCGTCGCAGAGCAAGGTATCGGAGCTTTTTGGATCTGCTCGGCAATCCAAGATCACTCTGTTTGCCGATGGGCGCATGAAGAATGTAGATCTGTCCAGCTACGTCGCGGCCGACTTTCTCTCTTCGGGCGTGACCTCGACCTCGGTTCAAACCAACGGCTACACTCTTCGTCTTCGCCAGGCTTGGGGACAGGCCAAGTTCAATAACGGCTGGAGCTTCGTCGGCGGCCAGATGTGGAGTCTGGTTACGGAGAACAAGGCGGGAATCGCACCCAGCGACGACCTGGGCAAAGTGAACGATGCCCGGCCCGCCACGATTGACGGCGGGTACAACGTGGGGTTTAGCTTCGCACGCCAGTACGGACTTCGCCTAACGAAAGACTTCGGCAGTGTATTCTCGGCTGCTTTCTCCATCGAAAACGCGCAAGGCACGCTCACCACGCACGGCAATGTGGACAATTACCTGCTTGGAGAGGCGGGCGCCAGCAATACCTACAACGGCTTTAGCGGGACTTACACGGCCAATCCTTCGCCCGATCTCGTCGCCAAGATCGCTTTTGATCCGGGCTTCGGGCACTATGAGATTTTCGGTTTGGCCGACCGATTTGCTGACCGTATTTACCCCTGCGTTTCGGGCGGTCCTTTCTCCACCGCGGCCCAGTGCCCACCCACCACTGGCGCCACCACCGTGACGGGCGCCTACAATGCTTCGAAAGAAGGTGGAGGCTTTGGCGCCAATGCCCGCTGGACTATGGCCGACAAGCATATCGTCTTTGGCTTACATGGCTTCGGAGGCAGCGGAATCGGTCGTTACGGCGCAGCTCAACTCTCCGATCTAACCATTAATCCGGACGGATCGGTTCACCTGATCAAGGGTCTCCAAGGGCTGTCGACGCTGGAGTATCACGGCAAGAAGCTAGATGTCTACTCCTATGTCGGAGCCGAGTACGCCGGTCGGACTTTCGCTTCCTATGTCAACCCGGTCACTTCGAAAAAGGTGTACGTTGGCTACGGTTCTCCGACCTTCGCCAACTATGGTTGTTATGCGGAAACCGCGCCGGGCACAAATAACACATACACTACGGGCTTCAATCCGGGTGCTCTAGCGAATTGCACGGGGGACACGCGAGCGGATATCGAAGGCACGATTGGCTTCTGGTACCGCTTCTACAGCGGGCCGAAGGGCAGAATGCAGTTCGGCACGCAGTACTCCTATGTGACTCGTCAAACCTGGTCGGGCGCCACAGCCGCACCGACGGGTGGATCGCCTACGTACGGAGCACTTACGCCGCAAGGGCTCGACAATATGGTGTTCACGTCCTTCCGCTACTATCTGCCGTAAAATTAGAAAGGGTCCTGCGTCAAAGTTTGACGCGGGACCCTCTCTTTTTGACAGAGAAAGTTTAGCGGAAACCCCACTTTCTGGAGGGTGCGTTTACCCTTCAGAGTCACCACCGGCCCGGTTTTGGCTTACTCTCCTTTGCCGGGTCGGGTGGTACTAGCCTAATGTTTCGATCCTGAATCAAGCCATGGAGTGGCGCTCGAAGCGAATAACAGATGCTCCGACGCTTTAGTGGACTTGCTTAATCGCTGCCTTAACTTTCTCTGCAACGTTCGCCGGCAGCGGTGCGTAGCTGAGCTGGTTTGTCATCTTCTGGCCATCGTTGACCATCCAGGTTAGAAAATCGGCGATGATCTTGCCCTTCTTCGGATCCTTCGCCTGCTCCGGAATCAGCAACCACGTAAAGCTGGAGATGGGATAGGCTGTCTTGCCGGGCGCGTTGGTGATGGAGACGCGGAAATCGGCGGGCATTTGTGGCGCCGTGGCCGCCGCTTCGGTCACGCTGTCGAGAGTAGCCTTCACGAAATTTCCGGCTGCGTTCTTGACTGATCCGTAGGTGATTTTGTTTTCAACAGCGTACACCAGCTCCACGTAGCCGATCGCTCCATCCAACTGCCGAATTTGGCCCGCCACACCTTCGTTGCCCTTGCCTCCCAGGCCGACGGGCCATTTTACCGAGGTTCCCTTGCCTGCGGCCCCTTCCCACTCCTTGCTCACCTTCGAGAGATAGTCGGTGAAAATATACGTGGTGCCGCTCCCGTCCGAGCGGTGAATCACGATGATCGATTTGTCGGGAAGGTTGACACCGGGGTTGGCTCGAGTGAGGGCAGGATCGTTCCACTTTTGGATCTTGCCGAGAAAGATTCCGGCCAAGGCTTCGGGAGTGAATTTGAGCTCAGCGTTCACCCCAGAAAGATTGTACGCAGGAACGTCAGCACCCAAAACCGTGGGAATGTGCAGGATTTTGAATTTGGCTTCCTTCAGTTGGTCATCTGTCATCGGGCCGTCGCTAGCACCGAAATCGACGGTGCCGTTTAGCACCTGGCGGATGCCGCCGCCGCTCCCGATAGACTGGTAATTGATCTCTACGTCCGGATGCAACTTGTGATATTCGCTGAACCACTTGGAATACATCGGATAGGGAAAAGTGGCGCCTGCTCCGTTAAGTTGAGTCTGCCCCATGACGGGCAGCGCAAAGGCAAGACCTGCCAACAACAGCACGATTCGATGGTTCACTCGAGAACCCCTCTTGATTTTAGATTTACGTATGCCCTTCTGTTTTATGGAGAAAATGTTAATGGAAGGTTACAACTCCGTAAATTTCCCATGAACCAACTTTGTTTTGCAAGTACTTACAACTCCTTTTAGACCTCGCGCCAGAAGCCGAGCAGAAATCTTGATCTTCTGGCACACTGCTTGACGGTGAGGATGACGACCTTCTGTGGGCAATGATCCCTTGAAAAACGATCCATTGAAAAATGATTCGCTAAAAAACGAACCTCGCATTGCCCCGGGCTGGCCCGGGATTGAGCCGCGCTGGACATCGAGCGCCAAAACCGGGATTGGCACCGCCTTGAACCTGCACAGCCGGGTCTGGTTCACGCTGAGCCATGGCATCCTCAATGAGATTTATTTTCCCAGAGTTGACCAAGCCTGCATACGCGACTTTGGCCTGATTGTGACCGACGGCAGTGGCTTCTTCTCCGAAGAGAAGCGTCATTGCACTTTTCAGAATCTTCCGATCGAACCCGGGATACCCGTCTATGAACTGACGAATACGGCCCTGGATGGCCGCTACCGGATCGAGAAGGAGGTGTTGACCGATCCGTGGCGCAATGTGGTGTTACAGAAGATTCGCTTCGTGCCGCTCCAGGGAGAACTTGGCCACTACATCTGTATGCGCTGCTGGCGCCGCATCTGGCCAATTTCGGGTACGGCAATACCGGCTGGACGGGAGAGTACAAGGGCACCTCGATGCTTTTCGCGCAGCGTGGCTCTGCCGCGCTGGCCCTGGGCTGCTCCGCGCCGTGGCTCAAACGTTCGGTCGGGTTTGTCGGCGCGTCCGACGGCTGGCAAGATCTCGAACGCCATTTCCAGATGACGTGGGAGTATGACCGCGCGGAGAATGGAAACATCGCGTTGACCGGCGAAATCGACCTCGCTGCGTGTAACGGTGAATTCATCCTCGCGCTCGGCTTTGGCGAGATGTGGGCGGAAGCCGGACAACAGGTCATTTCTTCCCTGCTGACCTCGTACCAGACGACGCGCCGAGATTACGTTTCGCACTGGCGGAATTGGCAGCAGACGCTGAAGAAACTCGACGCGCAGCCGCGAGAAAAAGATTTGTATCGCGCGAGCATGGCAGTTCTGCGCTCTCACGAATCGAAGGATTTTCTGGGCGGAATTATCGCCAGTCTTTCTATTCCATGGGGCTTCAATAAAGGCGATGAGGATCTCGGCGGCTATCACCTCATCTGGCCGCGCGATCTCGTTGAAAGTGCAGGAGGCTTGCTGGCTGCCGGCGCGCATGACGACGCTCTCCGCGTATTGCATTATCTCGAGGCCACGCAGGAAGCCGACGGACACTGGCCGCAAAATATGTGGCTGGATGGCCGTCCCTACTGGAATGGCTTGCAGATGGATGAGACGGCGTTTCCCGTTCTGCTGGTCGATCTGCTGCGGCGGGAATCGCCGCGCTGCTTCGGCAACGAGCGTCGGTGGTGGCCGATGGTGCGCAAAGCGGCGGCTTTTATCGTGGTGAATGGACCGGTCACGCAGCAGGATCGCTGGGAAGAAGATGGCGGCTATTCGACCTTCACTATGGCGGCGGAAATCTCTGCCTTGCTGATTGCCGCCGATATGGCGGAGTCGCTCGGCGAGTCGAAGGCTGCTGACTTTCTGCGGGATATGGCCGATACTTGGAATTTCAACATTGAGCGCCGGACGTATGCGGTCAATACCGATCTCGCGCGGCTGGTTGGGGTCGAGGGCTATTACGTGCGTATTGCGCCACCGCCCTCGGGAGACGGTTTCGCTTCGCCGCTGCAAGGGTTTGTTCCTATCAGGAATCGCGCGCCCGGCACTTCGGATTGCGCGGCGGTGGAGATTGTCAGTCCCGATGCACTGGCGCTGGTGCGGTTTGGATTACGCGCGGCCGATGATCCGCGAATGGTGAATACGATCAAGGTCATCGACGAACTGCTGCGCGTGAAACTTCCGCAGGGACCGGCGTGGCATCGATACAACGGCGATGGCTACGGCGAGCACGCGGACGGATCCCCGTTTGACGGCAGTGGGACAGGCCGTCCATGGCCGCTGCTGGCGGGTGAGCGCGCACATTACGAATTGGCCGCCGGGCGCGCTGACGTCGCCGAGGCTCTTTTAGCCGTGATGGAAAACTCTACGGATGCGAACCGGCTGATTCCCGAGCAAGTGTGGGACGCAAACGATATTCCGGAGCGCGAGTTGTTTCTGGGAAAAGCTTCGGGGTCGGCATGCCCGCTGGTGTGGGCGCACTCGGAATACATCAAGCTGCGGCGCTCGTTGATCGACGGCAAGATCTTTGATCAGCCCTCGCAGACGGTGCAACGGTATCTGGTCAAGAAAGTTTCAGCGACGTATTTCAACTGGCGCTTCAACAATAAGCCGCGCAGCATGCCGTGCGGAAAGAAGCTGCGGGTTCTGATGGTCGAACCGGCAGTGGTGCATTGGAGCTTCGATGGTTGGCAAACTAGCCAAGACAGCGACTCCATCGATAGCGCATGCGGCCTTCATCATGTCGACCTACCCACAGATACACTCACCACGGGACGCCAAATCGTTTTCACGTTCTACTGGAAGAACGGTGCGTGCTGGGAGGAACGAGACCATCGCGTTACGGTTGAATAGCGCGCCATGATGGGTCGGGAGGCTCATGATTGCGACTCGCGGGTCCCAGCTGTTTCAGTCACCCGACGCACTGGCCGCGCGGGCACGCTGAGCCATTGCAGTGCGTCCGGTAGTTCGCGCAGCCACCAGGAGTGTACCGCCTCTCCCCGCGATCGATCCAAGCCAGACCAGCGGCAGGAAGGCAAAAGAGAAGAAAGCGGATATTCCGCTGATAAGCTTTTCCGTCAGCGTTCCACGAATTTTTTTTCTGCTCAGGAAATCGAAGAGAACATTGGGGGTCGGCAACACGGCATTGAGTGCACTCTGCAACCAACCGATTAGGTCGTATTCAAATTCCTGGTGCCAATGTGCTACCGGTACAAACTCGGTCCGGTGAAGCATCCCGTCAATGGATGTGGCGGTGAAATGATAGAGATGGCGTGGAAGATCCAAATGCAGCCAGTTCGATCCGAAGGTCCTTGACTGCCATCCCTCAAAGTCTGGCACGGCTATCAGTATCAGTCCGTTGTCCGATACAATCCGTCGAATTCTCGCAATGACGGCCCCCGGATCCTGCATATGTTCGAGGCTGTGCCAGAGGGTAACGCAGTCGAATGGACCCCGATCCGCACACTCGTCCAGGCTGCTGAAGACTTCCAGCCCGAGCCGCCGTGCGGGAGCCGAATTTAACTCTATTCCAATCGTCTCCCAACCGCGTTTGCCGGCGGCCTGAAGAAATGTTCCTTCTCCACAACCAACATCCAGAAGCCGTCTGCCGCGACCTGGCCCCGCCATCCGAGTGACAATTGCAATCCGCCGACGGTCGCAGAACCTGGCTGTAAGCCCGTGGCGGTTGCCATAGTACTCGGCGTAGTGAGGCTGCAGTTGGTCGGGCGACGGATCGGTGACTCCCATTCCGCATACAGGACACCTGAGCACGTCAAACTCCAGTCCAGTTACTGGATCTGAGACTCGATGCAGGCAGGGCTCGAGCTGATTGGAGCACATCGGGCAGACGCCGGTTCGAATAGCGGGCTGAACCATCAGCTCGATTATTCCGGAAAATGTATAAACTCCAGCGCGAGAAAACGCTGCGCTCATAACGAAGGTACTGTGATGAATCGATACAAAAATCCGGCGGGACGTCTGTCACCATCGCTTGTAGAATGTACTCAACAGATTCTTAATAACTTAGCGCCAAATAGGGCTCGGCGATTCGAGCCGTGAGCCTCGATCCAGGTTTTTCAGTCCACGACGCTGCTAAACTTTTCCATTGCCCACAAACTCAATCGAGGTACCATGCCCGCCCTGATCCCATTTGCTAGTGTGATACTGACAACCATGATACTGACGACTATGATGAGCACTTTCATAACCTTCCAAACTCTGCCGATGCCGCAGGCGATCACCGACGCGAAGCAAATCGCGTCCAAGCCCGACGCGCGCGTGGAGAAAAATCTTACTATCGAGAAACTGTACATGACGCGCCAAGTCGGCGGCGCGACCTGGTCTCCCGATGGAAAGACGGTCGCCTTCGTCAGCAACCTGAGCGGGCGCAACAATGTTTGGACGGTCGATGCCAACGGCGGGTGGCCGACGCAGCTCACGGTGAGCAACGAGCGGCAGACGAGTCCAACTTGGTCGCCGGACGGAAAGTGGATCGCGTATATGTCGGATTACGACGGCGATGAGCAATGGGATATTTTTCTCGTCTCACCAAAGACGGGACAGGTCGTGAACTTAACGAACACGCGCGAGATTGCGGAAGAAAGCCCAACTTGGTCGCACGACGGGCGCTACCTCGCATATATCGTCAAGCCGAAGACTTCGTCGGTGTTTGAGATTGACGTTTACGACACCGTGCTGCGCGAGGTGAAACATCTTACTTCGGGCACGCCTAAAGACCGCATGAACGTTGCACCGATCTGGTCGGCCGATGATTCGATAATCGTCTATACGCAGGAACAGTCGAAGGGCAGCGATTCCAACGTATTTTTGGTAGATGTTGCCAGTGCGCAGAGCGCGCTGCTTACGCCCCACGATGGCGAACATCTTTACTCGGCCGATGACATTGCGCCAGATGGCAAGAGCGTCCTGATTACTTCCAATGCCGCCAGCGGCTACGAGAATGTCGGATTGCTTGACATAGCGAGCAAGAAAATCAGATGGATAACTCAAGATAAGTGGGAAATCTCTGGCGGGAAGTTTTCTCCGAACGGCAAATTTCTGACTTATTCGGCCAACGTCGATGGCAACGCGGACATATATCTCTATGACGTCGCCGCCGGAAAGACTCGGGATCTCGGTTTGCCGAAGGGAGTGAACCACGTTGCAGGTGACCCTTCGCCTTTCACCCTGGACGGGTCGCGCATGCTCTTCTCGCACACTGGCCCCACCGCCCCTGGCGACCTGTGGGTCTACACCTTCAGCGACAAACCATCGCACCCGAACATATCGCGCCAAGTTACGTCGTCGCTTGTAGGCGGCGTGCGTTCCGACGATATGGTCGAACCTTATCTCGTTCACTATCCCAGCAAAGATGGTAAGTGGACGATCTCTGCTTTCGTCTATATGCCATATAACCTGCCACATAATCCTGAGCATCCGGCGATCGTTTATGTCCACGGTGGTCCTACGGCGCAGACGATGAATACGTTCAATCGCTTCGTGCAATACATGGCCAATCAGGGCTACATCGTGATTGCCCCCAACTATCGCGGGTCGACTGGCTATGGAAAGGATTTTCAGCAAGCGAATCTTTTTGATATGGGCGGCGGCGATTTGCAGGATGTGCTGGCCGCTGCCGACTTTATAAAACAGACCGGCTACGTCGACCCGAAGAAACTAATTCTGATGGGCGGCAGTTATGGCGGTTACTTGACCATGATGGGAGTCACTAAGGCTCCTGAGGTATGGGCAGCGGGCGTTCCGATTGTGCCCTTTGTGAACTGGTTCACTGAGATTCAGAATGAGGACCCCGTGCTACAGCAGTCTGATCTGGCGACGATGGGCGACTTAGTAAAGAACAAGGCGCTGTACGAAGATCGGTCGCCGATAAATTTCGTCGAACACATCAAGGCGCCGCTTTACCTGTTAGCGGGCGGGAATGATCCTCGTTGCCCTAAGAGCGAAGCGCAGCAAGTGGTTGATGCGATCAAAAAGCGCGGCGGCGTGGCGGAATACAAGGTCTACGAGAACGAGGGGCACGGCTTCGCCAAAGTCGAAAATCAGATTGACGCCTATAGGCGCGTGGCCGAATTTTTGAAGGCGCATGTGCCGCCGGCGGATTGCGGGTGCTCGCTGAATTAGTAGCGCTTGCTTCAGATTACTCGTTAGTCCGCAGATCGATACAGCGGTGAACAGACGCGCCACCCAAAGGCAGGATGGCGTAGAGCAACGGATGGCATCAGGCAGCGATGCCCGGGCCCCTTTGCGCGGCGGCTGTCGAATCGGGTCCGCTCATTGCGACCCGAATTATGCCGTTTCGCACGGCGAACAGCACCAGCTCAACCATGGAGTGGAGGTTAAGTTTTTGCATGACATTGTTGCGGTGAGTCTCCGCGGTCTTGGGACTGATGCCCAAGCGCGCGGCCACCTGTTTCGATGACTCGCCTTCCGCTACGAGTTGAATGACCTCGCGCTCCCGCGGTGTCAGGGTAGGCGCTATTCGCTCGCTTTTTGTTCGTTGAATATGTTCAAGGTATCCGGAGAGAACAATCTTAGAGACCCGGGCAGTGAAAAAGGTATTGCCGTGTCCCAAGGCATGGATGGCGGCAACTAAGTCACGCGAGGCGTCGGATTTCAGAACGAAACCTTGAGCGCCAGCTTCGAACGCTTCGCGAACCACTTGATCTCCATCGGCCATGGTCAAGATCAAGATCCTCACTCTCGGATTGTCTTTCATGATTTGGCGGGTAGCGTCCAAGCCATTCAGGAGTGGCATGCCGACGTCGATGATCACAATATCGGGCTTCAATTCTCTGGCTTTCTCGACGGCGGTCCGGCCATCGGACGCTTCGGCGCAGACCTCCCAACCCAAGTGGGCCTTGATCAGCGAAATCACGCCTTGCCTTATAACATCATGGTCGTCTGCGACAAGAATTCGTAAACGGCTCATAGGGATGCACTTCTTTCTTCAAAATGAGATATCGGGGGAGGGGGGAAGGTCCCGTAATTTCGGCACCGGGGGGAGGTATCCCGGACAGGAGTCAGGGGCACGATAGCACGGAGAGTCGTTCCGGAACTGGTGGAGTTTATTTCCAGAGCTCCGTCGATTTGGTCTAAGCGTTCGCGCATTCCTGCCAGACCGACTCCCACTTCAGCGCAGCCCTCGCCCAAGCGTTGCAGCATTTCCGCGGGCATTCCGTTTCCGCGATCGGAGATTTCGAGAATGACAGCTTCCGGGTGATACATAAAACAGACGCCAACGCTGGACGATTGGGAGTGGCGATGCACGTTGCTTAAGCTCTCCTGCAACACGCGGAACAGGGTAATCTCGATCTCCGTGGACAGGCGTTCGGGAAGTCTGGCGAAGTCCACGGTGACGTTGATCCCGCTGCGCTCACCAAAGCCTTGCACATACCACTGTGCCGCCGCGGTAAACCCTACCTCGTCGAGCAAGGGAGGATGGAGCAGATATGAGGTTGTGCGAACCTCCTTGAGCGCCTGATCGGCCAGGGCAGAGATATCGCACAGCACGTTGGCTGTGTCTTCGTTATGCTGAAGCTTGTATGCAAGGCTGGCCGCGGCCATTTTCAGCGCAGCCAATGTTTGTCCGGTGTGATCATGCAAATCACGCGCCACCCTTCGTCGCTCTTCGTCCTGCACTTTGAGCAGTTGCTGGGAAAGTGTCTGCAGGGCCGTGGTGCGTTGTTCAAGAAGTGATTCAAGTTGAGCGCGGGAAAGTCGACCTCTGAAATTCTTGCCTGAGAGCCACATGGAACCCTACCTTCGTCGGTAAAGGACACCAACAGTTTTGCCTGGAGTATTAGGATTCTGACATCCTAGGGTTGCGTCGTCTGTTCACTATTGCTCATGAGGCTTGGCGGGATTGCGATTGTCGACATCCACGACCTGAGCAATCCTGATCGGTTTGCCAACGCTAACCCGAATTAGAGCCAAGCCGGGAGTTGCCAGTGCGCGCGACATTTCGCCTGCTGAAATCCGTATTCCTGGCAACGTCTTCAGCTTAGAAGTAGCCGCAACTCCGGGTTCCAGCCGTACCGGGAGGATGGGTGCGGCCACGAAAGGTATCTTTTTCCCCGCCGCAGCAGCGACACTTAGATCAACCAAGCCGCAACCTGCGATTTGAGGTTCCGCGCTGCGTGTCCTACGATCAATTGCGACGTGGGTTGGTGAATGATACGCCCTCGAGAGAGAGGAACGACGGGCGATGATTCTCCCGCAAGATCGCCGAATGCTAGCGCTGGAGACATTCGGCGTGCCGCTTTTTGGCGGCTTCCAAACGGAGCATCAGCATGTAGAGAACGATGCCTACGTTGATGGTTACTACCAACAGGCGCAGCAGGTCCGGCCCCCAGCGCAGGAGATCGGCTACTTCGAAGGGGATATAAATTGAGCCGGAGAGTATGGCTAACCATTCGGCCCATGGCCGGAGGTACCAGAGGCCATACGCTTCGATGAAGCGCAACATTACGTAAACTGCTGCGACTACGGCGATCTTCCAGAGGCGGACATCACTCAGACGGTAGACGAGATTGATGAAGACTCCTACATAGTGGTGGTAGGGGTTGACGTGGAAGAATTCCAGGAAGCTTTCGGCGACTCCCCAGATATCCTTGTGGCGCATGGAGAAGACGCCGAGGCCGGCCAGGACGACTACAACTCCCTTAGTAAATTCCAGGGTGGCGACGGTGCGCACGCCTTTGATATGGGCGGGGTCTTCTATTTTGGGATGAGGGATGTGCGTTTGCATTTGGTGAAGATTGAGTTTTGGTATCCGGGGCATGGGCGCGGGTTTAATTCTAAAGGGGAAAGCGATTTGGTGGACGCAGTTTGACGGCAGCGGCAAACGGCTTCGCAGCCCAAAATCGGGCGATTATTCGCGGACACTGGCTCGCAACTCCTCTACTATTTCCTGTGCCGCCTCGCGGGCTTGCTCGCTCTCATTGACCTCGAAAGAGATGGCACCTACTCTAGCGTGTCCCCCTCCTCCGTAGCGCTCGCACACGCGCGCGAGATTGACGGTGGGTTCGCGTTTCGACCAGGGATTTGACCCTACCGAAACTTTTACGCGGAACGAACTCTTGCTCAGTCCGATGCTGTAGATCGAATCGGGATGGAGATAGTAAGGAATGAATTTGTTGTAGCCTTCGAGGTCGAGGTCGGTGATGTCGAAAAAAATCGTGCCGTCCTTTTCTTCTGTACGCTGGCGCAGGATATCGATGGAACGCCGATGGCGTTCCAGCAGTGGGGGCAACACCGCGGCTACGAAAGGCTCTTCCAGAATCTTGGCCAGTGGTTGGTAGGCCAGGAGCGGAATCATGGTCTTGACGAAATTGCGGTCGGTGGAGGCTTCGATGGCCATCGTCAACTTCATGGCGGGAGCCTGCATTTCGACGGCGGATTTCGCGTCGTCGTACATGGCGCCGTCGACGATGTCGGTCCAGTGGACGAGTTCGGCAACCGGGCGCGGATCGAAGCCGAAGCGCTCTTTAGCGATCATGGCGATGAAACTGGTGCAGGATTTGAAATCGGGATCGTAAAATTTGCGATTGCTCTGATCCTGCTCGAAGTGCACGGCGTCGGCAGCAGAAAGAAATGCGCTCTCGTGATGATCGAACCACCAGGTGATTTTGGGCGAACTGGAGTACTTGAAATCCACGATGGCATTTTCGTCGCCGTCGAATTGATTCTCGTCAAAAAGCGACCCGGCGCGATGGAGCAGGCCGGAATAGACAAACTCAACATCACTGCGGACGCGTTCGCGATAGAAGCGGGAGAACAGGGCGGCGGAGCATGCGCCATCAAAACACTTGTCGTGATAAAACACTCGCACTCGCACAATGGCTTCCCTTCCCGGTTCTATCGGCTTGTGGTGAAAAACAACTAGGGTTGCTGGTTTGGAGAGTTATGTCAAGGGGAGGATTGGTTCGTGCCTAAATCAACCGCTTTTGGGCCATTTTGTAATTTTGCAATCTGGTAATTTTGCAAATCTAAAAGCAAGCAGTCCAGCTTGCAGATTACACAATTGCCCGATTACCAAATTACAAAATCCTTCGCATCACTTCCTGTGGCGGCGGATTTTGAAGTCAAAGCTTACTACTCCGTTCCAATCCCGCAGGGCAACGATCGAAATATTTCTGGTGAGGTTGTATTCGACTTGAATGATCTGCTGATTGGAAACGGTCACGTTGGTGCTGTAGGTGAGGGTGAGATTGTTGGCGACTTGCTGCTCAACGGTCACCTGCGGGCCTCGGACCACGGCGGTATCGCTGGCTAGGCCCTGTGGATCGATTTTTACGCGGCTCGCTCCGAAAAGGCGTTGCAAACGACTGTTGACGGTGCTGTTGAGAGCTTGATTGATCAGAAGGTTGGATGCTTCTCCACCGAATCCGAAGCCTCCGCTGCTGTTGGCGGCAGCCGACTCTTCCTGTGTGCGCCCCAGAGCGAGCAGCGCGATTACGTCGGCTTCGGGTAGCTGCGGTTCGGACTGCCAGGTGACTTTTAATCCATTAGTGACGCTGGCGTCGCCGCGGAATTGCACGGTAATGTCGTAGTCGCGCACGCGCGTAGTCGCCTGCAGGTCGATGACGGGCTGCGTGCGAGCTGGATTCGAGAAGGTGACGTCGCCGCGCTCCAGTCTGTATTTTGTCCCATTGAATGTTACTTCGCCTTCGAGAACTTCAACACGACCTAGAATTGCGGGACGATCGGCCGTGCCTCGCACCCTAAGATCGGCGTTGCCGGAGAGACGGGCGACCGCGGTTTGCATCTGGAGTTCGGGGGTAGTGGTCACGTGCACGTCGAGCTTGAGGCGGCTTTGCAGACTGTCGTTGCCGGTGAGTACGATTGCCTGCTTGCTTTTTTCGATGTAGGCGCCGAAGTCGAATCCGGGAGTGACGGCGAGTTTGGTGACCAGCACGTCGCCGGTCAGCAAAGCAGCGTTGGTGGTTCCAGTAAGGCGGAGATCTGCGTTAGCCGTGGAACTCACTCCGGGAGGATAACGGAGGCGAACTCCGTGCGCAGTGGCACCGAAATCCAACTGAAGCAAGCCGCCGCTCTGGTAGGTCGCGGAACCGGTGAGTGTGATGGTGCCGCCACCGGTGGTGCCACTCAGCTTTTCGATCTGAAAACGATTGCGATCGAAGATCAGAACGCCGTTGAGGTCGCTGAGGCCGCTGGGAAAATCGTTGTGACTGACAAAAGTATCTTTGACTTCGATGCGGCCCTGAAGCACGGGATCGGAGATCGTGCCGCTGGCGGTGAGGTTCACCCCGACATTCCCGCGCGCAAGAATTTTTGGGCTCAGCGATTGCAGAAGCGTCAGGTTGACGGAACCGTCGACGCGGAGATCGAGTTCTTGCAGTCCACTCAGATGGGCGCGGCCGTGGGCAGCGAAGTCGGTGCCGCTACCTGCGAGATGAAGATTTTCGATGATTACTGACTGGTCCGCCACCTCGAAGCGGATGGGGCCGACGCTCTGCACTTTTACGTGCGCAACCTCCACACTGAAGGATTGGAATTCGGCGCTGGCCTTTAGATCGCGGGGCGTGCGCAGCGGCCCTCGCAGGTGGAGCTTGCCCTCAAGCGGCGATTGTCCTGTGATCTTTCCAGGCAGATAAATGCGCAGCAGCGCATTGACGTCGAGATTGTGGAAGGCGAGATTCAGATCGGCGGGAAAATCGTGCTCTAATCCCACGCTGCCTTGAATGGTGAGATCAGCCTTATCGAAGTCGGAGTGCGCGTTCAGCGTCAGTTCGCGTCCCTGGGTAACGGCGTCAAGGTAGAAGTCTCCAGCGCGCTCTTGGTCGAAGGCGAGATCTTTCAGCTGGAAGTGGGCTTCTATCGATGGCTGCTCGATCGTGCCGCTGGCGCGAAGTGTGAAGTCGGCTTTGCCATCCGTATCGAAGCGGCCGGTCTGCAAGCGCGGTAAATGGGCGAGATCGAAGTTTCGTCCGGAAAGATTGACGTGAAACTCGGTCTTCGACAATGCGTTTTCGGACGAGAGGCGATTGGAGAGAGTGAGGTTCGCTGTGTTGACGGTGGCGCTGCCCGAGATCGGAGCGTCGAAGACGGTCGTTTCGATGTTATTAAACTGAAGCTCATCATCGGCGAGGCGAAGGTCGCTTTTCAGCCATGGGATGGCAACGCGGTAGGCCGATCCGTCGCGCACTTCGAGATGTCCATCGCCATGGGGATGCGCGCGCGTGCCCGAAAAAGTGGCAGAGATATTCAGCGTGCCGGAGACGGGCTGGGTAGCGCCGGCCCACTGCGCGAGTTCGCCCACATCTGCGCTGCGCAGATCGAAGTGGAAAGTGAAGGGATCATTATCTTCGAACGCAGAATTTGTCAGGGCCGCGCTAGCGTCGAAATGGGCCAGCGCGTGGCCGTGAAGAAGGGACCCGTTGCGCGCAGAAAAATGATGGCTGGAGTACTGGACGGCGGTGGTGAGCGCATCCCAGTGAACCACGCGAGCAGAGACGCGTTCGGTCGCCGGTAAAGCGGTGTCGAAATCGTAGACTTCCAGATTCCCGCCGATCGAGAAATCAGACAACTTGCCGCTGGCGCTGCCCGATAGGCCGGCCCACCCATGAACCGTGAAAGGCAGATTTGGCGAGCCGTAAGCGGCTTCAAGAAGTGGCGTCCATTCTCTGAGATTGTGGGTGGTTACCGAGAAGCGCAGCGAAGAGGTCGCGGCCAGATTGCCGCTGGCGCTGATTTCGGAGGAGGGCGTAGTGAGGTGAAGCTGCGACATTTCCAGTTCGTCGCGCGAGCCGCGATAGACGCCAAAAATCTGGCCTAATACGGGGATTTCGCCGGGGACGGGACGTGATGGTGGAACGATGCCGAGGCCGAGGTGAGTTTCCGCCTCGTGGATCGAACCGGCCCACACCATTCCGACGGTGCCGCTGGTGCTTCCATTGAGGCTGAGTCGATCGAGAGGGAGTTTCTTGGAGCTGAGCAATTGCAGGGCTGGGCGCAGCGGAAAGCCGGACAACTGTAGGTGTACGGAGCCGTGCTGAAGTGTCTTGGGAGGGATCTTGACGACTTTATGGCGGCGTTTTGCAGGTGTTGGCTCGAGTGATCGCTCCACGGAATTCTCTACCGAGCTCTTAAGCGAAGTTACGAGAGAGGTCTGCCAGTTAACTACGTCGGCATCACCCTGAAGATCGCCCCCCAACAAGTTTGCCTTGATCGCGGAGAGGTGCAAGCGCTCCGGAGTAAGAGAGTATCCGGCGGTAAGGCGGCCGTTTCGCATCGAAACCTTCGGATTCGACCATTCGACGTTTGTGGCTTCCAAGGTTCCATCGGTTAAGAAAGTTTGCAGGTTCCAGGTAGCTTTGCCTTGGAACTGAGCGACCCCTTTGCGAATCTGGGGCTGGCGCAAAAGGGCGGCTATTTCGCTGAGCTCGGCTTGGCCGTGGTAGTTGCCGCTCAATTGAGGATTATGAAAGTCACGCACGCCGCCGGTGAATTGAATTTCCGATTTGCCGGAAGTGAGAGTCAGCATGCTGATGTCGGCGTGTTCGCGACCCAGAATCAGCGAGGCGTCGGCCCGCCATACGAACGAGGGATAGTCCTGCACGCGCGTGGTTACGCTGCCGGCGGCGACGTACGCTTCGTATCGACGGCGCAATAACGAATAATTCAAAAGCAAGGCCATGTCGTGCGCGTCAAATTCGAAGGGAACTTTTTTGTCTTCCCATAGCAACTCGCCACGCTCGACTGCGATATGTGAAACCGAGAGCGAGACAAGTTGTTCAAGCGCGTTCTGGTCAGAGGCGGTTACATGCGGCGCAGGCACGTTTGTGCTGCCGTCGGGATAGGTAATGACGTGAACGACGGGATGATCCAGCACCACGGCGTGCAATCCGACCGTGGTGCTGAGGAGCGAGATGATTTTCAGCTGCGCTTGCAGGCGGTCGATATGCAGGAAGGGCGCCTGATCGGAAGCTTCATGCCCGTGGATAGTGACGTTGCGGGCGTCCACGCGGAGGCGGAAAGGAATGGTGTGTAGTTCGCCGAGTTCGACGCGGCCGCCCGTCATTTTCTCGACCGAGGCAACCACCCGGCGGCGAACGCGCTGTTGAAAGGAATCGGTGGAGACGTACCAGGCAAGCAATGAGAACACGATCAGGCTGAAGAGGCAGAAAGAGAGGAAGAGTTTCAGGAGGACGCGGCGGCGAACGGGAGGAACGAAGCTGGGAGCTGATTCAGGCGTTAATTCGGGCGCTCGTTCGCTCAACGGTTCTGCTCTCCGGAGCTGGCCTGAGGCGTTCCTATATGGCTTCCCGAGCGCAGGCTGGCAAGCCAACCGGTGAGAAGTTCATTCATCTTCTTTTCGGCCAGCAGAGTCTTGATGCGGCCGAAGACCTCGGTCAGAGGCGCTGCGCGGCTGCCAGCTTTTTTTAATTCCGGCAGCAACTGATCGCGGTAATAGGATTCGACTGCCTGCTGGTCAATCTGAATCGAAGGACGCAGGCGGTCTTCCACCAGTTTCATCAGCTGGATCTGATCGCCGAGACGCTTCTCCAGCGCACTTGGAGTGAGGCCGTAATGTCGCAACGTGGCGCGCCAACCGGCGTCGGTGGCGGCATCGGGATGGACCTTACTGACTTCCTTGCGAACCTCCGCGACCTGGGCCGCGACTTCATCGGCGGGAGCGGGTTGCGATGGGCGAACCTGTTCGCGCAAAAGCTCCTGATCGATGAGGCGATCGAGAGCGGCGGCGCGTTCGGCGGTCGTGAACGAATCGGGATCGCGGCCAGTAGAAAAAGCCTCGAACGCTACTTCCTCCTCCCAGTCACTTTGCAAGAGCACGTGGCCGTTGACGTTTGAGACTACGCGATCGACAATCTGGCCGCCGAAGGCGGAGACGGTGAGGCTCAAGGCCAGAGCGAGCGAGCAACCTTTCACGATTTGCAAAAGTCTACAGTGCATCCGACAGCTCGGGATGATTTCAAGAATGATGCTATCGAATTGGATGCGCGATTGGGTCATCAGAATGACTGCCCGAAGGTAAATGAAAAGTTAAAGTGCCCGGCCCGCTGATATGCAAATTGCCCAACCGGCGGTGCCACCCCGTTGCTGGTGACGTTCGTGTAGCTCGGAAAGTACGGTGGGTTTAAATTGTATCCGAAATCGAAGTTTAAAGGCCCTATGGGCGTCTGATAGCTTACGCCGACGCCAACAGCATGAGACGCGTAGTTGTAGTTGCAGAGCGAGTAGACAGGTGCTGGAGCCGGCTGAAAGCAGGCCTGCTGGTTAGGCTGGCGAAAACGTGGGAGGCTGGCGAGTATCTCCTGGGGCCGCGCAAAGACGTTCCCCATGTCGTGAAAAAGGGTGAAACCGATCTGGTCGTTGAGGTAAGGCAAGGTGACGTTCGGAAACCGCATCTCCAGGTTATTGAGGAAAACGGCGCTGCCCCCTATGGGATAACCGGTGAAGGGATCGCGCGGCCCCGCCTGATTTAACCCGAAACCACGATGAGAGTTGCCCCCGCCGCTATAAAACCGCTCCGGCAACGGGATGAGGCTTTCAGTACTACTGGGCGTTTGGGATGGGTCGAGCACCACCGAGCTGGCAAAGGCGTTCTCAATTCCTACCGTGGTAGAGCGGGCAAAGACAAGTCCTTGGCCGGTACTGCGATTACGGAACAATGTGTAATAAGAGGAGTTTCTGGTGAGGAAGCGGCTGAAGTCAGCTTCTGAGCCGAAATAGCTGGAGGCGACGCCGCCTTCAACGGTCGTGTAATTGCCGCGCGTAGTGTCGAGGTCGTTATCGCGACGGTTGCGTATGTAGATAAAATTCGGCGTCCCGACGCGCGTGGGTTCGGAGAGAAGCGGAATGAGGTTGGAACTGACCTGGATGTCGGTAGCCTCCACGCGGCGATAGCTGAAACGATAGGCCAAGGTTGTTAATTCACGGTCTTGCACTTTGTAGAGTACTTGTACAACTTGAAAGGTTCCCTCTAAACGCTTCGAAGTGAAAGTAGATACGTCGACGGTATTGTCGTAGAGCGCGGTGGTCGTAAACCGTAGTTTATCGAGATTAAGCAGTTTGGGAATGTCATAACTAACCAGCGCCCTCTGCTGGAGATAACCTAGGTTTCCCCTGAAAGTAAGGGTTTGATGACGGCCGCCCACATTGATGCGGCTAACTCCCAGCGAGACCATGGGACTGACGCCGAACTCGCCCAGTGGATGACCGCTTCCGGCGGGCTGTCCGGTTTGAAATTCGATGCCTGCTCCGTAATCGAAGGTATAGCGGTCGGCCTCATTTACTGTGATGACGACGTTCTTATGCGACTCAGTGCCGTCGGGATTCTGAATCGCGGTGTCGACTTGCTTAAAGAGGCCAAGGTCATAAAGGCGGCGCTGGCTCTCGAGCATATCTTGCTGGCTGAGGGGCGCGCCGGGTTGCACGCGGATCTCGCGGCGAGCGGTTCCAGGGCGAGTGTGGTCAAGGCCGTCGAGAAAAAGCTGGTTGACAAAGAACTGCTCGCCTTCGTGAATGGTAAAAGTGACGCCTACGTGGGGTCGGTTCTCGGGCGATTCGACCTTAACATAGGCGACGTCGACGGTGGCGTTGGGAAATCCGTTGTCGAAATACTTGGTGAGAATGGTGTCGCGGTCGGCGGCGAGGCTAGATTCGTCGAAGCCTTGGCTTTCGGCGGTCGAAATTTCCGGAAGCTGTTCCTGGGGAAGCGTGTAACTGCCTTCGATGCGAACCCACGCCACGCGTGTTTGCGGCCCTTCTTTGACGGTTATTTGAATGGCCAGCAGCGAGGGTTGCCCCTGGTATTTCTCAATCAGTTTGCTGGTGACTTCGGCCTGGCGAAAGCCGCTGGCGCGATAGAGATTCTGAATGCCCTGCACATCTTCTTCGAGTAACGCTTCGCTATAGCGGCCGTGGCTGAAGATTCTTCCCGAAGCTTGGTCTTGCATCCGCGAGCGAATCTGTTCATCGGAAAAAAAACGATTGCCGGAGATGCGAATCGCAGCAAGCCTGTGGCGGTCGCCCGGTTTGATGTCATAGACGACCTGAAGACTCTTCCCATCCTGCGAGTTGTGCTGGCTCACGCTTACGGTGGCCTCGAAGTATCCGAGAGTTTGAAGATGGTTCTGGATATTACGTCGGCCTTCGTTGAGCAGATCATCGTCGACGGCACCTTCTTCGTAGATGGGTACCAGTCGCCGCAGGACGTGATGGTCGAGTTTGAAACCCTCGGCGGCAATGGAGACGACCGGACCGCGGTCAACTTTAAAGACGTAGTCGACGACGTTGCGATTAGGACGATAGGTGCGGCTGGCCACTTCGACCTGAGCGAGAAGGCGATACTGCTTTTGATAGCGACTGCGAAGTCGTTGCAACGCGCGGGTGATACGGGCGGATGTCGCGCGATCGCCAGAATGCAATCTGGCAATTTCGGCGATCTCGGCTTCGGAGTAGCCGGCATCGCCCTCGACCGCAATTTCTCCGACCAGGGCGTGCGGACCGCGCACGATGTGGAAAGTAAGATTGATCTGGCGCTGGTTCTGGTCGCGCTGTTCGCTGTGCGTGACTTTCGATTGATGAAAGCCATTCTCTTCCATCACTCGTTGAATGCCCGCGAGAGCGTGGTCGAGTTTCTCAGACGAGTAGAGTTCGCCGAGTTGCAGACGGCTGGCGCTGGCCAGTTGGTTCGGCGAGGGATTGGTCGAGACGCCATCCATGATCACCCTGCCGACAAAAAAATTAGCGACCGTCAGAAAGCGCACGCGGACGCCGGCGGTATCTGTACGCGTTGCTTCAGCCTGAATGTCGGCGAAACGCCCGGTCGCGAAAAGCGCCTGGATGGCATCGTGGAGATCGTCTCTGGTGAGAGGTTGGCCAATCTTCAATGGAGTGGCGGCAAGCAGCGACGTGGCTTCTTCCGGCGCAACGCCGGGGAGTTCGATCTCGTCGATGGTTAGGCCGAGGTAGGGAGTGATGGACCCGAAGGCAGTTGCGGGCGGAGCAGTGAGCTGCGACGCTTGCTGGGAATCGCTGGCCCAAATCGGTCGCTGCGATAGCAGCAACAGAAGTGCGATTACTATGCGAGTTGCAAAAATCGCGTAGGGGCAGAGCCTGCCCTGAGCTTGCCGAAGGGTGCCCTCACCTACCCACTCGAGCAACACTCGGCTGGGGTCACTAGCAACAAGAATGTCGGACCGACGACAAGAGTTGCCTCGAGCGTTAATGCGCGACATTTCATCGTGAAACCCGGGTTCATCAAACATCCAGACTTCGAGTTTCGATGAATGGCTCAGGGACACGCGTTGCTCTCAAGAACAAGTTTGACGACCGGAACCTATAATACTGGGTTGGAAGCGCGAGAAAGGTAATCGCCAAGGTAATTGCTTTGCAAATCGAAGATCGAAATTCGAACGATCACTCGGACGACCGGTACTCGCGGCAGGTCTTATTCAAAGAGATCGGGGCGGAGGGCCAGGAAAAGCTGGCGCGGGCGCGCGTGGCCATAGTGGGATGCGGGGCGACCGGTTCGGCGCTGGCCTCGTTGCTGGCGCGTTCGGGAGTTGGGACGCTGCGGATTATCGACCGCGACTATGTCGAGCCGAGCAATCTTCAGCGCCAGATGCTTTTCGATGAAGCCGACGCGCGCGAATCCGTGCCCAAGGCGATCGCGGCGGCGCGCCAGATTGCGCGTTTCAATTCGCAGGTCGTCGTCGATTCGCAGGTCGCAGACCTGACTCCGTGTAATGTAGATTCCCTGCTCGGCGGCTACGAGCTAATTCTGGATGGCACGGACAACTTCGAAACTCGCTATTTGATTAACGACTACGCAATGAAGAATTCCGTGAGTTGGATTTATGCCGCGGCGGTCGGCAGCTACGCTGTCACCATGAACGTCATTCCAGGCGAAACGGCTTGCCTGGCCTGCATTTTCCCGGAGTCGCCCCGAGGAACAGTGGAGACTTGTGAGACGGCGGGCATTTTGAATTCGGCCGTGAACCTGGTCGCGTCGCTTGCAGCGAGCGAGGCTTTGAAATTTCTAGTAGGAGCGCGGTCGAAGCTGCGAAGAACGTTGCTTTCGTGGGATGTATGGAGCAACGAGCGAGCGGAGTTGGCTGCAGATCGCCCTCGGGCAGGGTGCCGCGTTTGCCGGGGAGAGTTTGTTCATTTGGCCGGTGAGGGGCGTCCGCACATTACTTTGTGCGGTAGAAATTCGGTGCAGATCCACGAGCGGCAACGGCCGGTGGACTTCGCGGAACTGAGCTCGCGCCTTCAGCCTCTTGGCAATGTGCGGCACAACGAGTTTGTGCTGAAGTTCTGGCGCGCGCCGTATGAGATGACGCTGTTTCCTGACGGGCGCGCGATCATCAAGGGAACGACCGACACGGCTGTCGCTCGGAGTTTATACGCGCGCTATGTGGGGAGTTGAGCTGACTCCATTGATTTCGAAAATTCGAGCCCGAAAATCCTTGCGCCTTCAGCGCGCCAAATTACCGTCGTCATGCGTTGCGGGGCCGCGAGGTGTAACGGTGCTGTTTTCTTAGAGTCGCTAGGCTAGTTGTCAGAAAACTCTGTAAGTGAATACGTCTGTCGACGGTCCTGCAGTGAAGAAAAAGCCATTGGCTATGACCGCCTTCTGCCCGTAGTAGCTCTGAGCAACGGAACCAGTGCTTTCTCCGCAGTTCGTTTTTTTCGGTGGCTCGCAGCCGGACCCGGAAAGCATCACGCCGTGGCCCGCAGGGTTGTAAGAGAAGGCGGCGTACTCAGAATTTGCAAAGACATTGGTGCTTGAGCCATCGACAAGTAGACCCGCAGCCCTCTCGACAGGCCCCTCTCCAGCGTTGAATTGGAATACATATTTCCCCACCGTCATTGTGAAAGTAACGGACTTGTCAATTGGAGTTGCTGAAATGGTTATAGTGTCTACATTGCTTATATTCCCGCCTGAATACGTAAAAATGATGGGAAGTTTCCCGGAGCTTTTAGGCTGCGTGACTGAAGAAGGCCCTTGAGTGACGCTGAAACCGGGGAGCACGGTCAGATCGACGGGCACTGAGTCACTTAGATCGTAGATCTCAAAACCTTCCAACGGGTTTGCGGGGTCCAGGTGCTCAGCGCCCAGGGGGCTTTGCAATGAAGCCAGCGTGCCATACGCCGTTAGGCAGAAGCCGAAGGAGTCGATACCCTTAGGGTTTACGAACGAATACTGGTAGACGCAGGAGTTGGCTGCTTGTGCATTTGCGATTGCCGCCCCTAGCGAGGCGAGGAATAATACCAATGCAGCGGCTCTGATCGTTTTCATATGTGCCCCCTTGCTGTGAAATTGTTTGGGACAGTCTATCCAGCATTTTTCCTTACCCGACTTCTAAAAGGGAGCAATCGTAGTGCCATCACGCCCGATCGCGCTCTGTCCCGCCGGAACCCTTATCCGGCCCAGCGTCCCGCCGAACGACTGCCGCTAGGAATGACAGTTGGGAGTCGGGGCCGCGCCAATCGGCTGCAGGATGTGCGCAGCGGTTTTCATCTGACCGCTGGCGCAGGTTAGCTTGAATCTCCGTCCTTTGGCCGAGATCGCCGTGAATCTCCGAGTATCTTGCCTGTTTCAGCCTCGCGCCAACTGGCCAGCAAACTGCACTTAGACGCTTGATGTGTCAGTCCTTTGTGGAGGCAGTATGCGACCCTATTTGATGTTGATGGCGATAGTTTTGATGTCAGCGGCGGCTTTTGGGCAAGCGCCCATTCCTTACCCCGGCAATTGCTTTTACGGTTGCGGACCGTTTATTCCGCGTCTGACCACGCCGGAGGCATCCCTCCAGACGTTTTCGCCGAACCCGGTCGGAGCGAGAAACGCCACCACGGGATTGATCGCGGGTGCGACCAACTCGACCCTTTCGCAGATCCAGGGATCGACGAGTTCGGAATACACCGTGGCCGTGTGGTACCAGGGCGGCGACGCGCCGATCATCACCCCCGAGATCCGCTTGTGGCCGGAGACGGTTGGACGCGAAGGGCGCATCATGCACGGTCCGATGCATGATGGAGTGATCGAGGAGCATATGCGCGCGGAACAGTTTCGTAACGAGCATCCGTTCGAAGCGCGTGCTCGCGAAGAGCGTGTGCGTGAAATGCATCCGCGAGAGGATCGTTCGCGTGAAGATCGTGGCGAGCGTGCATCTGAAGAAGCTCGCGTGGATTGGTCGTATATCAATGGGCCGATCGATCCTTCCGCTGAAGTGAGCGGAGTCAAAAAGGCCGGCCGCGTCTATAACAATGATGATGTGAAGCGGCAGAATGACAAGAACGGCATGGTCAAGTACGACGACAAGACGGAGAAGATTTAAAACAGGTTTGAGCTAGCAGTCCTCAGTTTGTCGATCTTCAGTATTATGTAACCGGCTCTCGGTCGCGAATTGTTGGCGATCGGGAGCTTTTTTATTCCCGCCTAACAACTCGGCAACTCGCAAGACAATCTGCTATCTTCGTGCGGTTGATCATCTCCACACATATCATGCGGGCGCCCGTACGCGCCGAGGATGCGTCTATTCATGGCTGAGATTGCCCGACCGGAACCTTCTCGTCTTTATCGCTGGATGGTGCTGTTGTTTGTCGCGGTGGCGATAGGCGGGAATTACTACATCTACGATAGCATCAATCCCCTCGAACGAATTTTCATCGACAAACTGGGCTTTTCCGCGACGGCATTTGGATGGCTGAATTCTTCGTATAGCGTGGCGGCCGTTGCGACCTTGCTGATCGGCGGCATTGTCATCGACCGGATCGGCACCAAGAAGGCGATGACGGTTTTTGCCGGAATTTGCCTGTTGGGCGCTGTGTTGACGGCTTCACGCGGACGGCCTGATGTGATGATCGCGGGGCGGACGGTGCTCGGCCTCGGTGCCGAATCCATGATCGTAGCGGCAACGACTGTGCTCGCCAAGTGGTTTAAGGGGAAAGAGCTGAGCTTTGCCTTCGGGATCAATCTCACGATTTCACGACTTGCATCGGTGGCAGCCGATAACTCTCCCACCTGGGCAAACCGGGCCTTCTATCCTCAGGGGCCGAATGGCGAACCTAGCTGGCAAGGACCGCTTTTGATCGCGGTCGGCGCCGGAGTGCTGGCGGTCGTCTGCTCGATTGTTTACTGGATACTCGAAAGCCGTGCAGAGGGGCGCTACGAACTGGGTCAGGCGGGTTCGATCGACAAACTGGAGTTTGGGCAAATTTTCCGATTCAATCCGTCGTATTGGCTCGTCGTCGGGCTCTGCTTTACTTTTTACTCGGCCATTTTTCCGTTCCGCACATTCGCCATCGACTTCTTCACCAATAAGATTCTGGCAGCCCACGGCGGCGTTACCGCCTCTGACGCAATGCGGGTATTGGCACACGAGCGGGCCGGATTCTTCAACAGCCTGCTGCCCCTCTCGGCGATGATCGCTACGCCACTTTTCGGATTGCTGGCGGACAAGATTGGTAAGCGGGCGTTTCTGATGATGTTCGGGTCGATTCTGCTGATGCCCGTTTATTTAATGATGGGCTACACGAACATTTCGCTCTATGTGCCTGTCTGCATGATGGGTATCGCCTTCTCGCTGATTCCAGCGGTGATGTGGCCTTCGGTAGCTTATATCGTCGATCAGAATCGGTTGGGTACCGCGTACGCCTTGATGACGCTGATTCAGCAGATCGGCTTTTTCATTTTGAACCTGCTGATCGGGAAGGCGAACGACTATACTCACGCCGGGTTAGATAATCCCACTGGCTACGGCTTGGGGATGTGGATCTTCTCGGTCCTAGGATTTGTAGGACTGGCATTTGCGATCCTTTTGCGGATTCGGGAAACCGGTCCGCATGGCCACGGGCTGGAGACGATCACAGCGAAGGGCTAGTGTGGAGCACTCCTGCACGCTTGCATCGGTTGCTTGACTTTAGACAAGCGGACAGGAGTGTCCGCTCCACACATGGGTTACGAAAGTGATCTCCCCAGCTTATTAGTTTGGCGTTTTGGCAGTTGAGATCATCCAATAGGCTACAGTTTTTGGTATTCTTTCGACTAAAGAATGGTCGAGATCGCTTCCGCGACTGGCTCGGCAAATTTGTACAACGAAAAGAGTTCGAAGCCGCATCTGAACGGGTAGCGGCCGGAAAAGGCGACTTGACCGACCAGAAGCAACGCATCACTGAAGCAGAAGCGATTGAGCAGGCTAAACAGGGCCAGGAAGGCGCTTTCGAAGTCCTGTATCACCTGCACAAACGACGTGTGTATTCCCTATGTTTGCGCATGGTCTCCAATCCCGCGCAGGCCGAAGATCTGGCCCAGGAAGCATTTCTTCAGCTCTTTCGCAAGATCGGAACGTTTCGCGGCGAGTCGGCCTTCTCGACCTGGTTGCATCGCATGACGGTCAATGTCGTCCTGATGCAGCTACGCAAAAAGAGACTGCCGGTGGTGTCTCTCGAAGAGACGCTAGAAGCGGACGACGAGGCTCCGAGGAAAGAGTTTGGCACGCAGGATGTCAAGCTGACCGGGTCGATCGATCGGCTGCAACTGCAACGGGCCATTGACAAACTGCCGCCCGGGTATAAAACGGTTTTTGTGTTGCATGATATTGAAGGTTTCGAGCACAACGAGATTGCAGAAATCGTGGGATGCTCGATTGGCAATAGCAAGTCGCAGCTGCATAAGGCACGCTTAAAGCTGCGGGATTTTCTGAAGTTCATGAGAGCCGAAAAGGCCAAGACAGGCTGAGGTGGTAGTAGCAGTGTTTGGGAGAGAGTTGCTATGACGTGTTCCGATGTACGGCGAGTTCTGCCGGAGATGCTGGACGGCGCTCCGGATAGTGCGTTTCACAATGAATTTGATGATCATGTAAGGTCGTGCCCGGAGTGCTCGGGGTTGATGTCGGACCTGGATCTGATCGCTAGCGTGGCTCCGCGGCTGGCGGCCAACGAAGAGCCCGGGCCGCACGTGTGGGCGCAGATTGCCGCGCAATTGCGCGCCGAAGGCGTGATTCGCGACTCTACCGGCGACCGATCATACACTCGCGAATTCGAGGCCACTCCCGCTCGTCCCAGGCTTGTTCCGAGATCCCAACCCAAGCGCTGGAGCGCGTGGTGGCTTGCGCCGATTGCAGCCGCATTGGTAGCGGCGGGATCTTATGTAGTCAATCACAAGCCCGCTCCGCAGATAGCACTAGTCCAATCTCCGGCGCCCCCCGCAGCGACCGGCGCTTCTGACACTTCCGCGACTGCGCCCTCGTCGACGATGCCATCTTCGGCGACAACCGCCTCAACGACTTCGGTACCAGCGTCAACTGGCCAGCCCAAGTCGTCTCAGGCGCCGAGCAAAGACGAAATAGCTTCTGTCGCGCAACCTTCCACCGAAAAACCTGTGCTCGAACTGGGGACCAGTTCCGACGATCAGCAGTTTCTGAGCGAGGTATCGACTTTTGCTCCGTCGATGCGGGCGACCTATGAAAGCCAGTTGCGCGCGGTGAATGCAGATATTCGCGAATCGCAGGCCTACCTGGATCAAAATCCGGGGGATGCGGATGCGCGGCAACATTTGATGGATGCGTATCAGCAAAAAGCACTTCTTTATCAGATTGCGTTAGATCGTATTCAATAGGGGAAGGGCGGACCGGAGTTCCCGGCCGCACAGGGGCGGCAGTTTTATGGCGAGTCTGCAGAGGGCGATTCTTCAGCCAGTTAGCTCTCAACGTGTGAGGGCAGTAGCCCTGGCGCTGGTCACGTGCGTGTCGACGGCGGCTCTGGCCGGGAACATCAAGGAATATCGCTACACGGTCGGCCCGCATGCGAATATTTCGGTGGATACGCAGTACGGTGCGATCTCAGTGCGGGCGGGCAGCGACAACGCCGTGGTGGTGACAGCCACTCTTAAATCGGGCAATGTCGAGGTCGACCAGCAGCAAACTGGCAATCGCATCGAAATCGCCTCGCACCTGTTACAGGACGCGGGCGAGCCCACCGGCCAAGTGGATTATGAGCTGGTTATTCCGGCGGACGCGACTTTGAATTTACACTCTTCGACTGGCCCGCTATCGGTCGAGCGCCTGCACGGAGACTTGACTCTCGAAGGCGCGGATGCGGTGGTCAATATCCGCAATGTTGAGAACGGGCACGTGCATGTGCGGACGATGCGTGGCGCAATCACGCTAACCGAAGTTCGCAACGGGCACGTGGAACTTGCCTCGATCAGCGGTGATGTCCATTTGAAATCGGTTACCGGCCCTCTGGTGCAGGTGAATACGACTAGCGGCAAGATTTTCTATGATGGCGACTTCGGCTCCGCCGGCGACTACAGGTTTGCGACCCATAGCGGCGATATCGAGGCGTTGGTTCCGGTGGATGTGTCTGCCGGTTTTAGAGCCCACTCCGTGCTCGGCCGGGTGCAACATGATTTCCCCCTCCAGAAGAAGCACTCCCGCTTTTCCGAGGAAGTGGGACGTTCCTTTGTCGGCACCTCCGGCGAGGCAGCATCGGAGGTCGTGCTGCGCTCTTTCAGTGGTAAAATCCGCCTCAAGCAGCGCTGAAAAACGCTGAATCAAGAAAATTTAATCGGAGATAAGCCTGAGCCCTGGGTTGACACGATCATTCCGGGCATCCGCCTTATCTCAAATCTGCCCGGGAGCTCCATGACGGCGCGCGCAGTGTTTCTGGTGGGATTCATGGGATCGGGCAAAAGCAGCGTAGGCAAGGAGTTGGCGCGGCGGCTGCGCTGGGATTTCGTCGACTTGGATTCGAGAATCGAGATCCGCGAGGGACATACGATTCCAGACCTTTTTCGCGACCGGGGTAAGCACGGATTTCGGTTGGCTGAAACCAATGCGTTGCGCGATCTTACCGAATCGCTCGCCTGCGATACTGTAATTGCGCTCGGGGGCGGGACGTTCGCGCAGCCGGAGAATCGCGTGCTGCTGCAGTCCTGGCGATCTGTGTTTCTGGAAGCTCCTCTGGACGAACTGTGGCACCGATGCGTGGAGCATGCCCAGGACCGCCCTTTGCGAAGGGATCGCATCGAATTTGCGCGGCTCTACCAACATCGCCTGCCGTTTTATCGTCAGGCCACGGTTACCGTTGTAACCACGGGCAAGGATCCAGCCTCCCTTTGCGACGAGATCGAGCGTAAGTTGCAATCTTGGGGGAGGACCGTTGACGCCGGCTCGTCTCAAATCCCTTCCGCTAACTCTGAATCAGGAGAAATATCGTGAAGTCGTACGGTCGGCTGCTCGTTTTCGTCGTCGTCATCATCATCGCGCTGGTCGGGTCGATCGCAGCCCTAAGCGCGCTGGCTAGTGCTGCGCCAATCCCAAGGGATAAAGATAAGGAGAAGGAGCACGAGGGGAAGAACGTCGACTCCGGCTCTTTCAGCGTCTTCCAAAATGGCCATCGGGTAGGAACAGAGACGTTTTCGATTTATCAGACGAACGCTGGCAGCGTAATCCAATCTGAGTTCAAGACAGAGCATACTCCGCCCGACGTGCAAACGTCGGAGCTACACCTGACCGCCTCAGGCGATATGCACCGTTATGAGTGGAAGGAATTGAGCCCGGAGCAGGCGCAATCGGTAGTACTGCCGAACGAAGATTTTCTGAATCAGAAGTGGAGTAGCGGAGTGGGGGATAAAGAGCACGAACAGCCCTACCTGTTGCCGCCGTCGACCATGATTCTCGACGACTATTTCTTCATCCATCGCGAGGTGCTGGCCTGGAGATATCTGGCATCAGCCTGCAAACAGGACAGGGGCCAAGTGCAATGCCCCCTAAAGCAGCGGGCGCAAATGGGGACGTTGAATCCGCACCAACATGCCTCGGCGGTCGTGAGCGTCGAATTTCTGGGTCGTGAAAAAGTCAACCTGAAAAGCGGCCCGCAGGATCTGCTCAAACTCGAACTCAAGAATGAGTCAGGAACGTGGCAGCTCTGGCTCGACGATCAATTCAAAGTGATGCGAATGACGATCATCGGCGAGAATACGGAAGTGCTACGCGATTAGCTGGGCAGTTCCCTGCTAATCGACGGTCGGCCCCTTCCGGAATTGGATGGCGAGCGATTCCGGGATGTACGATAGTGGTAGACGCTGAAAAACTGAGAGACGTTCGCGTATCGGCCAGACCGGTTGAAATAATTCCTTGACGATTCTCGATTCACGGACCTCGCGAGTATTGCTGACGGCGTTGTTGTTCGCCCTGGGGTTGGGCTTTCTCTATGCCGCGCGGCGGACGCTCATTGTCTTTCTCTTCGCCATTTTTTTCGCCTACCTGATTAATCCCGCCGTGGGACGGTTGGAAAAACTGGTTCGCAGCCGGGTGTGGGCTATCGCAATCATTTATTCGCTGCTGGTGGTGGGCGTGGCGGTGTTCGGTCTTTTGGTAGGCCCGAGAATTGCTCGACAAAGCTCGCACTTGGGCGAGTCGCTGCCAGGGCTTATGGACAAAGCGAGCACGGGCCAACTCTCAGGCCAAATCGATCAGCTTGCGGAACGGATCGGGAACGAGCACGGCTGGAGCAACGCGACCCAGAAACGCATACGCGATTTCCTGATTAGTCGCCGGGGAGATTTGGCAGCACTGGCGCAACGCATGGGCATTCGCGCGGCGGAAGGAGCGCAGCAAGTGTGGGTGCTTTTTCTCGTACCCATTCTGGCTATTTTCTTTCTGCGTGACGGCGGCAACTTTCATGAAGTCTTGCTCGCTCTGGTGCAATCGCGCACGCAGCGTGAGTTCTTGCAGGATGTGTTTCAGGATCTGAATCAGATGCTCGCGCAATTCATTCGCGCGCAATTGACGCTGGCGGCATTCTCGCTGCTGGCCTATGTGTCGTTTCTGGGCTTGATGCGCGTGCCCTATGCCTTGATGCTCGGCACGGCGGGTGGCGCCCTCGAGTTTGTTCCGCTGGCGGGCCCGTTGCTGGCGGGGACGACAATGATGGTCGTCGCGGTTCTGGCGGGATATTCGCACTGGGCGTTCCTGCTGCTGTTTTTGCTGGCCTGGCGCTTGATCCAGGACTACGTAATTTCTCCGCGCGTTATGGGAGTGAGCGTTGAACTGCATCCGCTGGCCGCGTTATTCGGCATTCTCGCAGGCGGCGAGATTGCGGGAATCCTTGGCGTCTATCTCTCCATCCCCGTCATGGCCAGTTTGCGCATTGTGTGGAGGCGCTGGCGCATCTACGCGGAAAAAAGAAAGTTCGGTCCGCTCAACGAATATTCTTTCCCGCAAGAGCTGGGCAAAGGTCGAAGTTAGCCAGCAACGCATCTTTCTAACCCTACTTCCATTACTTGGCACTCCGGTTGAAAAACTCGCTAGTATAAAATTACAGTTCACCATGTCCACCAAACTTTCTGTAGGAATTCTCGGTGCCACGGGCATCGTCGGGCAGAGATTTATCCAAATGCTCGAGCATCATCCGTGGTTTGAAGTGTCGTGGCTGGCGGCGTCCGATCGCTCCGAGGGACGGCCTTATGCGGAGGCGGCGCGCTGGCGTTTGAAAACCGCGATTCCCGCCAACGTGGCAAAAATGACGATTTCGCCGGCCAAGCCTGATGGTGCGCCAAAGATTATTTTCGCCGCGCTCGATGCCTCGATCGCCCGCGAACTCGAACCACAGTTTGCCGACGCTGGTTGCGCGGTGGTTTCGAACTCAAGCGCCCTGCGCATGCAGTCTGACGTTCCGCTGGTGATCCCGGAGGTCAACGGCGATCACATTCGCTTGATTGATAAACAATCGTGGCGCTCAAAATCGGGTGGCTTCGTCGTCACCAATTCCAACTGCTCGGCGATGGGATTGGTGCTAGCGCTAGCTCCCTTGCATCGCGCGTTTACGCTTGACGCCGTGACGGCAGTAACAATGCAAGCCGTAAGCGGCGCAGGTTATCCGGGTGTAGCTTCGCTCGACATTCTAGGCAACGTGATTCCCTACATCGCGAACGAAGAAGAAAAGATGGAAGAGGAGACGCGGAAGCTTCTCGGCGTTTTAAAGGGAGCGCAGATCGAACCGGCTCCTTTTGCCATGAGCGCGCAGTGCAATCGCGTCGCGGTGGAAGACGGTCATACGGAGTCCGTCGCCGTACGCTTCAAGAAGAAAGCCACCGCGCAAGAAATCATTGCCGCGTGGAATAATTTTCGCGCCGAACCGCAGCAACTGCGCCTGCCAAGCGCTCCCGAACAGCCAGTGATTTATATGACTGCGCCAGATCGCCCGCAGCCGCGCTTTGACGTTGACCTCGGCGCCGGCATGACCACCGCAGTCGGGCGCCTGCGCAAGTGCAACGTTCTGGATTGGAAATTCACCGTGCTATCGCACAACACAATTCGGGGCGCGGCCGGTGCGGCCCTACTCAATGCGGAATGGCTCAAAGCGAAGGGATATCTCGGGTGAAACCAGTTTCCGCTAATCTTTGCAGGGAGATCACCCGCCCATGATCGTAATGAAGTTCGGCGGGACCTCCGTACAGGACGCGAAGGCAATCGATCGCGTGGCGCAGATCGTGCAAGGACGCCTGGCGGACCGCCCTGTCGTCGTCGTAAGCGCCATGGCGAAGGTCACCGATTCCCTGCTGGCCATGGGAAAAGCTGCGGGAAGCGGCGATCGCAAAACTGCCCTCAAAATGGCCCGCACTCTGCGCGAGCGGCATTATGACACCGCCGGCGAGTTGCTCGGCACCGCGCTGTTCACGGAATTTCACGGTGACCTTGGCGCCGACTTCGAAGACCTCGACGAATTGCTGCGCGGCATTGGCGCGGTCGGTGAAATCACTCCGCGCACGTACGATTACGTCGCTTCGTTCGGAGAGGTGCTCTCCAGCAAGATCGTCGCTGCCGCCTTCGTCGCCCGCGGATTGCCCGGGGTGCACGTCGACTCGCGCCAGTGCCTGCTTACCGACAGCAGCTATACGCGGGCGGTTCCGCAGTTCGATGAAACGAATGACCGCCTGCACAAACGAGTGCAGCCCTTGGTCGAATCCGGCAAGGTTGCGGTGATGGGCGGGTTCATCGGCTCGAATCGCAGCGGCATAACCACAACGATCGGACGGGGAGGATCGGATTTCTCCGCCGCGATTTTTGGCGCGGCACTCAATGCCGAGCGCATCGAGATATGGACCGACGTCGACGGTATGATGACCACCGACCCGCGCCTTTGTAAGGATGCTCGGCGCATCAAAGTTATCAGCTTTGACGAAGCGGCGGAGCTGGCCTACTTTGGCGCCAAAGTTCTCCATCCTGCAACCGTCTTGCCTGCGGTCCAGCAAAATATCCCTGTGTTTGTTTTGAATTCCATGAACCCGACCTGCGAAGGCACGAAGATCACCGCGCGTGCTCCGCGCTGCTCGAATATTTTCAAGGCCATCGCGCTCAAGAAGAAAATCACGCTGGTCGAGGTTGCATCGCCGCGGCGCCTGCTGGTACATGGATATTTGAAATCGATTTTCGAAGCCTTCGATCAGCATAACGTGGCTGTCGATGTAGTTTCGACCTCCGAAGTGAGCGTATCAGTGACGGCCGAAACGAATGAAGCAATTCCGGCGCTGGCCGCAGATCTGGCAAAAATCGCGGATGTGAAATATGAAGGACGGAAGGCGATTGTCTGTCTGGTTGGCGAAAATTTGCGCGAGACTCCCGGAATCGCAGCCAAGGTATTCGGCATCCTTGAGAACGTAAAGATTCGCATGATCTCGCAGGGCGCATCGGAAATTAATTTGACCTTCGTGATTGAGGAAGACGACGCGGCCGAGGTTGTGCGGCGTTTGCATCACGCATTTTTTGCGGAAGTAGATCCGGAAGTGTTTGCGTAGAATTGTTTGTTTCACCGCCGAGACGCCGAGGTCGCGGACAAAGACAAGAGCGGGCTAAATATTTGTGATCCAGATTTTCTCTCCGGCCTCTGCGTCTCCGCGGTGAAAGGCTTCAGCATGAATCTCCTAATTCTCGGTCGCGGCAAGACAGGATCGCTGGTCGCGGAAGTCGCGCACGCGCGCCGCCATCATGTGCGCGTTCTCTCGTCCGCTGAAAACTCCAGCTGCCAAGCCCTTACAGCCGACACGCTCGCCGGGATCGATGCTGTGATCGATTTCACTACACCCGCGGCGGCCGTCGCCAATGCCGAAGCCTGCATACGGGCAAACAAAAATCTTGTCGTGGGAACCACTGGCTGGTATGACCAGATACCTCGCCTGCGCGAGATGGTTCTCTCGGCCAAAACTGGCTTCCTCTATGGACCGAATTTTTCCATCGGCGTGAATCTCTTCTTCGAGATTGCTGCAACCGCAGGATGCGCCCTCAAATACGATTACTCGGGTCAGATTTTCGAGCGTCATCACGCGCAGAAGAAAGACGCTCCCTCAGGCACCGCGCTCACGATCCAAAAAATTGTCCTCGATGCAGGAGGGCAGGAGGTCGAGATCGTCTCCTTCCGCGAAGGCGACGCGGTTGGCTTGCACGAGTTGGTCTTCAATTCTGCCGGCGATCGTATTTATCTCTGCCATGATGCCAAATCCCGCCAGGGATTCGCAGAAGGCGCGGTACGCGCGGCGGAATGGCTGGCAGGGAAAACCGGATTCTACGAGTTCCGCAATGTCTGGCGCGAGCTGTAGGCCGCTACATGCAAGCGCCTGCAATTAGCGTTATTCTTTAACTATGAAATTGCAAGGCTGTGGTACGGCTCTGGTCACGCCGTTCTCCCAGGACGGGTCGGTTGACGACAATGCGCTGCGAAATCTGGTCGCATGGCAGGTGGAATCGGGCATAGATTTTCTGGTTCCCTGCGGCACGACAGGCGAGACGCCTACGCTCAATCATGACGAGTGGCTGCGCGTCATTGATGTGACTATCGAGGTCGCGGCTGGACGAGTGCCGATCGTTGCCGGCGCGACTTCTAACTCTACGCAGGACGCAGTTACCAAGGCGAAAGAAGTCGCTGCCCACGCAGGCGTCGACGCTATCCTTACCGCTTCGCCCTACTACAACAAGCCCACGCAGGAGGGCCAATACAGGCACTTCCGCGCCATCGCCGAAGCAGTGGACAAGCCGATCATCCTATATAACGTGCCGGGGCGAACTTCCGCCAACCTTGAACCGGCAACGCTGGCGCGGCTCTGCGAAGTTCCGAATATCGCCGGAGTGAAAGAAGCCAGCGGTAATATGACACAAATTGCTGAAGTACTGAACGTGGTGCCGGAGCACTTCATTGTGTTATCCGGCGATGACGCTGTCACTTTGCCCGTGATTGCGCTCGGCGGGGTGGGTGTGATCTCGGTTGCGTCCAACGAAATTCCGCGCGAGATGGCGGAGATGACGCGCGCCGCTCTCAACAACGACTGGCCCGCGGCGCGCACGCTTCATCGCAAGTATCTTCCACTGATGATGGCGAACTTCATCGAGTCGAGTCCGCTGCCGGTGAAGGCTGTGCTCTCGATGATGGGTAAGATCGAAGAGGTATATCGTCTGCCCTTGCTTCCGATGCGCCGCGATACGCGTTCGAAGTTGCAAAAGATCGCTACCGACGCCGGAGTAATCGCGCGCCCAGCGGCTCCTCCTGCGGCGGCTACGGAATTCTATGTTTACGAAAATTGGGCGGCGGGTCCGCACAAGGCGATGCTGCATCGCGCATCTTGCGGGCAATGCAGTTCCGGCAAAGGGCGCCCCAGTGGGCACGATCCCAATCATTCGCGCTGGCATGGACCATACAGCAATATCGCCGAGGCGCGCGAGGCAACCCATCAGATGCCCGGAGTGCTGATCCGCAGCGAATGCAAGTGCGTAGCGTGACGCAGCTCTCAGCCGTCAGCTATCAGCTTTCAGTTTTGTCTCGATCAGTCCGTTGAATAGGTCCCCGACCTTCCTATGCCAGAAGCTAGCGCTGCTTTGAAGTCAGCTATCGATCAACTGTCTGCGGTTGAGACTATTGGTGACCCGCGCGATGCGCGCCGTATTTTTTTCGACTTCCGCGCCGCTTTGACTCGCGGCGACATCCGCGCTGCCGAGAAAATCGACACACGCTGGGTCGTCAACGCCTGGGTGAAACAAGGCATCCTGCTGGGCTTTCGCCTTGGTGAACTCACCGAAATGCCGGATGGCGACGTGCTCTCCTTTGTCGATAAAGACACCTTCCCTGCCCGCCGGCTCACTCTCGCCGATCGCATTCGCCTGGTTCCGGGAGGGTCTTCGATTCGCGAAGGCGCTTATGTTGCGCCATCGGTGATCTGCATGCCTCCCATGTTCATCAACGTTGGCGCTTATGTGGACGAAGGCTCGATGATCGATTCGCACGCGCTGGTCGGCTCGTGTGCGCAGATCGGCAAGCGCGTGCACCTGAGCGCCGCCGCTCAGGTCGGGGGCGTACTCGAACCGATCAACGCCGCGCCAGTGGTTGTTGAAGACGACGTGTTGATCGGCGGCAATTGCGGAGTCTATGAAGGCACGCTGGTCCGCGCCCGCGCAGTGTTGGGAGCGGGAACGATTTTGACGCGATCGACGCCGCTTTATGATCTGGTGCGCGGCGAAATCTATAGGGCATCGGCGGAGCAACCGTTGGAAGTCCCAGAAAACGCGGTCGTCGTCCCCGGTTCGCGTGCGGTGAAGAAGGGTAACGGCAAATCCGATGAATGGAATCTTTCCCTCTACACGCCCGTCATAGTGAAATATCGCGACGACAAGACGGAGCGTGGAATTGAATTGGAAGATTGGTTGCGGTAAGAAACCTAGCAATCTCCGGCAAGTTCTACATTTGCAGCGCCTGCCCTAGGAATGATCGTGAAACGGAGCAATGGCTTATCTAGACCCGCTCACGACGGCAAAATCTGCGAAGGTGCGCTTGATAGCTGCGCCTGTTCGGCCGCAAAACGAGCTCGCGCTTCGAGGTGCTTCTTGCGGAAATGCGTGCGTGCCCGGCGTCCCCAGGCCCGCACGAAGTAATAGTTCAGCGCGCATCCGATGGCTGAGCTGGCAAAAGGAATCAGGCGTCCCATCCACTTCTCTGTAACTTCGGCGCCCACTTTAGCTGCGATACGCTGGATGACTCGCGGCACGAAGCGATTGACCACTTCTTTTTCCAGCAATTCCCGGCTGATGTCGACACCAGCGGCGCTGGCGGCGGCAATCCAAAGCTCGGCAATTTCGTCGTCAGTGTTCAACTCAAATCCGTAAATCAAGCTGAGCTTCTGAATCGTGCGCATGGTGATGGCCGAGAGGATGCCGAGGTCGGGGACGATGGTGAGGATGCCGCCGAGGCCGAAACCCGCTCCCTCGGCCGCCGCCAGCTTCATGCCCCCGCGGATCACTGACTCCGCCACATCGTCGAGGCGTTCGACAGGAAGCGTGTAGACGCCATGAAAAGTGGCGAGCGGCAAGCCGTGGGCAACGCGTAGCTGCATCAGGAAGCGTCCCGGATCGACTTTGATGGTCTCGTAGGCGCGAGTCAGGCCGCCGCGGATCGCGCCTTCCACGCGGCGGCGCAGCCACGATTGTTTCTCATCTTTATTGTCGGCGGCCATATCCATTATGAGTTTATCAGTGGAGTTCTTTAACCACGAAGAGCGCTAAGGATCGCGAGTGGAAGAGTGGAAAGCTCGCTTGCCTTCGAAAGTTCGACACCTTCATATTGTTTTTGATTCGGATTTCGCGGTTAACCGACGGGCGCCCTGCCTCCAACGACAACCGCTGTGCTAGCATCGACCTTAAGAATGGCAATCGGAAAACTCCATATAGTGCCGCTGGGCGGGATAGGCGAGTTCGGTATGAACTGCATGGCCATCCGCTACGGCGATGACATCGTCGTAGTTGACGCCGGACTCATGTTTCCGGAAGCGGAGTTGTTGGGCGTTGACATCGTCGTGCCCGACATCTCCTACCTCCTCGAAAATCGCAAGCATGTCCGCGGCATCATTCTCACGCATGGCCACGAAGACCATATCGGCGCGCTGCCCTGGATTCTCAGCGAACTGAACGTTCCTGTCTGGGGCACGGAATTCACGCTGGCTTACGTTGAAGACAAGCTCGACGAGCATCAGCTTCTCGATGACTCTGACCTGCACGAGATCCGGCCCGGGGAGCGCTTCAAGGTTGGCCCGTTCACGATTCATCCGCTGCAGGTTACGCATAGCCTGGTCGATTGTGTGGCGCTCGCCATTCACACGCCGCTCGGAGTGGTGCTGCACACCGGCGACTTCAAAGTCGATCCCACGCCCACCGACAATCGTCTTTTTGATCTGCACGGATTCGCGGAGTATGGCAAAGAAGGAGTGCTCGCCCTCTTGCAGGATTCCACCAATGTAGAGCGCAAGGGCTACACGCCGAGCGAACGAGCGGTGCGGCGCAAATTTGAAGAGGTGTTTGTCCGCACCAAGCGGCGCCTGTTCGTCTCCTGCTTTTCGTCGTCGATTCATCGCATCAAGCTGACAGTCGACATGGCACGCGAGCATGGGCGCAAGATTTGTTTCATCGGGCGGTCGATGGAGAATTCTTCCGAGATCGCTGAAGACCTGGGTTATGTGCAGATTCCCGAAGGGATGATGATTCACCCCGGCGAGATGAAAAACTTTCCGCCGGAAAAAGTTTGTGTGCTCATCAGCGGCACGCAGGGCGAACCGATGTCGGCGCTGTCGCGCGCCGCGGTCGATAATCATAAGCACGCCAAAATCGAAAAAGGCGACACCGTGGTGCTGTCGTCGCGCATTATTCCGGGCAACGAAAAAGCTATCTACCGCATGGTGGATCACCTCTTCCGCCGCGAAGCCTTCGTCATCTATGACGATGGCTCGTATCCGCCGATCCACGTCAGCGGACACGCCAGCCAGGAAGAATTGAAACTCATCATCAATCTCGTACGGCCTAAATACTTCGTGCCCATTCACGGCGAATACCGGCAGCTCAAATTGCATGCCGAACTGGCCGGGTCGATGCACGGGTCGGTCGGAAGCGTGATGCTGATCGAAAGTGGAGACGTGCTAGAGATCGACGAACTCGGCGCGCGTAAAGCGGGACGCGTCAACGTTGGCCGTGTCTGCATCGATTCCGGATCGCGCGCTGACGTTGTCGAAGATCTGGTGATAAAAGACCGGCGCCACCTCAGCGAAGACGGCTTCGTGATGCCAATCATCGCCATCAACAAGCTCACTGGGCGAGTCGAAACATCGCCTGAAATTGTGACACGCGGTTTCGCGCCCGGTGAAAACGGCGTGATCAATCGCATTCGGGAGATCGTTGTCGAGACGCTCGATGCATCGAGCGCGGAAGAGAAAGCAGACTACGGCGTAATCAAAGAGAAAATCCGGACGGATTTGAAGCGCTACATCTCGCGCCAGACGCAGCGGCGGCCGCTGATTATGCCGGTGATATTAGAGATATAAAAAGTTTCACCGCCAAGAGGCCGAGGCGCAGAGGAGAAAGCCGGTATCGTAACCCTAGTTGATATCCAGCAAGCCCGGACTCTGCTTGACGGCGTCGCGGTCCGCACGCCGCTCTTCGAATGGACAAGCGCGAAGGACGATCGCAAGCTCTTCCTTAAGCTCGAAAACCTGCAGCCCATCGGTGCTTTCAAATTACGCGGCGCCTACAACAAGATCGCGTCTCTGAATGAAGACGAGCGGCGGCGCGGAGTGATTTCTTATTCCAGCGGAAATCACGCGCAGGGCGTGGCCTACGCGGCGCGGGCGCTGGGTGTTAGAGCCATCATCGTCATGCCATCGAATGCTCCGAAAAACAAGCTCGACGCTACCGCCGCGCTGGGGGCTGAAATCGTCATCGTCGGGCCGGGCAGCGAGGAGCGGAGACTGCGCGCCGAAGCGCTGGCAGCTGCGCATGGATATGTGATCGTGCCCCCTTATAACGACGAGAAGATCATCGCTGGCCAAGGAACCGTGGGCCTCGAAATCCTCGAAGACTTGCCCAATGTTGAAACTGTGATTGTGCCGGTCGGCGGAGGCGGGTTGATCAGCGGCGTTGCGGCGGCCATCAAGCTTACCAATCCAAAGATTAAAGTGATTGGCGCCGAGCCCGCGTTGGCCGCCGATGCTCGAGCCAGCCTGCGTGCTGGCCGCATTGTATCGTTCCCGGCGCAGCAAGTTTCCGAGACGCTGGCCGACGGGCTGCGCACCCAGAGCATCGGCGCCATCAATTTTGAACACATCAGCGCGTATGTCGATGACATCGTCAGTGTGACGGAAGACGAAATTCGCGAGACCATGCGCGCGCTAAGCGCCAACCGGCAGACGGTCCCTGAGCCGAGCGGGGCTGTCGCTCCGGCTGGCTTTCTTTTCCACGCCTCCGAGTTGCCTGCCACCCAGATCAACGTCGCTGTGATCAGTGGCGGCAATATTGATCCGGCGCTGCTGGCCGAACTGCGGCGGGAAAAGGTCGTAGGCCTCAGGTCTTAAGATCTTAGGAAAAACGAAGAGATGAAATGCCGCTGCTGATTTTTCTGAGACCTAAGACCTAGTACCTGAGGACTGACTCTTAATGATTCGTTTTGGCATCGCGGGATTTGGATTGCACGCCGTGCGGCGACTGATGTCGGGTTTCTCCCTCGCTCAGAACTGCAAGGTGGTTGCTCTGTCGCGGCGCGACGCTGATAAAGCCCGCGAAGCCGCGGCCCGTTTCGCGATTCCGCACGTCTTCCCTTCTACGGAAGAGCTTTGCCGCTGCCCCGAGGTTGACGCGGTTCTGGTCACGACTCCGAATGCATGCCATTTGCAGGATGTGCTTACTGCGGTCGCAGCCGGCAAACCGGTTCTGTGCGAAAAACCCATGGGTATGGATGCGGACGAATGCCGCCAGATGGTCGAAGCGGCGCGCCGGGCTGGCGTTTTGCTCGGCGTTGCCCAGGTGTTTCGTTTTGAAGAAAGCACAGCTCGGTTTCGCGCGCGGGTTGCGGCGGGTGACATTGGCCGTCCGATCTTTGCCCGGGCAGAATTCTCCTATCCCGGCTCCGGCCATCCTCGCAAATGGCTCTACAATCGTGCGCTTGCCGGCGGCGGCCCAATCGCCGATGTAGGTGTGCACTGCATCGACGTTCTGCGCTACATTCTCCAGGATGAGCCGCGGGTGGTGAGTGCTTTGGGCCGGTCTGACGAACAATCTGGCGATGTGGAGGCGGCGGCCTCGGTGACGCTCGAATTTGAGCGCGGCACGCTCGCCACGGTACTGGTTTCGACGCGCGCTCAATATCGAACGCCGCTGGAGATCGTCGGGGAACCGGGCATGATCCGGGCCGACGATGCGCTTAATGTCGAGCGGCCGGTCAAGTTAGAGTTGCGGCGAGATGGCCAGTGCATCGCCGAAGAGACCGTTTCGAATCAAATGGCCTACGCCCGTCAGGTCGATGGCTTTGCGGCCGCGTTGGAATGCGATGAAAAATTTGCAGCCCCGGGCGAGGAAGGCTGGCGAAACCAGATTATTCTGGACGCTGCCTATCACAGCATGACCTCGGGTAAGAGTGAAAAGATAACGTCGATGTTCGACGACGCTGGTAGATAGTTCCCTACGGCGATCGAAGTCCGTTTTTAGGAGGGTTGTGCAGCCGGCATAACTCTATTCGGAAAGAAAATCTCGGAAAAATAAGAAGCGCCCCGGATCTAAAGATTTCGGGACGCCCGAACAGCCCTCCCCCGGAACTGCTCAGTCGCAAACGATATGACAAGGGTCTGCGGTTCGGTACTCCACTCCTGGGGAATGGCGCATAGCACGAAAGGGCCACTTGCCAAAGGAAGCTCCTGTGCTACCATCGGTAACCTTGCGATTAGTTACCAACGTCGCGCTAGGTTCTGGAAACGGATCTTCAGCGTTAAGGGTTTTCTTTTTAACGCGAGATCTCCCCTGCCGGTTCCAAACCCCAGTGGTTGATTCTTGGCAGTCAGTGTCTCGAGTGCGCGACGAAACGACTGGTGGCGTCAAGGAAAGTGAATTGTGGCCAAGTGTGCATCAGTTTGCATTCCGAAACTAAGAGCAGAGCTGATAAATGGCTTTATGTTATTGATAAATAAGGATGAAACTAGATTGGCAGCTTTGGAACGACAAATGCACCAAACAATGTAGGCGACCTATACCTTAGGGGAGAAAATCTAAGGTAAATTCGGGGAAACGAAGGAAATTGGGAGGAATTTAACATGAGGCGAGTGGTAGTCCTAGCATTACTGGCATTGGCATTACCGATGGCCGCTTGGGCGGATGGAATCACGATCGTTAACGAGTTCGGATCGATTTCCATCACACCTGGGGGAATCGGCTATAGCACCATCAGTTCGACACAATCGGAACTGGTTCAATGGGGCAGCTACATGTCTGCCAAGGGACAGTCCCTGGGCACCGTTAACTACACCACCGGCGTTCTGCTGAGTGGCTCCGTTGCGACGGGCGGAACGTTTTCATCGACAGGCTCATCCTTTGACGTTATCGGCAAAGGCAAATGGGCAAGCAACATAACCGGCTCGTCTTGCGGCGGAGGTTGCTCGCTGTTCTCTGGCAGCTTCACCGGCCCGATCACTTGGACGATGACCGGCCAGCAGGGTGGGAAGGTGTTCTATACACTCAGTGGCGACATCTCCGGTACGCTTTGGAACGGTCGCATGGTGAACGGAACTACAACCCAGGAGATCTATAGCTCCAAGGGCCAACTGGCCGCGGGCATCGGACACATCAACATGGGCAGCACGCAGCTGGCCGTGCCGGAACCCGGAACTTTGGGTCTTCTTGGAACGGGGCTGGTTGGTATCGCTGGAATGTTCCGTCGCAAACTGATCGGTCGCTAACTTAAAGTTTTGGTTCGCCCAGAACGCTCAACTCATGGCCCCGTCGCAAGGCGGGGCTTTTGATTTTCAAGTTAATCCCTTGAATATCTCCGTCGTCGCGTTCGCCCAGCTCTCGTATTCCTCTAGTCTCGATATCAAACCCTCCTCCAGTAGCATCCCATCCCTCCCGAACGTCGTTCCCTTCTGCCCGGTTACTGCCGTAATGGTGAGAAATGGCTTTGGCGTTGACCTTACGTTAGTACAAACCTAGAGTCACCGCAGGGGGAAGTATGAAAGATATCCATGAGGTTTTGCGCCGCAAGCAGGCGCAGTACGCACAACTGGGGAAGCAGATCGAGATGCTGCAGCAGGCAGCCGAGAAGCTTCGCGAAGTCGCGCCCTTGCTCGCGGAAACCGACTCCGAAGACGATAGCGCTGTCCTGACGGAAGTCGAGGACGAGAACTCTAACGCGATGGCGGCTAAAGCCAGCGCTCAATCCACACCTGCCGCAGCTAAGCCAGGGCGCAGCGTGACTCCGCGGTGGCCGTAAGAAGCAGACCGCAGAAGCGCGAGGCGTCATGATATTGCAGACACTCCTGATGTCAAAAGATGACCTGACGGCGGAAAGGTTGATTCAGGTCCTGGTGCAGTATGGCGTTGCCGTTGATCGATCGAACGCGGCCGACGTCGCTCTCTCGCGGCTGGCCGAGGAACGTTTCGATCTCGCAATCGTCGACTTCGACGATACAGAAGCGGCCTTGAAAATGCTTGAGGGCTGCCGTGGTCTCGCCGGTCCTGACCGCAATCCACCGGTGACCATTGCGCTGCTACCTGATGCTTCGAAGATACGGTCCATTCTCGGCGCCGGTGCACACTTCATTCTGACCAAGCCAGTGGTTTACGAACAGGCACAGAATACCTTTCGAGCTGCCACCGCCCTGCTGCGCCGCGAAAGACGGCAATCCGCGCGGATCGCGGTTCAGGCGGCAATTTCATTGAACATTGAAGGTGGAAGTCCGGTCGAGGGCATCCTGCTCGACCTGAGCATGGGTGGCATGGATGTGCTGGCTGCGAAGCCGTTGCCATCGACAACCCTAGTGCACGTCTCTTTTGAACTGCCCGACTGCGTTGGCGCTATCGAAGGCTCGGCAGAAGTTGCGTGGAGCACCGCCAATGGTCAAACGGGATTGCGCTTTATCGACATTGAAGCCACGACGCGAGAGAGAATGGGCGAGTGGCTCAACGCACGGTCCCATGAGGCTTTGCCTGAAGAACCGGGAGAGGTCAGCCCCTGCAAACTGACCGACCTTAGCCTGGGCGGTTGTTATGTGCAGACGGAATCGCCATTCCCTCAATCCTCAGCGGTTGACCTCTGCCTGCGAGCAGCGGGGATGGAAATTCACACCGAAGGTTTGGTGCGGGTTATGCATCCCGGCCGTGGCATGGGAATTGAATTCCCTGCTCGCACCGAAGAGCAGCGTAAGAGTGTGGGCGACTTCATTGCATTTCTGACCGGCCAGCCCGGCGCCGATCCGCATCTGGAAACGTCGCCGCGTTCTCTGGTCGCAAACTCCGACGACCTGAATCAGGCGAGCGGTCCGGAAAGCGACGTTGAGGATCCGTTGTTGGAATTGCTGCGCACCGGCACGAAGCTCGAAGAGGAAGAATTTCTCGCCGAACTGCACAAGCAGCGCACTCCGGCGCCGGTCAGCCAATAAAGCATTAACCTTGATTATTTAAAACCCGGGAACTGGATCGACACCTCGCCTCTGGCATTCACCCCCGGTTCCCCGACTAAAGGGTTCACGTCCCTGCCCGCAGATTAACTCTGGTTGCCCACTCTTCGTTTCCTCGCGATTAATTTTCCGAGAATTTTTTCTCATGCAATAGAATTGCCCTTCCCGTGGAGACTAGGCTCGCGACGGTCTCGCGGCGAGCGCTGCCTCTAAAGGATACAGGGCTTCCCATTTGCTCAGAAATTCGATCTCTCGTGCGTTGACGCTTGCAGGCGCTTGTTTCGCGGTCATCCTTCCATTTCTCTGGTGGGGCAGTCCCTCCGGCCACGACTTCGAGTTTCATGTTTTTTCGTGGATGGAAGTGCTCGGCCAATGGAAATACGGCATTATTTATCCACGTTGGGCAGCGCTCGCGCACTGGGGATATGGCGAAGCGCGCTTCCTGTTTTACCCGCCCGCTTCCTGGACGCTGGGCGCAGCGCTCGGCGCCATTCTGCCCTGGAAGATGGTGCCGGGCGCGTATTGCTGGATTGTCCTCACCCTCGCTGGTGCGGCGATGTATCGTCTCGGCCGTGAGTGGCTATCACCGCGGGACGCGCTGTTTGCTGGCGTGTTTTATGCGCTGAATCCCTATCACCTTTTAATCGTCTACTGGCGAAGCGCCTACGCCGAGTTGCTATCCGCTGTCCTGTTGCCGCTGCTGGTGCTTTGCCTGGTGCGAGTTTTCTCGCCGAAGTCTGACACCCACGTTCACCCCACGCTGTGGTTGAGTCTCGTATTGGCGGCGGCATGGCTCACGAATGCGCCCGCCGCAGTGATGATTCATTATTCCGCTGCGGGACTCGCATTGCTTTTGGTCGCGACTGGCGAACCTGGCGGCGCGGGACTGGAACGACAGTCGCGCAGCATACACTGGCGGGGATTGATTCAAATTGGAATCGCAATCGTTCTCGGAGCCGGCTTGGCCTCGTTTTACTTGATCCCGGCTATCTACGAACAGAAGTGGATTGACGTGACCCAGGTGTTGTCGCCGGGAGTTCGCCCGCAGGATAATTTCCTCTTCACCACGCTCGCCGATGTCGACCACAATCACTTCAATTTTCTGGTCTCAAGTCTTGCGACTGTCGAAATCGGCGTTCTACTACTCGCCATCGGATTCTCCCGCCGCGGGCGAACGCTGACCAACTGTCGAACGCCATGGGTACTCCATTCCGCATGGGGCCTCGGCTGTGCGATTCTCATGCTTTCTGTGAGCAATGTTGTGTGGCAACATTTGCCCAAGCTGCGCTTCATGCAACTTCCATTCCGCTGGCTTCTCTGCATGAACGCCGCTCTAGCCATACTCCTCACAATGGCATCCAAGCGCTGGATGCCGCGCCTGATGGCATCGGCAGTTTTGCTGGCCGCACTGATCGCTGCTGGACATCACTTTCAACCTCCATGGTGGGACAAGGCCGCCGATTTTCGCGAGATGAGCGATGCCATGGCCGACGGTACTGGCTATGAGGGCACCGACGAATACGTTCCCGCCGCAGCCGACGCCTACGAGTTAAACAAGACTCTCCCTCGCGTCAGCGACGAAACGGGCGCGCCGGTTGGGGCTAAGATCATGGCGTGGCGGCCAACAGAAAAGCATTTCACTGTGCATGCCGCTGCCGCGAAAAATTTAACCGTGCGTCTTTACAGCTACCCGGCCTGGGATGTCGTCCTAAATGGCCAACCCGTCGCGATCCTCAAGACGGACGTCACTGGTCTAATTGTTGTTCCAATCGCTGCCGGAGACAACGATGTGGAAATTTATTTCCGGCGAACGATTGACCGGCTTGTCGGAGGCATCGTGTCGCTGATCACCGCAGCCATTTTCGTTATTGTGTGGATCACGACCAAGCGCGGGGGCACGCGAGAAAGATTTGCGTGATGGATCGCCTGATTCTATTGGCTACTTCGAACGCCGGTAAGCTTCGCGATTTTGCTGGAGCGGCCGCGCCCTTAAACATTGAAGTCGCCAACCTCCCAAACTTTTCCTCCCTGCCGCAGGTGGTTGAAGATGGCGCGACTTTTGAAGCCAACGCCCGCAAGAAGGCCGAGTCCTACAGTCTTGCAGCGCCGGGCGAAGAAGTAGTACTAGCCGACGATTCCGGCCTAGAGGTTGATGCGTTGAATGGAGCGCCGGGAGTCTACTCTGCGCGCTATGCTACCCGTCATTCGCAAAACAATGCTTCGCAAAATACCGATGACGCAGCCAACAACGCGCGCGTGCTGCGCGAACTCAAAAATATTCTGTATGAAAAGCGCACGGCGCGATTCGTCTGCGTCCTCGCCGCCGCTCGCGAGGGAAAAACTTTGGCAACATTTCGCGGCACAGCTGAAGGACTCATCCTCGATGCGCCGCGAGGTACGAACGGATTCGGATACGATCCGCTGTTCTACTTCCCTGCAATTCGAAAGACCTTCGCGGAGTTAGATGCACAAGAAAAGTCGCGCTACAGCCATCGTGGCGCCGCCTTCCGCGCTTTCCTGGAGTGGTACCGAGCAACTACCAGCCAACAGATTTAACCGCCGAGCGCCCGAAGATTTGCTAAGCCAAATCTGGAGTGGGCGCGTAGATGAGCCTACCTTCGCCCTTGATCGGCAATTTTTCTTTGCGCACTCTGCGACCTCCGCGGTTCAAGGTTCCAGCTCGCCTTGACTTATCTTCCCACGGAACTCGATAATAATTAGTTTTCACATTGCATGACCGTGAGGAGCAGTCAACGTGGCATCAACTGCCAATTCCGTCGCTCCACTTTCAGTTCCAGCTTCAGGGCCGAATATCAAGCCAGGAGTCGCCCCCCTGCGCGCCGGCCAGGGCACTTCGTTTTGGCTGCGCCGCCTGCATTCGCTTAGCGGCGTCGTTCCCATCGGGGCCTTCCTTCTAGAACACTTCATCTCGAACTCCGAAGCCTTCAAAGGCCCTATCGCTTACGGCAGGCAAGTCGAATTTCTAAACAGCCTGCCCGGCGTCTTTCTCCTCGAGCTGTTTTTTATATGGATTCCGATTCTCTATCACGGGCTCTACGGCCTATATATCTGGTATCGGGGTGACACGAATATTGCATCGTATCCGTGGAGCGGCAATTGGCTGTATAGCTCGCAGCGCTGGACAGGCATCATCGCGCTCGCCTACATGGTGCAGCACACTTATTACCTGCGCTTCACCGGGGTGCACTTGGCGACGCACCCTATGCAGTCGTTTGCCAAGGTGCAAGCGGAATTTCAGAACCCATGGATGGTCGCCTTTTACTGCACCGGCATCATCGCCGCGTCGTGGCACTTCAGCTACGGCCTGTGGCTGTTCGCGGCAAAATGGGGAATCACGACCGGAGAAAGAGCACGCCGACGCTTTGGTTATCTTTGCACCGCGCTAGCTCTCGGGTTGATTCTACTCGGCGCCCTCAGTATGGTTGGATTTTTTAGAACGCCGCAGCAACCGCTGGATTCGAATGCGCCGGAAAATATTGCGACGCGATATTGACGCAACAATAGCGTGCGAAGATTCGGCGTTGCGTTTGTTTTTGGGTGGCGCAGCGCTTTAGTGCTGCGGTGTCAGGATTACTTTGGATGCGGCTTTAGCCGCCGAGGTCGCGGCACGGCACGGGCGCAGCCCGGAATCATATTCACCAAAGATCGGACTTATACAGCATGGCAGTTCCAACAATTATCGTAGTGGGCGGAGGCCTCGCCGGCCTTGCCGCCGTCATCAAGATCGCCGAGATGGGCGGCGAAGTTGATCTTTTCTCGATCGTCCCGGTGAAGCGTTCGCATTCAGTCTGCGCGCAAGGAGGCATCAACGCCGCCAAGAATCTGAAAGGCGAAGGCGACTCCACCTACAAGCATTTCGACGATACGATTTACGGCGGCGACTTCCTGGCCAACCAGCCACCCGTCAAAGACATGTGCGAAGCGGCTCCGGGCATCATTGATTTGCTCGACCGCATGGGCGTCCCTTTCAATCGCACGCCCGAGGGCCTGTTAGATTTTCGACGCTTCGGCGGAACACTTTATAACCGCACCGCATTTGCCGGAGCGACTACCGGCCAGCAACTCCTTTACGCGCTCGACGAGCAGGTTCGACGCTACGAATCTGAAGGCAAAGTAAAAAAGTACGAGCATTGGGAATTTCTCTCCGCCGTGCTCGACGGACAACGCGTCGCGCGCGGCATCTGCGCGATGGATCTGCGCTCGATGGAAGTACGAACCTTTCCTGCCGACGCAATCATTATCGCCACCGGTGGATGTGGCGCCATCTTCGGCAAGTCCACCAACTCCGTGGTGTGTACGGGATCGGCGCAATCAGCGCTCTATCAGCAAGGCGCCTACTACGCGAACGGAGAATTTATTCAGGTGCACCCTACCTGCATCCCCGGAGAAGACAAGCTGCGCCTGATGTCGGAGTCGGCGCGCGGCGAGGGCGGACGCGTCTGGGTTCCAAAAACGCAGGGCGACAAGCGTGATCCGAAATCCATTCCTGAGAAAGAGCGCTGGTATTTTCTCGAGGAGTGGTATCCGAAATACGGCAACCTGGTGCCGCGTGACGTGGCCACGCGCGCGATTTTCAAAGTGGTCTTCGAGCTCAATCTCGGCATCGACGGCAAGCCGATGGTCTACCTCGATCTCACCCACATTGACCGCAAGACGCTCGATCGTAAGCTGGAAGGCATTCTCGAAATCTACGAGAAGTTTGTCGGCGACGATCCGCGCGACACGCCCATGAAGATTTTTCCTGGCATGCACTACACCATGGGCGGCCTGTGGATCGATTACAAACAGCAGACGAATATACCCGGCATCTTCGCGGCAGGCGAAGCCGAATATCAATACCACGGCGCCAATCGGCTAGGTGCCAATTCGCTAGTGTCATGCATCTTCGGAGGGTTCGTTGCCGGCCCGAATGCCGTTCAGTATGCGAAGAACCTGCAAGCAGCTCCCGCTAACGGACACTTCGACGCAGAGCGTAAACGCCAGCAGGAAATCAATACCGGCCTGATGAAAGCGGACGGCAACGAAAATCCATTTTTGCTTTGGCGTGAACTGGGCGCATTGATGACCGAGAACTGCACCGTCATCCGCTACAACAAGAAGTGTGAGGCAGCGGACGCCAAACTGGTGGACCTGTTGCAGCGCTTCCAGAAAATTAATCTGAGCGATCGCTCGCAGTGGGCGAATACGACAATCGCCTTCGCGCGCCAGCTCTACAACATGCTGCAATTGTCGCGGGTAATCGCACAGGGAGCAGCCATGCGCAACGAATCGCGCGGCTCGCACTACAAGCCAGATTTCCCAGAACGCGACGATGTCAACTGGATGAAGACCACGAAGGCGACGTTCGCGCCCGATCTGGATGAGCCGAAGTTTGAATTCGAGCCGGTGGATGCGAGTCTGATTCCGCCTCGGCCGAGGAAGTATTGAAGCGCGAGGTAATCCCTATGACCCCAATTGCTTGTTATCAGAAAAATACGTGTCATCCTGATCGCAGCGAAGGACCTATGCAGTTTGCTGGCGCCAACACAATCCATGTGTACTTCGCATCGATCAGGATGACAGCGAGTTTCGAGCTAAAAGCCAAAGGCTAAGAGCTAAATGCCAAGCACAAAATCCGTCCTCATCAAGATCAAACGCCAACTCACCCCCGACGCCCGCGCGTCGTGGGAAGAGTTCGAGATCCCCTACAAGCCGAACATGAATGTCACGTCAGCGCTGATGGAGATCGCAGCCAATCCCGTCACCCGCGACGGCAAGCAGACCACGCCTGTCACCTACGACTCGAATTGTCTCGAAGAGATCTGCGGCTCCTGCGCCATGCTGATCAATGGGCGCGCTCGCATGGCCTGCTCTGCCCTGCTCGACCATTTCGAGCAACCGATCAAGCTCGAGCCGTTATCAAAATTTCCCATCGTGCGCGATCTCGCGGTCGATCGCAGCGTGCTTTTTGAGAACCTGCAAAAAGTAAAAGCTTGGGTGCCGGTCGATGGCACCTACGACCTCGGCCCCGGCCCGCGCGTCACCATGGAGGCGCAGGAACAAGCCTATCCGCTGTCGAACTGCATCTCGTGCTGCTGCTGCATGGAGGCCTGCCCGCAGTTCAATGAAGACACAGGCTTCGTCGGCGCCGCGACCATTTCGCAGGTGCGGTTGTTCAACACGCATCCCACCGGCGCCGCCCTGAAGCGCGAGCGACTGTCGGCGCTGATGGGCGACGGCGGCATACAGGAATGCGGCTACGCACAGAACTGCGTCGAAATATGCCCGAAGGAAATACCGCTGACTACCTCGATCGCCGAAGTGGGCGGGCAGGTCATGAAGCAGGCGCTCGGCGACCTGCTGCGAAAGTAAGTTCCAAAACGGCACGTTTCCAAACACGGCACCTGAGATCAATAAGTTACCCTCTGGTGACTATCGACATCTGCCTTAAGTAAGCGGTCTTAGTTAGAAATCCTTCACAAAGTTATTCACCTCTGGTTTACAATTCGATAGCCTCTAGGGAAAAGTGGCCATTTCCACAGAGCCGAGGCTTGAGATGATGTGTAAAGGTTTGACGCTGCAATCGGCATGATGCCCAGATTCAAAGCGCGCGGCACGCTGCTGACGTCACCGATTCTGCTCGCGATGGTTTTTGTATTTTTCCTCGTGACAACGCAATCCGCCTCCGCGCTCCATCGCGTCAGCCATCCCCGCCGCCATCGCATCCTGCAAGCGTTTCGTTTCCGCGGTCTCCGCGGCATGCTCTGGAATCCGCTGTTTCGCCCATCGCACGATTCCCTGGTACGCCAGAATGAAGAAATTGATCGGCTCGATCTGCCCCGTATTCAGGACGACGATGAACTCGAGGCGCTAAAGGCCTCAGGCGAACTGGTGCCGATTAACGCGAGTGAGTCGCTGAAAATTGAGCACGGCCTTGATCCGTCGCGACGCTATTGCCGTCCGTGGACTCGCGACTTCGTACAGGACCTCGCCGATAGTTATTACCGCGAGTTTCACGCGCAAATCCAGTTGAACTCTGCCGTGCGCACCGTCAAGGTGCAAAAGAAATTACGGCGGCACAATCGCAACGCCGCGCCAATCGATGGCGATACCGCGTCTTCTCATCTCGCCGGCATTACCATCGATCTGCAACGCCGCGGCATGACCAAAGAGCAGATGCGATTCGTCGAGCACTATCTCTTTTATCTGAATGCGCTCGGCCTGGTCGAACCCGAAGAAGAGCGCCGCCACTGGTGCTTCCACATCATGGTTTCCGACCGCTACGATGACTGGCGCCAAACGCAAACGTTCTTCCCGGTCGCTCCGGTAGAACGGCCTACCGTTATGCCGGCCACGGCGATTGCGACCACCGACAGCGCCCCCGTCGCCGCGACGCCTGCCTCTAACTAGGGACTCGCATTGAGTGTGTTCGATAAAACTTCGATCTGAGTTTTCGCCTCCGCTACAATCTCACCACAATGATTGTTCTCATGGCCGGCCTTCCCGGAACCGGTAAAACGACGCTGGCCCGCGAATTGGCGCGGCGCACGGACGGCGCGGTGTTGGGCAAAGATGAAGTTCGTTCAGCGCTCTTTGCGCCAGAAGATGTTGAATACTCCGTTGAGCAAGACGATTTTGTGATGGATGTCATGCTCGATACCGGGCGCTACCTGCTGCAAAGGAATTCGGCGCGCATCGTGCTTCTCGATGGCCGGCCTTTCTCGCGGCGGTATCAGATCGATCGCGTGCTTGAATTAGCGCGCGAACTTGCCCAGCCGTGGAAGATTATCGAATGCCTCTGCTCGGATGAATCTGCCCGGCGACGGCTTGAGCTTGCGCCCGGTCCGTCTCACCCGGCGCAGAACCGAAGCTTTGCGCTTTATTTAGAAGTGAAACCGCGATTCGAGCCGATCCTCTATCCGAAAACTACGATCGATACCGATCAACCGCTTGACAACTGCGTTGAGCAGGCTCTTGCCTCCATCGCTACCTGACACGTGCCGGACCGCTCTCTACGCTTTTCTACGCGTCGTATAGAATCCATCTTGATCATGACCAAGCTCACTTTCGCCGTCGCTATCGCGCTAGGTCTCCCTGCATTCGCCAGCGCGCAAACTCCTGTCAGCAAGAAGGCTATGGAGATTCAAAACTCCGCCATCGTCATCGACACGCATGCCGATACGCTGCAGCGCTTTCTTGACGAAAACTACGACATTGGATCGACTGACGCGAACGATCACGGGCACATCAGCCTCGACAAGGCCAAGGCCGGCAATCTGGGGGCGGAGTTTTTCTCCATCTGGGTCGAGCCGGAAACGAATCAAGGCCACTTCGCCCACCACACGCTCGATCTCATCGATTCCGTATATGAGCAGGCCGCGCGCCATCCCGACCGCATGATGATGGCCTTCAGCGTTGCCGACATCGAGCGCGCGCACCGCGAGCATAAACTGGCCGCGCTGCTGGGCATTGAAGGCGGCCACTCCATCGAAAACGATATCCGCCTGCTGCGCGATTACTATCGGCTCGGCGTTCGCTACATGACTTTGAGCTGGTCGAACACCAACGAATTCGCCGACTCTTCCGGCGATATCAATAATCCCCAGGTCGAGCATCACAACGGACTCACCGAAGGCGGCAAGCGAATCGTTCTCGAGATGAATCGCCTAGGCATGCTGGTTGATATTTCCCATGTCGCTGATAAGACTTTTTACGATGCGATTGCTGTCAGCAAAGCGCCGATAATTGCCTCGCACTCCTCTGCTCGTGCTCTCACCAACCATCCGCGCAACATGACCGATGACATGCTTCGCGCGGTCGCCAAGAATGGTGGCGTGGTGCAGGTCAATTTTTATAGCGCTTTTGTCGACGAGAACTTTCGCAAGGCGGCCGAAGCGCAGTCTAAAGAACGCAACGCCGCGACCAAGGCCAACGCCGGGCAGCTTAAGGCTGCGGGAAAAGCCGTCACTTATCTCGACGATGATCGCATTGAGCGTGAGTGGTACGCCAAGATTCCACGCCCGCCGCTGAGTTCGCTGATCGATCACATCGACCACATCGCTAAGATTGCAAGCGTTGATCACGTCGGCCTGGGATCGGATTTCGATGGCGTCAGCGGAGCGACCCCCGAGGGCATTGACTCCGCCGCCGACCTACCAAAGATCACGCAAGCGCTGCTCGCCCGCGGTTACAGCGCCACCGACATACGTAAGATTTTAGGGGGCCACCTCCTGCGAGTCTTCAGAGAAGCCGAGCGCGTCAGTCGAAAGATGCAGGCTAAAACTAATTAGCCACTTAGCGGTTCTATCGGTTTACCCTTTGTGAACCTTGATGCCCTTTGTGGTTAACGAACTTGGCGCGCCGCAAACTGTTGAAGCACCCGCACTCGCTAAGCGCTGTCGTACAATTAAGGATTGCCAAAATACCCACAGGAGCATCCATGCGAACTCTGCTGCACACGCTTGTCCTGATCCTCTTGACTTCCCTGCTTGGCGCGGCACAAGCACCCTCAACTCCGCAGACGAAGGCTTCACCGCCGGCCAGCAAGCCCGCCAGCACCGAGCCCACCGCCATTATTCGCACCACCGCCGGCGATTTGCACTGCACGCTGTTTCCGAAGATCGCTCCCATCGGAGTTGAGAATTTTATAGGCCTCTCCACAGGCACCAAAGACTGGACCAGCCCGACATCGCACGCCAAGAAACACGGCGTGCCACTTTATGACGGCACGATTTTTCATCGCGTGATTCCCGAGTTCATGATTCAGGGCGGAGATCCTAAAGGCGATGGCACCGGCGACCCCGGCTATAAATTCAAGAATGAGACTTCGCCAGGCGTTACGTTTGATCGGGCCGGCCGTCTCGCATATGCCAACGCCGGACCCGACACCAACGGCTCGCAATTTTTTATCACCGAAGTTCCTTATCCCAGCCTGAATGGCGGCTATACCATCTTCGGTCAGTGCGATGATGCGGCGGTCGAACTGGTCAAGCAGATTGCGCGTATGGCTAGCGATCCGAGCAGCAATCGCCCGCTGCGTCCGATCAAAATCACGCACATTGAAATCCATCGGGCAGGTGCAACTGCGCATAAAACTACGTCTAAGCCATCGGCTGCCGCGAGGCCTATGTAGCGGCGGCAAGGCTGCATTTGAGACGAAGCATTGCCCCTCTTTACAGTTTGAGAAAATTCAAGAGTTCGAGGAGATTATGACCCGCACACCCGGAACGTATGCCGTGTTCGAAACCAGCGAGGGCACGATTGTTTGCCGCCTATTTGAAAAGGACGCCCCGAAAACTGTCGCTAACTTTGTTGAGCTCAGCGAAGGTAAGCGCGAGTGGACGCATCCCACCACCCGCAAGAAGGTTAAAGATCCGCTGTATCACGGAACCATTTTTCATCGCGTCATTCCCGACTTCATGATTCAAGGCGGCGACCCCATGGGCACCGGCTTTGGCGGCCCCGGCTATCAGTTCGAAGACGAGACCAAAGGTTCGCCGCATCGCTTTGATAAGGCAGGAAAGCTGGCGATGGCGAATGCAGGCCCCAACACGAACGGGTCGCAGTTCTTCATCACCGTCGCCAATACCGACTGGCTCACCGGCAAACACACTATTTTTGGCGAGGTGGTTGAGGGCTATGACGTCGTAGAAAAAATCTCGAAAGTCGCCAAGAATCGCCAGGATCGTCCCAATAAAGACGTCGTTGTGAAGTCAGTGAAAATCGAGCGCGAGTAGCGTTGCGATCAGGCCGCTGGCAACCCTGTGATCGTGGTCACATTCTCCTGTGATGGCTAGCCTTCTTACTCCGCACTCGATATTCTTTATAATGATCCGGTTCATTCCGAGAGGCTTCTGGAGGCATTCTGATGGCATCGTTCAACGGCGTTCCACTTCCGCCCAACGGGCAGAAGATCGAATACAGCAACGGCAAGTACACGGTTCCTGATCACCCGATCGTCCCTTACATTGAGGGAGACGGCACTGGGCGCGACATCTGGAAGGCTTCGGTCCGAGTCTTCGACGCTGCGGTCGAGCGCGCGTATCAAGGAAAGCGTTCCGTTGCGTGGTATGAAGTTTTTGCCGGCGAGAAAGCTAAGGCGCGTTTTCAGAACTGGCTTCCCGACGACACCGTAACCGCCATCCGTGAACTTCGCGTAGCCATCAAAGGTCCGCTCACGACGCCTGTCGGAGGCGGCATCCGGTCGCTCAACGTCGCTCTGCGCCAAATTCTCGACCTCTACGGCTGCGTGCGCCCAGTGAAGTATTACACCGGGGTGCCTTCGCCCGTGAAGCATCCGGAGCGCATGAACATTGTCATCTTCCGCGAAAATACGGAAGACGTTTATATGGGCATTGAGTGGGAGGAAGGCACCGCCGATGCAGCGCGGCTGATTGAGTTCCTCAACAAAGATATGTTGAAGAACGGCAAGAAGCAGATCCGCCTCGATTCTGGAGTCGGCATCAAGCCGATTTCCATCACCGGCACCAAGCGCCTGGTGCGCATGGCGATCAAGCACGCTCTCGAAAATAAAAATAAAGCCGTCACCCTCGTACATAAAGGCAACATCCAGAAGTTCACCGAAGGCGCGTTCCGCAAGTGGGGATACGAACTCGCTACCGAAGAATTCCGCGATCAGGTTGTGACCGAGCGCGAGAGCTGGATCATCGACAACAAAGACAAGAAGCCCAATCTCACCATCGAAGAGAACGCGAATCTGATCGAGCCGGGCCTCGAATTCGCCAGCGATGATTTCCGCCGCGATCTCTACAAAGAAGTGAAAGATTGTCTCGATTCGATCTACGCCTCGCACGGCAAGGGCGGGTGGAAGCAAAAGTTGATGATCAACGATCGCATCGCCGATTCCATCTTCCAGCAGATTGTGACGCGCGCCGATGAATACAGCGTGCTCGCCACGCCCAATCTAAACGGTGATTACATTTCCGACGCTTGCGCGGCGCAGGTTGGCGGGCTCGGCATCGCTCCCGGAGCGAATATCGGCGACGGCTATGCCATCTTCGAAGCCACGCACGGCACCGCTCCGAAGTATGCCGACAAAGACGTCATCAATCCCGGCTCCGTGATTCTTTCCGGCGTGATGATGTTCCGCTTCCTCGGCTGGGACGAAGCCGCCGACTTGATCGAGCAAAGCCTGGAGCGCACCATCGAACAGAAAAAAGTCACTTACGATTTCGAACGTTTGATGGAAGGCGCCACCAAAGTCAAGACCAGCGAATTCGCCGATTGCATGATTGAAAACATGCGCGTGGCTGTCGCTGCCGATTGAAGTTCTTTTTGAATTGAGATTGTTTTGAAAGGGCACGGCTTTAGCCGTGCCGCAACACGTCGCAACGATACGGGGCTTTAGCCCCTGAGGGAATAATTCATGCGCAATAAAGTAACGATTGTCGGATCGGGAAACGTAGGCGCAACCGCCGCTCATTGGATTGCTTCGAAAGAGTTGGCCGACGTTGTCCTCATCGACATCATCGAAGGCGTTCCGCAAGGCAAAGGCCTTGACCTGCTCGAATCGATGCCGATCGAGAAGCGCGACTCCGCAATTCTCGGCACCAACGACTACGCCGACACTGCGAACTCCGACATTGTCGTCATCACCGCTGGAATCCCACGCAAGCCCGGAATGAGCCGCGACGATCTCCTCAACACCAACCACAAAATCATGAACGATGTGGTCGGCAAGATCGTGCAGCACTCGCCAAATTGCATCCTCATCATCGTCTCGAATCCGCTAGACGCCATGGCGCAGGCCGCCTACAAGATGAGTGGGTTCCCCCGCGAGCGCGTAATCGGCATGGCCGGCGTGCTCGACTCCGCTCGATTCCGCACCTTCATCGCCCAAGAACTTAAAGTAAGCGTCGAGAACGTAAACGCCTTCGTCCTCGGCGGGCACGGCGACACCATGGTCCCGCTGCCGCGTTATTCCACGGTCGCCGGAATTCCGATCACCGAACTGATGGACAAAGCCACGCTCGATCGCATCGTGCAGCGCACCCGCGACGGCGGCGCCGAGATCGTCAAATATCTAAAGACCGGCTCCGCTTACTACGCTCCGTCAGCGGCCGCCACCGAAATGGTCGAGGCGATTCTCAAAGACAAGAAAAAGATTCTTCCCTGCGCCGCCTACCTCAACGGAGAGTACGGCATCCACGGCCTGTTTGTAGGCGTCCCTGTAAAGCTGGGAGCGAATGGCATCGAGCAGATCATCGAGATCAAACTCACGCCGGAAGAAAAAGCGGCGCTGGATAAGAGCGCGGCGGCGGTCAAGGAACTTATCGCGGTAATCAACGTCTAGCCGTGGAGTTTTGGCGAAGGGCAGGACTTCGGTCGTGCCATAAGCGCTAGAGACGGTCGGCTTTAGCCGCTGAGGGCGGCCTGCCCGAACCGCAGGCGACTGCCCCTTGATTTTTCTTCCGCGATCGCCTCAGTCTCGCTATAGTGTCTGAGACCAGCACCCGATGGATTTCGATCAGCTAGAAATCTTCCTCGAAGTAGCGCGCCTCTCCAGCTTCTCGCGCGCGGCGGAAAAGCGTTTTCGCACCCAGCCCGCCATCTCCTCGCAGATCCGCGCCCTTGAAGAAGAAGTGGGGGCCCGACTGCTTGACCGCTCTGGAGGCCGAGTTTCGCTCACCGCCTCCGGAAAACTATTTTTTAAATATGCAGAAGAAACGCTGGAGCGCCGCAAAACCATCCTCAACGAGATCGCCGATACCGAGCGCGTGCCGCGCGGCGAAATTGTTGTGGGAGCCAATGAAGGCACCTGCCTGCATATTCTGCCCGGAGTCTTCGCGCAATTCAAACGCGATTATCCCAATGTTTCCGTCAACATCAAGCGATCCGATTATGCCCGGATTCTTGAGTCGATCATCGAGAACGTGGTTGACTTTGGCGTAATCTCGCTGCCCGTCAACGACAATCGGCTTGAGGCGCAGATGATCCATCGCGACGAACTCGTGGTCATCACTTCTCCGAAGCATCCTCTAGCCGCAAAGAAGAGTGTGACGGTCAGCGAGGTTGCGACTTATCCTCTCGTGCTGCCCAAAACCGGACACACGCGCGACGCGCTCGACGCGCTCTTCTATGACCATCACCTGAAACCACAGGTGGCAATGGAGCTGGATTCCAGCGAACTGCTGAAACGCTTTGTCGCGGCCGACGTCGGAGTGGGATTTATCCCACGCTCGAATGTTGACCAGGATATACGCGCCAAGGCGCTGGTAGCGATCACGCTTGCCGACCTGCAAATCCGCCGCGACCTGGCGCTCGTCTTCCGCAAAGATAAATCGCTCAGCCGCGCCGCCAAAGCCTTCATCGAAATCGCTGTGAAAGAGAAGAATTTTTCCGCAGCCACCGGGAAACGATCGAAATGACCAGGGCTGTGACGAAGCCGGTTGCAATGAAGCAGATGCTCCGGTTCGTTTTCTTCTTGTTCCTGACGAGTGTGGTCGCCGGCCAGAAGCAATCCTCACTCGCTGCTCCGAGACTCTCCGCGCTAAAAGTCACTGGAACGTCGCGCTATACCGACAAGGAAATTCTGGCAGCGAGCGGCCTCCAGATCGGTCAGCTCGCCGCCGATGGCGATTTCAAAGAGGCGGTGCAGCGGTTGGGCAATTCGGGCCTCTTCACCGGCGTCGTTTATTCCTACACTTCCTCGGGCGCGAGCATGAAGCTTGAGTTGCAGCTCACGGACATCGACGAGAGCAAGCTGGTCCCTGCGCACTTTGATAATTTTGTCTGGTTTACCGACGACGAACTCGTTAAGGAGTTGCAAAAGCGTGTGCCACTCTTCAAGTTATTGCTGCCGATTACGGGCAATCTTCCCGACAGGGTTTCCGAAGGATTACAGTCTATTCTCAGCGACCGGCAATATCCCGGGCGCGTCGATTACCTGCGCGAAGGCGACGACGCGGGCGGCGCCCTGCATGGAATCGACTATCACGTCGAGGAAGTCGGCATAGGCATCCGCGAAGTTGAATTCCCTGGCGCGTCGCCAGACCAGGCGGCCCTGCTGGAAGCCGCGGCTCACAGTCTTAAAGGCTCGGAATACAGGCGCACTGCGGTCGCAGCGGTGGCCAAGTTTGACCTGTTGCCTGTATACCTGCAACGCGGATATTTGAAGGCAGCGTTCGCGCCATCGAACGCGCGCGTCATCTCCCAAACCGCGGCGACAGATTCACAAGACCGCGCGGAGATTGAAGTAGACGCCATCGTGCCCGTGGCGCCGGGCAAGATATATTCCACCTCGGGCGTTGCGTGGAAGGGCAATTCGGCGATCAGCACCGCAGACCTTGCACCGCTCATCCATCTGCCTGTGGGCGAACCTGCGGATGCGGTACGACTGCTCCGCGACATCGAAAATGTGAGCAAACTGTATCGCAGCCGCGGCTACATGCTGGTACAAGTCAAGCCAGACACGCAATTCGATGACGATAAGGGCGCAGTGCATTACGACCTGAATGTGGTTGAAGGGGATCTCTATAAGATGGGAGAGTTAGAAATACTGGGTCTCGATACGCAGACCACAGCCCACATGCGGGCCGCGTGGGTATTGCGCGAGGGCCAGCCTTATAATGCCGACTATCCCAACAAGTTTCGCATGGAAACCGGCAAGCTTCTGCCGCGCGGCGTGCAGTGGGCAGTTACGGTGCATGAATCGCTGGAAAAAGACAAGACCGTCGACGTGGAAATACGCTTCAAGCAGCAATAGCGTGACGGTTGCACGAAACTGTTTCTATTGACATCATAAGAGTAAGACTATCGGCGTGGCGTCATGAGACCGTCACCCTTATTTCACAGGAGAAATCATCAGATGAAAGTGAATCGAATTGCGGCTGCTGTTCTCGGAATGCAAATGTTGACCAGTGTGGCGGCGATTCCCGCGCTCGCTGCCGGCAAGAGTCAGACCTTAACCGGCGAGGTGAGCGACGCCATGTGCGGAGCCAAGCATGAGATGCCCGGCAACGCTGCGGCGTGCACGCGCGGTTGCGTCAAGCATGGAAGTCAATACGCGCTCGTGGTCGGAGACAAGGTCTACACGCTGCAGACCTCCGATCAAACCGCGCTCGGTAAGCTGAACGATCTGGCAGGCGGAAAGGCGAAGATCACCGGCGATGTGGATGGTGACACGTTCACGGTGAAATCGGTGGCGGCAGGATCCTAGCAGGCTTTCTTCGGACTCAAGGCCAATACGCTGTTCAACACAGATACGAGGGGTGGAGCGAAGTAGGGCTCTCCATGTTGCGGACGCATAAACATTCCACGCAGTCCACCCTGCTCGCTTCATCCCTCCGGCCGTTTTGTTGCATTCGTTTTCCCCGCAATTTTGACAATAGTTTTTACAACTTAGTGACATAGATTGACCCGGCATAGGGTAGACTCGCCGCGTTCAGAGGCTGAGACCGCCGCCACATAAGAATACTCAGCCAAAATACAGGAGAACCCTATGCAACCATGCCACAACGCGCGTCGGCTTTACCTGTTCGCTCTCGTCGTAGTGTTATGCAGTACCACCTATGCCGCTGCCCAGCCCGGCACGCTCGACCTCACGTTCGCCAACAACGGCATTTTCGCTGCACCGGGCACTCTGCGAGGTGCGCAGGGGGGCGCCATTCAGAGCGATGGCAACATTGTCGTCGCTGGCAGCGGAGCTTTTAATCAAACTTCCGCCGACACGTTGATTCGCCTCACGCCGGCAGGCGTGCTCGACCAGAGCTTTGGCTCCGGTGGCGTCGTCACGATCACCAACCCGGGCGGGAGCGTCTATTACGTCGACGGCTTTTTCGCTCTCGCCATCCAATCGAACGGCAAAATTGTCGCCGCCGGCGCTGCCCAACTCGAATCGGGCAGCGTCATTGTCCAGGTGGCACGGTTTCAAACCAACGGCAGCCTCGATCCGTCCTTCGGCAGCGGAGGATTCACCACCACCACCGCGATTACAACCACTCCTTACAATAGTTCTGCCTCACGAAACGTCGCGCTGGCGCTCCAGCCCAACGGAGAGATTCTGGTGGCCGCAGGCTACTCGAACCTGATGGCACGCTTCACCAGCAGCGGGCAGCTGGATACGACTTTTGGCAGCGGCGGCATCGTCAACCTGGCAAATGCCGGCGCCAGCTTCTCGACCGCTCCAACCCAAATCGCCGTCCAAAAGAACGGTAAGATACTGGTGGCTTCCGGCAGTCTTGCGCCGACGCCGCAGCTTCAGGCGGGAACCATCAGCCGCTACAACAGCAATGGCTCTCTCGACGCCACCTTCGGGGCGTCGGGCACGGCTGCCTCTGTGGGTTCGGCCTCAGCTCTATTGCTGCAAAGCGATGGCAAGATCGTGGTCGCCGGCGCGCTTACTAGCAAGATCAATGCCGCTCCCGCAGCGAACGATGTCGGCTTCGGGATCATCCGCTACACTTCCAGTGGCAGCATCGATAAGACTTTTGGCAGCGGAGGAGTGGCCATTGCTGATTTCGGAGCGAACGCGCCGCTTTCCGGAGCCTTCGCCCTCGCCATTCAGTCCAACGGTGACATCGTCGCCGCCGGCGCAGCCGCGCAGGGCGCTGCCAACCTCAGCTTCGACTCCGCGTTCGGCCTGGCTCGCTTCACCAGTACGGGTCAGCTCGATTCCAGCTTCGGATCGGGTGGATTGGTGACGACTACCATCCTGAGTGGCAGCTCGAATGTCTATTCCGATGTGACCGGCTTGGCGATCCAAAGCGATGGCAAAATCGTAGCCGCCGGGAATACGGCCGTGGATCAGGGATTCGGCAGCGGCACCGGTGCTTATGTGGCTCGATATCTGGCACAATAAGCGGCCGGTGGAAAGGAGCCGTAGCCGAAGAAGCGAAAGCTGTCAGCACAATAAAAAACCGGCGGATAACCCGCCGGTTTCTTTTTGTCTTCGCGATCTTCGCTATTGCTGTTGTTGTTGCGTCTGGTCCGGATTGTCGTCACGCCGCTTCAGCGTCGGCCGATCGTCATCGCTGGTGCTGGTGCCATTGCCGCTCTTGTCGCTCGTCGAAGTGCGGCGCAGGCTGGGACGGCTTCCATCTTTCTCTTCCAGAACCTTGTGCCGGTTTTCGATAGTGGCCAGCCGCGCTTTCACGTCATCAAATTCTGAAGTGGTCACGATGTACTGCGCCTTCGCCGGAAGAATGGTCGCAATTTCCTTCTGCGATGCCGCAATGCGATCGGGCGTCTGCGGATGCGACGCAAAAGCCTTGGCGATGGTGCCCGGCTTCTTCTTCTCTTTCGCCTGAATCTTTTCGAAGAAGCTGATAAACGCCTGCGGATCATACCCCGTCTTATACATATATTGCAGGCCGAGATAGTCCGCTTCCGCTTCGAAGTTGCGTTGGAACTTCATGAACGTTAGCGGCAGGCCAAGTCCGGCAGCTTCGTAAATTCCATAGCCGATGCCTCCGCCCAGGAAAATCAGAGGAATGGTGCCGATATTGGCCCACTGCGCGCGTGTCATCTGGCGAGTGCCATGGCGCGCGGCAACGTGCGATATCTCATGCGCCATCACGCCGGCCAGCTCGGCCTCTTCATCAGCCGCCAGAATCAGGCCGGAATTCACATAGAAGAATCCGCCCGGCAGCGCGAACGCGTTCACTTCATCGGAGTCGATTACCTTGATGGTAAACGGTACCTGGGCATCAGAATTGCGCACCAGATTCTGCCCTATGCGATTGACATACTCGTTCACGACTGGGTCCTGCACCAGCTTTACGCTGTTTTCGACCTGCATCGCATACTGCTTGCCCATTCTGATTTCGGTCTCGAGCGAGTACCAGTTGCCCAGGCCGCGTCCGCCGATCTTGCGATTGCCAATCGCATCGACATCGTCTTCCCCACCATCGTGTTTCACCTTGCTGTCAGGAGGCTCCTGCACTGGTTGCTCTCCGCTCGGCGTAGCATTGCTCGTCGTGTTGCCAGAGGAGTCCGCCGCCGGAGTCGAACTCGGTGTGCTAGGCGGGGTCTGCGTCGATGGAGTTTGCGACGCGGTCGAGCTTGTGTTTGCGCCAGTGGTCGATGCAGGTGCAGATCCGGTCGATTGCGTAGCCGTGGTCTGAGGCTGCTGCGCGCTCTGATCTTTGGACTGCGACTGCGGTTGTGACGCCTGCGGCTGGGCGTTCGAATTCTGGGAAGTTTGATCCTGCGCCATAACGGGCAACGCCAGCAGCGCCAGTAAACTCAGGGAGATCAGCGATTTACGGAAGGACATTGGCACACCCCGCGGAAACCAGGTCGATGAAAGCCATTATACCCCCGATAGCAAGCAGCATCGACGTAGTTTTCCTACTAATTGGACGCAGGCACGCGCCCCCGAGTTACCCGCTATTTTAGACGCCCGCCAGTTTCCTTCGTGCCGCTTCGTGTTCCCTTAGTGCCCTTCGTGGTGAACCGGGTACGCCCACGCCCAAACTCCCTTCCTGTTTCCCATCTCGCTGGTGTACCATGGCGCGACTTTCCAGAAAGAGGGCCCGTCCATGCTAAGCCGCCGCAATTTTCTCTCATCATCACTCGCTTCCTCCGTAGCCGTAGGCGCCAGCCTGGCGTGGCGCGGCCATCTCTGGGCGCAACTCGAGTCGCTCCCTTCCAAGCTTCCCGACCGTTCCCTTTTCGACCAGAACGAAGAAGTCTATTGGCGCGAACTGCGCAAGCAATATCTGATTCCCGCCGACGAAATCTACTTGAATAACGGCACCGTGGGCTCGAGCCCTGCGCCCGTGCTGCGCGCCGTTTTCGAAGGCTACGAAACCACCGAAAAGATGGATCAGGCCGATCCCGAGGACTACCCGATCTGGGGATACGACGCGCGCAACGACTTTCGCGACCCGCTGGCCTCCTTCGTCGGCTGCAACCGCGACGAAATCGCGCTCCTCCGAAACGCCACCGAGGCCAATAGCTATATCGCCAACGGCATCGATCTCAAGCCCGGCGACGAAGTGCTGATGACCGATCAGGAGCATCCCGGTGGCCAGCATCCCTGGGACCTGCGCGCCAAGCGCTACGGCATCGTGGTCAAGAAGTTCAATCTGCCGAAGCCGGTCATCAATCCCGCGCAAGTGGTCGATCTGGTCAGCGCCCAGATCACCTCGCGCACACGAGTTTTATTTTTCAGCCACATCACCACGGCCACCGGAGTAGTCCTGCCCGCCAAGGAACTCTGCGCCGTCGCTCGCGGCAAAGGCGTGATTTCCGCCGTCGATGGAGCGCACGTCCCCGGCATGATGCGCCTCAACCTGCACGACCTCGGCTGCGACATGTATTCCGCCAGCCCGCACAAGTGGCTCCAGGCGCCGAAAGGCTCGGGCTTCCTCTACGTCCGCGACGAAATGATCGACCGCCTCTGGAGCACCATCGCCACCGAAGGCTGGGACGACCCCAAGCTCCGCGCCGAACGCTTCCAGCGCATCGGCAGTTCCAACGTCCCCGCGCTCTGGGGATTGCGCGCCTCGATCCAGCTAGCCAACGATATCGGCATGGACCGCATCGAGCATCGCCATCGCCAGCTCTGCGACTACATCCTGAACGCCATGATCCAACGAGGAGCCCAGTCCTGGACATCTCCCGACCCAGCGCTGCGCTGCGCTCTGGCCACGGTAAACGTTCCGCCCATAGTCCGCATCGATCTCGAACACTGGATGTGGAAAGAAAAGAAAATTCGCATCCGCGGAGGCGAACCAAATAAGCTGCGGCTGTCGACGCCGTACTATCTGTCGAAGCAGGATATCGACCGGTTTTTGGATGCGTTTGACGAGTACAAGAAGTCGAAGGCGTAGCTCGTAGAGCAATGGCCTATCGTCGCCACGGAAGTTTTTAGAGCTTGTAAAATGCGACGGACTCTGGCCAGTAAGGTCGCAGGGTCGTTCCGGGCCGCGTGGCGTAATTGGGCTGTCCATCTTTCTCGACGAGCGGAGAGAATGCTCCACGTTTCGCCGCATAGAGCCCCACGAAAAAATTGATACTGCCATCCGGATCGAACTCTATGTTTCGCCCATCACAACCCTCATCTGTTCTGATGGAGTGGCTAAGGGTTCCATTTGGCCAGTAAACCCTAAAGCCGATCAGTTTGTCGTCGTCACTGAATACACACTCCATGATTCCCTTGTAGTGAAAATCGTAAGGTAGACATTTCTCTTTGAAATCCGTAAAAGAGCGCAAGCACCGCTCATACAGGGACGAAAGGGCCCCGTAGAACGCGAATGCGTCCTTGATGAGAGTAGCAAGTTCATCAAACCCAACAACCTGCGAATAATATTTGTGGGTCTTGGATTTTCGGAAGTCTGTTCGCAGGTGCATCTTCTTGTCATGAAGGATGTAGTCCGAGTGGTACACAGCGTTCCGAACGACGCTGTCATAGATCTCTGTCAACGCTTCCGCAACCTTCGGCATCCCAACAGCGTCCGCCAACTCCTTAATTCGTTTAATCTTCTGATTAGGCGACGGCGGCCTGATCTTTTGCAGTAGACCCTTCTTTCCAATGGGCTTTGCCAGATCGGCAAAAGGAGCTATGCAGTACTTGCGCCCCATCCGTAGACGTAGCAGGTTAGCAAGAAGGACATTTGGCAGATCCATTTCAGTGATGTGACAGTACGAAAGCAAGGCAAGCCGTGCTTGCGTTCTTTCAATATCTGGGAACGTTTCCTCCGGAAGTTTCAAATTCGCGAGATTTTGAAGATCATCCACGACTGCCTTTGATTCCAACGGTCCCATCCTGGACCGTGAACACCACCCGCTCGAACGAGTGCACACACGAACTCGAAAAACCGATCCTGTCTCATATGGGGAGTGGGGTCAAACAGGTCGTTCAGTATTTCGGCGTAGTGGCGAACCCTCGTCATCCTCAAGTAATGTCATTTTAGCTAAGGGGGTGCAATGGTGAAAACATCTTGATATTATATACTAATAGACGTATACATATATGGTGGCAGAATCGGAGCGCCAGATTGTTTGGGTGGGTCCGAGCCGGAGAGACTTGCGCGGGTTCCCGCGCCAGATCCGGCGCGAAATCGGCCAAGCCCTCTACGCGGCGCAGCAGGGCGAAACCGATCCCTCGGCCAAGCCGCTCAAAGGTTTTGGCGGAGGATCTGTGCTCGAAATAGTCGCAGACTACAGCGGCAACACGTGGCGTGCAGTTTATACGGTCCGCTACTCCGAAGCGATCTATGTCCTGCACGCCTTCCAAAAGAAATCGAAGCGCGGCATTGCTACACCGAAACGCGACCTCGACCTCATTCATCAACGTCTGGCCGAGGCCGAACGACTCCACCGACGAAGGGAAAATTGATATGGCTGCGAAAAGGACAAGCCCAATGCGGGCGGAAAAAAGCAGCGGCAATGTTTTTGCGGACCTCGATCTTCCGCATTCCGAACAGGAACTCCTGAAGACAAAGCTCACTCTCCAGATTTACCGCCTCATCAAGGGGCGCAACCTGACGCAAGCCGCGGCGAGCAAAATCCTCGGCATCAAGCAGCCGCACGTCTCTTTGCTGATGCGCAATCGCTCGGGGAACTTCTCCGTCGAACGCCTTATGGATTTTCTTACCGCTCTCGGACAAGACGTGGAAATTTCAGTAAGGCCGGCTCGCAAGGATAAACACCACGGCGAAGTATCCGTCATCGCGTAATCGAATCGCCCGAAATTTATCGCCTCGTCGTCGGCATCGCAACATCGCCCTTTGCATCCTCCCACAGAATCGCGTTCAGCTTTTTCGCATCGACTGCATCGGGACGCGAAAAATTCATCTGCGACGATTGCTTGGCTCCGGGCGCGTTTTTTTCATTCACAAGATAGATGAGGCCGCTGCGCAGATTCTTGCCGTCAACCTCATATGCCGGCTGCGTTCCGGGGCCGGCGAAAAGGGGCGCCATCAGCGGCGCGTGCGCGTCGAAGAGATTCATCGGCCCGAGGCCAAGCAGAGCCTCCATCGTATGAATGGCGCTGGCCGTCGTATAGAAACTGTGGTCGACGAAAGTTTGCGGCAGGCGCGGCGCATATTTGCTGATGACCAGAGTCGTCGATCGATGAGCGTCGACGTGATCAGCGCCGTCTTGCGCATCGTCTTCCAGAACAAAAATGGCCGTGTCATCCCAATAGGCGCTATGAGAAACGGCATCAACGACTCGCCCGACCGCCAGATCGTTGTCAGCTACGGACGCCTGTGGCGTAGCTTTGCCGGGGCGTGTGCCTCCGGTGTGATCGTCCGGCAGATAGAGCAGCGCGAATTGTGGAAGTTTTTTGCCGCTCCCCTTGGCTTTGACAAAGTCTGCAAACTCACGCAGAAATTCATCGGCGCGAAGTTGGTCCGGATAATCGGTATTGAAGTCGGGAAATTGCGGATCGTAGTGATCGCGGAGCGCGGCCTTCGTCGGACGCATGCGCTTGAATTGCGGAACCGGCCATGGCCACGGGCTCGGCCCGCCCGGCGGATTACCGACGTTTGGCGGCAGTGGCGCGCCTTTATTAATCGCGGCCACCGGACAGGCGGCGGAAAAGCTCGACGGTGTGCCCTCTGTCGGCGACTTTGCTTTTTCGTTCTTGCACCATACTGCAGCGATGAATTCTCCGTAGATGCGATAGCTGAGGCCGCTGTGGGCGAGGTTGTCCCAAAGGAAACCGGTGCCTGGGTCATCAACGTCGGGAATCCCCTCCTCCAGCGCAATTTCGTCAGCCACGCTCCCGCCGAAATCGTAAGCGCGCTCTTTGCCACGATAGGCGATGGGCCAACCTTTTTCGTTGTAGTCAGAAGTAGTCGAGGCGGTCGACCAGAGATGGCCGTCGCCGGAAACTTCTCCGCTGTCGTAGAAATTGTCGAGCACGCCGAATTGCAGGGCCAGTTTGTGCTCATTGGGCGTAATGTCTTGGCCATATATTGTTAGCGATGGGTCGCCGTCGCCAACGGGCAGATCGCCAAGAATCTGGTCGTAGGTGCGATTCTCTTTCAGAATGTAAATCACGTGGCGGATAGGATTCGCTCCGCTCGCGAATGTGATCGTGCCTCCGTCAGAGCGCAAGAGATTCTCTTGTTCAACCCGTTGCGTGTAGGCGGCGAGATTCTTATTGATGTCTTCAATGCTCAGGCGCTGGATCGAGCCGCCGATCAGCGTCGGAATGTAGGGATAGGCCTTTCTCTTGCGATCGCCCGCTAAGATGTTCCGCATATTGTTGGGACCGCTGCCTTCGCCCTTGGCCGTGGCGATGATCAGGTCGTTGCCAGTGACAGCAAGCGCACTCGGATACCACTCGGTGGGGATCAATCCGACAGGACGCAGTTCCGTTCGATCTTCGAAACCGTGAGCCACACCACCAACCCCAAATACTGCGACGGCGTCGAGGCCAGCGCTCGCGACAAACAGACGACGGTCATCCTTAGAGAGGGCGATGGCTTGGGGCACAGCGCCGCCAAAGAGTTTTGTGCTGTAGATATGGTCGATGGACCCATCGTCCAGATTTAGCTCTATCACCGAGTCGGCATTGCTTAGGGCAACATAAAGCAAGGTACCGTTCGGGCTCAAAACCATCGCTGTAGGATGTGAGCTAGCCGCAACGGGGTCGGCCGGTTTCGTGACATCCAACCATCGGGCAACCGTGCCTTTTGCTAGATTCAATTCGGCAACTGAGGAACTGTTCCACAGGCTGACCCAGGCCTTTGTTCCTGCTTTATCGGCGATTACTGTATAGGGATACTCACTGGGAATGTAGCGGTTTCGGCTTAGGTCGAATGACTTTTCAATCTTCCCAATTTTGGCGTCAAGAAGTACCACATTGTCCGCGAGATTGTTGGCGATCAGCAGGCGGTCGCTCTTACGGCCTGGAAGCACGGCAAAGCCTGCGGGGTACGGCAGCGCCGTTCCGGCGGGAGTCTTGCGCAGGCCGAATGCTACTTTCTTCCCTTTCGCGATGGCCTGAGGTGGAATCTTGATGAAGTGTTCGGGCGACACTTCGCCCGCCGCAAACTTGTAGACCGCTATGCCGTTGCCAGTGTTCTTTGGATTCTCGCCTGTCGGATCGGTGATCGATCCCATGGAAGCGTAGAGATGCTTGCCGTCGCTCGAAAACGCGAGGCCTATGAAATACGTTTGTTGCGTCGAGTATTCGTCCGTCAGGCGATCGTCAGGAAAATCGCGCAACTGATTATTGCTCAGATCAAGAATGCCGATCGATTGCCGCCCGCCGCTCCGCTCCGTGCCGTATCCCTGATTGAGCAGGGCAGCATAGCGGCCGTTGGGACTAATCGCGATGGTCGCGGGAAAGCTATTAGTGCGGGCGATAAATCCGGGCACCGGGAGCGTAAGGCTTTTGCCGGTCGGAAGATTGATGCGTCGCGAATAATCAGCTGCGTGACCGACCGCGAATATAACGAAGAGTGTACAAAGGGCCGGGGAAATGAGAAGTGCGATCTTTTTCACGAGTGGAGATCCTCAGGAGGGTTTTACCATTCGGATCGTCGGTCAGGCAAACGGCGAGCCGTCTATTCACCGAAGCACGAGCAGCACTGCAATATACTGACGAACCCTGCCGACTAAAGCGGACTCAGCCTTGGCGCGAAATTTTGCCTTTCGACCACTCCAATCCATGCTCTTTAACTGATCCACCAGAATTGCGCCGTCGACCTCATCAAACCTGATGGGTAGCGCAAAGGGATAGGGTTTGCGCTTGCTCGTCAGAGGGCAAACGATCGCCAGGCCGCTGGCGCGATTGTAGCTCTGATCCGTCAACACCAATGCTGGACGCCGCTTGGCCTGTTCGCGGCCAACTTGCGGATCAAAATCCATCATTATGATGTCTCCAGCGTCGGGAACGTAGGAGCTTACCATTCCACAACTTCCTTCCCTACCGCCGCGCCAGCAGAGACTTCCGCATAGCGGTTCTCGGGAGTGATTTGGGAGACGAGTTGCGCCAGCGTTGGAACTCGACTGGCGCGGTGCAGTTCCACGCGCCCCTCGGCGGGCGCTTCAATCTCAAGCGCGTCGCCTTCTTTCAGCTTGGCCTCTTCAACGACCGCTTTGGGAATGCGCACGGCAAGACTATTGCCCCATTTGACCATTTGCGTTCTCATGATGAACGACTCCTCACATTTAGACATAGTATATCACTACGTATCTATATTGTAGATACATAGAGGATTCCGTTCACCAACCAAGGTGGACCGTGCTTTGGCTCACCGCGCCGATTTGAAGATCGAAAATGCCGCGCCTTGCGGGTCGGCGATTACTGACATGCGGCCGACACCCTCCATCGTCATCGGCGGCAAGTACAGCTTCGCGCCCAGCTCTTTCGCCTTATTGGCTGTGGCGTCGACGTCATCGACCTGGAAGTAGGCCATCCAGTGCGCCGGCATTCCAGGCTGGCGATAAGACGCTGGAGGAATGCCTCCGATGTGGTGCTCGCCATTCTTGATATGCACGTAACCGGACGGATCTTTCGGATCGATAATCAGCTGCCACCCAAAAAGGCCAGAGTAGAAATCGGAGGCGCGCTTTGGATCCGGTGTGCTCAGGTCGGCCCAACAGAGCGTGCCATCTACCTGGGCGATTCCGATTCCGGCGTTTTTGTTCGCCTGCCATACACAGAAAACTGCGCCGGTCGGATCCTGGACGACCGCCATCCGGCCTGCATCCATCACGTCGAAAGCGGGGCCAAAAGTCTTGCCTCCAAGTTGCTGCGCTTTGGCGGCAGCCACGTCCGCGTTGTCGACGCTGATGTAAATCATCCAATAAGGAGGGATGCCCTGCGATTTCTCATCGGGACGCAGCGTGCATGCGGCGGCGGCTTCGCGCCCCTGAAGTTTGAATTCCGTGTAGTAGTCGCTAGGGCCCATCGGATTGTCGTGCGACGCCCAACCAAACAGAGAGCCGTAGAAGGTCTTCGCAGCGGCCTGGTCGGTGGTGTGGAGTTCGATCCAGCAGAAGGTACCAGCGGGGTGCTTATCGATGTTAGTCATGGCCGCAGAAGTTTACACCAAATCTGGGTGGAGGGGTCTCAACGGAAGATGAAAGGAAGAAAACTGTTTAAGCAGACTTAGAGCGACTTAATGTGCTGTTGAATCCAGTCGAGAATTTCGGCAAAGCGGAATTTGTTCCGCTCCATCGAGCCATTAATGAACGAGTATCCATCCGCTCCTTCGACCTCGATGTAGAAACCATTGCGCCGCAAGAAAACATCGGTCGCAGTGAACGCAATGCGTTTATTGCCGTCAAGGAAGCCATGGTTGTTGCCGAGCGATTCCATCAGCGCGGCTGCTTCTTCTTCGATGGAATTGTAATAGCCGGTTTGCGGACGAAAAACGGCGGCCTCTATAGCGCCCTTATCTCGGATGCCGTGGAGACCGCCGAATATCTCGATCAACCGGTGCTGCATCCGGTAGATTTCCGCTACCGTGAGGTAATCGGACATCGGGCGTTTTACTTCGCGAGGCGCTGCAGCAGGTCGCGGTTGCGAGCTACGGACTGTTCAAAGGCATCCATCACTTCGCGGCGAACCAGGTGTTGCGACGGAACAACATTGTGGAGGTAGAACCGAAGCGCCTCTTCGAGAACATGCCGCTTCGTTTGCCCGTTGCGCTCGGCAACCGCCACGAACTCATCGTAAAGCTTGCCGTCGATCTCAGGAGTGAACTTCTTGGTCTTCACGGTCTTGGTGGCGGGCATAATTGCCTTCTCATGACCATTTTACATGTAATCAAGGCAAATCAAGATAAATATTGATCGTCTTCTGCGTGACTAAAGCATTGTACCTTCCCGCAACCGTTTAATGGTCCCACCGGTCTATTTAGACCGCTATCGCAGGTTCTTTGCCGCCCAGTCCTCTATCCGAGCCAGGGCCCCGTTCAAATTCTCCAGCGAATTAGCCACGCTGAAACGCAAATATCCTTCTCCAAAGGCGCCGAACGCGGTGCCGGAGAGGCACGCTACGCCGGCTTCTTCGAGCAGAGCATCCGCAAGTTTCCTGGAGGGCCAGCCGGTCTTCGTTATGTTGGGGAAGGCGTAGAACGCGCCTTTAGGCAGGCGGCAGGAGAAGCCTTTGATCTTGTTCAATCCGGCGACAAAAACATCACGGCGACGTTTGAATTCGGCGTTCATCTTGTCGACAGACGATTGATCGCCGCGCAGCGCCTCGATCCCTGCAATCTGGGTGAAGCTGGCGGTGCAGGAAATTGAGTTGGTATTAAGGCGCGCCACGTGCGTAGCCAGATCGGGACGCATTACACCGTAACCCATGCGCCATCCCGTCATGGCGTAGGTCTTCGAGAATCCGTCCAGCAGAATGGTGCGCTCTTTGAAGCCGGGGACACTCATGATGGAGAAATCCTCGCCCTCGAAGATGAGCCGGCTGTAGATTTCGTCGGAGAGAATCATGATGTTGCGGTCGCCGATGGCCTCGGCGATTTCGAGAATATCTTTTTTTGTTAGTACGCCTCCGGTGGGATTGTGAGGCGAGTTGAGGATGATCAGCCTGGTGCGGTCAGTGATCAGAGATGCCAGTTCTTTGACGTCAACAGAAAAGTCGCGTTCTTCTCGCAAATGAATGGGAACCGCTTTGCCAAGAGAATAATTGATCATCGACTCGTAGATGGGGAAGCCGGGATTGGGATAAATGACTTCATCTCCCTGTTCAATTAGAGCGAGGATGGTAAAGAAAATAATTGGTTTGCCACCAGGGACTACAACCACTTCGTCACTCGAAACCGGCACATTGCGGGTGCGGCTGACGTAGTCCGCGATAGTCTGGCGCAGTTCGGGGAGACCAGCGGCGGGGCCATAGTGCGTCCATCCTTTGTGAAGGGCGTTGACCCCGGCCTCGATGACGTTGGACGGAGTGTCGAAGTCGGGCTCGCCTATTTCGAGGTGAATGATCTCTTTGCCCTGCTTTTCAAGCGCACGAGCGCGGTTCAGGACCTCGAAGGCAGTTTCAGTGCCGAGGCGCGACATGCGGCCGGCCAGGCGCAATTCGTATTGGGTTGTGGTGGGCATGGCTGCGTGGAAATTATAGCGCTCTGATAAGGTCAGAGGTGAGACGTCAGGTTGCAGAGGTGAAAATCTTCCGACAACTACTGATTGGCAATTTCGCCTCTTACCTCTGCAATCTGACCTCTAACCTCTGCCATTATTCCGAAATGGTGCTCTCTTCGCTTTGCGCCCGCAGCACTCGATCGATCGAGTAGGGGGCGCGCTGCGTGGGTTCATGGTAGTGACGCACCTGCATTTCTCCTAGCAGACCAACGGCCAGCATGTTGAGGCCAGCCAACAGAAGCACGGCGGAGAACATCATGAGCGGACCGTGCTGGTACATAACATCTGAGTGATGCAGAAGCTTCTCAAAAATCAGCCAGCCCGAGATCCCGCTGCCCGCGAAAATGCTGAACATCCCGAGCGTGCCAAAAAAGTGCAACGGCCGCGAAAGATATTTCAGCAGGAAGCGGATGGTGATCAGGTCGAAGAAGACGCGGAAGGTTCGCGAGATGCCGTAATGCGAGGCGCCGCGCTCCCGGTTCACGTTCTTAATCGGCACTTCGATGATCGACGCGCCATGCCACGATGCAAGCGCTGGAATAAAGCGGTGAAGCTCACCGTAAAGGGGAACTTGGCCCAGGATCTCACGCCGGTAAGCTTTGAACGTTGTGCCGAAGTCGTGAATATCTACACCGCTCAGCTTCGCCATCAGCCAATTGGCGCAACGCGACGGGATGCGCCGCATCCAGAAATTATCCACGCGGTTCTTGCGCCATCCGCTGACGATGTCGTAGCCCTCTGCAATTTTCTCGAGAAACAGCGGAATGTCGGCAGGATCATGCTGCAGGTCGCCGTCCATCGCGATGATGTATTCGCCGCGAGCATGGTCGAAGCCCGCGGCCAAGCCGGCGGTCTGGCCAAAATTGCGCCGCAGCTTAACCACGGTCACGCGGCTGTCGACGGCGGCAATTTCCTTAAGCAATGAGAACGTGCCGTCGATGGAGCCGTCATCGACCAGCACCATTTCGAACGTCTCGCCACTCGCCTCCATCACGGATTTAAGCCGCGCGTAGAGATCAGTGACGTTCTCCTGCTCATTGTGCAGGGGAACTACGATGGAATATTTGAGCACTGCTTTCATTATACGGCATCACAGCAGCGCCTTCGAAGTAACTTCTGTGAGACTGCGCTGCCTGTCCCTTCAGACTTTTCCTTCGACCAGCAAAATTCGCAGCAGCAACAGCCAGCGGCGCACGTTCGTGGTCATCAGGAAATTTTCTTTGACGTGCTCGTGCCCATTTTTTCCCATTTGTGCGGCGAATTCGGGATGCGTTAACAGATAGCGAATCTGATAAGCACAGCCTTCCACCGAATGGACCAACATCCCGGTAAGTTTGTGGATGACCTGGTTGGGAATACCGCCTACAGCGCCGGCAATAGTGGGCTTCCCTTTCCAGAGCGCTTCGGTAACGGTGAGGCCGAAGCCCTCCTTCAGAGACTTCTGCACGACGATGGTTGAAGCGCGCTGCAGGGCGTTGATCTCAAGCGCGCACCACGGTGGCAGATCGAGAATGATAATGTCGGGATCGTTGCCCGCTACTTCTTTTACTTCTTTAAGAACGATTGCGCCTTCGGGATCGTCACTGGCGCCGCCGCCTGCCAGCACTAGCTGGCAATCCACATATTTCTTGGCCTGCTTGTAGGCTTGCACCACACCCGCGGGATCTTTCAAACGATCAAAGCGGGAGACCTGAGTGACGATGGGGCGCGAGCGATCGACGCCGAATTCGTCACATACTTTTTGCACAAAGCTTTCATCAAGATCTTTATTCTTCTCCGAGAGGGGATCGATGCATGGGTAAAACAAATATTGCGGGATAGGCAACTGTCTGGCAAACGATTGGGAAGAGAAAATCGCCGCGTCGAACTGCTCGATATAAGGACGCAGAAATCCCCAGACTTGTGGATTCGGATTCGATAAATCGATATGGCAGCGCCAGACCCAACGCGCATGAGAATCCTTGCGCGCACCGATCAAGGCGGCGGGCTGTGGGTCGTGAATGACGATGAGATCCTCGTTGAATTGCATGCGCTGACGGTTCTGCTCGTTGTAGGAAAGAAATATCTCGCGCGCGGCTTGCGTCAGTTCGTAGGGAGTGCCGTGTAAAGCATTATGAAAAGCTTTCGTGATCTCGAAGAAGTCGTTGCCGCCGGTGATCACGTCCCAGTGGGTGGGAACTTCGAGCTCGCCAAGCAGCGGTACCAGGCGATTCAGCATTTCGGCGACGCCGCCGCCCACGGCGGTAGAGTTGACCATCTTCACCGTCTTGCCTTTGAGTTCGCGTGCCAGGAAGCGCAATTCGTCAAGCTCAGCGGCGCCAACGATGCTTTCGTAGGCGTCAAAGGGCGGGGCGACAACAGGCGCGGGCGGCGTCTCCCACGACCGCGGTGTTTTGCGGCGTTCCGGGTTGAGGGGTGCTGGCTGAGCGGACTGGACTGGCTTCTTCTCTGTATCAGGGCGCGCCTCTGCTGGCACGCCGGAACGGTTCGGCGCCGATGGGCGATCGGTTGCACTTAGCGATTTCACTAGTTTCTTTTTCTCCTTTAGACCCTTAGACCTGCCTGCATTGTTTGTAGCGAACTGCACTGAAACCCGGGAGCCGCAATCAGCGCCAACTCGGTACCGGCGATTTCAGGCTAATGAACGTTCAACGACGCGAACAATTTGCCGACGCACATCTTCGAGCGTTCCGGTATAGATATCGATGCGATTCAGCGCGCGGGCGGTTTCGGTGAGCCCCACATCCTCGAGTAGCCATTGAGAAAAATCGTTGGACATGAGCTTGAGCCGCAGCCGTGCTTCGATGAAATGATGATGGATGGAATGCACGCTAACTTCGCGAACACCGTTGGCAAACTCCTGCATTGACTGAGCCACGAACTTCGTAGGCATCATTACGATGTCCGCAGCGCAAAAATAAAACGTCTCATCGGCGACGCGCGATGCGTCGGCGGGACTGTTTTTCAGATGCTCTTCGACAATCTGAATAAAGCGATCGCGCAATTCGCCGAGGGAGGTATATTCGCGCACGTCGACTGTGGCCAGTTGTTCGGCCAAGCCGGGCTGGTTGAGAGCGGCCAGCGCCCAATGCGCGAAATCATTGGAAAAACCTTCGCGAATAAAGTGATGCTCCTGGAGAGTGCGGAAGGTGTGTTGAAAGATAGAGTCTTCCGGACAGGCGCGCAAAGCTTCGAGAAATTCCGATAGCGTATTCGCTTTGAGCGCGGTGATGCGCAAGAGATGCGCCGAGGTATTGAAGTAGAACGGCTTCACCGGTTTATGTTGAGGAGTTACGGACGCTGTGCTGCTCATTGATTCACCACCTTTATCTCTCTGTCATCGATCCCTCTGTTGTTGAGGGCATCGCGTTGGGCGCAACTTTTCAGCCAGAGGCTGAGAAAATCCAGAAGCTCTTCCGGCGGCTTGAGCCAGAATTGCGCGCTGGTGGTCCGCCACTTCGGACGCACCAGAATGGTGAGGCCGCGGCCCTGCAATGCCTTAAATGCGGACTCATCGGTGGTGTCATCGCCGAGATAAGCGATGGGCGCGTCAGCCCCGATTTCCTCGAGAAAAGCGCGGACCGCTTCGCCCTTGTCGGCGGCGCGGGCACGAATTTCCAAGCCGCCGTCGAATTCGAGCAGGTCCAGGTGGCGTTGCTTAGCAATGGGGCGCCAGCCTAGACGGACGCGAGCTCGGAGAGCCTCTGTGTCGTTGTCGCTTAGACCGCGCCAATGGACGGCAATACTACCAGCCTTGAATTCCGCAGTGTGAAGCAATTCCTGATAGCCGAGCCAGCGCTCGGCATCCGATAAGCCTTCGAGGGTGCGTTCATCGAGCTGCGGCATTTCCGTGCTCCCATCGGGCTTGAGACGCTGCAGACCATGAACTCCCCACACTTCGGGAGACGGATGAACATTGAGCAGGGGAAGTACCTCGGTGGCATCGCGACCTGAAATGACGACGACGCGCGTCCTGCGATCGCGCACAATCTCTTGCAGAAGCAGAGCAACGCCAGGATAGGGATAAGCCTGGTCGCGCTGCGATTGGAAGGGCGCGAGAGTCCCGTCGTAATCGAGCAGCAGGGCGGATTCCGGAGCTTTGGCAACCTTGCGCAGAAATGGCTCGAGCTGGGATTGCAAACCTGATCTCAACCGATACTCCTTTCGAGTTTGACGCAAGTCGCATTTAGATCTAGCAAACCGATTTGACCGACCACGCAATCACGCTACGGATACGTGGACACGAAATTTCCCCTCGACGTCCTCGGGCGCATTGAGGCGAACTTCACAAAGCTCAGTGATCAGGTTGCCGGCCCATTGGTAAATGTTGTGCTCCCTGATCAGCTCGCGCATGCGGTGCATGCGCATCTGGCTTTCGACAGGATCCATCTCCAGGGCGGCCCGAATGGCATCCGCAGTCTGATCAATGTCGTAGGGATTGACGAGCAAGGCGTCGCGCAGCTCGCGCGCCGCTCCGGTGAACTGGCTGAGGATGAGCGCGCCCCGTTCATCGCGCCGGGCCGCAATATATTCCTTGGCGACGAGATTCATGCCGTCGTGCAGCGACGTGACCAGGCAGAGATCCGCGGCGCGATAGAAGGGCTCGATTTCCTTATGGCTGTGCTGGCGCTTGAGGAAAACGATGGGCTTCCAGTTGCCGTTCTGGAAGCGCCAATTGATACGATCGGTCTCGGCTTCGACCTCCGCGAGCAGATCGTGATAGCGCTTGATGTGAGTGCGGCTTGGCGCCCCGATCTGCACAAAAGTGAATTTTCCCTGATAGCTGGGATATTTCTCGAGGAAGCGCTCGATGGCGAGAAAGCGCTCGAGAATTCCCTTGGTGTAGTCGACGCGGTCGACGCCGATGCCCATGAAAGGCGCCTCTACGCCAACGCTGCGCAAGAGAGCCGAGCGTTCGAGGTAGTTGAATCCGTCATTATTATTGTTGTTGTTTTCGACGGCATCGTCGTCCGCGAAAGCAACGCTGATCGGAAACGGGCGGACGAGAGTGCGATGATCCTGCCGCAATGCCGAGAAGTGCTCCCAATCCACGCGCGATTCGACAACGCGGTCGACCGTCTCGAGAAAGTTATTGCAGTGCGACTGGATGTGAAAGCCAATCAAGTCGGCGCCGAGCAAACCGTCGACTAACTCGCGCTGCCACGGGCAAATGCCAAAGGCCTCCGTATTCGGCCAGGGAATATGCCAGAAAATAGCTACTCGGGCATCGGGACGCTTCTCCTTGATGAGACGCGGGAGCAGGGCGAAGTGATAATCCTGGACGAGCACCACGGGCTTCGCGACATTCTTGATCTCTTCGAGCACGACATTCGTGAACTTGCGGTTGACATCCTGATAAGTCTGCCAGTCGGTAGCGCGAAAAAGCGGGCGGGTGTGAGCGACGTGACAGAGCGGCCAAAGGCCTTCATTGGCGAAGCCGTAGTAATAGCCTTCTTCTTCGTCTTTGGTGAGCCAGACGCGGCGCAGCGTGTAGCGGGGATCGTCGGGAGGCACGCGCAGGCAATCACCCGAGTCGACGACCTCAGCGTCGGCGCTGCCGCTGCCGTGGGCAATCCACGTGCCATCGCAGGCGTTGAGCACGGGCTCTAGCGCGGTGACGATACCACTGGGCGGCACCACGACATCGATCGTTTTGCCGTTGCGCTCGTGCATGTAAGGTTCGCGATTAGAGACGACGACAAGCTTTCCGCCATCGAGCCGTGTGCGGAGTTGCACGGAGAGCCGATCAGCGGTCCATAGGGATGCTCCGGCGTCGCGCAAGCGCGCCTCATTTTCAGCCGCATGGCGAGCGTGGTTAAGGCTTTCGGCCATGGTGGCGACTTCTCGCGCCAGCGGACGGAACATGTCGAGGTCGGGCAATCCTTGACGAAAAGAAATCTTGCCGGTGCGAAGACCGCGCATCCACAGCGCCGCTCGCGCAATGGGTCCGACCATGCTCCAACGGATGATCAGCAACGTAATCAGAACGATGAGGAAGACCTGAGCCAGGACGCGGAAAAAAGTCTGGCGCCAGACGAGCAGGATTTGCTCGTGAATGTAGCTCACGTCGTGTACTAAGACCAAACTCCCCAATGCTTCCGATTGATTCTGCCGACGGAACGGTAACGCGAGAATATGAACGGGCACGCTACCCAGCTTCACGAAGGAGCTGTCTTCACGCGCTTGCCCGATCGCCTTAGTGATCTCGGGCGGGCTAGGGGAGAGGGCATTGGCCAAGTCAGGAGTAATCGCTACCACTACGCCCTGCCGGTCGTAAACGCCAACACCTAACAGGCGCTCGCGATTCCCGAAGCGTTGCACAAGTTGCTGCAATGAAGCTTTACTCGGTGCCTCTTCATTCGGCGCCTTTTCCGGCACTCGCTCTGGAGCTCGCGACGGTGCGTTTGGAGTCGATGACGCAAGACTGGCTGAGGTCGTTGTGTCGCTCGCGGGATTCCACAAAGCAGTGACATTGCCAGCCAGACTCTCTCCGAGCACTTCGTCCCGACGCTCAACATCCGCGCGGAGAGCGCGCTTCTGAGCCAGAACCTCGTAATAAGAAAAGCCGGACGAAACGAGAGTGATACCGATAATAAGAGAAACAATAAGCCGAACGCTCAACAATCGCATGCATCGTCCTTTTACCCGCGATTTGGACGCAATAGTGCTGTGACAGGTTGGCTGCTAAATTCGACCGCCGTGTGAAAACTGTCGCTGCCAATCTCGCGGCGGAAAAGGGAGGCGACCGAAGCCGCCTCCCCCACCCACCGACCGATGCCCCTGCTCAAAGGCACCGTCTTTCTGTGGGCTCAGACAGGGTCGATTGCCCGAATGCGAATCGTTCCCGTAGTGGCATCCAAATCCCCCGTGACCTTCACGTTCTGGTTAAGAGAGTTATGAGCCTTCTGCTGATTGTCGAGTTGATAGGTAGTGTTATCGATGGAGGTGAGAACAAGTCTGTTACCCGATCTCACAATCCTTCCCTCAAATGTTGTTACTGAACTCTGACCGGTGTCGCCATCGCCCTTGTTACTGCTGGTGTTACTAATGTTCGGAGGTTGCACGGGCTGGGAGTGTGCAGCCGGGCTGCTTGAGGCACTGCGCGACGTATCGTCCGTGTTCTGGCCGAATGATGGCTGGATCATCAAACACCACACGATCAACGGCGCCAAAATTGGCAGCGATTCAGGCAAAGCGAATTCCGGTTTCCGCATCGCAAGCTCCTTGTGCAAATGCCTGCAACGGTAAGATGCAAGTCCGGTGCCAAAGGGAGAAAGGCAGGCTTATGTTGTTGATATGTCGCGTGCTGCGGCCAAAATTGGAAATTCGGACCGGGCAAGGATGACCGGTGGGGGGAAAATTGTTCCGCTTCCGGTGGCGACAGGAAAAATCTTGGTAGCCCCGGCAGGAATCGAACCTGCATAGTCAGTTTAGGAAACTGAAGTCCTATCCGTTGAACGACGGGGCCGTTCGAGCAATGAAGCGGCTAAATCAGGTTAGCAGGTCGGGAAATCGGTTGCCAAACCTGCGCTCCGCTCGCCCCGTACAGTCGGATAGGGACATTTGCGGCTCGCGCGATCACGGCGCAACCAGAGATATAGTTTCTTCGCTGCTCTGCGGATCGCAATTCTTCAGAAATTCCCGCCGCCCACGAAGTGGACGATCTCGAGCCGGTCTCCATCGCGCAATTGAGTTTTCGACCATTCATCGCGGGGCACGATCTGGCGGTTTAGTTCGATGGCTACGCGATCAGGCTTCATGCCGAGGCGCTGGACGAGCGCGCTTAAAGTTTCGTCGGAACAGGCTTGGCTATCGCCGTTGATCGTTAGATTCATGCGATAAGTTGTTGTACCTATACAGATGTCTCTAAAGTGACGCGCGAAGTTCGAACTTGCGGGTAGCGGTCTTGCCGGCGAAGCTAGCCTGTACGAGCACGGACGCATCGGAGAGCGACTTCTCATCGACCTGCACCTTCATCTCAGCGCTGCCCTTAGCGTCGGTGAGGACCTGCGCATAGTAGGGGGCCGCGTCTGGGCGGGCGAAACGGAGCGTGAGGCGCGCGCCTTCCACAGTGACGCCGCCGTCGGTGACGCGAATCTGCATGGTTAATGCACCGCTGGCGTGAACGGAACCGGAATTGACCCACTGCAAGTCGAGCTCTTTCACCGCCGCCAGCGTTTCCGGCGTGTCGCGCTTATCGAAGATGGAATCGAGTTTGCCGTCGCGGATGGCATCGAGGACCTCGCGATGCAACTCGCGGAGGCGCTTCTCCATATCCTGGTCGTTGCTCTGAACGCTATTTTCAGCCAGCGGTCCAAACGGAATCGCGCGCTTTCCGATGCAGCGGCCGCGCACGAAGACCTGCGTTTGCAGCAGTTGCTCAGCCTCGCGGGCTTCGCTTTGCACGTGGTAGATCGTATCGTCGTGCCGAATATCGGTATTGAAGCCAAAGATCATGCGACTCAGGCGTCTCGTTTCAATCGTCAATGATTATGTCTGCGAAAGCTTTAAGCACCAAGGTCACAAAGGTACACGAAGTAGAACAGGAAACGAAAAACCTTCGTGCTGGCGTGCTGGGTGGTTCATGTTCTTTGTCCGCGGAATCGAAAAATCCTCAATAAAACGTTCGCTCAACTTGACACTTCCTTCAGCCAAAACTAATCTGGAATGTTTACTGTTGCTTGGCGCAAATTATATATAGCTCCTCCTATGCCCGACAATTACTTCTGGAACTACCTGCCTCTTCTCATGCATTTTGGCCTGGTCACGGGCTTGGCGGTAGCTATTGTCGTCCTTTCGTGGCTCATTGGCCAGCATAAGCCCGGCAAGGCGAAGATGTCGCCCTATGAATGCGGCGTCCAGCCCATCGGCGACGCCCAAGGTCGATTCTCCGTCAAGTTTTATCTCGTGGCCATGCTCTTTATCTTGTTCGACATTGAAGCGGTTTTCCTTTACCCGTGGGCGGTGATTCTCCGTGAACTGAAGATGTTTGGGTTCTGGGAGATGATGGTATATATCGCGATCGTGCTGGTCGGCCTCTTTTACGTATGGAAAAAGGGCGCGCTCGACTGGGGCCTAGCGGCTTCGAAGCGAGGCGATTTCTAATGCCGATCGCTCCTGCCATCACCGATATTGAGCAGTTAAAGTCGCATCCCGCGCTCGCCCGTTTGCTGGAGTGGAATGCTCCCATGGTGCAAGCGGCGAAGTTCGATCGCGAAGAACTGACCATCTGGATCGAGAAGGAAGCCATCCGCGAGGCGTGCGCCCTTTTGCGTGACTCCGCCGATTGCCCGTTCAATTATTTTTGCGACCTCACGGCTGTCGACTGGTACCCCTCGGAGCCGCGCTTTGAGGTGGTTTATCATCTTCTTTCGATCGCAAAAAAAGAGCGGGTGCGGTTGAAGGTCCGACTGGACGGCTCGAGCGCAGCTATCGAGTCGGTGACATCGATTTGGCCCTCTGCCAATTTCTACGAACGCGAGGTGTTCGATCTCTTTGGCGTACGCTTCACCGGACACCCTAACCTCAAGCGCATCATGATGCCCGACGATTGGGAAGGCCATCCGCTCCGGAAGGACTACCCAGTGGAAGGCTACCGGTAAACATGGCGCAATTCCCCCTCGCTACTGCTGAGCCCGATCAGGACAGCACACTCGTCCTGAACATGGGTCCGCAACACCCTTCGACGCACGGCGTGCTGCGGCTCATTCTCGAAATCGACGGCGAAACCGTAGTACGGCTCAGACCGGAGATCGGCTACCTGCACACCGGCATCGAGAAAACCTGCGAAGCCAAGTTCTATCAGCAGGTGGTGCCGCTCACGGATCGCATCGATTACCTCTGCCCGATGACCAACAATCTCTGCTACTGCCTGGCGGTGGAGAAGTTGCTGGGGCTGGAGATTCCTCCGAAAGCGCAATGGATGCGAGTGATGATGAATGAGTTGACTCGCATCAATTCACACCTCGTCTGGCTCGGAACCCACGCCATGGATATCGGCGCGTTCACCGTGTTTCTATATTGCTTCCGCGAGCGCGAAGACATTCTGCGACTTTTCGAAATGGTCAGCGGGCAGCGGATGATGACCTCATACTTCCGCATCGGCGGCCTAGCACTGGAGCCGCCGCTAGGATTTTTTGAAAAAGTAAAGAAGTTCGCCGACCGCTTTCCCGGGAACGTCGATGAGTATGAGAATTTGCTGACGGGCAATCCGATTTTCATGATGCGCACCAAGGGGGTCGCTTATTTGAGCCCGGAGGATGCGATTGCTCTCGGTGCCAGTGGTCCGACATTGCGTGGCAGCGGAATCGACATCGACCTGCGTCGCGATGCTCCGTATAGCGGATACGAAAACTTCAAATTCAACGTGCCGGTGCGCAACGAGGGCGATGTTTTCGCGCGCTACCTTTGCCGAGTACAGGAGTTGCGAGAATCGATCGGCATGGTGCAACAGGCACTGGCGGGAATGCCGGAAGGACCGGTGAAGGCCGACGCGCCCAAGGTGGTGCTGCCCGACCGCGAAAAGATGAAGACGCAGATGGAAGCGCTCATCTATCACTTTAAGATCATCACCGAGGGCTTCGCGGTTCCGGCCGGCGAGGTTTATCAGGCAATCGAATCCCCGCGCGGCGAGATGGGATACTACGTGGTCAGCGACGGAACAGCAAAGCCGTATCGCGTACACATGCGCGCTCCGTCCTACGCGAACCTGCAAACGCTGTCGAGGATGTGCGAGGGTCAACTAATCGCCGACGTGATCGCGGCCATTGGAAGTATTGATGTGATACTTGGGGATATCGACAGATAGGGATTTTGTAATTTTGTAATCGGGGAATTTTGTAATCTAAACAACGTGGAATCTAGATTTAAAATTACCAAATTGTGAGATTACAAAATTACAAAATCGTTCACTTATGAAGTTTTCTGACCAATTCGAAGCGCGCTTCACTGAGATGCTGGGGCACTATCCGACTAAGCGCTCGGCGCTGGTGCCTACGCTGCTCTATGCGCAGGATGAGGTCGGTTTTATGAGCGACGAAGTTATCGCGGAACTGGCGTCGCGGCTCGATCTCACCGAACTCGAAGTGCGCAACGTGATCAGCTACTACTCGATGCTGACCACCAAGCCACGCGGTAAATATAACGTGCAAGTGTGCACCAATATCGCATGCATGCTGCGTGGCGGTGAAGAACTGCTCGAGCACTGCAAGCAGAAGCTGGGCATTGGGCACAAGGGAACCACGCAAGATGGCTTGTTCTCGCTCGAAGAAGTGGAGTGCATTGGCGCCTGCAGCTGGGCCCCGGCGGCGCAGGTAAATTACGATTTTCACGAGAATTTAACCAACGAGAAGATGGATCAGGTGCTCGAAGACTACAAGAAGAAAGGGACACAGTAGGATTTTGTAATTTTGTAATCGGTTAAGTTGGTTGAAACCAACTTACTCGGCGTCGATTGCAAAATCACCCAATTGCAAAATTACCAAATTGCTTTATGGCTTCTCTGGTTTCCCATCCCGACGAGGTACGCGTGGTTTCGAAGCGCTTTGGACAAGGCGCGACGGATATCGACCGCTATCTTGAACTGGACGGCTACAAGGCCGTGCAGAAGGCGTTGGGCATGGGGCCGGACGCGATTATCAACGAGGTTAAGAACTCCGGTTTGCGCGGGCGCGGCGGCGCTGGATTCAGCACCGGGATGAAGTGGTCGTTTGTTCCGCAGCAATCGGCGAAGCCGAAATACGTGCTTTGCAATGGCGATGAAAGCGAGCCGGGTACCTGCAAGGACCGCCTGATTTTCGAACACGATCCGCACTCGGTCATTGAGGGCCTGATGATCGCGGCGCTGGCGGTCGGCTCGCACACTGGTTACATTTATATCCGCGGCGAGTATCGCTATCTGCTGGTCATCATGCAGAAGGCGATTAAAGATGCGTATGCTAAAGGATTTCTCGGCAAGAACATTTTTGGCAGCGGATACGATCTCGACATTTACTGGCATGGTGGAGCGGGCGCGTACGAAGTGGGCGAAGAATCGGCGCTGATGGAATCGCTCGAGGGCAAGCGCGGCATTCCGCGCATACGGCCACCCTTCCCCGCCGTGGTGGGACTGTGGGGCGGCCCGACGGTCATTAATAATGCAGAGACGCTGGCCAGCGTACCAGCCATTATTTTGGGCGGCGCCGAGTGGTACACAAAACTGGGATCGCCTAAAAATGGGGGCACGCGATTGTTCTGCCTCGCCGGACATTTGAACAAACCGGGAGTCTACGAACTGCCAATGGGATACAACCTCAAGAAGATGATTTATGAGGTTGGAGGCGGAGTCCCCAATGGTCGCAGTTTGAAGGCGGTGGTTCCAGGAGGATCGTCAACGCCGGTGCTGCTGCCAGAAGAGATCGACGTCGCCATGGACTTCGATTCGGTCGCGAAGGCGGGTTCAATGCTCGGATCAGGCGGCGTCGTGGTGCTCGACGACACGACCTGCATGGTTAAGTTCGCATTGCGCACCATGAAATTCTATAAACACGAGAGTTGCGGCTGGTGCATTCCCTGCCGCGAAGGCACGGATTGGCTCGAAAAGACCTTGACGAGATTCCATGCGGGTGGGGGCGTAAAGAAAGACATCGACAATATTTATTATTTGTCTGAGAACATGTTAGGGAAGACATTTTGTCCGCTGGGTGATGCGGCGGCGATGCCAACCATGGCATTTGTGAAGAAATTCCGGAAAGAGTTTGAAGAGCATTTGGATGGCAAGCCTTGTCCGTTCGAGAAGGCTGCCGCAGCAGAACCGATTTTGGCTTAGAGAATCTCAAAAATGCCTGATGTCACACTCACTGTCGATGGAAAAAAGATCACGGCTCCCGCGGGCTCGCTGCTGATCGAGGCCTGCAAAAGCGCGGGCATCGAGGTGCCCTCTTTTTGCTACTATCCCGGGCTCTCGCTGCAGGGCGCTTGCCGTATGTGCGTCGTAAAAGTAGAGAAGATGCCGAAGCTTCAGACCGCCTGCACTACGGGCGTGACCGAAGGCATGATCGTCTCGACCGACAGCGATGAGGTACGTCAGGCGCGCAAGGCCATGGTCGAACTGCTGCTTGGCAACCATCCGCTGGATTGCCCTGTCTGCGACGCGGGCGGCGAATGCGAACTGCAGGACATGACGTTCTCCTACGGTGCTGCCGAGTCGAAATTCGCCGAGGCCAAGAATCACCGCGACGAACAGCAATGGTCCCCTGTTGTCTATTTCGATCGGCCACGCTGCATTCTGTGCTATCGCTGCGTGCGCGTCTGCGGCGAGGGGATGGATGTCTGGGCGCTCGGCATACAAAATCGCGCCGTCGGTTCGGTTATCGCCCCAAATCAAGAGGATCATCTTGATTGCGAAGAGTGCGGCATGTGCATCGACATTTGCCCGGTCGGCGCGCTAACCTCGGGCGCGTATCGCTACAAGACGCGGCCCTGGGAGATGAACCACGTAGGCACCATCTGCACGCACTGCGGAGATGGCTGCAAAACTACGCTGGGCGTGCGCCGCTCGGAAACCGGGATGGAGATCGTGCGCGGCGACAATCGCGACAAGAGCGGGATCAATGGCGATTTCCTGTGCGTCAAGGGCCGCTATGCGTTTGACTTTGCCCATCATCAGGATCGGCTTACGCAACCGCTTATTCGCAAGAATGGCAAGCTCACTCCTTCCACGTGGGAAGAGGCGTTTGAGTTGGTCGGCCAGCGCTTTCGAGAAATTCGCGACCAGAGTGGCGGAAGCGCGATCGGCGTTATCGGATCGAATCGCACAACCAACGAAGAAAATTATCTGCTTTCGAAATTTGCCCGCGTTGTGCTTAAGACCAACAACGTCGATCATCATCGGACGGCCGACTTCCCTGCCCTCGCCTCTGCACTGCACGGCAAGCCGCAGAAAACAGCCTCGATGCGCGATGTGCTGAACGCGCCGGCGATTCTCGTAATCGGCAACGATCCTACGAATCAGCATCCGCTGCTGGGATGGCAGATTCGCACGAACGTGCGGTTGCGCCGCGCAAAGCTCTACATCATTAATTCAGCCCCGATCAAACTGCGCCGTCAGGCCACAGCATTCGGGCTACTGCCGGCAGGCGCAGAGGCGAAAGCCGTCGCATTTCTTGCGGGCGACGATTCCCTGCTCGATGCGCTGCTCAGCGGCGACACGACGCGCGACGCGTGGATTGCGTTGCGAGAGAAAATTCGCGCCGAACAGAAGCTGGTTATCGTCTTTGGTTCTGAACTCCGAGGACGTGACATCGAGAAGTTAGTAGGTTTCGCTGCAACTTTGACCGAAGCAAAACTGATCTGCCTGGGCGATTATGCGAATTCGCGCGGCGCCAGCGAGATGGGCTTGTATCCCGATCTGTTGCCGGGTTACGAACCGGTTGCCGCCACGAAAACATTTCAGCAGGAATGGGGTAATCTGCCACCGGAAAAAGGTCTGAGCCTGCCGGAGATGGTGGAATCAGCCAAGGCCGGCAAACTGAAGGCGCTTTACGTGGTCGGCTCCAATCCGGTGAGTCGTTTTGGTATTGATCCTTTTGTGCTCTCGAAAAGTTTTGTGGTAGTGCAGGACATGTTCCTGACCGAAACGGCGAACATCGCCGATGTGGTTTTGCCGGCGGCGAACGCATACGAGAAAACGGGAACCTACACGAACACCTGCGGCGACCTGCAACTGGTCAAGAAAGCAGGTGAAGTTTCCGACACAAAGAGCGACTTCGAGATGATCGTGCGCATCGCCGACGCCATCGGTTTCGACGTTCGCGGTCTGGTACCGTTCGGCGGTGGCACGCATTCTGATATGGGGCAGACCCGCGGCGCGCAGTCAGGCGAGGCCGATCGCCACGCGGTCTGGCTCGAAGCGCACAATCTGGAGCCGAAGATGACACCGTTCGACCCCATGGCCATTCTCGATGAAGTGCAGCGCGTGGTTGCCGGATACGATGTGTCGCGTGTCAATCTACTGGCCGGCAACGATCAGCATCTCGAGATTGCCGAAAGTGGAGCAAGCCTGATTCAGCCGCCGGAGTTGATTGTTCCAGCCAACGACGATCTGTTCAGCTCGGGGACGCTGGGGCGGTATTCCAAGACTTTAAACTCAGTTTGCGAAAATAAGTCCGCCGTACCCGAAGTTGCGGCGGACTAGCTCACTCACGTCAGACGAACAAGAACAGCAAAGTAAGAAGTCGGGACAACAGCAAGTACAAGGTCAACTGCCGCGGACAAGAGTGTCTGCGCCACACTAATACTCGATGAGCATCACGACATTTGTCATCATTTCGCTGATTAAGTCTCTGGCAGTCATTTTTGTAATGATGACGGCGGCGGCTTATAGCGTCTGGCTGGAGCGCAAGGTTTCGGCGCACATACAGAATCGCTGGGGGCCCACCAAGGTCGGACCGTTCGGCCTGCTGCAACCGCTCGCTGACGGTGTCAAATTCATATTCAAAGAAGACTTGGTCGAGGCAAATGTCTATAAGCCGCTCTACATTGCGGCGCCGATCATCGCGATGATGTTTGCGCTGACATCGATTGCGGTGATTCCGTTTGGCAACTGGGTCGAGGTTGGTCCGTGGGGCACATACCTGCAGGTTACGGACCTGAACATTGGGCTGCTCGTCATTCTCGGCAGCACTTCCATGGGCGTGTACGGCGTGGCGTTGGCCGGGTGGTCGTCGAACAGCAAGTATTCGCTGCTGGGCGGACTACGCGCTAGCGCCCAGATGATCAGCTATGAAGTTTCGCTCGGCTTAGCGCTCGTGGGCGTCCTTATCATGGCGGGCAGTCTCAGTGTGCGCGATATCGTGAATGCGCAACGCCATTTGCACTGGAACATCTTTTTCCAACCCGTAGGATTTGTTGTTTATTTGATCTCCGCTTATGCCGAAACTAACCGCGCTCCTTTCGATCTCCCGGAAGCGGAATCGGAACTGGTGGCTGGATATCATACCGAGTACAGTTCGATGAAGTTTGCCATGTTTTTTGTCGCGGAGTACTGCAACATGGTGACCGTGGCATGCCTCGCAACTTTAATGTTTTTCGGAGGCTGGCTCGGCCCGGTTGGTGGGCCGCCAATTGTGCAAGCCCTGCTGCCCGTCATCTGGTTTTGCCTCAAAGTTTTCTTTTTCATGTTTCTATACGTCTGGGTGCGTTGGACTCTTCCCCGCTTTCGCTATGACCAGCTCATGGCGTTCGGTTGGAAGATCCTGCTGCCTTTGGCGCTTGCCAATATCGTGGTTACCGCGTTGATTGTGGCGTGGAGAGGTTAAGAAGCCGCACTGAAAGCTGAGAGCTCGTAAGAAATGTTTCACTTAATCCTATTTCTATTTTTCGGAGCGATCTGCGTCGCGGGCGCCGTCAACCTACTGGTGCAGAGCCATCCTATTAATAGCGCGCTGTCGTTGATCGCGGTAATGGCATCGCTAGCCGTTGAGTATCTCCTGCTGGGCGCGGAATTTTTAAACGCGGTCCAAGTCATTGTTTATGCCGGCGCCATCATGGTGCTGTTTGTCATCACCATCATGCTGCTGAATGCCGGCAAAGAAGCCAGCAGCGGCGGGAGCCGGGTTGCGATTGTGCTGGGCATTCCCGGAGCGCTGGTCGGCACGCTGCTCATCGGATGGACGCTGTTGTTTCATTCCAATACGCGCGCGGTTCCGATTGGCGCATTGAAGGGCGATCCACGCGCGATCGCGCAACTTCTATTCCATGACTTCTTACTGCCTTTTGAAATCACATCAGTGCTGATTCTGATCGCCATCATGGGCGCGGTCGTGCTGACGAGCCGTCCTGCAGCCGTGGCTCGCGGCCCCAGAAGGGATGGATGATGGTTCCCCTTTCGTACTATCTAATGTTGAGCGGATTTCTGTTCGCCTGCGGTGTGATCGGATTCTTGATCAAGCGCAACATCATCACGATTTTCATGTCGATCGAGTTGATGCTGAATGGCGTGAATCTTTCCTTCGTCGCCTTCGCCGCGCAATGGCACGCGCTCAGCGGCCAGGTTTTCGTTTTCTTCGTTATGGTCGTGGCGGCTGCGGAAGCCGCGGTAGGCTTGGCCATCATCATTGCCGTCTATCGCACGCGTGAAACCTTGAATGTCGACCGGGTAAACCTGCTCAAATTATGACGCCGCCGACTCTCAATCCTTTTCTCTGGATCATTCCGATTCTTCCGCTCGCCGGGGCAGCGATCAACGGCTTCTTCGGCAGGAAAGCGTCGAACAACGCGATCTCCACTGTCGCCTTAGTATTTAGCGGAGCGGCGTTCGCGGCGGCGTTGGGGATTGCCCTAAGTTTCTCATCGGTCTCCGCGCCCTACTATTGCACCCTTGCCCATTGGTTCCGCTCGGGAAATTTTCAGGTCGAATTCAGCTTCTACCTTGATCAGCTATCGCTCGTCATGCTGCTGGTGGTGACCGGCGTCGGCTTCCTCATTCACATATACTCGGTCGGCTACATGTGGGACGACGACGGCTATTACCGCTTCATGGCCTACCTGAATCTCTTCATGTTCTTCATGCTGACGCTGGTGCTGGCGAAGAATTATCTCGTCATGTTCATCGGCTGGGAAGGCGTGGGACTGGCCTCGTATCTCTTGATCGGCTTCTGGTTCACGAAAGACTCAGCGGCAGCAGCCGGCAAGAAAGCATTCATCGTCAATCGAATTGGCGACTTTGGATTTTTGATTGCCCTCTTTCTGATGATCAAGCATTTCGGATCGCTAGATTTCACGAAGGTTTTTTCGCAGGTCACTGCGTGGCCGACAGAGACTGCGGGCGTCGGGACACTCACGGCGATCGGACTCCTGCTGATGGTCGGCGCTGCGGGCAAGTCGGCGCAGATCCCACTTTACGTCTGGCTGCCCGACGCGATGGAAGGCCCAACGCCGGTTTCCGCGTTAATCCATGCCGCGACCATGGTGACGGCTGGCGTTTATATGGTCGCCCGGTCTTCCGCGATTTTTGATCGCGCGCCGATGGCGATGATGGTGGTTGCGATCATCGGAACACTAACTGCTCTGTTTGCCGCGACTATTGGTATCGCTCAAACCGATATTAAAAAAGTGCTGGCCTACTCCACCGTGTCGCAGCTTGGCTATATGTTCATGGCCTGCGGCGTGGGTGCGTTCTCGGCCGGAATTTTTCATCTGATGACGCATGCGTTCTTTAAGGGCTTGTTGTTCCTTGCGGCCGGTTCGGTGATTCACGGCGTGGGCGGCGAGCAGGACATGCGCAAGATGGGCGGGTTGCGGCAATACATGCCGGTCACGTTTGCCACGATGGGGATTGCCACCCTGGCTATTGCTGGCATTCCGCCTCTCGCGGGCTTCTGGTCTAAAGACGAAATTCTTTGGAAGGCCTTCAATACGAGTTGGGTCTATTGGCTGATCGGAGTAATCACAGCCCTGATCACCTCCTTCTATATGTTCCGCTTGATGTACATGACGTTCGGCGGTGAATACCGCGGCGCCCCTGCGGCGCACGATGTGAAACATGAATCTGCCGACGCGCATGCCATGCGCGATAAGCACAGTCATGAAGGCCACGGGCATGGCGAACCACATGAGAGTCCGTGGGTCATGCTCGGTCCGCTGGTGGTTCTCGCGATTTTGTCGCTTGTCGGCGGCCTCGTCGGCATTGGCGGACGCTTCGAACATTTCCTGGCTCCAGTTTTCCAGGGCACGGCCGGAGCAGAACTGGCGCACGAAACCGCCAGAGAAGCAGCTAGTCATACGACCGAGTATCTGCTCATGGGCGTTTCAGTAAGCGTAGCCTTCCTCGGATGGCTGCTCGCCTATCTGCTCTACAGCCGTCGCCCGGAACTTCCGGCGCGCATTGCCACCAGCCTCGGCGGTCTCTACGAGGCTGTCGTCCACAAGTATTACATCGATGAACTTTATGCGGTTCTGTTCGTCAAGCCGCTGATTGACGGATCGACAACGATTCTCTGGCACGGCGTCGATCAGGGAGTGATTGATGCCGTATTCAACGACTCAGCCTCTGCTGCGAACCGCGTGTCCGACGCGGCGCGCCGCATGCAGTCGGGCAATCTGCGTTCTTACGCTGGATGGATTGCCGCCGGAGGGGCCGCCGTGATCGCCTACATGGTGTGGATGGGGGTTCGCTAGATATGGGTCCGATGAATATGGATAGCTTCAATCCCATCATCCTTTCACTGGTGACATTTATTCCCGCCGTGGGTGGGCTGCTCATTCTGCTGATTCCACGGCGCGATCGCGATATCAAGCTGTTTGCGCTCGTCGTCTCTATATTGGCGTTTGTCGCGTCGCTACACTTGCCGGTGCACCTGCATCGCGATCACAACCTGTTTAAGTTTGAGATCAATAAGGTCTGGATCACCAATCCCAATATTCATTACCACATGGGCATCGACGGAATTTCCGTCTGGCTGGTTGTGCTCACTACGTTCCTCACACCGCTGTGCGTGCTGATTTCGTGGACTTCGATTCATACGCGAGTGAAGGAGTTCTTCATTCTGCTGCTGATCATGGAGTCGGCGTTGATCGGTGTTTTCACCTCGCTCGATCTGTTCTTGTTCTACTTTTTCTGGGAATCGACACTGATCCCAATGGCGCTCCTGATCGGCATCTACGGCCATGGGCGAAAGGTTTACGCCGCGGTGAAGTACTTCCTTTTCACCATGATCGGCTCAATGTTCATGCTGGCCGCGATTCTTTGGCTTTATGCGAAGACAGGCACTTTCGATTTTGTCGACATTCAAAATGCAATTCATAGCGGCAACGTGCCTGGCTTTGAACACGCCTCCCTATGGCTGTTCCTCGGCTTCTTCATCGCGTTCGCGGTGAAAGTGCCACTCTTCCCGGTGCATACATGGCTGCCTGACGCGCACGTCGAAGCGCCCACTGCCGGCTCGGTGTTGCTGGCCGGAGTCTTGCTAAAGATGGGTACTTATGGTTTGCTGCGTTTCAATGTCGGCCTCTTCCCTGACCAGGCGCGCCGCAACGCTTCCTGGATCATCGTGCTGGCACTGATCGGCATCATCTATGGCGCGCTGGTTGCCCTGGTGCAGCCGAATATGAAAAAGCTGATCGCGTACTCTTCGATCAGCCATCTTGGCTTCGTCGTCTTGGGAATTTTCAGTTTCACCACGGCTGGCTTGAATGGAGCCGTCTTCGTCATGCTGGCCCATGGCGTCGCTACCGGCGGTCTCTTCATGCTGGCCGGCATTCTCTACGAACGCCGCCATACCTATGAGATCACCGAGTTTGGCGGGCTCGCAACACCGATGCCCCGCTACGCTACCTTCTTCTTAGTCACGGTGCTGGCTTCGGTCGGGCTGCCCCTTCTCAATGGTTTCATCGGCGAATTTCTGGTGCTGAGCGGAGCATTTCAAGCCCGGCCCATCTATGGAATCCTCGCCGCCACTGGCGTGATCTGGAGCGCATGCTACTTACTATGGATGTATCAGCGCGTTTTCTACGGACAGGTGAAACTCGCGGTGAATAACACGTTGCCCGACCTCACCCTGCGCGAGAAGGTGGCGCTATCCCCGATTGCAATCGCGGCTCTGGTAATGGGAGTAGCACCGATGGTTTGGCTCAGTGCGATTGATCCGGCGGTGCAGGCAGTGCTCGCGCCCGTCACGCAGATGGCCAGCAAGGTGGTGGGGCAATGACACTAGTGTCGACGATTGCCCACTACTTGCCAGCGCTCCTGGCGCAGGCGCAAGCCTTCCAGTCGCCGCCTCTCGCCGATTACATTCGGGTTTTGCCGGAGCTGATACTAACGATTTTCGGCATGGTGATCATGCTTGTCGATCCGCTGCTCGATCCCGAAAGTAGCCACCAGTCTCTCGGGACAATCGCATTGGTGGGCGCTCTGGCGGCGCTGGCCTCGACTTACTGGATGGCGCAGTATCCCGGCACCGCGTTCACGAACATGATTCGCGTCGAGCCCTTCAGCGTCTTCTTTCACGTTCTCATCATCGCCATTGCGGCAGTTTCGATTCTCAGCTCCTTCGAATATCTGAAAGTGCAGCGCATCCGCGCCGGGGAATATTACGGTCTCATCTTGTTCGGCACGGTCGGCATGTGCTTGATGTCGTCGGCGATCGAACTCGTGCTGATTTTTATAGCACTCGAAATCTCATCGATCTCCACTTACATACTGGCCGGCTTCCGTCGCCACAATGCTACGAGCAGCGAATCGTCGTTGAAATATTTCCTGCTCGGCTCATTCGCTACTGCGTTTTTCCTCTACGGTGTCGCGCTCATATTCGGCGCTACTGGTTCCACGAACCTCGACGCCATCAATCAGGCGCTGAACTCCGGCAATGCCAGCGTGCCCATGCTGGCTTATGTGGCGACAGCGCTGATGTTCGTCGGCCTCGGTTTCAAGGTTGCCTCGGCGCCATTTCATGTGTGGACTCCTGACGTTTATGAAGGGGCGCCGGCTCCGGTCGTTGGGCTGATGTCGACTGGCCCCAAGGCCGCGGCCTTCGCGGTTCTATTGCGCGTTCTGTTTGAGGCACGGGCGCCCGGATATTTCTGGTTGCTGTGGGTCTCGGCCGCGCTCAGCATGACCATCGGCAACGTATGCGCGTTGGTGCAGGATAACGTTAAGCGCCTGCTCGCCTATTCTTCAATCGCGCACGCCGGATACCTGCTGGTGGCCTTTGCGGCTCAGCCTGAATTGGGCACCTCAGCGGCAATGTTCTACACCGCGGCTTATGCGGCCATGAACGTGGGGGCCTTTGCCATAGTCAGCCACTTGGCAGCCGCCGACGAACGCTATGTGACTATCGAGGACTATGCGGGGCTGGGCAGGAAGTCGCCAATGCTCGCCGCGACCTTTACTTTTTTCCTGATGTCTTTGATCGGCATTCCGATCACGGGCGGCTTCTTCGCTAAGTTCTACGTGCTAAGTGCCGCATTGAAATCGAACCTCGTAGGGCTGTCGATCATCCTGGTACTGAATAGCGCCGTGGGCGCGTACTATTACCTGCGCATTATCGTTTTGATGTATATGCGCGACGCTCGCGGCGAAGTGCCGGTTACTCGTTTGTCCTTGACCGCTGCTCTGGCGATTTCTGTTTGCGTGGTCCTGACTCTTTTTCTGGGCGTGGTACCCGGACGCGTGCTCGACTACGCCGCGCTCTCGGGCGCCCAACTCGTGCGCGATACGGCGAGTCCGCCCGTGCTGGAAGGCTCCGAGTCAATGCAACCGTAGTGTTTCCAATTCTCCTGAAGCTACGTGACACACCTTGACCTGACACCCGCAAAGCCTTGTCCGGCGCTTCATTTCTACGTTCCTGGTTAAGACGCGCCTGTGGAAAGAAAAGCCGTGGCGGCGATTGACATTCGCCTTCCGAGTCGGCATTATTAGCTGCACAGTTTGTCCCAGAGTTTTCTGCTGGGGCCCCGGAGGTTCTGATGATTGAGTTTCTTCGTCATATCGGCAGCGACGAGCAGGGGCAAGATATCGCTGAGTATGCCGTCATGTTAGCTGTCATTCTGGTATTGGTGATCGGTACAGTGCGTCTTATCGGGAGTAATGCCAATAATGCATTCTCCAGTGTAGCCAGTTCTCTAGGGCAGTAATTACCAGTCTCCGTCCGCGAACAATTATACTGAGCTAGGGTTTCAAGGTTCTCGTCTAACAATTTTATGACTCGATTTAGCAACTTTCACCAGTTTAGCCACTATTGGTTTACTTTTGTGGCGGAGGCGCTGAATCTGAGCCGATCCCCAGGGTAGTAGAGAGAGCTCAAAGATTCCGCCGAAGCCGCGATCACGATCGCGGCTTTTTATTTTTTAAACCACATAGAAAGGACCCAACCATGATCGTCAACATGTCCGACAGCGCGACCGAGCAGCAGATCGAACACATCATTCAGCGCATCCGCGAGGCCGGATTCCAGCCCCACGTCACGCGCGGCACCGAGCGAACCATCGTTGCGGCGGTCGGCAGCGGCGGTCGCCGCCATGAAATCGAGGCGCTATCGGTCGCGCCCGGCGTGGACAACGTGGTCGCCATCGCACAGCCCTTCAAGCTGGTCAGCCGTCAAACGCGCCCGCAACCGTCGATCGTCGAGGTTGGCGGCGTCAAGATTGGAGGCGCCGACGTGGTCGTGATTGCCGGGCCCTGCTCGGTCGAGTCGCGCGAGCAGCTATTAGAAACAGCTGAGGGCGTGAAGCGCGCCGGTGCGACCATGCTGCGTGGAGGCGCCTATAAACCGCGCACCTCGCCCTATGAATTCCAGGGGCTCGGAATCGAAGCACTCAAGATTCTAGGCGAAGCGCGCGAACTCACCGGCCTACCGGTAGTAACCGAGGTGATGAGTACCGAAGACGTGGATCTGATTTGCGAGTACGCCGACATGCTCCAGGTGGGCGCGCGCAACATGCAGAACTTCGCCCTGCTGCGTCGCCTCGCAACTCTCAAGAAGCCGATCCTGCTCAAACGGGGGCCGTCCGCCAGTGTGAAAGAGTGGTTGCTGGCAGCGGAGTACCTGCTCTCGGGAGGAAACGATCAGGTCGTTCTGTGCGAGCGCGGAATCAAGACATTCGAAACCGGCATGCGAAACACCTTCGACCTGGCCGCTGTCGCTCTCGCCAAGGAACTTTCGCACCTGCCGGTGGTGGCCGATCCTTCGCATGGCACCGGCAAGCAGAGTCTGATTGGACCAGTGTCGCGGGCTGCGATTGCGGTCGGTGCCGATGGCCTCATTGTTGAGGTGCATCCCTGCCCTGAGCGGGCCCTCTCTGACGGACCTCAATCTCTTGATCTTCGACAGTTTGAGAGCGTCATGCGCGGACTCAGCGCGCCTTTACGCTCCGTGCTAGCCGGGAGTTCGGCGCGAGCATAGAAATCAATTCCCCGACCTCAAGATCGGGCCACTTTGTCACCCAACCTAGCCCCGACCAAGCCCCACCTTTGTTTTGTTTCAGTTACACAGTTTACCGTCGCTTCGGTCCGTTCCGGTGGGCCAAATTGTCCCCCCACGCAATTGCATCGACAGTTATTCAACTCTATGTAAATAAGTCAGTTAGCTATTGAATGATTGGCCTCGCAATTGCCCATTAAAGGCCACGCACGAGGGCGTAGTTTATGACATGTCCTTCGGAAAAGTCGACACAAAAACTTATGAAGAACAGCGATAAATCGCAGGTCACATACGGACGCAAAGACCGTCCGCTCAGTACCCCGGCATTTAGTGCTGCCTGGGGCCGAGTTCTCGCACTGGTCCTGCTGGCTCTCTCAGCAGTTCCTTCTTACGCTGGCCCGAAGCCGGCGCCGGGCAACACGAAGTTTGCCTCCGATCTTCAACAGCGCGTCGAGGCGAACGGCATGGTCACCATCATCGTTCAACATCGCCAGATGCCTTCTGCCGCACATTTGAAGAGCATGCAGGGCCGTGGGGCGGCAATTAGGTCGCAGTTCCACAGCATCCGTGCAGTGACGATGCGCATACCCGCCAGCATGCTAGCGGAATTGGCGCGAGATCCGAACGTCACCTACATCACTCCTGACCGCGCGCAAAAGATGGCCGCTAACCCGGTCACCGAAGAGTTCGCTACCGCAGTCGAGGCGGATGTTGCGGCGGCGCAGTATGGTTTCGATGGCACCGGCGTCGGCGTAGCGGTCATCGACAGCGGAGTCGCAGCGCACCCTGATCTGAACAACGCCAATGGCGTCAGCCGAGTGGTCTATAGCCAGAGCTTTGTGACTGGCGACGCGACGACTTCCGACGAGTTCGGGCACGGAACGCACGTGTCGGGCTTGATCGGTGGCAACGGCTCAAGTTCCGGCACAGCCAATGGCTATGCCGCGACCTACGCCGGTATGGCTCCTAACGTAAACATTATCAACCTGCGCGTCCTGGACCAGAACGGTTCGGGCACGGATAGCGGAGTGATCGCGGCCATCGAAGAAGCGATCGCACTACAAAGTACCTACAACATCCGCGTCATCAACATGTCGTTGGGACGACCGGTGTTCGAGAGCTACACCCTCGATCCGGTTGACCAGGCGGTGGAAGCCGCATGGCAGGCTGGCATTGTGGTGGTGGCGGCTGCCGGCAACAACGGGCGTTATCTTCCTACGGACGGCTTCGGTACCATCGTGGTTCCGGGAAATGATCCCTCTGTCATTACTGTGGGAGCGGCCATGACGGAGCTAACGCCGTCGCGCGCCGACGACCAGATTGCGAGTTACAGTTCCAAAGGTCCGACGACGCTCGATCACATTTGTAAACCTGACTTGACCGCGCCGGGAAACCGGCAGGTCTCCTTGCGGGTTGCGGGCAGCACGCTGGATGCGGCCTATCCGCAATATGAAGTTGGGCCAGTTACCGGAACCCCACCTCCCGGACCCCCACCTCCCGGAACCCCACCTCCCGGAACCGCCATGTACTATGAATTGAGCGGTACCAGCATGGCAGCGCCAATCGTGAGCGGTGCGGTAGCGCTTATGCTGCAACAGACGCCTTCGCTAACCCCTGATCAAGTGAAAGCTCGCTTGATGAAAACTGCCTGGAAAAGCGTTGGGCAGTTTACATATTCACACGACAGCCGCGGAAACCTTTACAACAACGAGTATGACCTCTTCACTTATGGAGCGGGGTATCTGAATGTCGACGCCGCTCTTGGCAGCACGGACCTCGCGACGGGACTAGCGCTTTCCCCGACCGCAGTCCTTAACTCAAACGGTAGCGTCACCATCACCAATACAAATCCCGACTCCAATTTCGCCGGCAGCAGTGTTGTTTGGGGTGCGACTTCGGTGGTCTGGGGAAATTCGGTGGTGTGGGGCGCTAACACAATCTCAGCAACCTCGGTAGTATGGGGCGCAACCAGCGTGGTCTGGGGAGCGACCTCCGTTACTGGCGACAGCGTAGTCTGGGGTGCAACTTCCAACGTAGCCACCACGACGTCAGCACTTAGTGATGGCGATCCGGGGGACGACTAGACAACCGACTGAAAACCATATTCGGAGACTACCATGACAAATACATTACCAATCAAAGCGAAAGTCATGATCGGAATGGTGGCCGTTGCGAGCCTGTGCGCCCTGTCCTTCGGGGTCGTCAGATGGCAAACGCAAGCCTGGCCGCAGTTGCTGCTTCTTTCAGCCGCAGCCGCAGTGAGTTCCCGCCTCAAGGTGAAACTACCTGGGCTCACGACCTCAATGTCGGGAAATCTGCCCGTCATTCTTCTGGCAGTAACGCAACTGGGACTGTTCGGCAGCCTGCTCGTAGCGGTTACGGCGGCGATCGCGCAATCCTATTCCGGCGGGAACAAAACNNTATTTAACGCATGCACATTGCTGAACGCTTCCGGACTCGCGTACCTGGTGTATCACAGCCAGCTGTTCCGAGCCGGCGCGGCAGCGCACACGATGTCTCTGGTACTGGCCGCCGTCACTTACTTCCTGGCCAACACGGCGCCCGTAGCCAGCATCATCGGACTCACCGAAGGCGGAAATCCTTTTGCCCTGTGGCATAAGGTGTTTCTGTGGTCGTTCCCGAACTACGTAATCGGTGCGGGACTGACTGCGATTGTTTCCGCTTTCACTACCTTCACTGGACTGGCGACCATGGCCATTCTGCTGCTCGTGCTGGCTGGTGTCTACCAGTCGTACAAAATGTACGTTGAGCGAGCCGGACAGCTCCAACCGCAAGCAATGGCTGCCGCTGCTGGTCGATAACTCTTCAACTGTTCTTCGTGCGCGCAACCTTCGGGTTGCGCGCATTTTTTTTGCCGCGGCGTTTTCCACCGCACTGCTCGATTATTCACTCCAGCAGTCACCTCGTGCGGGTGACTATCGCGTTTCCCCTGATTAAAGCGTAGCGATCGATGTCCGATCCCCATTAGCAGGAGGAATCTCCGATGAAGGGCCCCTTTTCTCGCAACCGCATATTTTCCATTCTCTACTTGACGTCGCCGCAGTCCGATCCCAGATATTTCGACGTGATCGTGAGATCCATGGTCATGTTATGGCCGCTGCCGGTGTTGGCGACCATGTGCATCGTGCCTTTGACGTTATCGGAACCGAGCGCCTCCATCACAAAATTTCCGTCCGATACGGATTGCTTCTCTTCACAATGAAACTTTGCTTCCAGTCTGCGACCGGTCGAACTAACGACCGTGCGCATACACTCCCCGCGAGTGTTGCTGAAAGCCGCATTCTTCGCCAGTTTTTCCTTCGTCACGCACTCTTTGCGGACGTCGGTACTTGGCTTCCCGCCCATCATGGCCTCGACCTGGGCACGCTGCTGCGGCGTCATCTTGGCCAGCGCGTCGGGTGGAATATTCGCCATCGACGAGGTGGGCATGCCGGTCATGGAATGAACAACGGTAACTTCCCACAAACCTTCCTTAACGTTGAGCGGTACAACACTGTCCGCTGCCCACAGAGTCAGCGAGCAAAAGACAATCAAAAGAAGACAAAATCTGGTTAGAACCGTGGCGCCCATCAGCACTCTCCCGTTGTGGTTCGATCTAATTGCGTCGAACAGCATTACACAGAGTCGATGGTGGAGCAAACAAATTGTAGAACCAGTTGCGGAGTTTGTTCTGATGTAGAGCTTTTGTGCGAATTCCGGGACGACTGGTATACAAATAAATAAGCAGGCGGAAATAAGTGCACCATTTCTTGCTCATTGAAGGAAAACTTCTGCAGTTAGTACTGAAATGACGGAGAGCCGAATGCAATCGCGCGATTTTATTTTCTGGGAGGTCGATGTACAGGCTGACTTCATGCTGCCAGGAGGCAAGCTCTACGTTCCAGGCGCCGAGCGGTTACTGCCCAATATTCGCAAACTCACGGACGCTGCACGCCGCGGCGATGTTTTCCTAGTTTCGCATGGCTGTTTTCATGCGCCCAATGACCCGGAATTCAAACAATTCCCCCCGCATTGCGTCAAAGGCACGCCCGGTGCCGAGTTTGTTCCGGAAGCGCTGACGAAGAATTTCGTCCGCATTCCGAACGATGCCAATGCCAGCTTGCCGCGAGACCTGTTCAAATATCAGCAGGTCATCCTCGAGAAGCAAACGCTGGATGTTTTTGAGACCCGGCTGGCGGATGCCCTAGTGGAACGCCTCGGCTCCACTGCCGAATTCATAGTGTTCGGAGTGGTCACGGAATTCTGCGTAAGTCTTGCGGCAAAAGGCCTGCTGAAAAGAAAACGGCGGGTCGCCGTAGTCAGCGACGCGATTGAAACTCTGGCGCTAGAAGTGAGAAGCAAAACATTAACAGAGCTCCAGAGTTTGGGAGCAACGCTGGTTGCGACCGAGGAGATCCTTGCCAGAGTCGCAAAGGCTCGCGATTGATCTTCGTTGTCACAATCTTCATTTTCACGATCTTGTTTCACGACCTTCATTTATTACAGCAACATGCCGGCAATCGACGCGGACATCAGATTGGCCATAGTTCCTGCCAGCATGGCGCGAATGCCAAGCCGCGCTAGGTCCGCTTTTTTATTAGGAGCCAGTGCTCCAATACCGCCCATTTGAATTCCGATAGAGCTGAAATTGGCAAAACCGCAAAGCGCGAAGGTCGCGATGGTGAACGACCGCGGGTCAAGGACGGCCTTCTGTGGGCCAAGCATGGAGAACGCCACCAGTTCATTCAGCACCATGCGTACGCCCAGAAGATTGCCAATCAGACGGCAGTCATGCCACGGAACACCAATCACCCAAGCGATGGGCGCAAACAGCGCGCCCAGTATGGCCTCGAGGCTCGAAGGAAACCACGCAATATGCGTGTGAATTCCACCCATGATTCCGTCGAGTAAGGCGATTAACGCCAGGAACGAAATCAGCATGGCGGCGATGTTCAACGCCATGTGCAGGCCATCGGTAGTGCCGCGTGCAATTGCGCCCAGCAGGTTTTCCTTTTTTCCCAGTTCTACTTCTTCTTCACTCATCACGACGCGGCCCGCGGTTCTGGGCACTTCGGTCTCCGGGACCAGCATCTTGGCCATCACGAGCGTCCCGGGAGCAGTCATGATGACCGCGCTCAGCAAATGTTTTGGCTCGATCCCAAACGCGATGTAAGCCGCCATGATGCTGCCGGAAACGTGCGCCATGCCGCTCGTCATCACCGTCATCAACTCCGAATATGTGAGGTCGGGCAGGAAGGGCCGAATCGTCTGCGGCGCCTCGGTCTGGCCCATGAAGATGCTGGCGGCCACATTCAATGACTCCGCGCCGCTCACGCCCATCAACCGGATCATCAGCCACGCAGCGGCCTTGATTACCAACTGCATGAGGCCAATGTAATAGAGCACAGCGAAGAGCGCGCAGATGAAGATTACCGTCGGCAAGACCTGAAATGCAAAATAAAATCCGAGGTGCGAGCCCTGTTTACCGAGATCTCCAAAGACAAACTGCGAACCGGCGAAGGCGTAGCCGAGGAGGCGGCTCACCGCATCTCCCGCCTTTTGGAAAAGCGTGCGGCCAAGATCGATCTTCAGAACAAAAACTGCAAAAGCAGCCTGCAGGCCTAGCCCCCAAGCCACCGTCTTCAGGCGAATGGCGCGGCGGTTGGTGGAGAAGGCGTAGGCTAGCCCCAACATGGTGAGCAGACCAAGAATGCCTGTGAAGCGTCCCATCGTTTTCCCCTCAATGAATCCGTGTTCTACCGATTAATGTTCCCCTTTATAAATCGCGCGATGCACCAGCGACGGCTTATGCGCCGGCGGATCGACCGCTATTTGGTAACTCTCTTCCAGCAACTTTTTTGCGGGCGCAGCCTGTTGGTCAGAGTGGCAATGAATGGTGCAGAGCGCCTCGCCAGCTGAAACTTTGTCGCCGATCTTCTTGTGCACGACGATGCCTACAGCCGGATCGACGGAATCTTCCTGGCGCTCGCGCCCTCCGCCAAGAATCACGCACGCTGTGCCAACTTGTTCGCAGGCAATCGCCGTCACATAGCCCGCCTGCCGATTAGACACGTCAACCCGATGCTCCGCGGCGGGAAGCCGTGTCGGATCGTTAATCACACTAATGTCGCCTCCCTGCAATTCGACCATATGGCGAAATCTTTCGAACGCTTTGCCTGACGCAATGATTTCTTCCGCCAGTCGTTTGCCGTCAGCCACCGTCTTAGTCGCTCCCCCGACAAAGAACATCCACGCGGCGAGATGAAGACACAACTCGCGCAGATCCTCGGGACCACCACCCTGCAATATCTCGATACACTCCTGCACTTCGAGCGCGTTTCCGACCATGCGGCCGAGCGGCTGATTCATGTCGGTGATGAGCGCGACCATCTGCTTGCCCATGCGCTCGCCAGTTTCGACCATAAGTTCCGCGAGGAAGACCGCATCTTCTTCTTTCTTCATAAATGCGCCCGAGCCAGTTTTAACGTCGAGCACGAGCGCGTCTGTACCCTCGGCGAGCTTCTTACTCATGATGGAGGCGCAGATGAGGTACGGGCTTTCAACCGTGCCGGTCATGTCGCGCAGTGCGTAGAGCTTGCGATCCGCCGGCGCAATTTTCTCCGTCTGGCCAATCATGGAACATCCGCAAGCCTTGAGAACGCGATGGAACTCAGACACAGAAAGACCAACGCGAAATCCGGGAATGGATTCCAGTTTGTCGAGCGTGCCCCCGGTGTGGCCGAGTCCGCGACCGCTGATCATGGGGACGAAGAGCCCGCCAGCGGCCACCAGCGGGGCAAGCACGAGCGATGTCTTGTCGCCGACACCGCCAGTCGAGTGCTTGTCCACTTTTTTTGCGGGAAGAAAACTAAGGTCGAGCACTTCGCCCGAATGCAGCATCGCGTGCGTGAGCGACGCGGTTTCCTCACGGGTCATACCGCGCAGCACCACAGCCATTAGCCACGCCGCCATCTGGTAATCGGGAATGCTGCCGTCGGTGCAACCCTTGACCAGATACTGGATTTCAGCCGCAGACAACGCGCCGCCATCGCGTTTTTTGCGGATGAGGTCAATTGCGCGGAATCGCGAAACGCTCGGTTCGGTCACTTGAGGCGGAAGCCCTCCGGCAGAAGATCGGTAATAAGATTGTGCTTCGGACCTTCTTCGGCCTCGTAGAAGATGATGGCGCCCGGCCCAAATTCATAGATGACCTGACGGCAGGCTCCGCACGGAGAGCATGGAACCCCGTGGTCGTTGGCGACCGCGACGGCTCGAATCTCAAGCTCTGGCCCATCTTTCGCGATCGCAGAAAAAATCGCCGTGCGCTCAGCGCAATTTGTCATTCCGTAGGACGAGTTCTCAACATTACAACCAACGTAGATCTTACCCTTCGAAGTAAGAATGGCCGCGCCCACACGAAACTTGGAAAAGGGCGAGTACGCGTTCTTCATCACCTTTCGCGCTGAACGGAGCAGTCGCTCGCGCATGGCTGCTGACACTTTTGTTGTTTGCATACCCAATCTGATTTCACTGAAGAACAAGAGTGGGCCATTGTAACGCCTGACCGGCACGGGCAGTTGAGATTTTCGGCGGGCGACCCCCATACAATGGCAATTAATACATAATTGTCTTTGTAAGATGATGCGGCCACCAGGTGGTGTGGTAATGGGTCCAAAGGCGCGCGTCGATCTGCGGGACGACGATCTGGCAATCAGAGGGCCGGAGTAAGTTGATCTCCTCCGCCAAAAGCGCGCTGGCATAGATGCAATGGGCGCGAATTTCCACCTCCCGCGCGCTGTCATGCGGAATCAGTTGATAGCTGTTGATCGCTCTCTCCAGTTCAGCGGAATAGCTGGTGATTCCGAGCAACCGCAGCGCAACCGGAACAATATAGTCAGCGAACGCCGACATTGTTTCCAGATCGTCAATACGAAATTTGCAGGTCTTTCCAAGATTCGTATACAGGAACCACATGGCCAGTTGTGGCAGCTTGTAGAACTTGATCGTATGCCCATCGTATGGGCTGACATCGCCGAAGCGTGGAAACTCACTAACCAATCGCTCCACTAACCCGTTGCCGCTGTCATATAGTCTCGGTGAACCGGAGGCAACAAAGTTGTGGAACCGGCCGTTGTACTGGCCAGCGAGCACTGTTCCAACATGATTCAGAATCTGCGTCTTTTCCTCGAGCATCGGCAACTCGATATTGCCGGCAAACAAGTTCTCCATTTCCGCACGTGTGACCTTCGCCAGAAACGCGCCATCGAGTATGGGCACGCCTTTGTCAACAGCCCGCTTCATGCAAGCGAACAGCGCATCCGAGTCTGACCAATTGCGGCCACCATATTCCACCTGAAACTTTTCGTGGGTAGAAAAATCCGTAAAGGCCGTATCGATGCACGACGTGGTCAGGATGAAATCAATCGTCTCCCGATAATCGCTCGCTCCAATACCGAAGGGCAGCTCGTAGTCGGGCATGGGCAACTCTTCGTATCCCATCCAGCCGGCCACTTCGACGATTTTGTCGATATGTGTTTCCACATCTCGGGAACGCTCGATCACGGGACGCACGCTTTCGAGCACAGGACTACCAGTGAATTTCGGCCAACGTACGTCGTGCTTGATTCGCATGAGCGGTTGAGTAGGTCGAGCCATTATAACGATCGAAACCGCGCCGGCCCGCCTTGACGGTCGTATGAGTGGGTGATAATTTCAGGCCACACGTGGCCATGCGGGAGACATCGTTCTGAGTCGAGCAGAGAAGATGCCGAATTCCGACGGCTCCCGCGAATGAACCTTCGTCGCCGTGAGTTTCTAATTTGCTGCTGTCAGAGCGCGTCTGCTGCTCTCATTCCCGCTAGCCTCGCCGGTTTCGACGGATCGCTCCTCTTCGCTTCAGCCCTCGCATTTGCAAATTTATCGAATACCGAATTCCATTTGCATCCTCACTATCGAATGCCTCGGCCACTCGATGCTCTGCTTCTTAAAACGCAGGCTGGCTCCGATGAATTCGTTACGGAAAAGTTTGCCGATGAGATCGCGGGAATTCTTGCGCAGTGGAGTGCAGGGTTACTACGATCTTCGCAAGATTTTGGGCCAATCGAGAAGCTTCTTCTTCCCACTTTCTCGGGAGTTTCCTTACGGCCTGTTGACTCGCAACTTGTGCGGCCGGGGCCCGCGGTCGAAGTTCGCCAGAGCAAATTTCCGAAAACGCCCAAGCCGGAGACTGCACTTGGCCGCGATGCATTCATGCAGGAACTGCGCTCCACTCTCGGTCCTTTTTTGAAGATTCTCACGGCGGAATTTCAGGTGACCAGCATTCACAGCCGTGCCAGGCAACCGTCGAAGTTGGAGACTCGCATCCGTTACGAATTGGTGGGTGAGGGGCGCGACTGCTATCGCGAGCATTGCATCGGCTACTGGGAGATCGATTGGGAGCATGAATCAGGCGAGCAGTCAGCGCCCGGCTCGTGGCGCGTGCGAAGTTGGCAACCCATCGAGGAGACCGTAAGTCGCTCTGCCGAACCCGTGTATATCGACGTCTCGGCAGCGGCTTTGGGTGCTAATGCGTCGTATTCCGCCCAGCTTATGCGCGGCACCGATTATTGGCGCACGGTGCTTGACGGCGCTTGTGGCATTGATATTTACGGCCACAACGGCGTTTCGGTTGGCGATATCGACGGTGATGGATTCGACGATCTCTACGTCTGCCAGCCGGGCGGTCTACCGAATCGCCTCTATCGAAATCGTGGCGACGGAACGTTCGAGGACATTACGGAAACCTCGGGCGTGGGCGTGATCGAGAATACGGCATGCGCGCTTTTTGTCGACGTCGACAACGACGGGCGGCAGGATTTGATCGTTGTGCGGGCGTCAGGGCCGATGCTGTTTATGAATGAAGGCGGCGGGAAATTTCGCCAGAAGGTAAACGCGTTTCAGTTCGCCAATCCTCCGCAAGGAACCTTTACCGGAGCCTCTGTTGCGGATTACGACCGCGACGGCTGGCTCGATATTTATTTCTGCCTCTATGTTTTCTATCAGGGCACAGACCAATACAAGTATCCGTCTCCTTATTATGACGCCGAGAATGGACCGCCCAATTTCATGATGCGCAACAATCGCGACGGCACATTTCGCGATGTGACCGCCGAGACGGGCCTGAGCCAGAACAACACACGCTACAGCTTCTGTTGCGGGTGGAACGATTTCAATCGCGACGGATGGCCCGATCTTTATGTGGTGAATGATTTTGGGCGGAAGAATCTTTATCGCAACCAGGGAGACGGGACCTTTACAGACATTGCTCCTCATGCCGGGGTTGAGGACGTTGGCGCGGGCATGAGCGTCTGCTGGTTCGATTACGACAATGACGGTGCGGACGATCTCTATGTCGCCGACATGTGGACGGCGGCAGGCGAACGCATTTCGATGCAAGACATTTTCAAGCAGGCCGCACCGGCTGAAACGCGAGCGCTCTATCACAAACACGCGATGGGTAATTCGCTTTTTCGAAATACGTTTCACAAAGTGTCGCCGGCGACCAGTGGCATATTTGAAGATGCAACCCGCGCCGCGGGCGTTGGAATCGGGCGCTGGGCGTGGTCGAGCGATGCATGGGATTTCGATCATGACGGCTTTCCAGATCTCTACATCGCGAATGGCATGGTCAGCGGACCCTCGCGGAGCGACGACTTGAACAGCTTCTTCTGGCGGCAGGTGGTTGCGCGTTCGCCAAACGAGGCTCGGCCGTCCCACGATTACGAACAGGGATGGAGCGCGATTAACGAGTTGATACGGGCTGATGGCACGTGGAGCGGCTACGAGCGAAATATTTTTTACGCCAACAATCGCGACGGAACCTTCTCCGATATTTCCGGTGCGATCGGAATGGATTTTCTTGAAGACGGGCGCGCGTTCGCGCTGGCGGATTTCGATCACGATGGCCGACAAGAAGTATTTCTGAAGAACCGCAATGCGCCGCAGTTGCGCCTTTTGAAGAACACCATGCGGAACCTGCCCCCTGCAATCGCGTTTCGCTTGCGCGGCGTAGAAAGCAATCGCGACGCGATTGGCGCCGTAATCACGCTGGAGACAGAACTCGGCCGGCAAACCAGATCGTTGCAAGCGGGGTCCGGATTTCTCTCGCAGCACAGCAAGGAAATCTTTTTTGGCCTCGGAGCAGCGAAGGGTCCGGTCCATGCGTCGATTCTCTGGCCCAGCGGAACGCGGCAGGAACTCCGCGACTTGCCACTCAACCATCGCGTTTGGGTTGACCAAGGCTCTCAGCCATCGCGCATGGAACCATTCAGAACACTGACAGCTCAAAGACAGGCTGGCGGAAGTGTTTCGGACGATACGCGAACAGGAATGTCCGCGTCGCGCACACTAGAAGGTGAATCTCTGCCCGCGACGGCCGAAACCTGGCTTCTCGCGCCGATCGAAGCTCCGGATTTTTCCCTACCCAACCTCACCGAACAATTGCGCACACTTTCGTCTTTGCGCGGAGACGCGCTCTTGCTCAATTTTTGGTCTGCCGAAGCGGAAGGATGCAAGGAGGACTGCCTTACCTTCAACAGGAACCATGCGGCATGGGCGACTAAGGGCCTTCAGTTGCTTTCTGTAAATTTCGACGCCGGTCTCGATGATGCGGCCCATGCGGAGGATCTCCGAGCGCTAGTGCGAGACCAACGTCTTTCGTTTCCTATCCTGCGCGGCTCCGACGACGTTGCGGCTATCTACAATATTCTTTATCGTTACCTGTTCGACAGGCATCGCGATCTCGCGCTTCCCACTTCGTTTCTGATTGACGACGCCGGTGAGATCGTCAAGATATATCATGGCCCCGTGAATGCGGATCACGTTGCCTATGATTTGCAGCACATTCCCGAAACCGCCGCTGAGCGCTTAGCCCGGGCGCTTCCCTTCCCGGGGGTGAGCGACACCATCGAATTTGGACGCAACTATCTGTCCTATGGTTCCGTATTTTTTCAGCGCGGATACATGGAGCAGGCCGCCGCATCGTTTCAGATCGCTCTGCGCGACGATCCGCAGAGCGCCGAGGCTTTTTACGGCATCGGAAGCGTTTATCTGGATCAACAAAAGACGGCCGAGGCTCGCGAAAGTTTCGAGCGCGCGCTGAAGCTGCGCGCCAGCTATCCCGACACGCTGGCAAACGCTTGGAATAACCTCGGCCTGCTGGCTGCGCGCGAAGGCCGCACCGACCAAGCGATAGGCGATTTTCAAGAGGCGCTCAAGCTCAGTCCCGATCACATGATTGCGCTGGTTAATCTGGGCGGCGCGTATAGCCAGCAGAAGCGTTGGGATGAGGCTCGCAAAACCTATGAGCGGGCCGTCGAAATCAATCCCGATGACGCCGAGGCGAACTATGGACTAGGCATGGTGTTTGCCCAGAGCGACGATAGCGCGCGCGCCTTCGATTCCCTCCAGAAGGCATTGCAACTCCGGCCCGTTTATCCCGAGGCGCTGAATAACCTGGGTATTCTTTATTTGCGCACGCATCGGCGCGATGAAGCTGTAGCGAGCTTTGAGCAGTGCATCCGCGTCGCGCCCACGTTTGATCAAGCTTATCTAAATTTGGCGCGCGTGTATTCGATCGAGGGCAGACCGGACAAAGCGCGGCCTGTGCTGCAGGATTTGCTCAAGCATCGTCCCGATGATGAGGCGGCGCTGAAGATGATGGAGCAATTGGGGCACGAATAAAACTGGAGTAAAATTCTCTCGGCTTTTGTAGCCAGGGAGGATACTCCGGTGAAAATTAGAATCGTCACCTTGATGTTCTTAATGATGTCGCTTTCCCTCTGCGGCGTAGCGCAACGGCGCGGAAAATCTGCTGCCGCTGCCAGTTCGTTCCAAGTGAGCAGCACCACTTTCGTCGATGGCGCAACTCTGCCGCTCAGCATGATCAATAACATTATCGTGAACGGCTCCAACAGTTGCTCGCTCGATGGAAGCCCGGGCGGCAACGAGTCGCCCGAATTATCGTGGACCACCGCGCCCGCAGGCACGGCCAGTTTCGTCGTAACGACCTATGACACCACCGCAGCTTTCACGCATTGGGGAATGTATAACATTTCTCCGGCGGCGACCGGATTACCGGAAAATGCCGGTGTTGCGGGCAGCACGTATGGCGAACAGATCTTCAATGATTTTCTTGTTGGTAGAGAATATGACGGTCCGTGCCCGCCGGCAGGTTACAAGCCTTACGCGCATCATTACATATTCACGGTCTATGCGCTCGATATCGTCCTGCATTTACCTCAGTCGCCTAATTTTCCGGCGAATGCCGAGACGCTTTATCAGGCGCTGATTAAGGCTGGGAAAGAGCACCACATCCTGGCGAATGCGAGTATTAGCGGCTTCTATTCTACTACGCCGTGATAGGAATTATGTTCGACAACTGAACTTGCATGTTCGTTTGCAATGCACAAATACGGACATCGAGTAAACATCTGCGCCCTTAAGCCAGACAAAAAAAGGCCCCGCATTTCTGCAGGGCCGATTATGTTCGATGAAACAGCGTTACTCGCCCTTGCCCTGCAGACTAGAAGTCTGCGGACTGCCCACGGCGCTATCAGCCACGTTCAAACTGCCCGTCCTAGTGCCCTTGGCCGTTGGCGTGAATACTACGCTGATTGTGCAACTGGACGTGGCACCCAGGGTTGTTGAGCACGTCGTCGCCGACACACTGAAGTCGCCGGTCGTCGTGATCGTGATGCCGGTAAGCGTTACATTCTGTTTATTGGCCAGGGTGAATACCGCAGCCGGACTGCTTGTCCCGACTGGCTCTGCTGGGAAAGTCTTGGTTAAGGGTGTTAGTTTGGCCTGAACCCCGCCGGTTCCGGACAGTGCCACGGTCTGTGGGCTGCTCGGGGAGTTGTCGGTCAACGTTAAGGTACCCGTGAGCACCCCTAGTTGAGTCGGCGTGAAGGTGACGTCGATTTTGCAACTCTTTCCCGCGGCCAGGGTGCTGCCGCAAGGTTTCGCACTGGTCGTCTGGCCGAAATCGCCGCTGGTGGTGATGCTGCTGATGTCCAGGGTCGTTGTTCCGGTATTGGTGAGCGTGACAGCTTTCGTAGCGCCAGTCTCGTTCAGAGGCACCGTACCCCATGTCAAAGACGTTGGCGTCACGGTGACCGTAGGACCGGTAACGATGGGATTCACGGTTAGCTTGAGGGTCGTGCTGGCGGTCAAACTACCCGACACGCCCGAGATGGTCACAGTGACCGTTCCGGTCGCGGCGGTAGAAGTAGCCGACAAGGTCAGCGTGCTGGTGCTCGAGGTGGGATTCGGGCTGAACGCCGCCGTCACACCGCTGGGCAAGCCTGAGGCAGAGAGAGTAACGCTGCCGCTGAAGCCGCCTACGTCAGCAACAGTGATCGTACTCGTTCCGCTGCTACCCTGCGTGACACTGACGCTGCTCGGCGAGGCCGACAGTGTGAAACCGGGTTGTTGAAGGCCGGTCAGAGCGTTGATCAGGAGCGCCCCGTTCGGACTGCCCCAGCCGTCGCACAGATTGTAACCGGTTACACATATAAAGCCGCCATCACTACCGCTGGTGATATCGTGGAAATCGGCGTCGCCGTTCCCCAGATTCAGCGTATAAATGGTTGCATTGATGAAGCCGGGTGCTGGAACGCTGTTGGCCGCCGCCTGTTGATTGGCCAGAGCCAGGTATCCGGCCCACATGGGGGCGGCAAAACTGGTCCCGCCGTAGTCGTTGGCCGTGCAACCCTTCTGATCGGCACAGACGTAGAACGTAAAATTCGCATTCGCCGCGACGTCTGGCACATCCCGATAAGTTTCGGAACAGTCCCCTCCCTCGGTGTTACATTGGTCGGCTGCGACCGTCTGCCATGATGGGATATCAATGTTGGTCCCCCAGCCGCCGCCCCCGTAGTTGGTGCCGCCGTCAGACCAATAGGTTTCCGAAGCCCACGGTCCGCCCGCGCTGGCGGTCACCAGGTCCGTGCCGCCGACCGCCGTGACATAAACGGAATTCGTCGGCCATGGAGAACTTCCCCTATAAAAGCCGCTGTCACCGGACGCTTGAAAGAAGGTCTGACCTTGCGAAGCCATCTTCTCGAAGTACGGGTCGTCAGTGCTCGGGTCCGCCGGTGTCCATGTCCAGGAGGAGCTCAGGTTTAAAGGCAAAGGACTATATGTAGACATCGAGCCCAGCAGAGCGGTATCGCTGCTGTCGCTCACGAAAACGTAGACTGTGGTCACGTTCGGTGCCATGCCACCCGCCTGCGTAATGTCAAGTGTCTGTTCCGTATCGTCACAGCTGGGCGCGGTGCAATTGACGCTGCTGCCATCGGTGGAAACGCCAGTTACCGCGAAGTTTCTAGTCTGTTTGGCGTTGGTGTAATAGGTGTTAACGTCGGCGATATCAAATCCGGCATACTCCAGCAAACCAATATTCTGACCGGCGCCAGTAAGCGCTGTTCCCGCGTAGTAAGCCGCGCGCATGTCGCTACCGCAAAAAGACTCCTGTGGGCAAGATCCGATCGAGGCAGGTGGTACGACTTGCGGAACCTCTGTTTTGGGTTTTCGCACGAGCGCAGGACGCGGAATGGAATAGTTGTCCAATCCTGTGACATGCCAGAGTTGGAAGGGCAGGTTCACCGAAGGTTCGCGGTCGGGAGCAAAAAAGGTGCGGTTCTCAACGGGATCCTTATAAAGGCCGAGCGTGACGCTGAAGGCTTTCTCGACCTGTGCGACGGTGCCCTTGAGCTGTACGTCGAAAGAATCGCGGGAGCCACCTATCACCGTAAATCCGCTTGATTTCGCGAACGCGATCACGGCGTCAAAATCTTCCTGGCTCGGCCCAAACCGCTCGGTGAACTCAGGCACGGTTACGTAGTGCTTGTAGGAAGGGCTGGTTGGGTCATAGAGTTCCTTCAGAAAATTTTCCAACTCGGGCTGATGGCGCAGCGCCAAAACAACGTCGAAGTGTAAGGACTGCGTTGCCGGCAGATGCCCCGCCGAAACAGCCTGCCCACTCGCGACCACGTCACGCACATGACGTGTCAGCAGCGGCTGTGGCGCTGCCTGGCTAACGACACTCACGCCTGACACTATCGCGGCCAGCGTGAGCAAGAATACGCTCAGTCTTCGAATCATAATTTCTCCTTGGTTAGGTGCACCACATTTTGGGATTGTTCATTGAAGATTGTTCGGTGAAGATTGTTCGGTCCGCAGCATGGCGCCAGCGCCACACGTCTATATCTGGTTGACATGCCTGATTGAAGCCGGGACCCTCCGCTGTGGGACTCGTGAAGGAACGACTGTCGGGCCGTAGTATAACCAACACCCAACTCAACAACAACGAAAATGTGGGTGGGGAAGAAGAATCATTTGGGCATAATCAAGAGAAAAACCGGGGACGTGACAGAATGCGGTCAGGGCAGTGCAATAGCTTGCAACAGTTGTGCAACGGAGCCGACAATTCAAGACTAACGGGTGCCGCCTGGCCTAATAAACTCCTGATAAACTGAAGACCAATGGCAACTCAATCGGCTACTTTCCCCGCAAATGCAACCGCTCCCTCCTCTGGCGGAGTGCTCCTGCCCGCCTTCACGCTCTGGTGGCGCGAAGTCGTGCGCTTTTACCGCCAGCGCGCGCGCGTAGTAGGTGTCATCGCTTCTCCACTTTTATTTTGGGTGGTGCTTGGATCCGGCTTCGGAACCTCATTTCGTTCCGGGCAAGCGGCCGGCCAGCAGAACTATCTGGATTATTTCTATCCCGGCGTATTGGTGATGATCATTCTCTTCACTGCCATCTTCACCATGATGTCCGTGATCGAAGATCGCAACGAAGGTTTCTTACTTTCGGTGCTGGTGGCGCCGGTGCCGCGCGCAGCGATTGTTCTGGGAAAGGTTTTGGGCGGCACCACGCTGGCCGCTGCTCAAGGGCTGATTTTTCTGGTCTTTTCGCCGCTCGTCGGAATCCATCTGACGCTGGCCTCCTTCGGGCTCATCGTTCTTACCGTGGTGCTGGTGTCGTTCGCACTCACTGCGCTCGGTTTTGCCATCGCGTGGCCCATGGATTCGACGCAAGCCTTCCACGCCATCATCAATTTGTTTCTGATTCCACTTTGGCTTCTTTCCGGCGCGCTCTTTCCTCTGTCTAAGGCTTCGGGGTGGATTCGATGGCTCATGTATGCCAATCCGCTTACTTATGGAGTCGAAGCGCTGCGCACTCTGATGTATCCCGAAGCGCCCAGTTCATTTTCCTTTGACTTCTCGCTAACGGCGTCGATTCTGACGTTGGTGTTGTTTGCCCTGTTCATGTTCGGATTGGCCTTCGTGCTGGCGAATCGGCGGACGACGAAGCCGGCAGCGTAAAGCAATTTTGTAATCTCGTAATTTGGTGATTTTGTAATCTAACCACCAGGAATTAAGAACCGATATTAAATTACAAAATTACCCGATTACCAAATCACCAAATGCCCGTAGACATTCTCGCCCTGGCTGCGCACCGCGATGATGTTGAGCAGACCTGCGCCGGAACTCTGCTCAAGATGGCCGAGCACGGACATCGCACCGGTATCCTCGACCTGACGCAAGGCGAAATGGGAACGCGCGGAACTATGGACGACCGCGGCCGCGAAGCCGCGGAAGCGGCGCGCATTCTGAAAGTTTCCTGGCGCCAAGCTCTCGATATTCCGGACGGCCGCGTCGAGAATACCTGGGAGAATCGCCTGAAGGTGGTTCGTGTTCTCCGTGAGCAGCGTCCTCGCGTGCTGATTCTTCCCTATTGGGAAGGGCGCCATCCCGATCATTACACCGCCGCGACTCTTGGGTACGAGGCGGCGTTTTTGTCGGGGCTGGCGAAGTTGCCGGGGGAGGGTTCAGCTCATCGTCCATTCAAGATTATTTATGCCAGTCTTTACCGCGACGTGCGCCCCACGTTTGTCGTCGACATCACCGATCAGTTCGAGACGCGCTTCGAGTCGCTGATGGCCTACAAGTCGCAGTTCACCGATCAGGAGGCCGGCAGCGGAATCTTTCCCGCGCAAAAAGAAATTCGCGCTCGCGTGGAAGCCATGGCCCGCTACTACGGCATGCTCGGCGGTGTCACTTACGCGGAGCCGTTTGTGCAGAAGGAAGTCGGGCTGGTGGATGACGTGACAACCATACCCGTGAAATCGATTTAACCCTCACTTTACAAATTGAAATAAAAGACAGGAGCCAGCGACGCGAGCCCAGCTCCGGCTTGCAGCGCCAGCACGCACAGCGTCTGTTTCGGCGCTCGCGGCAGCCACTTAATGAGGAAGAACGCAAGCACCGGCATCTGCCCTGCCATGAGAATCTGCCAGAGATGAGCCGTGGTCCCTTCATCGGCTTCGCGCGCGTGGCCGAACAGTGCAATGTGAGTGAGCACGATCGTTTGCGCGGTTAGCGACATGGCCACGGGAAGAACGGCGCTGGGGCGCTTGATCACCGATCCAAAAGAAGTGAGTTTTTGATCGTTAAATCGATGATCGAATGGTTGGTTCACATAACCTCCCTACCCAAGGAAAGATCCCTGAAAGAGGTTTTAGCATAATGACTTTTCGCTGACAACGACTGCCCCATGCCAGCATTCACTTCCTGCCCAGTAGGCGGATGCGAGAGGTGAAGGCGCGGCCTTCAAATGCGCTGAAGGTAAAGGGTTTGGGCCCGTCAATATCACTGTTGACGACGTAGGGGTTGGCGTGATCGGTGATGTTGTCGATGCCGCCTCGCAATTCCCAGAAATAGCCGAAGAGGTGAAAGCGCTTCTCCAGGAAAAGGTTGAGCGAAAAATAATCGGGAAAGCGATGCGACCCAGGCGCACCGACGAGTTGCTCCTGATTATTCGTTGCGTTGAATGGAAATCCGGTGCGTGTCTCCATGGAGTAGGCGAGTTCGGTCTGGCGAATGAGCGGCAATCTGGGCAGTGGGAAGTATCCCCAGGAAAGAAATCGATTCGGTGTGTCCCACCCATAAGGGCCGCCCGTTTGAGCACTGAGTAGAGGGTTGTCGACGTTGAAATCCAAAACCTGATTAGAGTGAGCGCGGGAGCGCGTGTACGACCCCATCAGCATGTAGCTTTCCCGGAAGTTGTGGCGGAGGCTGACTTCGATGGCATCGTAGCGATCGTCGCGCGTGTTCTCAAGAACGAAGTCGCCGATCGGCGCGCCGTTCGGAATGTTGTAGACAAAGCCCCGGGTGCCGCGCTTTTCCAGGAATTCAGCTTTTAAGTAGATCGCAGCTGGGAGCTTGTGTTCGAGGCCGAGGCTCCAGTTGACGAAGCGCGGAGCGACCAGAGGATTGCGGTCGACAGAGAATGTCGTGAGCACGGTTCCGGTTTCCACGCCGGAGTCGTTGAAGAAATAGTCGGTGCGTTCGCCAGCGTAGGGACGGGCGATGAGAAAAAGGAATGTAGGATCATAGACCAATCCAATGCCCGCCGAAAGTTTGGTATTGCCGGAGTTGTCGAGGACGTAGGTTCCCGCGAGTCGCGGGGAAAGCAGCGGAGCGCGCACCATTGCATCCCAATCGAAGCGGAGTCCGGATTCAACGAGCAGACGATTGCCGATCAGCCAGCGATCTTGCGCATAGGCGCTCAACTCGAAGTTAGTAGTGGAAGAGGGCAAGCCTCCGGAAAAAGTGGAGTAGAGAGTGCAGGGAAAATTTTGCGCGGGAGGAAGTGTCAGGCAGGTATTCGGAGCAGTCAGCGGATTCTGGCCTACACTCAAGAAAGATTCGGACTGGCGGGCAAACTGGGCGTCGTAGTCAAGAACGTCGACGTCGGCTCCGAATTTGAGATCATGGCGTCCGTGCCATTGATGCGGGCCGAGAAACAGATTCGTCAGAGCCTGCCAGCGCCGGGCGCGCGTGGTGGCGGAAAGATAGTAACTGCCACTGGCCGTTTCACCGAGCGGCTCGGGAGTGATGAAATAGGGCGAGGCGCCGTACGGAGTGTATTGCAAATTGTACTGATCGAAGGCCACTCCGGTTTCGAACAACTCACCGCCTTTGAAATAGTACTGATCCTTCGCGCTGGCGATATACGCGGATTCAACATCCAGTGGATTTGACAGTTCGGGATTTTGCGGCGAGAGGCCATCGTAATCATCGTGCAGATGATTCACCAGCAAGCTGCCGGTGACGATATGGCGGCTGGTGACATTGCCCTGAAGCTTGGCTAGATTACCGATGCGGAGGATGTGATCGTTGTCGGCATTGGCGGGGAGTTCGGTGTAAACGACGTTATCAAACTCTCCGTCGATCGCGTCGTAGAACCACACCATTCCTTTCTTCAGCGGTCCCGAGAATGTAAGGCGCGGCAGGAACTGGTCGAACTTCCATCCACCCTTGTCTTGAAACGACGGCACAAAATCGGTGGCGGCAAAGTGGTAGTGATCGTTGCCGATACCTGTATTGAGCATGAGAACGCCGCCCGAACCTTTGCCGAATTCGGCAGGCTCGCGCGCGGGCTCGATTTGAATAGACCGAAACGCGTCGGTGCTGATGCGGGCCAGCAGTTGGCCGTTGGCGGGCTGCGTCACGTTGAAGCCATCGAGCAAAATGACGGTCTGATAAGTTTCTGCGCCCGCGATGTGAGGTTGTCCGTTCAAATCCTGCACCACGCCGGGGATAAAGTTGAGCACATTCCGATAATCGTGCGTCGCAGGGAACGGAATGTTGAGCACGTCGAGTCCGCTCAGAGTCTGTTGCGCGGCGATTTGGGCGGGGTCGATGGCAGGCGGAGACTCCACCACGTCGACGATCTCGCGCACTTCTTGCTGGTGGGCGAGAGTGACATCGATGTTGCCGGCAGCGCCGATCTGGACGCCGGGCAGCGTCAAGGAATAGAAGCCTTGTTTTTCGACCCGGAGATTGAAGGTCGCCGAAACGGGGTTGGGAAAGTTGCAACGGCCGGCGAAGTCGGTCATACAGCGTAGCGGAGCGGCACTCGGAGAGGCTTGCAGGAATACGACCGCGGACGGAACGGCTACGCTATTTTCATCGGTGACGGTGATCAGGATGTTCCGAGGTGGCGTCTTGGTGGGAATCTGGGCAAACGTGAGATGCGTAAGAAGACAAACTAGCAGACCAATCGATGACGTGCGCTTGCGATCGAGCCACAACATAAACGTTGGTTGTATTCTCTCTCACGGAGAGCAGAGGAAAAGCGAAATTATTTGACGGTGGTCGTTATGAGGATGGTGCTCGATGGGCGAGCCGCTGGAAAGGAAGCTGATTGACACGGCTTTGGGCTCACTAAAGCGATACCCTGCAATCGAAGCTTTTATGCTTCGGGGATGAGATCGGTTACCGAGGCTTGCTGGAGGAGGTAGGCTCCGGGACCTTGCTGGCCGCGAATGGACCGGCAGAATTCTGCTACTACGAATCCCGCCTTGAGGGCTTCACGGAAAGCCCATCTCGTTGCTTCTCGCCACTCTCGCGCTAGAGACATGTCGGTGCGCTCGACTTCGAGAATGTCTCCTGGAATCTCGATGCTCACACGTTGACGGGCTAGCGAGTCAGCCAGATTAGCGCGGGCCGGTTTGCCGCTGGGATCGAAGCGGACTAGGGGAGCGAGCAGGCGTAGGCCGTCGAGGGTTTCAGTGCGCGAATTCACGTTCTTGCCGGAAAGGCGATCGCGGACGCGCCGCGAATCGAGAATCCAGCGCACCCACAGGCGATCGGTGCCGTTGCGGTGCAATACACTCGAGGTCTCCGGGCCGTAGAAATCGACTTTATAAGTATCAGAGACCACGCCGAGTTTGGCGAAATTAAAGTGGGCGTTGCGACTTTGTAGGGGATCGTAGGTCCATGTCATCTCGTGGATGCCCATCCCCATGGCGCGCTCGCGCTGTGCTTGTTTGAGACGCAATCCGAGATCGAGATGGCGATACTGATCGAGCACGGCGAGCATGTGGGAGTGGAGCGTGGTCAGGCCATGTTCGCGGCCGAGGAATCCGAAGGCGAAGCCGACCATTTTTTCTTTGTCTTTATTCTTGCTGTCCTTGGCTGTTTCAAAGGCGCCGACAAAAATATTGCCGGCTGTTTTCAAGGCGATGGCCAGCGTCAGCGGCAAGGTGTCTTCGTCGGCCATGCCCCAGACTTCTTTTTCGAGCGCCTTCAACTGAGTGAGATCGTCAATGCTCTTGAGATCGCGGATGGCAATCTGGTGCGCCGCGCTGCGAGACATCATCGCGGGGCCTGCGAGCGGTAACGATTTCGGGCGGTGAGCATAGAGACTCTCTGGACCAACCTACTTAGAGAGACACACTCGTGTATAGCAACGGTTGCACGCTTGTCAACTGCGATCGAACTGGCGTTGGGTCGCAATTGGCGTTTCGACCCAAGGGGCAAGGCCGCGAGATGGGCACGGCTGGCCGCTGCGTCCTCTCACAACAAATAAAAAAAGGCCTACCCACGAAGGGCAGGCCCCATTTTCTGATGCGGGTTACTTTCCGGTCTTGCCATTGGCTACGCCAACTCCGCTGCAGGGATCCCAGCCGGTGGCGCCCGAGTAGCCACCATACGGGCCGCAGAAGCCGGTCGTAATGTCGCGGAAATCTGCGGTGACTGTGCGGTTGCCGTAGATGGCAGAAAGTTCGGCGTTGGAAGATGCGTAGAAGGAACCGGATGCGTTGATGATTCCTGCCAAAGCGGGCGAGGCAACGCTGGTGCCTCCGACGATGTTCTAACCCCCAGCGTTGGTGTCATGCACCCACACGCCGGTGATGGGATCGGAATCAAAGGATAGATCGGGAACTCCGCGGAAGTTGCCGACGAGCGATGAGATCGAACTTTGATAACTCGGGCGCGCTTCGAAGGCGCTTACTCCGCCGCCAGCCGAATCCCACGGATACTCGGAGAGAAACACACCAGTTGATGGAGTGCGGCGCACGGTGGTTCCACCGGCCGCGACTACGTTCGGAGAAGTGCTCGGCCAGATAGTGCCGGGGCCGTCTCCCGCAGAAGCAAAGAAAACGACGTTAGCTTTGACGAAATGGGAATCGTTACTGGTTTCACCGGACAATTCGCTTCCGCCCCAACTGTTGGTCACCTCGCCGCCGCCGGCCGCATTGACCATTTTGCTGGCCATATCTTCCGCGGTCATCAGGTCGGTAAAGCTGCTGGACGCGGCTTCGACAAGAACGATCTGGGCTCCGGGAGCCATGGCATGAGACCACTGCACGTCGAGCGATTCTTCAAATTCCCATCCCGCGTCGTAGCCAGGCTTTTTCCCGCTCGCGTAGACGGTCTGAAAGTTGGCCGCCGGCAGTCCAAACTGAGTGGAAAAAGCAGCGAGATCTTTGGCGGCATTCGGGGCATCGTAGGCGTCGACGATTGCGATCATCTTGGAGCCGCCGGTCGGATTCGTATTTGCCGCGCTGGGCGTGCATCCCGTGACAGTCTTCACCAGGCCGTAGACGCAGGCGAGCGATTCCGGGGTTTCATAGGAGTAGCCGGAATAAGGCGCGCCGAAGGGTTTCACCTCTTTCATCGGCTTGGTGGGCAGAAAGACGTGGATATTTGTGTGGGCACGCATGCCGATGTCGGTGGATCTTTCAATGCTGGAATCGGGGGTCACTACATTTCCGCTGGCCGGCCTCATTTGAGCCGGAGCAAGGCTGATTAAGGCGAACGAGGCTACGAGAGCCGCTGCAGAAAAAAATTTCATAGGTCGAATTTCCTCGATTGAAATGGATTGGTTGAGTGCTGGTGAAAGCCGTTATCCGTGCGTCTCAACACCAATGATGGCTGACGCTTGAAGCGGAGTTTGGCGGACTGAGTGGAGGTGACTTGCTGCAGCCAATAGGCTAGAGTTCGATTTTTATTCCCCTCCGTTGCTGGGCTCAGATTATCGCAAGCGGAAAAGATGTACAGGTCACGGCGGTTACAGATGCAAGGATTACTGAAATGCGGACAGTACGGCTCTTTTCACTGCGTTTTCGCTAAAGTTTATGCGGATTGTTCCGAGGGCGGCCAGTCCCCTTCTCAGACCGTTCCATGCATCTAATTTCACGTGCTACTCTCGAACTTGAAAATGAAGACGATTGTGAAGTCCACTACCCCAAATAGGTTGCTGTCTTGGGTTGCCCTGATCCTGCTGGGACACTCTTTGCTCTTCGCCGCCGATCGCGGCACCTTGATTCGCGAGGCGATCATTTATCTTTCGCCCGACGCTTCTTCGAACAAGCTCGGCCAAGTCGACCGGGGACGCGAGTTGATTCTTCTGGATAAGACGCCGAACTGGTTGCACGTAGAAGCGTTGATGGGCTCGCCTTTCGCGCGCGATCCGGCGTTTGTGCTGGACGACGACGAGGAAGGAAAGACGATCAGCGGCTGGGTAGTGGATACCGGAATTGTGTGGGCGTCGACGCCGAATGGCGACCGGATATTGTTTGGCGCGGCGGTCGATTCGGAGGACGAGGCCAGTCGGCGCCACGGGCGGCGCGGCGCGGCGCAAGACGCGCTGCGGCTCTATCGGCGCGTTTACGATATTTTCCCTACTGGTCCGTTGGCGGCCGAATCGCTATACCGTGCCGCCGATATTAAATGGCAGATCGACAAGGCGGACGTGGAGTCGCGGCCGTCCGCGCACGAGAAAGAATCGTATATGCGCGCGGGCATCGACGAGGAATCGATGAGGCAGCTGATGAAGAAGTTTCCCGACACGAAGTGGGCGCAGCTCGCCGCCTTTCACCTCATCGACAACAAGTTATGCGGCGATTGGCAAGGATCTTCAAAGTGCCCGGACAAGGAAGCCGAGATTTACGAGAAGTATGTCAAGGAGCATCCGCAATCGCCGGCCGCGCCGGAGGCACTCTTCAACGCCGCCTCCCGCCGAGCGGCGTTGATCGAAATTTATAAGACGGAAGATCAGGGTAAGAAGTCTGAGCAATCGAAGAGCGCAGCTATCTCGCTGGCGCAGCAGTTGATAACTCAGTATCCCCAAAGCGATTGGTCGACGCGAGGACAGACATTGCTATTCTTCCTGCAGCAGGGCGTGCCGACTTACGGGAATGCGATTCAGTGACAACATAACGCCTTCAGTGACAACTACTCGATGTCAGGGAAATACAACACCGCCGATAACGACTTAGCTAGCCTACGTAAATCCATAGCGCCCCACCCCGTAACTCAATAAATATAACCACTAAGGAATCGTCCGGCCCATTGCCTATTCATTATTTCCATGCCTTGCATTACTCCTTGACACCCGTTTTGCCCAAGTATTTAATTATCGGTTTCCATTAGTCAGATTCGCGCGACGGTAAATTCCGTCTCCAAGGGAGGCCTTATGCGTGTTACTCGAAACCTTGCCTTGTTGTTAGTGTCGGTAGTATCTCTTGCTTCGCTAGCCTTCGCTCAAGGCGGAGCGACGGGAGCGATTAGTGGCGTCGTGCAGGATTCATCCGGCGCAGTGATTGCCAACGCAAAAGTCAGCGTGACCAGCGAAGCCACCGGTGAAGTGCTGCGCCAGCTGAAAACCGACGCGTCCGGCTTTTTCAATGCCACGCTGTTGCCCGTGGGCACCTACACGGTAGAGGTGAATGCGACCGGCTTTCCCGACACGAAAATTCCTGGAGTGGATGTGCGCATTACGGAGACTACGCGCATTACGGCAAGTCTCAAGCTGAGTGCCGTAAAAGAAGTAATCGAAGTCGAGTCGACCGCGGAGCAAGTGGACACGACCGACGCCACCACGGGGCAGTCGATCAGTTCAGCTACGCTCAGCGCGCTGCCTCTGGCTACGCGGAATTTCCAGCAGTTGCTCGATCTTTCGGCGGGCGCATCGTCCAACCTTAACAATGCCGCCGCACTCGGTCGCGGCGATGTGCGTATCGACGTTAACGGTGGACGGGAAGATAACAACAACTATCTGATCGAGGGAGTCTCGGCATCGGACTATTCATTCGGTGAACTTACCTATACGCCGGTTCCGAATCCTGACTCGATTCAGGAATTCAAGGTCGGCACCAGTCTTTATGACGCTACACAGGGACGCAATGGCGGCGGCAACATTAACGCCATCCTAAAGAGCGGCACCGCCAAGTTCCACGGAGATGTTTGGGAGTATTTCCGTAATACGTCGCTGGATGCAGACGATTTCTTCCTCGGCAAGTTCGATCTTAAGCAGAATATTTTTGGCGGTGATTTCGGCGGCCCCGTGGCTCCCAGTGGCAAGCTCGGATTCTTCTACGTCAATTATCAGGGCACCCAGCAGCGCAGCGGCGATTCATTGGGAACTTATATCAATACTTCGATTCCCGTTCTGCCGACCGACCGCTCAGCGGCAAACCTCGAATCTGTCTTCAGCAGCCAGGCACTGATGAATGGCAGTACAGTGCTCTGCCCCGCGGTCAGCTTCAACAGCGTATTTCCGAAAGGCATCGATCCAGTCTCGCTTTCTCTGCTGAATGTTGCGGGTAATCAGTTTGGCGGAGGAGGAGGATTCCTGATTCCGACCGTTGCAGGCACTCCGGGCGTAACGCAGACCTACAACACATCGACTGCCACATGCAGTTCGTCGGTAAACTACGGGCCACTGGTTCTCACCGACCCCGGCAAGTACACGGACAACCAATTCACCGCCAACTGGGACCGTGATTTCAATCAGGGCAAAGACCGTCTCTCGTGGCGATTCTTCTGGTCGGATTCGGAGACTTTCGAACCGTTTGGCGCCGATAACCTGCAAGTGCAGACTGGTTATCCGGCATATGCCACAAACCTGAATTTTCCGCTCGACGTCCCGTTGCGCGGGCGATTTGGTAGCATCGCTGAAACTCACTCTTTCAGCAACGCGCTGATTAACGAGTTTCGCTTCGGCGTGAATGTCATCAGCGACTCTTTGCAGAACGTTCCCGTCCCGGGCACTTCACCGGCCGACTTGGGCATCAGCAACGGATCCGGTGCGCCCGACATGTACAGATTCCAGCTCAACAGCTTTCAGATCGGACCGTTCCCCAATCAGCTCCAATCCGCATTGTCAGATTCCTTGTCCTACCTCGACACGGTTAGTTGGTCGCACGGACATCACTCGTTCCGTTTCGGCGGCGAAATTGACCGCACCGATATTCGTCGCAACCTGCCGGTGCTGGACAACGGCCTCTTCTACTTCTCCAACGGCTATACAAACCCGGCGCAGGTCCCCTTTGACACCTCTGATTTCCAGAACTTCCTCGGCGGCTATTCTTTCCTCGGTGAAGGCGGCGGCGGCGCGGCCAATCACGATTATCACATTCCGGCCTATGGCGCATTCGCGCAGGACGACTGGAGAGTCTCGCCGACTTTGACACTAAACCTCGGCTTGCGCATGGAGTTTGTGGGCGCGGCCTATGACGACCTGTGCCATCTGGGCAACTCGGTTCTGTCGAACGCCACTACGATCGGCAATCCTTTCGTGTTTCCAAGCTGCGTGAGCAAGTACGGTTTTCCCGGATTCACCGGCAATTTGAACAGCGCTGCCCTCAACAACGAATACGCCAGGGTGCCCGAGCCTCGCCTAGGCTTTGCTTATGACGTGGATGGCCGGCACAGCACGGTCGTTCGCGCCGGCTATGGCATCTACAGCGTCCGCGAAGATATTGGCGCGGTAGACAACCTGTCGTTCACAGCACCCTTTTATCCGCTAAGCGGCGGCGCGAGTACGCCGGGTGCCATGGGTACTCTGCTCGCTCCCTTGCTCCCGCCACTTGGCACCGTGAGCCAAGCGTTTGTGCCTTCGCCGTCGTTTTTCGAGGGCTTCGTAATTTGCGGCACGACGACACCGACCACTGACACAACGCAGTGCCCAGCCTACTCCGGCAATATCGATGGATTGTTTGGCCTGGCGGTTCCGCTGCATTGGGTGGTGCCGACGACGCAGCAGTGGAATTTATCGGTGCAGCGGCAGTTGGGTGGAAACTGGGTGCTCGAAGTAGGATATGTAGGCACCAAAGGCACGCGGCTGCGCTCGACGTTTGATCCTGACCAGCCAGCACTGGCCAGCCCGTCTAACCCCGTCACCCTGACCTGCGCTCCCCCCAACTGCTTAACGGCGCAAACTTCATACCAGATCACTTCCAACACGACGGGGAATGCTTTGGGCCGAGCGCCTTATCAGGGAGTGAATCCCGCGCTGCTCGAGGCTTTCTATCCCAACTCCGATTCCGAATACGCGGGTTTGCAGGTCACGGTTTCGCACCACTTCTCCAAGGGATTATATTTTCAAAGCGCCTACACGTGGTCGAAGTCGATCGACGACGTTTCGACGGCGAGCGTGGCCTTCATCACCCGCGTCAACGATCAAAACAGCGGAGCGGCATCGCGCGGGCTGTCGGACTTTGATCATCGACAACGTTTTGTGACGAGCTTCAATTACGCGATTCCGTTCATGGCAAACTGGCACGACGCGGCGGGATATGTGCTCGGCGGTTGGGAGGTCGATAGCGTGATCGTGGCCCAATCGGGTTCGCCGATAACGATTTTCGATTCCAACGGCGCGTCCGCTTATCAACTGGCGAGCGCTCCGGTGGCGACAGCAGATTTTGCTCCGGGATACAGTTGCAGCAACGCATTGACCTCGGGTAGCCTCGCTGACAAGATCGCGCATTGGGCCAATCCTAATGCTTATCTACCGGCGCCGACGGTCGTCGGCGGCACGACGGGTTATGGAGATTCGCCGCGTAATTGCGTCATTGGCCCAAAGCAGTCGAACGTCGACTTCACGCTGGGGCGAGTGTTTAAGTTCGGCGAGCGGCAGGATCTGCGTTTCCGCACGGAGGTGTTTAATCTGTTCAATCATCCGTCGTTCCAGAATCCGCAAGGCACTGGGAATGCGAATGAGGCTGCGGGGAGTGCGTTTGGCGAGATTACGCAGACTAACGGAACGCCTCGGCTGATTCAGTTCTCGTTGAAGTATTCTTTCTGATGTATTTCGATGGTGGCTGGGGAGTGCAACGTGATGGCGCTCCCCTCCAGTAACAAGAAGAGGCAAACTTCATGCGGCTGAAAAGCGGCGTTCTTGCGCTGCTGGGAATTGCGTGGGCGACGGCGACGGCGCTTCCGGGGCAGACGGTTCCGGGCCCGGCGAGCAACGTCGTCCACTACACCACCACCATCAACAACGTGAAATATCTCTTCGCGACCGCCGACCCGGTGGCGCGCCTGAAGTCGGGTGACATCCTAGACACGAACACGCTCGACTGTTTCGGCAATGTGCTTCGAAAGACTGGCGACACACTTAGCATGGTGAAGGGCGACAATCCTCTGGCCGGGCCGTTTTATGTTGAGGGCGCGGAGCCGGGCGACACGCTGGCCGTCAAAATTCTCGATCTGCAGGTCGATGGCGACACCGGCGTGGGCGCATTCGCTCCGGGATTTGGCGCCATCAACGAAACGAATTACACGCCGATGCTGCATTCGCCGCTGCCCGAGCGCATTTGGTATTACCACATCAATCACGCCGATAACACGGCGGCGTTCAAGGCGCTCGATTCGGATTTCTCGGTAAAGATTCCCATGCATCCTTTCTTCGGATGTATCGGTGTGGCTCCAGCGGAAGGCGAGGCACGGAGTTCGGTGGTGCCAGCGGAGTTTGGCGGGAACATGGATTCGCCCGAAGCCAGCGTCGGCAATACCGTCTATTTTCCGGTGAATGTTAAAGGTGGACTCTTCTATATCGGCGATGGGCATGCGGCGATGGGCGATGGCGAAGTTGCGGGAACGGCAATCGAAGTTCCGCTAAAAGCGCGCGTGCAATTGAGCGTGATAAAAGGACGCACCATTGCGTGGCCGCAGTTTGAGAATGACGACGCAATCATGACCGTTGGGGCTTATCGTCCCCTGGATGACGCTGTGCGCATCGCTTTCACCGAACTGGTGCATTGGATACATAAAGACTACGGATTGTCAGAGCTCGATGCCTACGAACTCCTGTCCAAAGTTGCGAGAATTCATCTGAACGAGATGGTCGATCCTAACTATGTAGTTGTGGCGTCGATTGAGAAGAAGTATTTACCGGCGAGAAAGAAATAGTTTTCCCTAAGCGGTTCCCTTCCCGTCAATTTGTGAGATGAGTTATAGTCTCGCGGAGGGAAATCCCGTGACGGACCCTGCAATCGTTCGAGATGGCAACTCGCCAGCATCGCCCGTTCCCTCAAAAACTATCTTCGAGATAGATGTTCTCAGGTCGTTCGAACGGGCATGCAGGTTCTGAAGCTCTCCGCTAAGAGCGGGGAGGGAATGGACGAGTATTAGAGTTTTCTTTTCAAATTGCGCGGAAAGCGTATTTTCGAAGATCTAGATTGTCGTGTTGCAAGAGAATCCTCGCCCCGTGCTGAAACATCTCTAACTGGGTGATGAAGGCCGCAACCCTGACCTCACCTCAAGAAGTTTCGAAGCGCCCGCTTCGCATCGCTGAAGTTCCGATCCCCCAGCCGAAGAAAGATCAAGTTCTTCTTCGAGTGCGCGCTTGCGGAGTCTGCCGCACCGACTTGCATATTGTCGAAGGTGAGTTGCCTCCGCTGCGCAGCGAAATCATTCCCGGGCATCAGATTGTCGGCGAGGTTGTGGCTGGGACTTCTGCGAAAGCTACACCCGAGCTTCGCACCGGCGCGCGGGTGGGCGTTTCATGGATGGGAGGAACGGACGGCACCTGTCGCTATTGCCACCTCGGTCTGGAGAATCTCTGTGATTCACCCACGTTTACCGGCTACACGGTAAACGGCGGCTATGCGGAATACGCGGTCGTTCGCGCGGATTTTACTTTTCCTCTACCCGACGAACTTGATGATTTACATGCGGCGCCGTTGCTATGCGCGGGGATTATTGGTTTTCGCAGCCTTCGTGTGGCGGGCGTCAAACATGGCGACCGTGTCGGGTTGTTCGGATTTGGCGCTTCGGCTCATCTGGCGATCGCGGTTTTACGCGCCTGGAATTGCGATGTGTATGTCTCGACGCGAGGAGCGAGTCATCGGCGGTTGGCGGAATCGCTCGGAGCCACGTGGGTGGGAGGCGAGACTGATAAACCGCCCGTTGAGCTAGACTGCGCAGTGACTTTCGCTCCCAGTGGAGATGTCGTGATCGCGGCTCTAAGCAGCTTGCGGAAGGGTGGGGTGGTCGCGATCAATGCCATTCATTTGGACCGCATACCGCAGTTTGATTACGATCGGCTGCTGTGGGGCGAGCGGCAGTTGCGGAGTGTCGCGAATATGACGCGGGCGGACGCCCGGGATTTTTTGAAAGTGGCGAGCGAGATTGGTTTGAAGCCGAAGGTAACGGCGTTTCCGCTGCAGCAGGCGAATGAGGCTTTAATCGCAGTGAAAGAGGATTCGATCGACGGCGCGGCGGTCATCGTGATGTGAGAGCGTCAAGCCTTGAGAAGCCCTGCCTCATCCCGCCCAGGCATTCGCAGGAACTGCGCCGACCTACTCGGGTTTCCCGGTGTAATGTTGCTCGTGGTGGACGTCGGCGTGGTCTTCTAAGCACTCTAGGTGAGTGATAACTTCGGCGGGCATCCCCAGTTCGGTTGGCAGGCGCTCCTCCAGCGCAGTTGCCAGGCGGTGGGCCTCACTGACCGAAGTGACACGCGGAAATAACAGGTGCACTTCGATGATCTGGCGGTATCCGGTCGTGCGGAAGCGTACGCCGTGGTATTGAATGGTCAGTTCCCCGCAGATTGCATCAAGCTTGTCGCGAATTTTCCGACCCGCTTTCGGATCAGAATAATCCATCAGCCCGACTGCCGAACGCCACACCAGATGTCCTCCGGACCATAGGATGTTTGCGGCGACCGCAATGGCCACGAGCGGATCGAGGGGTTTCCAGTGGGTTAGCATCACGAGGCCCAGTCCTACGACAACGCCAAAACTAGTCAAGCTGTCGGTTAAGACGTGCTTGCCATCGGCTTCGAGAATCAATGACTTGCTTCGCCCGCCGGCGCGCAGCAGATAGTAACCGAGACCCGCATTGAGAATTCCTGCTGCCAGGATTAGCAGCGCGCCTCCTCCCAAGTGCTCCAACTGTAGGCCGGCGATCCACTTCCGAATCGACTCCAACAGAATTGCAATCGCGGCCACCACGATCATGGCGCCTTCGAAGCCTGCGGAGAAGAAAGTGATCCGCTCGTAACCGTATAGAAAATGATCAGAAGCCGGTTTCGTGCTAAGTCGAAGACTGAAACTCGCAAATCCGACGGCGATTACATGGACTACCGATTCGGCTGCATCGGAAAAAATAGCCGTCGAGTGTGTCAGGAAATATACGGTTGTCTTGCCGATTAACATTGCCAACCCCACAATCAGAGAAAGACGCATGGCGAATTGCGCATCGCGTAACTCTTTTTCATCTCGCAGCCTAGCTAAGTTGGTGGCGGCTTGCATGGGCACGGGTGACGTCTCCGAGCGATACGGTTAGCTGGCACATCTTCCCACAGAACTCGAACTCACGATGTGACGCCGCGCACGCACCAGCGCGGCCGCGCCAGTCGGGATCCTACTTCAGATAGGCGCGGACCAGACTAATCAGATCTTCGGTCAGTTCTTCTGGCGATTCCGTCCCGCGATGGGGAGGGATGATGTGGAGGCGGATGTGATCTTCGAGGATCTCCGCCATCAGGCTATTGACGCCGCCGCGAATCGCCGCCAGCAACATTAAGATATCGGCGCACTCGTCTCCGTCGGTGACGGCGCGCTCGACCGCAGTAATCTGGCCGCTCATGCGTTTTATGCGGGAGAACAGTTTCTGTTTTTCCTTGGAGATTTCGGATTGTTTATTTGGCATAAGCTCTGTAGATTTTTGTGGATTTCTGGCCTTTTTCTATTGACAAATACCCTAGGGGGGTATGATATAACAAATTCAGCGCGAGAGACATGCTCCCGCTAAACCTTAGCACAAGGACGTATGACAATTCGCAGTGACTGCGGGCCGGTGGGTTTGCGACTGGCTAGATGGAAGCAGGAGATGTGAGAGGATAGCTGCCTTACTCTACCCTGTTGGTTCACCTCTGCTTCTCCCATCCTAAAAATTGAAATCAGATCCGCGGCCAGTCAGGCCACGGCCAGCGTATTTTATGCTGGCAGCGAACCCGACACGAGAAGCACGGCCATTCGAAAACGACGTGAGGACCCACTGGGGGCAGCGACGAAAATGAGAACCGAGTTGAGAAATTTACGGAAAGGAGGACAAGAACATGATCTGCATGAAGACATTCGCAGAAACGATGGCGATGGCGACGACGCAGCTCGCGCGGGCGGAGAAGAGCAACGAACGAAAACTTCGCATGAGTTGGGTCGTGGTCACCGACGCGGACGGCGGGCGACGGCTTCGGATGCTATGGAGTTGAGGAGCTTCGTCGCAAAGAGTTGTAATGTTAACTATAGTTAACCTCTTCTGATATGCTTGCGTTAATCAACGAGCAGCGGAGGTCGCTGGCATCGCGCGGCTGATGGGTTTCGGCTACGGACAACGTCGATACGGAACGCAACTGTAACATTCTATTAACCGGGCGGGCACATACTGATGCATCTCTTTTGGGTGTGTGATCGAAATCACAACGAAGGGTGATTGGCGAAGTGGCTGGGCAGTGCGGCCATCAGCCAATGTGGTGGCATGATATTGATATTGATATTGAAATTCATTTTCATTACGGACTATTTTATGATCCGGCGGGCCAACGGGCTGAGTCGTGGTCGCGGTGCCCTCGCGGCTGCTCTGAGCCTTAGTCTTGTGCTGAGCGTATTCGTGTCGGGCTGCTGGGCGCAGTCGCAGGCAGCGCCTGGGACAACGTCAACTTCCGCATCGTCCGCCGCTACAGCGTCCACTACGGTATCGACTCCTATTCCGGCCGAGGCTGCGGGCGCGGCAGATGCGAATAATCCGCCGGGGCCAGCGAGCGATGCGGCTGCGGATCCGGAATCCTTGTTTCCGCATTTCAAGAGCACGCGCTTCTGGCTTACGGGGCAGGCGAATTTTATCTTCCAGACGCATCCTCCGTTTCATGCCGACTATAGCGGGCCAAACAGTCTCAGTCCGAATTATGAGAAAGCCACTTCGCGGGTGCTGACGCTTTATACCGGTGTGCGGATCGATAATTCCACCGAGCTTCTGGTGGATATTGAAGAAGCGGGCGGATCGGCGCTCAGCTTAGGTTTGGGGCTGGCGGGAAATACGGATCTGGATATCGTGCGCAATCCTCTGCTGAGCAAGGCTCCGTATCTGGGGCGCGGGATGATCCACAAGGTGTTCGCGTTGAGTGGCGACAAGGTGGAGAGCGACCGTAGTTTTCTGTCGCTCTTCGATGAGTTGCCGCGGCGGCGACTGGAGATTCGCTTCGGCAAATTCAGTCTGCCGGATTTCTTTGATGTGAATTCGGTCGGATCGGACACGCATTTTCAATTTATGAACTGGGCGGTCGACAACAACGGAACGTGGGATTATGCCGCTGACACGCGCGGCTATACTGTCGGCCTGGTGGCCGATTACGAGGATCGCAATTGGGGCTTCCGTTTTGCCGAAGGGCTGATGCCGAAAGTTGCAAATGGGATTGATCTGGTCTGGCGCCCGTGGCAGGTTCATGCCGAAAATTGGGAGTATGAATTGCGGCGCGCCATCGTACCGAAGAAAGCTGGCGTGGTGCGAGTGCTGGCGTACACGAACTACGCCAACATGGGCATCTATAGAGTTGCGGTGGAGCAGTTCTTAGATCATACGGCGCCAGAGCCGGAGACGGTGCCAGAGATTACGAATCATCCGTGGCACATAACGCGCAAGTACGGATTCGGCGTCAATGTGGAGCAGACTCTTTCGCGGAACTTTACGGCTTTTGCGCGCTGGGGATGGGATAACGGGAGAACTGAATCTTTTGCTTACACGGAAATTGACTCCACCGTCATCGCGGGCCTGGGGGCGAACGGTGCGCTCTGGCATCGCAAGCAGGATAGGGCCGGCGTTGCATTTGTCACAAATGGTATCAAGAGAGATCACCAGCTTTATCTGGCGGATGGCGGGCTGGGTTTTCTGCTAGGCGATGGCGGGCTGAATTATGGCCGCGAGAATATTGTCGAATCGTATTACACGGCGCATGTGTGGCGAGGGATTTATGTTGGTCCCGGGTTGCAGCATATTAATAATCCGGGGTACAACCGCGACCGGGGTCCGGTGATTGTTCCAAGTTTCCGCGCGCATGTCGAGTTCTAACTCAGCTTTCATCTCGATCCGTCACCGGTGAGAAAATTCACCAGCGTGCGATTGAAATCCTCCGGGACTTCCTCGTAGGGAAGATGTCCTACGCCTGTGAATGCTACCAGGCGAACATCGCGAAAATTCTGCCGAAGGGGTTCGGCCGATTGAAAATCGACGGCGCGGTCTCGCGTTCCCCACAGGAGCAGCGTCTTGTAATCGCGAACTTTGGGAAGCGCTGCTTTCAGTTCGGCCAGGTCGGCGGTCCAGTTTCTTACGATATGCAACGCGTGGCCTAACGCATGATTCTTGATTACGGGCAAGCGATAGCCGGCTAGCGAATCGGGCGGAATCTTTCTTACGTCGCCGAAGAGCCTGGCGAGCCAGACGTAGTCGAGAGAGCGCCAGCGCTCGATCGAGTTGCGAAAGAGGAGAGTGCCGAGCGGGCTACCTATGAAAGGCGCGAACATCTTGCCGTGGGGCGACCATGGGTTGATGGGGGCGACCAATACGAGCCGGCGCAGGCGGGATGTCTTTTGCTCGGCGCAGATGGCGGCGGTCATGATGGCGACGCCTCCGCCGTGTGAGGTGCCGAGAAGGTCGAATTGCGGAATGCCGAGAGCATCGACGAATTGCAGAAGGCGTTCAGCGGTGGGGCGAAGTCGGCAGTCAATCCCTGGCTTGGCGGGCGACAGGCCGGCGCCTAGATTGTCAATGGCGTAGACGGTCGCGTGAGGCGCGAGGGCGGGGATCGTGAACCTCCAGGAAAAGGAATAACCCATCAGGCCGTGAACGAGGATGAGGGCCGGGCCTGACCCGGCTTTGAGGTAGCGCATGCGGCCGTCGGGGAGATCGAGCCATTGCTCTTCTACGGCCTCCTTGGCGGGGATGAACTTTTCTTCGGGATCTTGCGTTTCCGTGGGCAACGAAATCCTCGCTGACAGGTTCTTACTTAGTGATATCGCCTCTATAGCTTTGGGGAGCTGAGTTTCGGCTCCCCTCTTTTTTCGTGCGAGTGCGCGCCTATTGCCGTTGCGGCCGCGTTGAAATTATTGCTGACGAGGCCGCATCGAGTCGCTTAATTTTCAGTCATAATTTTCAGTCTTGGATTTTCAGTCGTCGACGGGACGCTTGGGGATCCCTTTTGGATTTTCGGGATCTAATCCCGCCGCAGTCATGATGGCTCGGCCGAGTTCTTCGGCGGAGACGGTGAATGGTTCTGGCTGGCCGGCAGCGGATTCCCGGGCGTTGGGCGCTACGAAGCGATAGCCTCGCCCTATGACGGTCTGGAGGTACTGGGGTTCATCGGCATCGTCACCGAGCGCACGGCGAATTTTGCGGATGGCGGTATTAATTCCCTGCTCGACGTCAACGAATACGTCCTTGGTCCACAGCTCGATGGCGATCTGGTCGCGGGTTACGAGTTGGCCGCGCTTTTCGACGAGGAACATCAGGAGCTGCAGCGGTAGACCTTCGAGGCGGACGGACGTGCCGCTGCGGTAGAGCTGGAAGCGGGCATAATCCAGCTCGAATTCGTCGAAGCGGACTTTCTTGTCGAGCAATTTACAACTCCTGCGGCCAGCGCCGTTTGGCCATGCGTGAGCAACGCGCGCCTCTGTAGGCAGATCCTAACGTATAAATTCGGTTGTAAGAAATTCTGTTCTGCGGCGCTGGCGCTGTCAAGCGTGGGACTGTAAATTTCTTCAGATCAGTTCAGACGGCTTCAGACTGCCTCTATGGACGTTTCCAACGATCGGGCGCATGATCACACTCACTTGCGGGATTTGTTCACCGCTCCCGGGCAGGTCAAAGCTAGGCGAGTTTGGTGGACACGGTAAGTGAGGGGTCCGGGTATCGGGGAAGGTGCTCGGACCCCTCAAACCAAATAAAGGGTTTGGGCACGTCATCTCTCTGCACTTCAGAACGACGCCATTCACAACTCCTCTAGTCATCCTCTAGGCTTACCCATCTCCCAGACCCTCTTCCCCGTTGCGGTAACGCGATAGGAGCTGTGAGCCAGTTCCCGCCCTAAAAGCGAGGGAAACCGCTACCTATGACATCCCGAAAAGCAGAATGTATCTTCCATATTTCATAGCCAGTCTCCTGAAGCATCGATATAATTCTGGAAGTTGGTCGAATCAATCGACTTAGGCTTGCGCGACGCGATGGGAAGTGGCAGTGAAGTTGCTTACAATTGAACGGCGTCGGATGTCTGGCCTTGCCGCCGCTCAGTCGCCCCAGCCCATGAACCGCGAATTTGAGGCTCGGTTTGCCGCCATCCTCTTGGCGCTCCTCACAGTAGCGGCCATACTGTTCGCCGGATTCAACTACAAAATCGAACACCAGAGTGTGGTTCCGGACGATGGAGCGTGGTGGATTGAGCGCAACGGCTCGCTGGTCGCCGATCGTCTGGAGCCTAATGGGCCGGCCGAGCGCGCTGGGGTGCGCCGCGGAGATGCTTTAGTCAGCATCAACGGGCGCGCGGTGGATACGGCGGCGGCGGCTACGCGGCAGATCTATTATTCTGGCGTCTGGTCGAAGGCCACCTATTCGCTGATACGAGGCGAGGTACCACTGGATGTGGAAGTGGTGCTGGTTCCGGCCGAGCGGTCGATGAACGATTGGCTGCGGCTGATCGCGCTGATTTATCTGAGCATAGGGCTATATGTGCTGATGCGGCGCTGGACCGCAGTCGGGTCGACGCACTTTTACATTTTCTGTCTGGTATCATTCATTTTTTATTCGCTGCATTACACCGGCAAATTCAATGGCTTCGACTGGGCTGTGTTCTGGGCGAATGAGGTTGCATGGCTCTTGCAGCCAGCGCTATTCCTGCACTTCGTATTGACTTTCCCGGAGCGGCGAGAGTTTGTTGGCAAACATCGCTGGTCGATTCCGTCACTCTACCTGCCGGGATTGGCGCTGCTCGCAATCCAGGTCTTGGTGCTGGAGTACTTAAAGGCGAGCGCTTCCCTTCGTTTCAATCTGGATCGCGCGCATTGGGCTTACCTGACGATTTTCTTTTTCTCGGCGGCAGCGGTTCTCTGGAATAACTACCAGCATGCCACGACTCCGATTCTGCGCCAGCAACTGAAGTGGATTACGCGCGGAACGATTCTCGCGATCACGCCGTTCACGCTGTTTTACGTTCTGCCGTATCTGTTGGGAGTGATGCCTTCGCTCACCATGAAGGTGTCGGTGCTATCGCTCGGATTGTTGCCGCTAACTTTTGGCTACGCCATCTTCCGATACCGGCTGATGGATGTGGATCTGATCTTCAAGCGCGGCATGGCGTATACGCTGGCAGCAGCGGCCATCGTGGCGATGTACTTCGCGGGCGTGGCCGCAATCGCCGAACTGGTGCACACACGCGTTCCGAGTTCTGGACCTTACGGGCTGATGGTGGCCATTGTCGTCACTGCGCTGCTCTTTGATCCGGTGCGGAAATGGATTCAGGAAAAGCTCGATCAGTATTTCTTCCGTACGGGCTACGATTACCGCCGCACATTGATCGAGTTTGGACGTGAACTGAGTTCGGAGACGGATCTCGACAAGATGCTTTCGTCTCTGGTCGATCGCGTGGCACGCACGCTGGCGGTCGATCGCATTGCGATTTTCCTAGGCAACAGCGATTCTTCGCGCTTTGAATTGACGAAGTCGTTTGGGATTGCGCACGTCACCGGGCTTGATCTGTCATTTTTAGCGAAGCCGCGAATCGAAGATGCGGCCGGGCATATTTTCTTTGAGAACACGCACCAGTTGCCGCGCGAGAATGCCGCGGCGCAGGAAGCGATCGCGCGGCTGGATCTGAACTATTACATTCCCTGCTATGCGCGGCAAAAGACGATTGCTTTTCTTGGACTGGGCAAGACGATGCAGGGCGATTTTCTCTCCAGCGAAGATGTGGAGTTGCTGCAAGCGCTGGCCGGATATATCGGCATTGCGATTCAGAATGGGCGGCTGTATGCGTCGCTCGAGCAGAAGGTCAGCGAGTATGAGCGGCTCAAGGATTTCAACGAAAATATTGTTGAATCGATCAACGTTGGCGTGATGGCAGTTGATCTGCAAGACCGTATTGAATCGTGGAATTCGCAGATGGAAGTGATGTATGCGCAGCCGCGCTGGCAGGTCGTCGGGCGGTCGCTGAACGAGGTTTTTCCCGCTTCGTTTGTCGAAGAGTTCTACCGCGTGAGGCAGAATCCTGGCATCCACAATCTTTATAAGTTTCGCCTGATAACTCCTACCGGCGAATCGCGCGTGGTGAATGTGGCAATGGCGCCGCTGGTCACGCGTACGTTCACTGTCGTGGGGCGACTGGTGATCATGGACGACATCACGGAGAGGATTGAGCTCGAAGTGCAGCTGACGCAGGCCGACAAGCTCTCTTCGATCGGTCTGCTGGCGGCGGGCGTGGCGCACGAAGTGAACACGCCGCTGGCGGTCATTTCTTCCTACACGCAAATGCTGGCGAAACAGTTACAGAGTGATCCGCAGAAGGCGAGCATGCTCGACAAGATCACGAAGCAAACCTTCCGCGCGTCAGAGATCGTCAACAATCTTTTAAATTTTTCGCGCACTACGGGCACGGAACTGACGGAAGTGAATCTCAACAAGGTCATCGGCGATACGCTGGCGTTGCTCGAGCACCAATTCAAAGTGGCGCAGATACAGGTGCAAGCAGAGCTTTACGAGAACCTCCCATTGATTCAGGGCAACGCGGGGAGGTTACAGCAGGTATTTCTGAATTTATTTTTGAATGCGAAAGACGCAATGAGCGGAGGCGGAGTGCTGAATGTGGCGACGCTGAATGGCGAATTCGTGAGCGTGCGCGTCTCTGACACTGGCTCGGGCATTGCGCAGGAAAATATTCACCGCATCTACGATCCATTTTTTACGACCAAGATCAGTCCCGCCGAAGGCCAGAATCGCGGCACTGGGCTTGGGCTTTCGGTCACCTACGGCATCATCCAGGAACACGCGGGTAATATTCGCGTGGAGAGCCGCCAAGGTGAAGGCACGACCTTCACCCTGGATTTTCCGTTGATCTCGACAAGGAAGGCAGTCCATGTCTGAAGTAGCAGTATCTGAAGTCACGCCGATTACGCGCCGAGGCATCCCCGAGCGCACGCCGCAGAGCACCGGTCGAATTCTTATCGTCGACGATGAAGCGGAAATCCGCGAATCGCTGGAGACCCTGCTGCAACTAGAGGGCTATACCGTCGCGGTTGCAAGCACAGGCCGCGAAGGGCTGGCGCAGATGGGAGAGCGGGCCTTTGATGTAGTGTTGCTCGACCTGGCGCTGCCGGACAAGCATGGGATGGATGTGCTGTCGGAGATTCGGTTGCTGCACCCGCAACAGGCGGTGATCATGATCACCGCATATGGGACGGTAGAGAATGCGGTCCGCGCCATGCAATCGGGCGCGACTAACTTTATACAGAAGCCGTGGGACAACGAAAAACTGCTGGCCGACGTGCGAGCCGCCGTCGCGCGCCAGAAAGCGGAAGAAGAAAACATTCAACTGAAGCGCGCGCTCAAGCAGCGCTACAACTTCGAGAACATTGTGGGCAAGAGCGAGCCCATGCTGAAGATTTTTGATTTGGTCGCGCAAGTGGCGCCCAGCCGATCGACAGTGCTTCTGCAGGGCGAGAGCGGGACGGGCAAGGAACTGATCGCCAAGGCGATTCATTTGAATTCGACGCGGCGCGATCGGTCATTTGTGCCGGTGAACTCAGGGTCGACGCCACCCGACTTGCTGGAATCCACTTTGTTCGGACATGTGAAGGGCGCGTTCACCAGCGCGATCGCTTCGAAGAAAGGACTCTTCGAGGTTGCCGACCGCGGAACGCTATTTCTGGATGAGATCGGCACCATGAGCATGGACACTCAGGCCAAGATTCTGCGCGTGTTGCAGGATCGCAAGTTCATGCATCTGGGCGGCGTACAAGAAATTCAAGCGGACGTGCGCATTATTGCCGCGACCAACGTTGATCTGCGGCAAATGGTACGGGAAGGAAAGTTTCGCGAAGATCTTTTCTACCGGCTCAACGTGATCAGCATCGATCTGCCGCCGCTACGGCAGCGCCGCGAAGATATTCCGCTGCTGGTGCAGCATTTCCTGCACAGGTATTCCGAGGAAAACGACCGCCCCGCGCGCCGCATCACTACTGAGGCCTTGCGGCCGCTGGTGAGTTACGCGTGGCCGGGGAATGTCCGCGAACTGGAGAATACGATTGAACGCGCGGTGGTGCTGTCGTCTGATAGCGACATTGGGCCGGACCTGCTGCCCGACCATATTGTGGGCCGGGGCAGCATAGTTCCGACGCTGGACGCCAGTCCGGGCGCCACATTGTTCAGCATCATGGAAGACTGTGAACGGCGGATCATCGTCGATATGCTGGAGAAATGCGGATGGAACCAGACCGAGGCGGCGGAACGATTTCACGTTCCACTCTCGACGCTCAATCAGAAGATTAAGCGGCTGGCGATTGAGATCAAGAAAAAGAACCGGGAATAGCGGTCGGGCAATCCGGTCATTGCGTCATCGGGCGATCTGAAAAGCACCTGGTGTGGGAGTTTGTTAGATCACCACCCGATGGCCCGAGTACCAGATCGCCCGATGATTTCCCTCTCTGCTATAGTTTCCTGACTGGAAGTTTCGGTGACCAGGCATTTTTTTACCAGACATGGCGCTCGAATTCGAACTGATCTCGCCGATTGAAGTCGCCAAAGATTTTGCGCTGGCGGTTCAGAATTACACCGTTCTATCGGCGCAATCGGTAGCGAATTTTTTCAGGCGGCCGCTCTACATGGCCGACATGGTGCAGCAGGCCGACCTGATCGGCGTCGGTTCCCTTCCCATCGTAGTACTCACAGGACTCTCCGTTGGCGCACTGCTGGCGCTGAACTCGGCCAGCACGTTGCAGCGGTTCGGGGGAGTTTCTCTCATCGGCCAACTGGTTTCGCTCGGCATGGTCACCGAACTTGGGCCGTTGATCACCGGGCTGATGGTCGCGGGGCGAAATGCTTCGGGCATGGCTAGCGAACTTGGCTCGATGATTGTGACTGAGCAGATCGATGCCATGCGTGCCTTGGGCACCGATCCTACGAAAAAGTTGATTACGCCGCGCGTGGGCGCTACGGCCTTCATGCTGTTTTTCTTGACCATCATTGCCGACTTGCTCGGATTGATCGGCGGCTACGGCGTCGCGCATCTGATCTTCGGAGTCGACACGCAGCAGTACTGGACTTCGGTTTGGCAGATTCTGGTCTTCCGCGATGTGTTCACTGGGCTGATCAAGCCAGTGCTGTTTGGATTCATCATCTCGACGGTTGGGTGCTATTACGGTATGTCGACGCGGGGCGGCACGCAGGGAGTGGGCCGTTCGACGACGCAGGCCGTAGTCGCGTCTTCGGTGCTGATTTTGGTGGTGGATTTCTTCGTAACCAAATTGATCTTTGCATTTTTCGGCTACAGATAAACGATGCCGGCTCCTACCCTTCCCATCGAAAATCCGGCTGCCTCGGTGCTGACTCTGTCTGACTGCGCCATCGAGTTCGAGAATGTCGCGATTGCGTTTGATGAAAAAGTTGTGCTTGATGGAATTTCTTTTCGGTTGCAGCACGGCGAAACCAAGGCGGTGTTTGGCGTGGCCGGGTCGGGCAAGAGCACTATGCTAAAGCTCGCCATCGGCCTGCTACGGCCCGATAGCGGCCGCATTTTCGTGATGGGCGAGGAAGTCACGCGCATGTCGGAGCAGGAACTGTTCCAACTGCGACGGCGCGTCGGCATCGTGTTTCAGGAAAGCGCGCTCTTCGATTCGCTGAAGGTCTATGAAAATGTCGCGTTCCGTTTGATGGAGGAGAAGATTCCGCCTGAGGAAATCGAGCGGCGCGTGCGTGAGGTCTTGCACTTCGTGGAACTGGAGCGAACCTATGACATGTTCCCATCCGAACTCTCAGGCGGCATGCGCCGGCGCGTGGCGATCGCTCGCGCCATTATTACCCAGCCCGAAGTGCTGCTCTACGACTCGCCTACCGGCGGGCTCGATCCTGTGACTTCAAACACGATTGTCGAATTGATTATGAAGCAGCGCGACGTTTATAAAACCAGCGCGCTTCTGGTAACTCACCGTTTGCAGGACGCTTTCACCATGGCAACACATCAGTTCGATAAGACAACGAATCAGATGGTTGCTCTGCCCAAGGGTCAGTACTGCGAAGTGGCAACGAGTTTTCTGATTCTGTGCGACGGCAAAGTTATTTTTGATGGGGACGCTCATCTGTTGGCCACATCGCGCGACGAGTATATTCGGGAATATATTTCGTAGAAGGGCAGCTATCAGGTCTCAGTTGTCAGTCTTCAGCAAGAGCGGAACCCTCGCCTTTGGCACTTTTCTTTTGACTACTCTTTCCCGGCAGCGCAGCCGGATTTTCGTGCACGCGTTCGCGGAAGCCGCCTTTCATTCCTCTGGCTAAACCGATTGCTGATTCTCCGAATTTGTCGCGCAGATGATCGGCGGCAGCTAATGCTTTCTGCCAGCGCTCGTCGCGGGACGGTTCCAGGAGATCGAGTTGAGCGGGATGCGATTCGAAATTCGTGGCTTGCACTCCTAACAATCGCACTGCGGCGCCTGGCTTCCAGTTGGCGAAGAACAGGCGCCGCGCCTGGTCGAAGATCTGGTGATCCATCTGGGTCGGTTCGTCGAGCGAATGCGCGCGTGTGACGGTGGTGAAATCCTTGTAGCGCAATTTGAGCTGGATGGTGCGCGCGAAGTATCCGCCTTCGCGCAGCCGCCGCGCCACCATTTCGCTGAGGCGCATCAGCGTAGACTGGAGCCGCTCTGCGTCGCCCGTATCCTCGTCGAAGGTGTGCTCGTGGCTGATCGATTTGGGATGGACGTTTTCGCCGACTTCGTTATCGAACCATCCGCCCGCATCTTCGCCACGCGATTTTCCAGCCAGCGCCAGGCCCCATTTTCCGAAACGATTTTCTAGATCGCGATTTTCGAGACGCGCCAGGTCGCCAACTTTTTGAATGCCGATGGCGTACAGCTTCTGCTCCATTACCTTGCCGACTCCTGGGATGTCGCCTACGGCGAGCGGCGCCAGAAATTCTGCCTCCTGGCCGGGTAGCACCCAGAGCACTCCGTTTGGCTTGGCTTTGGCGGAGGAAACTTTCGCAATCAGTCGCGAGCTACCGATTCCGATGGAGCAATTTAATTTTGTCGCGGACTTCATCGCGTCATGCAAACGGTGCGCGGAATGCAGTGGGCGGCCGTGGAGGCGCTCGGTTCCGGTCATGTCGAGATAGGCTTCGTCGACCGAGGCCATCTCTACGAGCGGAGAGAAGTGGCCGAGAACTTCGTGCACCTTGGCGGAGTATTCACGATAGCGCTCGGGATGGCCGTTGACAAAAATCGCTTGCGGACAGAGTTTCGCGGCGGTGCGCAGCGGCATGGCGGAGTGCACGCCAAACTTGCGCGCTGCGTAGGATGCGGCGGAGACGACTCCGCGCTCATCGCGCTGTCCGCCGACCACTACTGGCTTGCCTTTCAGCGACGGATCGAACAATTCTTCGACGGAGACGAAGAAGGCGTCCATGTCGACGTGAAAGATGGTGCGGGGCGAGGTGCTCATCGGGGTTCGGAATGTCTTGCTGAAAGTGTACCGCGAGAACCCCTTTGGCTCCCGCTTCCGAGTCGAGGTACCCCCCTCCCCCCCTGTTTTTCGCAAAGTATTTAAAAATAAGGACTTATATGTAAAGTATTCCGGAATAAGGACTTAGCTCAACTGTCCCCACTTTGGGCGGGTAAATATCCCTTGACAACA
>PKXQ01000136.1:392-8745 GCA_003132405.1 Acidobacteriaceae bacterium | reverse complement strand
GTTCAGTTCCGTCCGTAGCCTTTACCATCACGGTTTTCGCTGTGCGATCAATTTTTGTGACAACGCCCTCGACTGATGCTGTCGGTTCTGTCGCCCCGAGGATACCGGCAAAAGTGAAAAGCGAGATGACGACAGCAGCCACTGTTAAGACGCTACGCGATGTCCCTGAATTCATGGTTGCCGCTCCTTCATTCATTTTGTGACTTAAAACGGAATTCCCTATTTAGATCCATATGGGATCGTCGGCACGATTCGGCGAAAATACATATCTATGGGCAAGGCCTTCTCGACGGCCTTGCCCACGCTAGTCTTCAGAAACCCTAAGCAGCTACCGCTGCCTCGTCCCCTGAGTGCTGCTAGGCGCCTCCCGGTCCTGGCCCGGCTCTGGATTCGTACTGAGGTTTTCAAACTGCACTTCGCCGTCCGCTCAGGAGGTTAATGACCAGAACCACCACCGCCACAACCAGAAGCAAGTGGATCAGGGCTCCGCCGATATGCAAACTGAAGCCGAGCAGCCACAAAATCAGAAGAACAACGAAAATCGTCCAAAGCATGTTAATCCCCCGTTCTGCACCAAGCGAACAATTCAGACCTTAGCAAATCGAAATTAAAACGGTCTGAGCAATAATGCTCATACTTGCCGCACACCGGAACGAGGGGCAAAGTGTCGCGAGGACGTCTACTTCATCTTGTTCATGGCGAATCCATTCTGAACTCGGCCCGCAATCGGCGGCAAATCCGGAACAGTTTCTTGTCGATTCCGTTATGCCAATGAACTAAACAAAACGCGCGAATGTGTCTCGAAGTGAACAGATATCCATCTTCGTCCCTTTTACGATCCTGCCGAGGAAGTAGGCGAGGTCAATCAGCTTCCTCTGGGGAGTGAGGTAGAGACATGGAAACCACAAGAGAGACGAGAGTGGTCAGATACACAGATATAGTTCCAGCGAAGAAGACGCTGATAGGAAGTCAAGTCGTCAACGCACACAATGAGGACCTCGGAACAATCGAAGACCTCGTAATCGACGCTGGAGCCGGTCGGATCGCTTACGCGGTCTTATCCTTTGGTGGCTTTCTTGGGATGGGTGANNGACAAGAAACAACTGGAGAATGCTCCCGGCTTCGACAAGGACAACTGGCCGAACATGGCTGATTCAACATGGGGAACCAGCATATATAAACACTATGGTTACACTCCGTACTGGGAAGACGTGTCCGGCGAGAAAAGCACGGCTACCAAAACCGCCGCTTAAGCAAAAGATCGGGCCGCCTGGGCTTAACCGGACGGCCCATTTTAAGATCGTGCTGCTTGCAGGGCCGAGCCCGCGCGGCTGCCCCTGGTAAACGTTCGAATCAGCGTCAACACGATTGCAACAACTCACCAATTACCAACAACAGAAGGACCAGCAAAGGAGAAATAAAATGTCAGATCAAGAAAATCGCAACCCGCAACATACCGATCCGCAGAAGCCCGCTCCTCCGGAGCAGAAACCCATAGCCCAGCCGAATCAGCCAGTGCAACAGAAGCCGGTGGTCCCGATCGCACAGCCCAAGAGTCCGCAGTCAGAGCCAGAGAAACACGATCAACAGCAGAAAAAGCACGCTTAGACTGCAGTGGATTTAGAACGGCGGAATGGAGGGCTCAGGACGGTTCGATTGACACCGATCCGTCCTGATCAACGTGGAAGTGATTTCAATTTCAAGGCTGCTGGTGCGAACACGCCGGATGCAAAGGCAACACGCGCTAGCCATCCCTTCATCGCGGTTTGAGATTCCATCTCGAATTCATAAAAGGAGAAATGTGAAAAAGCTCAGATTGTCAGTAGTTATGGTCGTGCTGCTCGCTGTCGGGATTCTGGCCGGATGCTCGCAGACGGCCACGAAGTCACCTGATGTTTCCGACGGTATTCGCAAATCGCTCGATCAAGCAGGCTTCAAAGATGTCACCGTCAGTCAGGATCGCGACAAGGGCATCGTGACCCTCGGGGGACAAGTGGCCAGCGAGAACGACAAGTCACAAGCGGAATCGCTTGCAAAGTCCCTGGCGGGCGCCCAGGTTGTCGCAGATCAAATTGCCGTGATTCCCGTAGGCCTAGAAAAAGAAGCAAAGGCCGTGAACTCCGATCTGGACCAAGGCATCGAAAAGAATCTGGATGCTGCGCTGATTCAAAACAAGTTGCATAAGAGCGTGAAATACGAAGTGAAGAACGGCGTAGTCACGCTAACCGGAGAAGTGAACTCGGAAGACAAGCGCACACGCGCCGAGAACGTGGCAACTGGAGTGCCCAACGTGTCGCAGGTTGTGAATAATCTCCAGGTTAAGAATCAGAAAGCCAGGTCTTCGCAATAAGAGTTGCGGAGTTGATGATGCACCAGATGAAGCTGTACGGACAGGAATTTGAGTTGCTGGGCGAGCCAGTCGTTATGGGGGATAGCTTGGTTCTTGTGGACGCAATCGAGAAGAGGTTGGGGCAGTTGAGACGTGTCCGTATCCCCATCATGCATGGTGAAAATGGCAAAAGAAGAGCGCACTGTCGCTTGAGTAGCGGGATCGCTGTCGAAAAATCCCCATCCTTGAATCTCTTACGGCGGAACACCTCAAGACATGGCATCGCTTTACGCAATGGATCTTTTGGATAACTGTGCATATCGCCGTGCTGCTCGTGCTGATGGCATTACTGCTGTGAAGAATCGCCACAATCTCGGTTGAAAGGAGGGCAATGAACAAGAAAACGAACATCAAATGGCAAAGCGAACCGCAGAAACAGGATTATCCTGCGGCCGCCGCATATCTGAGTCTGACTATGGGACCACAGGNNTCATTCGGCACGAAAGACTATCGCCTCTCTTGCTGTTCAGGGACCAGCGCAACGGCAAGCTGGTTATCGCCGACGGCTATCACCGCCTATGCGCAGTCTACACATTTGATGAGGATGCCATGATCCCCTGCAAGATTGTCTGACCAGATTGTGATCATCCAACTCTTACGCGAGAAAATCATGCACTCTGAGCGAACTGAATCGACAACACAGCACCGTATGCTGTACGCATCGGAGACACCAGATTTCTTGGAATCTACTCATGAATGGCGGCGTCTTTTCGCAGAAACCTGGGGCACATTCCTCCTCGTCGTCGTCGCGGCCGGCGCCGCGGTCGTTGGTGCCCAGAGCGGCGGAGCGATCTCCCTGGGAATGAAGGTTGTCGCACCGGGCCTGATGGTCATGGCGATCATCTATTTTATGGGCGCGGTCAGTGGTGCCCATTTAAATCCAGCAGTTACCTTGGCATTCGCGGTGCGGCGCAATTTCCCCTGGTCCCGGGTGCTGGGGTATATCACGGCGCAGATCATCGGGGGCATCGCTGCGGCGTCTTTCCTCCGGGCGCTGTTCGGCATACAAGGATTACTCGGCGCCACGACACCCGGTCCGGGAGTGAGCGATTTCAAGGCGCTCGCCATGGAAGTATTATTGACGACGGGTTTGGTCAGCACGATTCTTGGCACCGCCTCTGGTGCCCGTAATATCGGTTCCAATGGAGCCCTCGCGGTCGGCGGCTACATCGCTTTGGCGGGCCTTTGGGCGGCGCCAATCAGTGGCACCTCGATGAACCCGGCGCGCTCATTTGCTCCCGACCTGATCCGAGGCGATATGGGCACCACCTGGATTTATGTCGTAGGTCCCGTGCTGGGCGCAATCATCGCTGTGGGGTTTGAATGGATACTCAAAGGCAAACCTACCGCCGCCGGTACGTTAGCGGCACGGGGCAATTTGAAATGACTATCCCTATCGCTTCTGCCTTCATCTTGTATCTCAATCAATTGGTCCTGACTATACTCAACTTTTGTCTTTGTGGATGAGTTCTACGGACATATGGCTCAGCTTGGTATAAATCCGGTGCCGTTGCAAAAGAGGCCACCAATCGTAAAGATAGATTTGCGTCGGTCGCCCCATGGCGACCCATCCGGCAATCGTAAGGCTCTCTCGCACGAAGGCGGTTCGCTGCGGATGGCAACGAGCTTCACGCACTGTTTGAGGCCGTCAGTCTTCGATTGAGCAGAATTCCAGCCATGGTCAAGCTGAATATGACCGCCGCGAACAGCAGCAACCAGCCCCAATGCTGGGCCGGGTGGCGCAGAACACGGATGAAATGGCGGCCATAGTGATCCGCGATGATTGCGATGAATGCGTAACGCGCCCCCCCCGGCAAACGGGCCGCCGCTATTCCTTGGGTTGATCGGAGCATCGGTTTGAATGTAAACCATCGGACGGCTGGGCTCTGCCTGCCTCGCAACTGAACTGACTACGCCCATAGTCGCAGAGTTCTCAAAGGTGCACTAAGGGGTTGTTTCTCTTTTGATGTTTGAAAGTGTGCACTATTGAACAGTCGCGGCATTGTGAATCGCTGTAGCATCCTCGGCTGTCGCCCGGTCCCAGGTTTGAAAAGAGGATTTGCCCATGGCACGCAAGATGCACGCCGCAGTTATCGAGCAATTCGGACATCGCTGCTCAAGAGCAGAAAGCCATCCTAACCGGGATTGGTGTCGCCCTCTAATCAAACACTGAAAGTTTGCATTTTGGCACAGTCTTCTATTTAGTTGGTGTGGAGAATGACATTCTTGTTTTCAAAACATGGCAGGGATTCAAAACACGGTTACTGCCATTTACTGCTGCGGATTCAACGATCCAACGATCACCTAAGTTCTGGAGACGACACACATGAAGCAAGGCATGTCAGCCTGCATGCTGGTGAGCAGTCTGGTTCTTCTGCTGGTCATAGTGAACGTGTCTCCCGACGCACACGCTCTTCCGTCGTTTGCGCGTCAGACTGGCCAGCGATGTTCAAGCTGTCATATCGGTGGTAATTGGCCGCAGCTTACACCGTGGGGACGATTCTTCAAGCTCTCCGGGTACACGGCGGGAAAATCGCTCTTTGGTGACAAGGGCATCGGTCTTAATTATGCGCCGGTTGGGATGTTCGGGCAGTTCGGTGCAACCTTGGCGAGCCAGCCCAACAATTCGCAAGGTCAACCTGTGGTTTCGCCGAACGGATCAGTTTCGGCGTATGAATTCACGGGCGAAGTCGGCACCAAGCTGACCGACTTTCTTGGCGTCTTCTACGAGTACACAGTCGGCAACACTTTCCCCGGCTGGAAGGGATCAGGGGGGCCCGCTGATGTCCGAGCCGTTCACTTCTTTCATCCCGGTGGCCAGGAACTTCTGGTAGGAATCGACAGCAACAACACCCCCACGGTGCAGGACGTTTGGAATACACTGCCCAGCTGGGGTTATCCCTTCTATACGTCGCCACAGGCCCTGAGCGGACCAGCAAGCCCCATGATCAGCAGCTTGGGCGGGCAAGCTGCTAGCGTCGGTGTCTATGCGCTCCTGAATCGCCAGGTGTATGCAGAAGTCTCGATGTACCGCGTCGCCACCAACTTCTTCCGGTGGATGAGCGCAGGGACTTCCTTTACGGGCGGGGGATCTAACTACCTCGATGGCTACAACCCCTACTGGCGCGTTTACTGGACCGAGCAGCATGGCCCTCACGTTCTGATGGTAGGCACTTCCGGCATGCACTCCACCGTCTATCCCAACAGTGCTGCGCCCACAGGCCCCACCAATACCTTCACGGACTACGGATTCGATACGCAGTATGACTATCTGGGCGGTAGTAATAAGGCTTCGGTGCGCTTCAGCTACCTCTATGAGAACCAGTCGTGGAACGCCGGCTTTCCGCAAGGCGCCTCATCCACCCCGAACGGGAACATCCAGTCACTAAACCTGAACGGCACCTATACGCTTCACGATCGTTGGATCTTCAACGCCGGCTACTTCGTCAACAACGGCAGTAACAACGCGGCTCTCTATGCTGTCACTTCACCGTCGGGCAGCCAACTTACCGCCTCGCCCAACACCACCGGCTACAACCTGGAACTCGATCGCAACCTTACGCAGAACATGAAGCTCACCATGCAGTACAACGGCTTCTTCAAATTCAACGGCCTCACCAGCAACATCGACGGGATGGGGCGGAGCCCCGGCGACAACAATACGCTGTGGATGAGTTTGTTCGTGGCGTTCTGATGGGGAAGGAACTGAGAATGAATACTTGCAATAGGTTCGCAGTTTCGGTCACAAGCGCGGTCATTGCATTGCTCGTGATTTCTCCGACAGTTTCCGCGCAAAAAGTCCGCAGTACCCCACCTCGAATTGTCACCTGGAACTGTTCGGGCTGTCATGGAGTCCACGGCACCGCTCAATCGCCGGAGTTTCCTAGCCTTGCCGGGCTCGACGCGTCATACATCGAACAAAGGATTGCGGCCTTTCGGGCAGCGCCAACCCCGCCGTCTGACGAGCTGCTTTATTGGCTCTTCAATCACGCCGAGTCCAAAAAGATAGCCGCCAGTAGCAGCCCAGAGGCGCTTGCCAACATGGTTGGGATAGCTCACGCCTTAACTCCGCAAGAAATTAAGGAGGTGGCCGCTTGGTACTCCGCACAGAAACCAAAGCCCCCTGCCGGGCACTCCGCCAATCCCGCGCCTGAGAGTACGAGATGAAACATACGATCGAACAACACCCGGCGCAAACAGAGGGGCACGGGACTGTACGCGCGGCAGTTGGTTGGGCAGCTCCAATAGCAGCGGCTTTATCGGTCAAGCTGGGTTCTGGCCAGTACAGAACGTCGAGCTATCAGCTGCGTATGCCGGATATACGAAGTTCAACGGTGGGACCCGCAATTAGGACGGATCTAGCCGAGATGCCCCGGCAAACAACTCAGTGTATGGCGCTTTGTGGCTGAACTTTTGAGAGGGTAGGCCCTTAATGGAATCACACGATCACCAGCTAGTTCCGTTGGATGGCTCCCGTCGATCTTTTCTTGGTGTACTGCTGGGCTTGGCGTCGACGTTTGTTGGCGCTTTATTGGCAATTCCCGTCCTGCGCTACATCTTCTATCCAGTGACAGCTAGCGCCGAAGATTCGGACTGGGCGGAAGTTGGCTCAGTCGCAAGTGTTTCCGACCTCCAAGCGCCTCTGCGCCAGACGCTCGACCTCAAGCAGCGCGATGGTTGGCGGGAGATAGCCAGTCAACCGGTCGTCTACATCATCAAGGAGGGTGGCAAGCTCAAGGCATTGTCCGCTATTTGTACCCATCTCGGCTGTACTGTCCCCTGGAATCCAGGCCGAAACGAATTTGTATGTCCATGCCATGGCGGCACTTATTCTGCGAACGGTACGCATATCTCAGGGCCACCGCGGCGCTCGCTCGATTCGCTGGAAACCAAAGTGTCCGGCGATAAGCTGATGGTGAAGTACCAATATTTCCGTCCCGACGTGCCCTACAAAGAGGTGATCAGTTGAATAGCGAGGGTACATCGTCTGTGCCGGATGCGAACTCCGAAAAGAGCCACAGCAAGCCAAGTCTGCCTGGTCGCCTGTGGAAATGGATCGACCAACGGACTGGAGCGGACAAGATACTTCGCAGCTCCCTGGATGAACCTGTCCCTGGCGGCGCGCGCTTCGCCTATGTGTTCGGATCTGGGCTCCTCTTCATTTTCCTTTCGCAGATTGTCACCGGCCTATGCCTGGCGCTGTACTACGTCCCTTCTCCTTTGAACGCTCATACGAGCGTGGCCTACATCGTTAAGGAAGTGGCGGCAGGATCTTTTCTGCGAAGTCTGCATTCCTATGGTTCAACCGCCATGCTCGTGGTTCTGCTTCTGCATTTCTTGCAGACGCTTCTCTACGGATCGTACAAAGGGAAACGCGAGCTCCTGTGGATTGCCGGCTGTACTCTCGCACTTCTTGTGATGGGGATGGCTTTTACAGGATATTTCTTGTCCTGGGATCAGAGTGCGTATGCCGCCGGCGGCGTCGGCACGGACATTGTTGGGGAGGTCCCGTTGATTGGTAACCGCCTCAGGCTGCTATTGCAGGGCGGCGCGGTCCTGGGAGCTTTGACGCTCTCCCGTTTTTACCTTCTTCATGTTCTCATTATTCCAGGCCTCATCTTTTCTGGTGTAGCCATCCACATTTTCTTGTTTCGAAAAGCAGGAGCCGCGGGCCCGGTGACTGAGGATTCCCTCAAACCAAAGTTGCCCACAGAGACCTTTTATCCCAAGCAAGTTCTAATCGACATGGCCTTTGTGCTGGTTGTAATGGGTGTTTTGGGCATGCTGTCACATTTTGTTCCTGTGCTGCTGGGACCCGAGGCGGATCCTGCAAATACCCGCTTTATACCTCGTCCGGAGTGGTATTTCCTGCCCATGTTCCAGTGGCTGAAATATTGGAAGGGGTGGAGCACGGTCATCGGCGCTTTCATTATCCCCGTAATTCTGATCGGACTGGTTTTCTTG
>PKXQ01000136.1:0-333 GCA_003132405.1 Acidobacteriaceae bacterium | reverse complement strand
CCTCGGAAGATCCAACCGTGGCTGAGGGAAAGGGCATTTTCGATTCTCACGGTTGCAGTGGATGCCACGGAGAGAGCGGAGGCGGCGCCATTGGGCCATCGCTGAAGCACATTACTGCTCAATATCCTCCTGCTCAATTGACAGCACTTCTGAAAGCGCCTAGAGCGAACATGAAAGCGGCTGGAATGGTCCCTCTGACTTTGGATGCAGGTCAGATGACAGCTCTGGTTTCCTACCTGAGCAGCCTTGGGGGAACTTCGGCCACATCCGCAGCGGTACCCCCGACTTCTGGGTCTTCCTCACCCGCGCCGGCTAAAGTGGAACCAGCTTCAA
>PKXQ01000011.1 GCA_003132405.1 Acidobacteriaceae bacterium | reverse complement strand
CCCTACCGCGACAGTTATCCCCAGGAACCCAAGCGGAAGTCGTCTCTCAGCCTCGGTGGTTCAAAAGGGGTCTCCCGCAGGAGCCCAAACCTTTTGGTGTCAATGCCAACTTTTTGTTTTTTCGCTGGTCAGCCAGCATACCTTGTTGACCAGTGTGGCTGTACAACAATCCTCGGTTCCTCCAATCTTGGCTCGCGCTGAAAACATACTGATTCGGACTATCAAAATCGCGATCTGCCGTTGTAACAGAATTTACCGGTTCAGGCACAAACCACAACGTTCTACCCGCGGCATCCCGATTCTCGCCGACGATGTGGTGGTAAAACCGCTTTCCGATACGTCGTTGTGCTTCAAAACATGCGTGATCCTGAGAGCCGATAACACCTCCCGGCTCATAGACGAATATCTTCATATGTTCCTCCGCAGATATTCATCCCAGCGTCTGCCCACCCAAGCAGATGGAATTGTCGATGCCCCCCGAGTTGTCAGCTTGAAAAAGGCAATCGGTCCATCGCGGTTGACCGCCCGAGGCAGTAGTGTGTCGATTACGCCGGGAATTACTTCGCCAACGCCGAGGATGCTGCGCCCTCTTCGAACTCAAGGGGGACTGCCATCCCGCCGCCGACCGCTATCATGAACCGTCTTTTCTTCTCCGCGTGACTGCCGTCTGCGCTCGCCAGATGTCTCCGCCCCTCTTCGTCACGATGCGCCTCTTTCCGTGACCCACTAACGGACGGGTTCGACGGCTTTGCTGTTTGTGGCTCACTTGAGGGCTCCAAAGATGGTTTCCGAATTGGCCTGTTCCTTGGCGAACACGTGGCGGAAAATAACCACGATAATGAGAACGTCAAAAACAAAGCTAAGGATAATGTTGAATATCGAAAACGAACTCGCATCGGCCTTGGGAAGCAGGATGCGTTGGAATAAGGTCGGAATGGCAAGGATGAGGGCCAAGACGAGCAGAGTGCGGTGGATTTTGGCCGCGTACACGCTGATTAGAGTGGCGGCGCTTCCGATCACGCGAAATGCGTAGTGACCAAAGCGACTGGCGTCAGCATACGGATAGAGAATAAGAGTGCCCAACAGAAGAAGGAAGAGCAAAAAGAATCTGTGGCCGGCGAGAGCCGACTCATGTTCAGACTGCATTGAGTGAGTCATGGGAGCGGGTGGAACTCCGTCGCCGATGGTACACCCTTTTGCGCAAAAGCCGAGCCCACCTCTCGCTAGGAATGCTCCACATCCTCAAATAATCGACAGCTTCAACCGATCATTCTCTTCAATGAAGCGGTAACGCGCTTTCGGAATCCCGGTGTCTCGCTCTTCATTCTAAGCGCCTTAACGAGCACATTGCGCAACTGATCAGAATCAGTGTTCGACTGCAAGCACTGGCCACATTGGAGATCACTTGCCGCCAAATATCACACGATGTCGTAAACTCTGGGCATGATTCTCGGCGTGATATCGAATGGAAGAATGAGTCTCGCTGCCGACGAAGGTAGCCGCTGAGGGAAGACGCTCATGAAATTGACTACCCCCGGACCCTTGCCAACGACGACAGCTGGCAACATCATTCCTTCGACGCTCCAGTCTCCGGACGCCATACGCTTCTGGCGAGCCGTCCTGTTTACGGGAGTTGGTACAGGAATTGGAGCGGCAGCGCTGACTCGGCTGCTGGAAGTCGTACAGCACATAGCTTGGAGTGGATCAGCCACCAACATCCTGGAGGCGGCTCAACATGCGACTCCGATGCGGCACATCGTAGTGCTTCTCGCTGCCGCCGTGCTCACCGGTATCGGACAACTTCTGCTCAAGCAGCTCTCCAGCGGAAACGGCATCGACACAACTGCTGCGATTTGGTTCCACGCCGGACGAATGCCGGCTTTGCGCACGCTAGCAAGCGCTGTGCTTTCCGTGATTATCGTGGGCCTCGGGGTATCGCTCGGTCGCGAGGGCGCTCCGAAACAAGCAGGCGCTGTATTCGCCAACTTCTTTTCTGACAAAGGGCGTTTGTCGGATGAGCAGCGCCGGTTACTGGTCGCCTGCGGAGCGGGTGCTGGAATGGGAGCGGCGTACGGAGTTCCCCTGGGCGGTGCACTCTTTGCACTGGAAGTCATGCGTGGAAAGCTGGCGCTCCGTTTTGTCCTTCCCGCCCTTTTTGCGTCGATGATTGCGGCGGGAGTTTCGTGGTTTGCGTTGCCCAACGCGCCTACGTACGTAATCCCGGCCTTCGTTAGCTCCGCGTCAATCATTTTGTGGGCAGTGGTCGTGGGGCCGATCGCGGGTCTGGCATCCGTTGGCTACGTTCGCATGGTGACCTGGGCAGATCGCAACCGGCCTAAGGGTTGGGGACGGATCACGGCACCCATCATCGTCATTGGAGCGCTCGGGATCGTCTCGATCTGGTTTCCGCAAATTCTGGGCAACGGAAAAGATATTTCGCAACTCGCCTTCACGGGCCAGGTCGCGCCCGTGTTGCTGCTCGTGTTACTCGTTTTGAAGCCCGCAGCAACGATCTTGTGCATGCGCAGTGGGGCGCCCGGCGGCATGTTCACGCCATCGCTGACATTCGGAGCCATGCTCGGCGGCGTGTTAGGGCTCCTGTGGTCACACTTCTGGCCCGGCGCTCAACCCGGAATATTTGCGTTACTTGGAGCTGCGGCTGTGCTTGGAGCTACAACTCAGGGTCCGATATCCGCTGTGGTTCTAATGATGGAATTGACGGGAAGAGATCGTTCGTTCATCTTACCGATGCTACTTGTCGTGGGAATTGCGACACTAACAGCGCGCAGCGTCGATGCGCGATCGATTTACGACGCGCGACTGACAGACGAAGAAATTGAACAACGACAGAAGCAGAGGGACCTGCCCTCTCAGTAAGCCTCTGCAGCAACGGCACAAGGTTCCTTTCAAGCCTGACGGCCCCACACCCGCGCTGGCCGCGGATTCTCCCTTGGGTGCCGCGAGAATTACGTCCAAAATATCTTCGGAAGCAGTCTTACAGATTCGTGTACTCAGGAACATAGTCCTTGAAGAGACCTGTACCGAGATACATTCTTCGCACGGGGACGTGATCAGCATTCTTGCTCGATCTGGCCCAGTCCCAGGCCTGAGCGATCTCTGAAGTTGCGAAATAACGGGTTTCGGCCTGAAGAACAGAAGTTCCTGCGAGAAGCATAGTCACCACTTCCTCCCATTTGTCTGCACCGACCACCGCCATTCGCGCGATATGATCCGTATACTTCTGGAGGAAACGCATCTCATTCCAACGTGCTTTCCAATCCGCAGCCTCCATCTGCGAGAGATCCGCAAGGAGCCCAATCGGCCGCTCTTTCCGTTCTTTGATGAGGAATGCAATCTGCGGCTCAAACGCCGTGACTTCATCGCCGCTAATCCTTCCGACAACCCTGAATCCGAAAGCAGCTCCCCTGCTTTCCTTGAGTCTTTCAATCATCGTCGCCATTCTCCTTTAAATTTGCTTGC
>PKXQ01000062.1 GCA_003132405.1 Acidobacteriaceae bacterium | reverse complement strand
GACTCAAAGGGAAACGTGACCGAGCGTTGCTCGCATTGCTACTCGCGTGTGGGTTAAGGAGACATGAAGCCGTGGCGTTGACATTGGATCATTTCCAGCAGCGCGAAGAGCACTGGGCCATTGTTGATCTCGTTGGCAAGGGAGGCCACATTCGGACGGTTCCCGTTCCCGATTGGGTGAGAACCGAACTGGAGGATTGGCTCGCCGCAGCCGCAATTGATCGAGGCAAGTTGTTCCGCCGTGTCAACAAAGTGGGAAGAGCCTGGGGGGATGGGATGACGGTAAAGGCGGTTTGGCACATTGTGAAGGAATCCGCCAGACACATTGGAGTGGCGAGGTTGGCACCGCACGATCTGCGACGGACCTGTGCTCGGCTCTGCCACGCATCGGGGGGCGAGTTGGAGCAGATCCAATTTCTCTTGGGGCACGTTTCGGTGCAGACGACCGAACGCTACCTTGGCTGCAAACAGCGGATTCGATCAGCCGTCAATGATCGCATTGGCATCGGGCCGAATCCCTGAGCTGGGGGCGGTTGTGGAAGTGTTGCCGACCAACCGGGGGTGATTGCCTCTTGTCCCGCACCGCAATGCCGGGTGGGGACCATTTCAGAGGGCTAGCCCCTCAGAACACAGGTGCCCTGAGAGCCGGATGAGAGTTAAACGAGAGCTGACATTCGTTGACTCGTTCATGCCTCCCCCGTAAGATAAATCGACCCGAAAACCAATTCATCCCCGGAATGATCGGCCAAACCATCTCGCACTACCGCATTGTCGAAAAACTCGGTGGCGGCGGCATGGGAGTGGTCTACAAGGCTGAGGACACGGAACTTGGCCGTTTCGTTGCGCTAAAATTCTTGCCCGACGAACTGTCGAAGGACGCCCAAGCCTTGGAACGCTTTCGCCGCGAGGCGCGAGCAGCCTCCGCTCTCAATCATCCTAATATCTGCACCATTTACGAAATCGGCAGACACGGTCAGCAGTCGTTCATCGCTATGGAGTTTCTCGAGGGTGCGACGTTGAAACATCTCATCTCGGGAAAGCCGTTAGACAACGAAACCATTGTCTCCCTGGCGATGGAGATTGCGGACGGGTTGGACGCCGCACATTCCAAAGGGATTATTCATCGCGATATTAAGCCTGCCAATATTTTTGTCACCGAACGCGGGCACGCCAAGATTCTCGACTTCGGGTTGGCGAAGGTCGCCCCAACCGGAAGTTCTTCGAGCCAGATTGCCTCGGCGAACACGATGACCGCAGCCGAAGAACACCTCACCAGTCCCGGTTCTACTCTCGGGACGTTCGCTTACATGTCTCCCGAGCAGGTCAGAGCCAAAGAACTCGATGCTCGCACAGACCTGTTCTCATTCGGAGTCGTCTTGTACGAAATGGCGACGGGCGCATTGCCTTTTAGCGGTGAGAGCACCGGCGTGATCTTCGACGGAATCATGAACCGAACACCGATTTCGGCGCTGCGCTTGAATCCGGCGCTGCTGATTGCGTTCGAGCAAGTCCTCGAAAAGTCTCTGGAGAAAGACAGGTCGATGCGCTACCAGTCCGCAGCCGAGCTGCGCGCCGACTTGAAACGCATCGAGCGCTCGTCGAACTCGGGGCGAACATCTTTGGTGGATACTCAGACGCGGGCCCGTCCAAGATTGAAGCGTGGTATCGTGCTCGCCAGCCTCGCTTTCCTGACCTTACTTATCGCGACCGGTGGGATTGCGTGGTATGAGAAACATTCTTCGGCAAAATCAGAAGCCGCCACCACCAAGCCTTCCGTCGCTGTCCTCCCCTTACAAAACCTGAGTGCGGAACCTGACAGCGCTTATTTCAGCGACGGAATGACGGATGAAATTACCACCAAACTTTCGAAAATTCAAGGAATCGACGTGGCTTCGCATGCTTCGATCGCTGCGCTAAAAGCATCCGGCAAAGGGGCCGCCGAGATCGGAAAAGAACTTGGCGTCCGCTATCTGCTTGAAGGAAGCGTAAGGAAAGCGGGCGATCAAGTGCGAATTAACGTGCATTTGATCGACGCAAGCACCGGATTCCAGGTATGGGCTGATGACTTCGCCGGGGAGATGAAGGACGTTTTCTCGCTGCAGGAGCAAACCGCGCTGAAGATTGCGCAGTCGTTAAATCTCAAGCTAAGCCCTCAGGAACAGCAGGCCATCGAGCATCGTTACACGCAGAATCCACAAGCTTACGATGCCTACCTGCGAGGTGAAGCATTAGTTCAGTTCTCCGACCAGCCTGAAAAAGTGGAAGCGGCGAGGCGACACTTTGAAGATGCGCTTAAGTCCGACCCTGATTACGCTCCTGCCCTCGCTGGATTGGCGTTTGTCGAAGGGCAGACCTATCGCAATTCCGACGCGAATCCAGTTCATCTGCAGCGCGCAGAGCAATTCGCCCAGCGCGCCCTGGCGATCGATCCGCGACTAGCTGAGACTCGCCTGGCGCTGGGAACGGTCGACGCCGACAAATATGATTATGCGGCGGCCGCGCGAGAGTTCCGCACTGCGACCGAGTTGGATCCGAAGGATGCCTACGCCTGGGATTTGCTTTCCTGGGCACTGGCATACGAAGAGCCGCCGGAGGCCGTTGCCGCCGAGAAGGCCGCTCGGGAATCCCTGCGCATGGAGTCCACCTATCCTAAAACCTACTATCACCTCGGTCGCGCTCTTTTCCTCGAGCAGCGTTACTCGGAGGCAATTTCTGCCTTCGAGCACGCCCGCGAATTAGACCCGACTTCGTTTTGGGCGGATCTCGGACTGGGACAAGTCTATCTGGCGCAAGGTGACTACGATAAAGCCGTGACTGTGTTATCGAAGAGCGTTCGTCCGGCGGGCATCAACTACTTCTGGCTTGGCGCAGCGTATGCGGCTCGCGGCGATAAAGAGAAAGCGCTCGCCATAATGCAAAAAGCATTCGAGGCAGGATTTCACGATTTTGCCGCGCTCGATGCCAGTCCCTACTTCACTTCGCTGCGCACGGACCCGCGCTTCCAGCAATTGACCCTGCGCTATCGCAAGTAGTCCGGCAATACTTCGGGGTTAGCTCTGCCGGACGGAAATCACGCAACTGGTCCTCACGGAAGTCGATGATCACTGGCCATCTGTGATTTGTCTCGGGCGTACCACGGGCAATCCGGAGAGCGCCG
>PKXQ01000094.1 GCA_003132405.1 Acidobacteriaceae bacterium | reverse complement strand
GCGCTCTCCGCTTTGCCCGTCACTCGCCAATCTATACTGATCAATACACAATGAGGTCAGGGACTTTACCAGAACCTTCTCCTGTCGTGCCGCGTTCTGCTACACAGGGAGACCATTTCATCAGCGTTGCCGCCATCGGGATCCTCGCGTTCATCACTACTGATATTGCACATGAGGTGGTGGGACACGGGATTGGATTGCTCATTGCGGGTGGCAGGTCGGGAATATTGACCACAACCCGGCTGATTTATGAATCTCAACTGCCCAATCCAAACTGGAGAATCTTCGATATTGGCGGACCTGCGGGAAATTTGATTTGGGCTGGTGTCTGCTTTCTCGCTCAACGCTTGATTCGCCGAGCGGCTCCAATAATGAGGCTATTTCTCTGGGCCAGCATGTCCTTCAGCCTGTTTTGGGAATTTGCGTATCTGATGAAGTGCGGAGTCACAGGCCACGGAGATGGAATGGCGCTCACCGAGGGACTCACGCCTGCCTGGCTTTGGCGAGCGCTGACCTTCGTAATTGGCCTCGTCCTCTATCGCGGGGCCGTGTCACTCACAAGTTCTGAGCTTCATTTCGTCGTGAGTGCGAAGACCCCGCTATGGCGCTCCCGCATAGTTCGTCTGCTATTGATTCTGTGCAGCGCAGCTCTTTTGATCGCGTGTGCTGGTCCGATCTTTGATCCACGAGGACGGATCGAGATGTTGAACTCCGGAGCACTCAGCAGCTTCGCATCCTGGGTGGGGCTCTTCGCTGTGCCACCTCTTTTCCCATTGCATTCAGATAAGAACGTTGTAGCGGTCAGTCCTGTCCGGCGCAGCATTCCCGTGATTCTTTTTGCAGTGGCCGCTTCGGTTTTATTTGTAGCAATCTTGGGTCCCGGCATCCCGTTCTCGCTGTGATCGACTCCGCTGCTTGCAGCCAAGCCTACCCGCCCGACGAACGGCCAAATCCTGGGTAGTCGGCTAACCTTCCCCTGGGATTACCTCCCGCTTGCCCGTCATTTTGGAGCATCAATCAGCGGCAACCCAGCCCAGGCTATTATTCTGAAATGTGACTGCAATGCCGAACACACTCACCAAGACCCCGCTTCGGACAGGCTTCCTCCGATCCTTTATTCGATGGCTTGTCATCGGCGTGGTGCTTCTTTGGTCGCTTGCCGCGCTGTGCGAATCGGCCGAAGCCCCGTCGCTGCTGAAGCAGCTCGCGAACATTTTCAGGGAGGGTGACCTTTGGGCTTTCACCGCTCCCGCCTTGTAGGGCACGCACCGCGCTCTCGCTGCCGCCTTCGCTGTGTTTGGGGGTTGCCAGATAGGCGTGAACGTCGCCGGTGCTTATCTGGACGGCCAAGCCTACGATCTCCTCGCTGGAATTGATGGAACATGCTTGAATCAGAAACAAGGGGGGAGTCGGCAGGAATGAGGGTATTAAGGTCGGTCATCACACCGTTCTGCGGAGGAACGCAGTTGGGTTGAAGCTCGCGTCCAGCAACACGCCAACCACCTGGCTTTCGTTAGTAATGCCGCTGGCTGCGCTCGTAACATCCCCGGGAAGCGTGCCGAGGTCTTGCATACCGGTCTGTTTGGTCCACAGGAAGGCGTGAAAAGTTGTGTCGCCGGGCAGGTCAGAAAGACCAACCACCTGATCTTGGTCATTGAGGTTATAGGCGAGGATTCCCATACCATGTCCCGTTCCGCCGAGGCTACCGAGGTCAGTCACGGTGCCTTCTTGCCAGAGCAAGGCGTGAAGAGCTTGGAGATTGGACAAGGTATCCGGGCTGAAGGTTGCGCAATCGCCCGACGCGCCAACAACATCACCGTTGTCGTTGATCCCGAAGGCAACTCCGTCGGGGTCGCCGCGGAACGTCGGGAGTTTGGATCTGGTCACTTTCCCAGATAACAGGCTTAAAGTGGAGCACTTGGGGAGCTGGGCAGGCCTTGTCCGGCGTGGCGTTCTGTGCGGAGCCGACCGCTACGCCTTGACTGTTCATCATGTTGGCTTGGCCGTTGCTGCCTCCTAGCGTGGGGAGCGGAGTCATCGTGCCGTGTTGCCATAGGAAAGCCAGACACCTAAGGTGGGTGCCGAAACCGCAGTAGTCTTCCCCCTTCGGATCTGAAGTGGACGTGTCAGCTTGACCCGCCGTTTGGCCCCTGTCGTTACCGCCAAACGCTATACTGTTCGGTCCTCCGCTCCAACAAAGAGCTTGGCTCAGCCCTCGGCATCGTAGAGCGAACCGTGAAGGCTCACGTCGCGAAACTGATGCGCAAAGTCGGCGTGCAAAACCGCATCGCCCCTCTCGGTCCATGCCATTACTCATTCGCTGGTGACGGCGAAGTAGTCTTTGTTTGGCAGAGCAGGCATCCATCTCCGTCAATGTAGGTAGAGCATTGTACTCATACGGTAGTATTCAGGCTGCCCCTCAACGGTAGCATCGTCAAGTAGTAAGAGGTACTGATGCCCCGCAACAGACGTTCACAGACCCCAGGGGCATCCCGGTCCCCGTCGACCGTTCATGCCGAGCGTTTCTCTGACGCATCTGGCAATGGCGTGCTGAATGCGGGCGGGTCATACTGACTGCGCGCTACCACTGAGAGGTCTGTGCGCTCCGAGATTCGATAGGCGTTCTTGCCCGCGCGCTTGGCCTCGTACAAGGCCCGGTCCGCGCTCTTCATCAGCGTGTCCGCGTCCTCGCCATGGACGGGATAGATACCGATACCTGCGCTGGTGGTTACGCTAACGGTATGGCCCTCGATGCCATAGGGTTGCGACACTGCCTCGATCACTTTTAACGCCACCTTGGCCGCATCGTCGGTACCGCTGACGTGCCACAGCGCCATGATGAATTCGTCACCGCCCAGGCGCGCCACCGTATCCTCTTCGCGCACCGTCGCCACCAGGCGCCCTGCGACCATTTTCAGCAGAGCGCTACAGGCGAGCCCATTTATGTCCGAGCTGGGACCCTCAGCTCCAGCGGTGGTTCTGGCCGCTGCATGGCGCGCGCAACTGGGCTTTTAGACAAGCCACTGATAAGGAGGCATATGCCTAGCCCGCCCGCGCCGGTTGACAGTCCCCGATGGGATTTGAAACAGTCAGTCGAGTTACTACGACGTGTTTCGAGTTTCCGTTCCCCGGTTTGTTTCTGAAGGCGCTTTCCCGACGGCGATTCTCGCGTACAGCCAAGAAAAGCTGGTCAGTACTCGCTCGGCAGATGGATGACGTTGTTGGCGAAGTACAGCGTGATTTCATCCAGCGGAAAATCCGTGTACTCGATCTTCTTGGTGAATACGATATTGTCGTTGCCATCGTCGCACGTTAGCGTAGCGCTTCGGTCGGGATGCACGGTGAGTTTCCATACCTGAAATTCCTCGGCGGCAACACGCTTGTTGTAGGGCTGAATGATCGCGATTTCGTCCAGAAGCCAATACGCTCCGCCGTGCTCGGCAACATGCTGCGCGCCGTCGGTGTAGAGAACGTTGCGGTTAATCGTGTGTCGATACCAGTTGTCGCTGCCGGTGAACNNGAAGGCGCGGCGTCACAGGCAATCGTGGAATAAATGAGGGGCAGCCCGTAGGGAATCATCGTTTATGCCGCGAAAGTGCCTTGACGTTAGCCTGCGGCTGTTAGGTTGACTCCGAACCCGTCCGTTAGTGGGTCACGGAAAGAGACACAATGTGACGAAGACGGCGCGGAGACTCTGTGCTGTCAATGGCGACGCCGGACCAGCTGCCATTTTCAAGACGACAACTCAGGCTGTGACAGCCAAAATTCCATTTGCTTTGGTGGCATGCGCTGGGGTGCACATCTGCGGAGGAAGGAGTTGCCACTCCCGGTCATGCCGAGAATCAGCGTGTGCGCCACCTCGCCGTTATGCAGGTTCAGAAAATATGGCGTGCTGTTGTCGGTTTCGAGTGCAGCCAGATACTCCGTGCCAAGATGTGCGTTCGTCTTCTCGCCAGGAAGGATCGTAAAGAGGAAAGACAGGTCGGCGTAGTTCGTGTTCAATAAATAAAGTCGGCGGAGGTTGAGCGCATAATTGCCCGGTACAGTGGCGAAATAGGCGTTGAGCTGATTGTAGGTCTCCGCAAACAGATTGCCGTCGGCGTTGGTGAAGACGCCAGTAAACTCGGCCACGAGTCGATCGAGTTCTGTTCGTGATTGGCCATACAGCACAATCGTGAGCGAGAAATCGCCAAGCGATTGACCGTCACCCAAGGCGCGCAGGCAATCGCCAAGATTCTCAATGTCAGCCTGCTTGGACTCATCCACTAGCACATCTCGCGGATTCGTCTGCGTGGCGTCGTTGCCCATCTGAGACACAAACCCTGTCTTCGACATATTGAAGTGGCGGCGGCGCTTGTTCACTTCTTTGCGGGCCTTGTCCGCGGGAAGCGGCGTCCACTCCGTGACAACATAGAAGTTGGCCGGAATCTTCAGCAGAGCGTCCAGCACCAGGGGCCGCCTCTCGTTAATGGCCTCTTTCATCGTCAGCACGCGGATAACGTGATCGCCTACTCGCAGATGATCGCGTTCCGCTTCGATGTCGGAGTTGACCACCTGATAGTCGAGAAACTGCGTGGACTGCGGCCTGCCAGCAACGCGCCAATCGTCATAGTTCAGCAACCGACGGAAAAACCTGAACTGTCCTTGCTGATTCAAGATTTCGATTTGCATGAAATCCGCAAGCTGCCGGGAGAACGCCTGCACGTGCTGGTCGAGCCGTTGAATATCGCGCTCGATATGCGTATGCAATAGCGTCTTCATGGTGTCGTTGGTGAATTGCGATTTGAGTTCGGCAATCGCGCCCTCTGGATCGCGAAGGAGGCGGGCGAGCGCCGTGCCCACGCCGGTCTTTGACCGGGCGCCTTCGAGCAGGATGCAGTAGAAGATTTCAACCTGATAAAGATGCTCGCGCTTCGCTTCAAAGAACTTCCTCCGCTGGTCGATAGCTGCTTCGACAATGGGATCGTCATATTTTGCGAACGGTATGTCGGGGCCGTTCGACTTGAAGAGGTACTGGTAAACATGGAAGCCGGGGCCAAACGCCTTGAGCGCTGCCTCCAGCCGCTTGACCGCATACTCCTGTTCCGAGCGGTCAAGACTTTCGTAGTCCACACCGGGAATGCTGAGAACCATTCCTACATCACCGCTTTTAGTGATGAAGGCCGTCTCATTCCAGAAGCCGTATAGGTTGATGTGGGCGTTGAGACACGCACTCTCTTTCCAGGGCTTGATGACCTTGTCGAGATGCAGCATCACATCACCTCCACACGGGGGACTTGCTGTTTGGCTGCGTCATAGCGCAGCTTGTAGCGTTCGGACTTTGCCAGGATGTGAAGGAACGCCGGATCGCTGTTCGTTACCCAATGCCCGAAGGCAAAACCACCGATGAATACAGCGATACCTGCGAGGATGGAATTAAAGAGATTGAATGCCCCCACAGCTCCAACGCAGACGAAGTAGAACAGCGTACGTTCCACGCCGAAGTAGGTGCAGGCTCTTGAAGACTCGATTTGTGCGCTGCTTCTGGGGTACTTTGTCTGCCATAAATCCCTCGTCTCGCGATGGGTCGAAATGTAGCTAGGAAGAACCGCTAGACGCCCCAGAGCCAACTCAGGACATTGACGGCGAGAACGGCAATGCCCGTTCCGGCGGCAACACCGGCCAGAGCCTTTTTTGCACCGGGTTCGCCGTGCGCAAAACCGTAGCCACCGATCACGATCGCCACCAGACTTGCAACCTTCGCAATCGTGCCGGTGAAAAGACTTTGGATGGCGGTAAAGCCGGTGTCGAAAGGTGAACCCTGAGCCAGCGCGGTCACAGGCAGGACAAGAAGTAGGGTAAGAACGGCGGCGGTCGGACGCACGCGCTTCGACCGAAGAAGGCGCTCGATTTGGCGGACGGAATGGACTCGAAACCAACGTGTCATTTGCAACTCCCGCAGCACCTCAAATCGGCTGCTTGTGGCGCAAACGTAACCTGACTCAATTACGATGTCCAACAACTTCTCGTCAGTCTGTTATTCCTGGGAGGAATAACAGACGAACATAGTGTCGCGACCAAGTAAATCGCGCCGCTCGGCTCGATACTTTCGGTAAAGAATTTTCCTCAGCAAGCGATTGAGCGGCAAATACGACTCGGACGCCCGCTTACGGAAGCCGTCTAGTTAGGCATCCGTGAGACGCAGTTGTGGCGGCGGGTCCGTAGTCGGTCCCTTCGCAAAACGGCGCCCAAGTGCCTGCCGATGAAGCAGATGAGACTGTCGTTGTCTGCTTGATTCGGGCCGTCTGTAGCGCCGGTTCCGCATCCGCGAAGTGATTTGCTCAACGAAGTGTAAGGTGACAAATCAGTTTGCCGCTGTCTGATATTCC
>PKXQ01000122.1 GCA_003132405.1 Acidobacteriaceae bacterium | reverse complement strand
CCACAATCGGGTCGTCATATTTGGCGAACGGTATGTCGGGCCGGTTTGATTTGAAGAGGTATTGGTAGACATGGAAGCCTGGCCCAAACGCTTTGAGCGCCGCCTCCAGCCGCTTCACCGCATATACCTGTTCCGAGCAGTCCAGACTTTCGTAGTCCACGCCGGGAACACTGAGCACCATGCCCACATCGCCGGACTTTGTAAGGAAGGCCGTCTCATTCCAGAAGCCGTACAAGTGGATGTGGTCGTTGAGACACGCGCTCTCTTTCCACGGCTTGATGACGTTAGCGACTCGCAGCATCACAGCACCTCCCCACGGGGGATGAGCTGTTTGGCCGCGTCATAGCGCAGCTTGTAGCGTTCGGACCTCGCCAGGATGCGAAGGAATGCCGGATCGCTGTTCGTGACCCAATGGCAGAAGGCAAAACCACCTATGAAGACGGCGATACCCGCAAGGATTGAATTGAAGAGATTGAAGGCCCCCACCGCGCCGACGCAGACGAAGTAAAACAGCGTGCGCTCCACACCCAGGTAGGTGAGCGGCTTATGCAGGCTCTTGAACACCCGATTTGTGCGATGCTTCTGTGTGTTGTCTGCCATAAAACTCTCGCCTGACAAAGCGTGTTGAGTGAAGGTGGAAGGTGGCCGGGAAGGGCTCTATACGCCCCAGAGCCAGCTCAGGACATTGACGGCGAGAACGGCAATGCCCGTTCCGGCGGCAACTCCAGCGAGCGCCTTCTTAGCGCCAGGTTCGCCGTGCGCGAAGCCGTAGCCGCCGATCACGATGGCAACCAGACTGGCAACCTTCGCAATGGTGCCGGTGAAAAGGCTTTGGATGGCCGTAAAGCCGGTGTCGAACGGTGAGTTCTGTGCCAGGGCGGCCACGGGCGTGACAAGTAGCAGGGTGAACAGAGCGGTTGTTGGACGCGCCCACTTCGACCGAAGAAGGGGCAGGGCTGGGCGAATGAGATGAACTTGGAACCAATGTGACGACATCTGCGCCTCCAGAGCAGCTAGAATCTGCAGCGTGTGGCGCAAACTTAACCCCGCTCAATTTAGCTGTCCAATGAAAGTTCGGGAACGTGTTATTCCCTGAAGGACTAATAGCTGTTTGTGCTTATGGTTTAGCGGACAAGCTCATAGTCGAGGTAGAAAGAAGAAATTTCCATCTCGTTAGTAACGAGATACATAGGCAATGTAGTTTCGTAAGCTCTTCGCTCACCCACAATCCTTCTAAACGCCTCGCTGAAATGCTCTGACTGGTATCGGAATCTGCGGAACAAGGCCGAGAAAAAGATGGGCGCCACCGCTGCATCAAGACCTTTTGGCATTTAGGTTAAATTGTTGTCGTTTCCGCAAGTCTCGCTATTTCAACAAACTAAACTTCCACGAATCCCTCCGGTCAGAAAAAGTCGAAGAAATTTGTCAGTTGCGGAAAGTTATTAGTCGCGGAAGGAATAACACGTTCCCGAAAATTCATTAGACACGGCAGTAGAGATCAATCAAATTCGTGCCTATCGCTTCCGGCGGGAAATGTCCCCGCTCTGAGCACGGAAGTCAACGATGCGAACGGTCTATGTTCCGTTCGGGAGTTGGTTCAAAGATGGTCGCGATTCCGAAGACGGTCGGACCTGTGAGCGATTGGCGTGAAGACACGTCTCTCCTCAGGATAGGGCGTTCTCCGCTGGCGGTGCCTGGGTACAAATCTGATTCGTTCCTGTCGCCGCCGGAACGGTTTATATTCCGTTCGGGATTCCGCTGTGAACATGGGTTTGTGAACGAGTGGCACAAGAAATGGAAGGCAGAGCAAGACAGAAGTGCTCCGCGGATGCGATTAGGGGGGGCTTCTGATGAGCCCGATTACCGTCATAAACCCCTTGATGGAAGCAGCTTGTGGTGGGATACTTTCAGCCGCGCAACCAGACTGGAAAGCGAGACGTACTTTGTCAAGACGGTCTGGACAAAATGGTTGGATCGAACAACGAAAAGGCGGTTTCTATGGCCGGTTCTGGATGGATGTTGCAGGGCAGGAGAAGCGCGTCTGTAAGCGCGTTCGGATCTGTCCGGCTACCGGACCGGGATCACTCAACGCATCCGAACGCTCACGAAGACTCAAGCAGACCCTCGCGGCGTCCGGCGCCAACTCCGAGGAAGTCTTCCGCGAAGCGGAAGCGGCGAACCTCGGTATTACATTCAAGGAACAATCTGGAGCGTGGCTTCAATCTGTGCAAAGCAGGAAACGGAAGCCGATCAGGCTGCGGACTGCGGAAGCATGGACGAGCCATCTGAAATACGTCAACGGAAAGATAGGACAGATGCAACTTGCTGATGTGAACAACCGCACGATGCGGGGGTTCGTGGCAGAGATGGCCTCAGAGACGAAGGATGGGAAACCCCGGTTCTCAGCCAAGTCGATTGAGAACTATCTCGCTGTCATCAAGTCAGTGGTTGCCTCGGTCCTGAACGACAAAGGAGAGCCGGTCTACTCTGTGAAGTGGAATCACAACTTCATGGATCTTCC
>PKXQ01000075.1 GCA_003132405.1 Acidobacteriaceae bacterium | reverse complement strand
GGCCCTATGAAGCCGGTCCCGCCGGTGAGCAGCACCTGTTTCGGCACCGGTATCTCCGGCAGGGGCGCAGGCAGTGGAGGCTCGAAGATGAGCTTTCTGTCGTTGCTCATCATCTGTTTCTCAGCGGCGGACTGCTCTTCGCGGAAAGCCGCAAGGGAATGGCGCAGATGATCCAGCGCCTCTTCGGGAGCGCGCTCCAGTTGTTCGGCTAGTTCAAACAACTCAGCTACACTGACACGCTGAATCACACCAATATCGACTTGCCTCGCCAGCATCTCGGCGCCTTTATCTTTCAGGAGTTCCTTGAGTTCATGCATGAAGACAACAAGATCGAGGGAATCCAGGCCGGCTTCGACGAGGTTGTACGATTCCTGACCGGTCAGGTTGTATCTGGCTTTCAATTCGGCGAAGGTCGAATGCATGTCGGAAACGGACGCAGAGTTCCCAGCGTCCTTCTCCCGCGAAAAGTCGGAGAGAACGGTGAACTTACCTTGCAGCCACATCTGTTTGGTCTTATGGCGCATGATCTTCCCCGAACTCGTTCTCGGAATCGCGCGAGGCGCAATGAGGGAAATCACCGCCACTTCCACGTTGAGATAATTCCGGACCGCGGCGGCAATCTTTCGTGCTTCGGGAAGCGCCTTAGGATTTTTGACTTCGGCGACGATTGCCAGCGCGGGCTCGCTATCTTCCTGAATCTGGAACGCGACGACGCAATTGTGCCGCATCAGATTGGATGATTTCTCCACGACGTTCTCGATGTCTTGCGGGTAATAGTTTTGCCCGCGGAGAATAATCATGTCCTTGATGCGGCCGCAGACGTAGAGTTCGCCGTCGTGCATGAATCCTATGTCGCCGGTCCGAAGGTAGCCATCGTCATAGGGAGTATCGTCCACAAGCCGCGCTCGAAACTGCTTCAGAGTCAATTCAGGGTTATTCCAGTAACCCTGGCACTTGCCGCTTCCGGCGACCCAAATTTCGCCAGTGCGTAGTGGGTTAAGAGCGAAATGTCCTTCCGGATCCACGATCTTCAGGTCGAGACCCGGGAGTGGAGTTCCACAACTGACAATCTGCGTGGCAGCGCCGATTTCTGAGACCTCAGTCGTCAGGCGGGCCTTTCCCAGCGCGAGGGCACGCTTGTTGACGGAAACGATGTTGCGACCACCCAGCGAAACCGCCAGAGTATTTTCGGCGAGCCCGAAGGCAACATAGAAACTCTCGGACTTGAGTCCATAGGGCTGAAACGCTTCCAGAAAGCGGGTGTAGGTATCGGGCTTTACGGGTTCCGCCGCGCACATCAATACGCGAAGCGAACTCAGATCGCAAGCCTCCAGGCTTTCCTTGGAAAGCCTTCCGGCGCGCAGGCAATAGTCGTAGGCGAAGTTGGGGGCAGCTGCCGCAGTGGCGCAGTATTTCGTTATCGCATTGAACCATAGGATCGGGCGCTGTATGAAATCCATGGGAGCGAAGCCGTAGGTCGTGCCACCTTTCAGTGCCGGATATAGGTAGCACCCGATCAGCCCCATATCGTGATATTGCGGAAGCCAGGAAACGACGACCGGGGCTGGATGGTCGATCACCAGCGGACAGGTAGTCAGGATATTTTCGTGGGTAACGATCACGCCCTTGGGCTCCATCGTCGAACCCGACGTGTATTGGAGAAACAAAATCTCCGAAGAATCGACAGGCAGGCGGCCAGAAATCGTATGCACAAAATCTTCCGTCGCGATCCACGGAAGACTGGAGATATAATCTACGTCGACGCCCGACGCAGAGACTCCACTTCTGGCAAGATTCGTCTTGAGGGATGCGTGGTAGTCTTTGCTCGTTAATATCCCAGCAGCCTGGCAATCCTTGGCGATGTGGACCGTCTTGTATAGGGCGCTCTGGAAGCCACGCGAACTGGGTGGGTAGACCGGCACGGGGATTAATCCGGCGCGCACGCAACCAAAAAATGCGCAGATCATTTCAAGCCCCGGAGGATAGGCAAGCAGAAGCCGGTCGCCCGCCGCGAAACGACCGTCTTTCAGCAAATGCCCGGCGATCGCTTGCGTTCGGTGGAGAAACGACGCGTAGGTGTAGCTTTCGATCGGATCGCCGTTTACGTCAAGATATGAATACAGGAGCTTGTCCGGGTGCTCATCTGCCAGCCCATCAAGGTGGTCCAGAATTGACGCCGTCGACTTCATCAATCAGCGATCCTCCAAGGTCGAATAAAACGCAAGTCAGTAAACGAAACGTCTCACCAGCCAGGTGAAACATGATTGAGTCTCAAAGTGCAGATCGCAGTGCAGGCCTGGAATGTGGACTGTGAGAATGTACGCGTAATTTTTTTGCCGCCGCAAGCGTCGCTCGATTGGCTGGGGAACGGACGTTCTCCTTTTTGCCGCACAGGACGCGAAGCAGACTTGTGGGGCTCCTATACCACATGCAGGAGGCCCCGTTCACTAAGGTTCATTGTTTCGTATATATTAGCAAACCGTTTGCACAATGCCACGCGTCATCGCTTCCTGGGATCGCTTCCAGGGATGAGGGCAGCGCCATCCATGCTTTTGTCCGTTCTGAATTTTCTTGATTGCCCTTGATGGCTCGCACTAAAATAGTGCAGCGAGGCTGTCGACGGCGCGGCAACAATTTCGCTGCGGGTCAGGGCTACGCATGCGGCATATGGACCGCATTCGGGTCCCTATTTACCATGATCGCGGAGGCGCCGGTGACGTTCCAACCCGAAACGACGATTGCCGAAGCGGTGATTGCCCAAGCAACGATTGCCCAAGCAACGATTGCCCAAGCAACGATTGCCGATCAGCCGGACGTCGCGGATCTCGTACCATCGGACCCTTCGTCTTCGCCGATTGTCGAATCGGCCGGTGCATCTTCATTCCCGAAAGTCTTGCGGAGCCGCCTGGATAGGTTTTTTGCCGATCAGAGCATTTCTCCCAAAGCGGACCGCACAATGTGGATCAAGATCGCCATCGGTCTGGCCATCCTCGAGGGCGCATGGATTGCTCTTTATACGCTCAGGCCCGGTTCATGGAAATTCGTCGCCCTCTACCTTTTAGGCGGCCTGGCGCAGACATTCCTTTTGCTGAACATCGCCCATGACAGCAATCACAACGCCATCTCGTCCCGGTCGCGCGTCAACAAAACTCTGAATTATGTCTTCGATCTGTGCGGAATGAGTTCGTACATGTGGCGCATCCTCCACCACAGGGGTCATCACTCCTGCATTAATCTCCACGGTGAAGACGACGCGCTTTCAGGTCGCGGCATCTTCCGCTTTACGCCTTATGAACCCCGGGCCCCATGGCACCGGTTCCAGCACATTTACGCGCTGTTCGTTTACGCGATGTTCTCTCTCGATTATGTGTTCTTNNCAGTGCTTTTTCTTTCCGACCCATGAATATCTGAGGCGCACGAAACATTCTCTGCGCGAATATGCCATTCTCTTTGTCGGCAAGGGTTTCTACCTTACTTACATGCTTATCTTGCCGGTAATGGTGCTGGGAAAATCGCCTCTGCTGGTTGCCGGGGCGTTCCTGCTTGTTCATTTGATCGTCGGTTTGAGCGTAACGCTCGTATTCCAGTCGACGCACACCGTCGACAGCACCTATTTTCCCTCGGATCGTGGAGAGTTTGAAAACGGCGTGTATCACATCTTCGCGACCACGGCCGACTACGCAACCGAAAACCCTCTCGTAGCTTGGCTCGCGGGCGGGCTCAACCATCACGTCGTCCACCACTTGTGTCCTTTCGTGTGTCATACCCACTATGCTCCGCTGACCGGGATCGTGAAGGAGACTGCCAAAGAGTTTGGGGTTCCTTATAGGCAGCACTCCACCATGACCCTGGCTATCCGCCATCATCTGATACTGTTGAAGCAACTGGGGGAATGAAGACTGATTTTGAGCTCAACAACGCCTGTGCCTGTCCCCGTTGTTTCCCGGCTTCGCTGCTTTGCGGATTCTCGCGCCATGGCCCGCAATCCCGTGCAGATTTTGTCCCGCTACAATGAGATCTTCGGCGACACATTCTGGATCCGCATCGGCGGTCTCAAGGAGGCGATGGTTACCATTGATCCGGCTGTCATTCAGCACGTGTTGAAGACCAATGCGGAGAACTACCAGAAATCTGAAATTCAAGTGAAGCGCATGGGACACTTTCTGGGGAAAGGCCTGCTCACTACCCACGGGGAAGCATGGCGCACGCAGCGCCGTCTCATCCAGACGGGCTTCGATCGAAAGCAACTCGATGCGTTGTCTTCGATCATGCAGGACTCCCTTGCCGAGTCGCTGCGCGATTTCGACAGCCAGATCCGCCGCGGCCCCGTCGATATTTACCCGCAGCTCATGAAAATCACCTTCGCCATGGTCGCTCGATCGCTCTTTGGCGCGCGGTTGAAGGATGAAGACATCGATCTTGTCAGCCATACCATCTGCACCGTTCAGGAATTCATTGTCCGGCAAACTCTTCAGCCCTATCTGAATCCCTGGTTCGCCGTCTCGGGCGAACTGCGCAGACACGAAGACATGCGAACCCGCGCCGACGCCATTCTGCTCGAATACATAAGGAAGCGCCGCAACGAGCCACCCGGCCACGATCTGCTGCAGACTTTGATGGATGCGCGTTACAACGATGGCGAGGGCATGAGCGATGAGCTCATCCTTAGCGAGAGCATGCAACTTCTGGTTGCGGGACATGAAACATCGTCGAATGCCCTATCGTGGCTTTTTTATCTTTTGAGCTCGCGTCCCGATTGTCTCGAGAGGGTACGGCGGGAGTTTGACTCCGTGCTCGGAGACGCGCCCATGACATACAGTGACGTTCCCAAGTTCGAATTTGCGACTCAGGTCATTCAAGAGGCGCTCCGCCTCTACCCGCCATTTTGGATGGTCGACCGCATGGCTGTTGCGGACGACCGCGTAGGCGACGTCGCCATACCTCGCGGATCGATGGTCATTGTGTATGTGTACGGTGCGCACCATGCTCCGCGCTACTGGCAGAATCCTGAGAATTTCGACACAGAGCGTTTCACCAAAGCAAACGAGAAGCTGCGCACGCCCTTCACCTATCTTCCGTTTGGAGCGGGACCGCGAGGCTGTATCGGCGGAAATTACGCGATGCTGCAGATCCTTATGATTTTGAGCGATCTGCTTAGAAAATACGATTTTCAGTTGTCTCCGGGCCAAATGATCGAAGCTCGCCCGATGGTCATCCTGCGACCGAAGCACGGGATCCGCATGACATTCAGCAACACCACCACTTCCGCCCCGTGCGTCGCATGAGACGCGATCCGGGCTGGAACGGACTCGAGCTGTAAAGCGCAAAACATTGACGGCAATTGTTGAAAAGCGCTTCCAGTTGGCAAATTGCCATCATATGTCAATTTGAAGGAGTGCATTCGTACCGTTGCCGACATCTGGGTGGTCGACTTCGCACGCCATACCAAGACCCGCATCACCTTTGGCCCGCAATACAGCGGGTATCCTATTTGGTGGCCCGTTTATTGAGCCCAGTCAAGCTGCCTCCCGGGGGTGAGGTTGCCCGCTGTCTCGAAGGCCAGTGGGAGAGTTTGTTTGCTCACACAGTGATGCTGATGCCGTGATCGCTCAACTCGCTGGCGATACGGCAATCGAACTGAACAGCAGGGAATAGGGACAGACTTGCTGTAATCCGCCAGCATTGGGGACCTGCCGGGGATTTGAGGATTTTTGCGTCCTGAACGCGAGAAGAACAGACGAGAAGTACCGCGGCAGCTACGAAACTTCAGTCATGATGACGGCGGTGAAGGCCCCGTTGATGCCCAAGAACTATACCAGCCTGTTGTTGGTAGTACAGATCACTGCGGAATTCATTCCGCGCCGCCATTTCCGCCAGGTTGCGATGCGTTGCAGCGATAACACGAACGTCAACTTTGTAGGTCTGACCACTTCCTAATCTCTCAAACTCTTGCTCCTGCGACACCCGTAGCAGCTTCGGCTGCAAGGCAAGCGGAATGTCGCCTATTTCGTCCAGGAAAAGCGTGCCCTGCTGAGCCATTTCGAATCGTCCAACCCTTTGCGCTATCCAGCAGGACTACATCCGTCCGGCTGGACGAAAGCTTGGCTTGGGCAACATAGGGTGGCACACGTTCTGCCACACGTATCGTTCCTGGCTTGACATGGTTGGCACTTCGATGGGTGTGCGGCAGAAACTGATGCGGCACGCTCAGATTGCGACCACCATGAACGTCTACGGTGACGCCATGATGGAATCGAAGCGAGCAGCCAACAGCAAGGTAGTACAGATGGTGCTTCGGCCGGCACTCAAAGAGGCAAAATGAAAAAGGCCGCTGAAGCAGCCTAGATTGCCCTTTTTTGCCCCTGCGGCAAAAAGTAGATTTGCTCGTAACCCATTGATGGATTTGGTTGCGGGGGGTGGATTTGAACCACCGACCTTTGGGTTATGAGCCCAACGAGCTACCAGACTGCTCCACCCCGCACAAAAATCATAACACACGGAGTCGCAGCGGAGTCGAACGCGGAGTCGAACAGTGCTGGCAGCGCGCGGATACCTTACTTTTCCAAGCTTGGCATCGACCTGATTTACCGGCTTACTTTCTTGCGCTCGCAGGCGTCCACAATCTTCTTCGGATCGATCGCCTCTTTGTCTGTTTGTTCTTCCAGAATTTTTCCATCTTTGCCGATCAGGAAATTGACGCGGCGGGCTGCTTTATATTTATCGGCGTAAATACCATATTCGCGCGTTACGTCTCCGCCCCAGTCGCTGAGCAACGGGAAAGTTACGCCGATCTGGTCGGCAAACGCTTTATTGGCGAACGGACTATCCATGCTCACACCCAGAACCTGGGTGTCGGCCGCTTCCAGCGTTTTAAGATTCGCCTGGAAGGCCTTCATTTGCGCGGTTCAGCCACCGGTAAAGGCAAAAATATAAAAAGCAAGCACGACATTGCTCTTGCCTCGATACTGACTCAACGAAATTTCTTTCAGATCGCTGCCGTCGAAGTAGTGCAGTTTGAAATCGGGAGCGACGTCACCGACATTTAATTTCGTCGGCACCGCCACCCGCTTGCTCGCCTGCGCCTTATTGTCCTGAGCGTTCATCAATGGACACAGAGTCGCCGCCATGAACAGGCACGTCGCCAACACGCTTGAAAGGTTTCGTCGCTTCAGGCGTTTCATGAAAAGTCCTCCGCAGAAACTTCTCCAGACTACCTTGCGACCGGCGAGCGGGTCAAAGCGTTACGCTTGTGTGTCAACGCTGTCAAAGCGCTTCTTCGCATTCATTTGGCTGCGTACAATGATTTTTAAGGATCGTGGAATATTTAACGGATCGGATGAGCCTTCATACCCTCAACGACATATTAGCAGCGGTTTACAAGAGCCGCCGCGATCGCGTCATGCTGCAAAAACTCGTCCTGGGCTGGACGCCAATCTCGTCTGCCGAGATATATCGCAGCGTCGTTGGTATTTCTCGCGCCCTTGAATCCTGGGGCATCGGCAAAGGCGATCGCGTCGCCATTCTCAGCGAGAACCGCCCCGAGTGGACGATTACCGACTTCGCCGCCCTCGCGCTGGGCGCAGTGACGGTTCCCATCTATGCCACCCAGACTGCGGATCAGACCGCATACATCCTCAAGGATTCCGGGGCGCGAGTCATTGCCGTCTCCACCAAGAGCCAACTGGAAAAGGTGTTGACCGTCCAGCACCACACGCCGGTCGAGCGCATCCTGGTGATGGACGCGGTCGAAACCGCGCATGCAATCCAGATGCAGCCGCTCATGCTGCAAGGGCCAATGGATGCCGACCCCGACTTCGATGCCAGGGCGCAATCGATCAGGCCGGACGATCTTGCGACCATTATCTACACCTCGGGCACCACCGGCACTCCCAAGGGCGCGATGCTCACCCACGGAAACATGGCGTCGAACATTGTCTATTCCATGGAGGCCTTCGGTTTCGGAACGAAAGATGAAGTCAGCGTATCGTTCCTGCCGCTTTCGCACGTAACCGCGCGGCACGTCGACTTCGCGTTGCTCTATCGCGGAGTCGTTCTCGCCTATTGCCCCGACCTGGCGCGCCTGGCGCAGGTTCTGACCGAAGTGCAGCCCAACATCTTTATTGCCGTGCCGCGCGTCTACGAGAAAATTCGCCAACAGGTGATCCTCAAAACCGTGGGCTTTCCGAAGACCGCAATCTATCGCTGGGCTCTCTCCGTCGGCCGCGCTCACCGCGCCGAGACTCTGGCCGATACTCGACCATCATCACTTTCCTGGAAACTTGCGGACAAACTCGTCTTCTCCAAAGTGCGCGCCGGCATGGGCGGCAAAGCCGAAGAATTCATCTCCGGAGGCGCGCCGCTCGGCCGCGAATTGGCCGAATGGTACGCCGATATTGGCATACCCATCCACGAAGGTTACGGTCTGACGGAGACTTCTCCGGTAATCGCCGTAAACACGCCGCGGGCCCACAAACTGGGCACCGTCGGCAAGCCCCTGGCCAACATCGAGGTGCACGTTGCCGATGACGGCGAAGTACTGGCGCGCGGGCCGTCAGTATTTAAAGGATATTGGAATCGCCCCGACGAAACCGAGGCTGCGTTTCTGGACGGCTGGTTCAAAACCGGCGATATCGGCGACCTCGATAGCGATGGATTCCTTTCCATCACCGATCGCAAGAAAGACCTTATCAAGACCTCAGGTGGAAAATTTATTGCGCCCCAGCCCATCGAGAATTCGCTGAAGCTCAATCCGCTTATTGGCACCGCCGTGGTAATCGGAGATCGGCGCAAGTTTCCCGCGGTCCTGATCTCGCCGTTTTTCCCAGTCCTCGAAGACTGGGCGCGAGCTAACGAGATTGACACCGACTCCCGTGACATGCTCGTTGCCCACGCCAAAGTGCAAGCACTCTACGAAGGCATCGTCGAAGAGACAAACCAAAACCTTGCCCGCTTTGAAAAATTGAAACGAGTAATCGTGGTGCCCGAAGAATTCTCTGCAGCCGACGGAACCCTGACGCACACCCTGAAAGTGAAGCGGCGTGGAATCGAAGAACGCTACCGCGCCTTAATCGACGAAATGTACTCGAAAGCAGAAGCAGCAGGCGGGTAATATCCTTGTTCGCTCGAAACCCCTAGCTCGTAGCTCGTAGCAGCGAGTTTACCCAGCGCAAGAAGATGCTCAATCGCCTGCCCCAGTCGTACAATAAAAAACATGACGGACTCATTCCTAATCGCTGGCAAACAATTCCGCTCCCGCCTGATCGTCGGCACCGGCAAATATAAATCGTTTCAGGAAACCGCCCGCGCCCTCGAAGCGAGCGGCGCCGATATGGTGACGGTAGCCGTGCGCCGCGTGAACCTCGACCGCAACAAAGAATCGCTGCTCGACTATATCGATCCGAAAAAATATTTCCTCCTACCGAACACGGCCGGCTGCTACACCGCCGACGACACCATCCGCACCGCCCGCCTGGCGCGCGAAGTCGGCCTCTCCGACTGGATCAAACTCGAAGTTATCGGTGATCAAGCCACGCTTTATCCCGATGTGCAAGCTACGCTCGAGGCCACAGGCGTATTGGCGAAAGAAGGATTCACCGTTCTCGCCTACACATCCGACGACATCGTCTTCGCCAAACGCCTCGTCGACGCGGGCGCTGCCGCTGTGATGCCTTTAGGCGCGCCCATCGGCAGCGGCCTGGGAATTCAAAATACCGCCAATCTCAAAATCCTGCGCGAACTGATTACGGGAGTTCCCCTGATCGTAGACGCAGGAGTAGGCACCGCTTCCGACGCGGCCATCGCCATGGAGCTAGGCTACAACGCCGTCCTGATGAATACCGGCATCGCAGGCGCTCAAGAGCCGGTACTGATGGCAGAAGCGATGAAGCACGCCGTGATCGCGGGACGGCAGGCATATCTTGCAGGCCGAATGCCGCGTAAGCTTTATGCGACCGCCAGTTCCCCGCTCGAAGGCGTGATCAGATAGAAGTGCCCTCGTCAGATAGAGACGAATAAGGCAATCACCAATAATTTTGTCATCCTGAGCGGAGCGAAGGACCTGTGCATTTCGCCCGAGGCAGGAAAATTCATAGGTCCCTTGCTCACGATGACACAGTGAATCCTGTCACAAACTATCAAGCGCCTTCCTACAGCATCTTCACGCTGTCAACGTGGATCTTGTCCCCGTCAACATGCCCAGTAACCGCCACGTGATGCCCGTAGTGATCCTTGAGAGCATCTGGATTGTCGACCGTCAGCACCTTCTGATCTTTATCGGTAACCACAACCGGACTGGCACCCTTGGCGATGCACTTCTTCGTGCAATCTTCCGCGTTCGCGTTCGCTCCCTTGACTCCACACTTCGAGTCACTAATCCAGCCATTCACAGTTTGAGTGTCGCTGGCAAATGAAACCGATCCCACCATCAGAATCAACGAGCCGGCAAGTAAGAACGAGAGAATCTTCCGCATATCATGCTCCTTATAGTTCGGTCCCCACACATGACGCGAACCCCTGCACTTTATCACAGGACGGATCAAGCATGCGTCGACCGCGTCGCTCGCTCCGCAGTCCCAAGCGCTGGCTTCTAGCGGCTTATTTGATCGCGTCGTTCTTGACGCGCCCCGTCGGCGGTTTCTGCGCCGGAGTATCGGGAGCAACGAGCACCACTTCTCCCGGCCGAGCGTAGCGCAGTTGCTCGCGTGCTTCTTTCTCGATCGCCGCAGGGTCAGACTTCAGCGATCGAATCTGATCGACATACTGGTTGTTTTCTTTTTGCAGACGATCGACTTCGCTCTGTAGCGCTTGAATCTCAGCCCGCTTCTGCCGATAGACGACCATGCCATTCGCTCCAAACGTGGCGTGCAGCAGCAATCCCACGATCAGAAGTACGGCGGCTGCAGTTCCCAGACGACGCCACTCCACCGCGAGCCACGACCATATCGGACGCGTGCGTTCGATCCAGCGCGCCGCCGCAGCCTCGGCCTTAGGCGCTTGATCTTTCGCTTGACGGATCGCCTCACCGATCGCCCGATCTTTCGCCTGATAAAAGGCTAGTCCAACCGCCGCACGCGCTTCTTCCTTCCTGCCAGGCTTGTTGCCAGGAAAGATGCGCACTCGCGACGATGGCCCTAATCGAAGATCCATTTCTTTGCCGCCACGCTCAGCTTCGCCAGGTTTTCCCGGCTGCGCGCTTCGCTATACACGCGTACCACCGGCTCCGTGCCCGAGAGCCGGTAACAAACCCACGATCCGTCGGCGAGAACAAGCTTGAGCCCGTCCGTCCTCACCACCTTGGCAACTTTGATGCCATCAAACTCGCGCGGATCGAGACGTAACTTTTCAGTTAACTTCTCTTTCACTTCCGGCGTCAAGCGGAAGTTCTCCCGCAGTGTATAAAAGGAACCAACTTTAGCAAACAGGTTGGCCAGTTGCTTGCCCAGCGAAGCGCCCCGCCGCGCGACCATCTCGCAGCACAGCAGGCCGGCAAGCACGCCGTCCTTCTCCGGCACGTGTTTGCGAATCGACAGACTGGCGCTTTCCTCGCCCCCGATCAGAATCTTGTCCTCCTTAATCAATTCGCCAATATATTTAAAACCCACCGGCGTCTCGTGCAGTTCGATCTTGTGCCTTTCGGCGAGCGCGTTAATCAGATTTGTCGTAACAACGGATTTGCCAACCCCATTCTTCCAGCCACGGCTTTCGACCAGATAATCAAAAAGAAGAGCGATGACATAGTTCGGCTGTATGAAAGTTCCATCTTCGTCGACAATCCCAAAACGACCGGCATCGCTGTCGGTCGCAATGCCAATCGCCGCGCTGGTTTCGCTCATCTTGTGGCGCAGATCGTCGAGCAGATGATCGTCAAGCAAACGATCGTCAGGCTCTGGAGCATGTCCTCCAAAAAGCACGTCGCGCGTATCGTGCACCGTCGCCACAGTCACACTAGCCTCGCGCAGGAACACATCCGAATAGCCGCGCGCCGCACCCCACATCGGGTCAAACCCAATTCTGATGCCCGCCTTCTTGATCACATCGACATCGACAATTTCGCGCAACCGCGAGAGATACATTCGTCGCGGGTCGATCGATTGAGCTGGAAAGCGAGATTGTGATGCCGGTTCCGAACCAGCCGTTGTCGCCAGAGCCGATGGCAGATTCGCGTCAAACGCTGCAATCGCCGACTCGATCGCCTTGGTGACTTCCGGCAATGCCGCCGCCCCATCGGGCGTCGAAAACTTAATGCCGTTATATTCCGCAGGATTGTGCGAAGCAGTAAAGTTAATTGCGCCGTCGGCCTTCGACTGAATTACCGCATACGAAATGGCCGGCGTCGGCGCGGGCTCCACGATGATCAGCGGAGTAATCCCATAGCTCGACAGTATGTCAGTTGCCGTCGCGCAGAAGCTTTCGCCGAGAAAGCGCGGATCGCGCCCGACAATGATCTTCGCGCCATTCGGTTTCTGCGACAACAAGTAGCGCGCAATGCCATGAACCGCCCGATTCACATTGGCAAACGTGAACTCCTCGGCCATCACTGCCCGCCATCCTGATGTGCCAAACTTGATTTGCGTTGCCATCGCCTGCCTCGTATGCTTCGAGAATCCTGAGTGCCAGACTTGCAAAAGTTCCAACGCTCAATCCTATATGACCGACAAAAAACTCATTCTTACGACGTGCGGCTCGCTGGAAGAAGCCCGCAGCATCGCGCGTGCGCTCGTCGAGCGGCAGCTGGCCGCATGCGTCAACATCGTTCCCCAGATCGAATCGGTCTATCGCTGGAAGGACGAGGTCGAGACGGCAACGGAGTGGCTGCTTCTAATTAAGACGACCGCAGAGGTCGTCGACCGAACGCGCGAGGCTTTGACCGAACTCCACTCCTACGAAATTCCAGAGTGTATCGAAATTGCCATCGAAGCCGGCAGCACCGCGTATCTGGATTGGATTGGACAATCCGTTCGCTGACCTGCAACCTGGTTCGCAGACGTCCGCAGACTTGAAGCCATCAAGCCGTCTCATAAATTGGTTTGGGCAGGGCACGGCTTTAGCCGTGCCGCAAAGGTGCGGTAAAGACAGGGGCTTTAGCCCCTGAGTCCGCCGCTAGCTTACTTCCTCGGTTCATTAAGAGATGGCTTTTTGTCTATCCCGGCTTCGACGCCCGAAGGTTGAGCCGCGTGTAATCAAGCGTCCAGGGCGGATCGTCAAGCGCCGCAGCATCGGCGAGTTTCTCCACAAAGTCTCTGCGCACCGTCTCAGTAGGAAGAAGCTCGATGTGCCGATGCAGCACGAAAGTCTTCAGATACCCTTCAAATTCTCGACGGCCACGCGCCGAATAAGCCGCTTCCTCCAACCCCGTTACGACATTTTCGAATCCAGCCGCCCGCAAGTGAGCAGCCGCGCCTTCCGCATCGGAGAAAAACCACGGCTCTTGAAACTTTCCCAGCCAGTTTGAGAACTCCGAGGTTTGTGCGAGCGCCCGCACTCGTTGACGCAAACGATCAATATTAGGGCCGCCGCCGCACTGCGCATGGAGCCATCCCTTCGGTCGCAGCGCCTCATATAGGCTGCGAAACAAAGCATCGTGATCGCGAATCCAATGAAACGATGCCGTACTGAAAATCCCGTCAAAGCGGTTGTGAAACGGAAGCGTCACAAGATCGGCAACCACAAACCGCGCCCGCCCAGAAAAATCTGCCTCTAGGTTCTTCCGCGCATGCAACGCCATATTTCGCGAGAGATCGACCCCAACCACGCGCCCGCGCGGAAGATTCTCTAATAGAATTCGTGTTAGTTTGCCGGTGCCACAGCCGGCATCGAGCAGGCTCTCATCGCCGCGCAGTCGAAGCGCGCTGAGAACCCGCTGCCCCCACTGAAATTGCGGAGCCGACACCCTATGGTATTCGGCGGCATTCCACTCCCGTGAATTTGGCGATTCAGGCAATATCGTTTGCGCGCTCGCGCTGACTTTAAGACGCACGCTGCCGCTAGATTGCGGCCAGCGCCTGGTCAAGATCACCGAGAATATCGTCCACATCCTCGATGCCAACCGAGATGCGCACCATCCCGTCGGTAATTCCGATCTTACGGCGAACTTCCTCACCCACGCCCGCGTGCGTCATGGTCGCCGGATGCGAAATCAAAGTCTCGACTCCGCCCAAAGACTCGGCCAGCGAACACACGCGTACCTTGCGCAGCATCTTGTTAGCGTTCTCGAGCGATCCAGTTTCGAAAGCGATCATCGATCCAAATCCCGACATCTGCCGCTTCGCCAGTTCGTGCTGCGGATGATTCGATAATCCCGGATAAAAAACCTTCCGCACCTTCTTGTGTTTCGAAAGATAGTCGGCGACTTGGCGGCCGTTGCGGTCGTGCTGTTCCATGCGCACGGCCAGAGTCTTAACTCCGCGCAAAATCAGCCAGCACTCGAAAGGCGAAAGAATCGCTCCCGCGCATTTTTGCAAAAAGGCAAGTTTCTCCGCCTGCTCCGGCTTGGTGCAGACAACGACGCCGCCCAGTCCATCGCTGTGTCCATTCAGGAATTTCGTGGTGGAGTGCACCACCATATCGGCGCCGAACTCGATCGGCCGCTGAAAATATGGCGACATGAAAGTGTTGTCGACCACGACCTCAATGCCCCGCTGGTGGCTGAGGTCGCAAATCGCGCGCAAATCGCACAGCTCCATCAGAGGATTAGTCGGCGTCTCCAGAAACACAAGCCGCGTATTTTTCTGAATCGCACGCTCAACGTTATCTACGTCCGATGTATCGACATACGTAAATGTCAGGCCAAAATTAGCCAGCACCTGATTAAACAGCCGCGGCGTCCCGCCATAAAGATTGTGCCCGGCGACAACGTGGTCGCCCGCCTTGAGCATCGTCGCGACCGCATTAATCGCAGCCATCCCACTGCCAAATACCGGCGCCGCAACTCCTCCTTCGAGCGCCGCCAGATTCGTCTCTAACCGATCACGTGTAGGATTCGAAACCCGCGCATACTCGTAACCCTTATGCTTGCCAATTTCTTCCTGGGCGTAGGTCGAGGTCGGATAGATGGGCACACTAACCGCGCCCGTAAGTGGATCGGGCTCTTGCCCAACGTGAATAGCGCGGGTTGCGAAACCCGATAGTTGAATGGTCAAAGATCTCTCCTAAATCAGCTGCGGCTTTTGGCTCGAAGCTCACAGCCCAGAGCATCAAGCCAAAAGCTAAGAGCCAACAGCGAAAAACCTTTTTTAAATTCCACCCTCAAAAATCTTCTTCGACAAATACCGCTCGGCCGAGTCAGGAATCAGCGTGACCACCCGCTTCCCTGCCCCCAGCCGCTTCGCGATTTCAACCGCCGCATACACGTTCGCCCCGGCGCTCGATCCTCCGAGAACACCCTCGCGCGCCGCCAGTTCCTTCACCATGCCAAAAGCTTGCTCATCCGTCACCATCATCACTTCGTCGCAAACCGACCGGTCAAAATTCCCCGGAATGAATGTGTTGCCGATACCTTCAACCTTGTGCGGACCTGCCTTCCCCCCGCCGAGAATTGAGCCTTGTGTCTCCACCGCCACAGCGTGAACCTTGGCGATACGCTCCTTTAGGAAGCGCGCGACTCCTGTAAACGTTCCCGCCGTACCGCAGCCAACCGTAATAGCGTCCACGCGCCCCTCCATCTGCTCATAAATCTCGCGCGCGGTAGTTTCGTAGTGATAATCAGTGTTCGCCGGATTTTCAAACTGCGCCGCCAGAAACGCCCCAGGTTCCGAAGCCTGCAGATCTCTAGCGCGCTGGATCGCCCCTTGCATGCCCTCGCTCTCCGGAGTCCGCGTCACCTCGGCGCCAAGCGCCCGCATAATAATGACCTTCTCCTCCGAAAATTTCTCCGGCACAAACAGCCGCACCTTATACCCGCGGCTCACGCCAATCAAAGCGAGCCCAATCCCGGTATTGCCCGCCGTCGCTTCAATGACGGTTCCACCCGGCTTCAACCTGCCTTCGCTTTCCGCGCGCGCGATTAAGCCAATAGCGGCGCGGTCTTTCACGCTTCCGCCTGGATTCAGGTATTCGAGTTTGGCAAAAATATCCGCCGACCCCGCAGGGGCCAGCTTCTTCATTTGCAGCATCGGCGTTTCGCCGACGAGCTTCGAGATGTCATCGCTGAGGCGTAGGCGGGAACCGGAAGTCAATGTGGTCACTCTACAGAGTAAGGAACATCAGCCGCCAGCGTCAATCGCGACTAGGGTTACCGCAGTGTCACTCCACAAAATCCAGATTCTGTCCCGCCATCAACCTAGCGCAACTCCCTCTACTGCCCGCCCGAAGGCGGCTCGGTTCCCGCATAGTACCCACTCTTCGTGCGCACGCTAAGCTTGCCATAGCTATGTGCATGGGCTTCGACCTTCACTTGCCGATAACCGCCCTGGCTCTTCGGATTACTCGGTTTATATCCAATTGTGTATTGCGTACGAATATCGTGCGCCACGGAGCGGCTGATCGCGTCAACCTCATCCAAAGTTTGCGGGAAGAAAGCGATGCCGCCGGTGCGCTCCGACATAATCTGCAACGCCCGCTTGGCGTGCTTCGGATGTTCTTCCTTCTCCAGAATGCCAATCGAATAAACTGTCGGCCCATTCTCGGCCTGCAGGCGCCGCACAGCCTGCTCCAGAGTTTCGGCGCTCTCGTTGTCCTCTCCATCCGTAACCACAAAAATTACTTTCTTTTCGAGCTTCGATTCCTTTTTTAAGTGGTCAGCCGACGCCACGACCGCGTCATACAGCGCCGTGCCGCCGCGCGTCTCGATCTTCTCCAGCCCCTCTTTCAGCTTGCCGATGTTCGAAGTGAAATCTTGATCGAGATAGTACTCATCGTTAAAGTTGACGATAAATACCTCATCGTTCGGATTCGACGCGCGCACCAGATTCAGCGCCGCCGCATTCACCTTTTGCCGTTTCTCGCGCATGGACCCGGAATTATCCACCACGATGCCCATGGCCACCGGTATATCTTCGTGCCGGAACGACGTAATCACTTGCGGATGCCCATCCTCGTAAACGTTGAACGCGCCCTTATCGAGAGTGGTAACAATGCGCTGCTTGTCGTCGATGACCGTGGCGTGCAGCACGACCTCTTCGACATCCTTATGAAAAACGAAAACGCCGCTGTCCCCAGAATCCTCATTCTGAGTTGCATTGGAGGTTGAATTGGAGGTTGATTTTTGGGTCGAGTTCTGCCCCGTTCCCGCAGCTGGATTCGCCGCCCCATCCTGAGGCGTCACCGGTCCGCTGGCAGCGGGCGGCTGGTTTGCAGCTCCGCCTTGCGCTTCCAAGTTCAGCTGAAATAGTGTGAGAGAAAAAACCAGCAGAGATAAAAGCGGCAGAGATAAATTATTCCGACGGCGCATAATAACCCGTTTTGGCGTAGACCCGGAGCGGCGGCAATCCTTTTGGCGGTAAAAGCTTAACTTTTATTTTACGCCATTTGCCATCGTGCGCCGGGTTCTTAGGACGGTATCCGATCACGTATTGATTGCGCAACTCAATACCAATCTTCGTCGATACGTCCGCCAGGTCGTTCGGGTTATCAATCGTAAATGCTCGCCCACCGGTCAGTTCGGTCACGTCGCTGAGTAGGGCCGGCCCCAGCCGCTCTTCTTCCGTCGGAAAATAATGATCGTAAATACCGATAGCGTAGATAAGAATATCGGCCTCTTTGACCATCGATTTGATCTCGCCTTCCGTATAGCGGCTGTGATTGTCTCCGCCATCGGAAATAATCAGCAGCGCCTTCTTCGGATATTTCGCCTGCCGCATTTTGCTGACGCCAAGATAAATCGCATCCAGCAGCGCCGTGCGGCCTCGCGCCACCGTGTAGAGAAGCCGAGCCTGAATGTCCTCCACCGAATTCGTGAAGTCGGCGATCTCTTCCGGCTTATCCGCGAACGTAATCATAAAAAACTCGTCCTGCGGATTGGACGTCTTGAAAAATTGGATTACCGCTTCGCGGGCGCGCTCAATCTTCGAACTCATGCTGCCGCTCATATCAAAGATCACGCCGATCGACACCGGAGCGTCTTCGCTCGAAAAAGTCTTGATCTCCTGCTGATCTTTGCCTTCGAATAGATTGAAATTATCGCGGTCGAGGCCCGTCACGAGTCGGTTTAACGGATCGGTGATGGTGACCGGTACCAGCACCATATCCACACCCACTTTGTACGGCTTGGTATGGGTCTTGAAGGCAGGGTCAATCTCCGGCTCTTTCGGCGCCGAAGCCTGGACGCGCGGCTGAATGTGAACATCTTGTGTCGAATTCTGGGCGAGGAGCGGAACGACGCTGCAGACAAAAAATATCAGAACAACAGCAAAGGAGAGACGAGCCGAGAACTGTTTGCCGCACAGCATAGGCCCCACTAAATCCGCGCCTTTCACGACGGGAGACGACCCAACCTCCCAAAAAGGGCGGGCCACACAAGCTATATGAGCCGGATACTAGCACAGTCCTGAAAAAGTGTTGTCACTTTTTCGTATGCGCGCATACGATTCCGAACCAATTCGGGAGGTTGCTTCCGACAGTGCGCATCTTTTTTCTCTTTCGGGTCGCCACAGACCACCCTGCTACAATTCTGCGTTACCCTCATGGCAATCATTTCCCCATTTCGAGCCTGGCGCTACAACCCCGAGCGCGTCCCCGTCCAGCAGGCCGTAACCCAGCCCTACGACAAAATCACCCCTGCCATGCAGGACCGCTATTACGAAGCCAGTCCTTACAATCTAGTGCGGATTATCCTGGGAAAACGCCTCCCGCAGGATAACGATAGCGAAAACGTTTACACCCGCTCAGCAGCCTCTTTCCAGAATTGGCGCCAGACGCGCATTCTGCGCCAGGATTCAGAGCCTTCCCTGTATCTCTACTCCCAAACCTTCACCATTCCCGGGAGCCAAACGCTGGCCGAGCGCCGCAGTTTCATCGGCCTCGGCCGAATCGAGGAATATTCCGCCCAGGTCGTCTTCCGCCACGAACAGACGCTTGCTAAGCCCAAGGCCGATCGCCTGGACTTGCTGCGCGCGACGCGCGCCCACTTCGGCCAAATCTTCATGCTCTACAGCGGAGCCGGCAAGGTAGATGCCCTGCTCGATTCCGCCGCCAGCCAATACAAAGATAAAAATAAGAACGCAGACATCGAGGTTACCGATGAGGACGCCGTCATCCACCGAGTCTGGAAAATTTCCGACGCCGACATCCTCGCCTCCGTTCGCGAACAAATGAAAGATCGCAAGCTCATCATCGCCGACGGCCACCACCGTTACGAAACCGCCTTGACCTATCGCGATCAGCGGCGTGCCACCGCCGAGACAGGTTCAGGAATTCCAGCCCCTTACGACTGGGTCATGATGACTTTCGTCGACATGGATCGCCCCGGCCTCGTGATTCTGCCGACCCACCGTCTCGTCTTTGGCCTGCCCACATTTTCGGCAACTCAGTTTCAGACCGAGGCCCGCAAATTTTTCAATGTCGAAGAAGTCGACGCCGGAATCGACGCGACCGGCGCCACTGCAATTCTGCAACAGGCCGGCCATGCTGGAACGGCGTTATTGGCAATCACTCGCGCTCAGGCATTTCTACTGCATTCCCCAAAAGCCATCGCCACTCCTCTCCTCGGCAGCCTGTCTCTCCGCCAGCAGTCCCTCGACGTCGTGCAACTGCACAAGTGCCTGCTCGAAGGCATCCTGCAAATCTCCGAGGAAGCCGTCCGCAATCAGGACAACGTCTCCTACTGTCGCGAAGCCGCCGAAGTTCTGGCGCAAGTGCAAAGCGGAAAAGTTCAAGTGGCCTTTCTAATGAATCCCGCCCGCATGGAGCAGGTTCGCGACATCGCTCTTGCCGGCGAAGTGCTTCCCCAGAAGTCCACCGACTTCTATCCCAAGTTGCTAAGCGGCCTCACCATCTATGCGCTGGAGTAAAGTACTCAGTACTCAGTACCCAGTACCCAGTCCCCGCCGAAATTCAGGTTTCTGGGTACCGGGTACTGAGAAGTTGTCTCATAAGTCGGTTTTGGCTAGGGCTCAGCTTTTAGCTAGGGCTCAGCTTTTGGCTAGGGCTCAGCTTTTGGCTAGGGCACGGCTTCAGCCGTGCCGCAAAGTCCCAGTAAAGACAAGGGCTTTAGCCCCTGAGGGAGCGGCGAGTTCACTTCCCAGGTTCATTATGAGATGGCTTCTCAGTCCTGGCCGTCGCCGAAATTCAGGGTTCTGGGTACCGGGTACTGAGTACTGGGTACTGCTCCTCATTGCCGTACTGCCGGTCGCAGTGAGAGCGGAAGACAAACACATCTCCGTCTACTCCCCCGTCGCGATCTACACTCTTCCAATTCTCGATCGTGCCGGTCGCGAATACGTCGGCCTGCTCGAATTGCTCGAACCCCTCGGCCGCGTCAGCAGCCAATCCGACGGTCGCCACTGGCGCCTGCGCTACAACGCGCTAGACGCCGACTTTACCGCAGGAAAATCGCAAGGCAAAATTCATGGGCGCGATTTCAATTTCACCGCACCCTTCCTCATCGAAAACTCGCGCGGCTTAGTCCCACTAACTTCGCTAAGCGCACTGCTGCCACGCTTTCTACGAACCCCCATCAATTTTCGCGAACCCGCGCGCCGTTTATTTATCGGGGACGTAGCCATACAACCCAGTTTCCGTCTCGACTCCGCTAACCCTCCTCGCCTCCTACTGACTTTCACCGCCCCCGTGAACCCGACCATCTCCACCGAACCCGGCAGGTTGCGAATGGTCTTCAAGCGCGATCCCGTTGTCTCCCCGGGCAGCCAGTCAATTTCCTTCGACAACCAAGTCATCACCCATGCCAGTTATTCCGAGAGCAATGGTGACGCCGAATTAGACGTGTCGGCCAGCGAGCCGCTGCTGGCCACCTTCAGCCCCGACCGTAGAACCATCACCATTTCGCCAATCGCTTCGGCGGCGCAAGCCGGCACAACCGCAAACGGCCCCACGCAGCAAAACCCAACTCAGCCTCCAACCGCAGCGAACCCAGCCGCAAGCGGCGCCAACACCAATACCAACTCTCATCGCATTCTTGCCATCGTCGATCCCGCCCACGGAGGCGACGAGCGCGGCGCCGCCCTATCTGACACGCTAGCCGAAAAAGACGTAACCCTCGGCTTCGCGCGCCTCCTCCGCCACGAACTCGAAATCCGCGGCTTCGCCGTAACCATGCTCCGCGACGCCGACACCGCCCTAACCCTCGATCAGCGCGCCACCGCCACCAACCTCGCGCGCGCCGGAATCTACATCAGCCTCCACGCCACTTCGCAAGGCAGCGGAGCCCATGTCTACACATCGCTTCTGCCGGTAGAAACACCAAGCAAAGGAATATTTCACCCCTGGAATGCCGCCCAGGCGCCAGCTCTGCCGCTTAGCCGCATCGTGTCCGCGGCCATCGTCACCGAGTTGCAGAAAAAAGATTTCGCATCGCAATCATCTTCCGCGTCGCTGCGTCCGCTAAACAACGTTTCGATGCCAGCAGTAGCGGTCGAACTAGCGCCCGCAACGAATGGCCTGGCCGACTTAACCTCAGCCAACTATCAGCAACGCGCCGCAGCCGGTATAGCCGACGCGATCGCATCCATCCGAGACCGTCTGGGAGTCCAACAATGAGAATGATAAAAACATCGGGTCATCGGGTGATCGGGCCATCGGGTCATCGAAAATCAGAGGCCTTTGATCCTAAATCACCCGATGACCCGCTCACCCGATGGCCCGATAAAGGGGTTCAACAATGATCCCCCGCTCCCTACTGATCGGCGTAGCCACACTCCTGCTGCTAGTCGTGTCTATGGGAATCTACCTCCGCCACATGCGCCAACGCGCACGCCAACCCGAGCCCGCAGCGACCACCGAAGCTCTTCCGGTCACTCCTCCAGCCACCGGTCCGACCGAAACCGTCACCCTCTACGTAGCCGATGACGCCGCCGGAATCCTCCGCCCCCGCTCCGCCCAAATCCCTCTTCCCGGAGGTCGCCAGCAGCGCGCCGAAGAATTGCTACGCGCCCTCCTCCGCATCTATCAGCAACCAGGTTCCGCGCATCCTCTAGCCGCAGCCGCCGACATCCGCAGCATCTACCTCGTCGATCCCGGAGCCGCCGTCATCGATCTCAACGCCCCCTTCGCCGACCAGCACCGCTCCGGCATTCTCAGCGAGCAACTCACCATAAACTCTCTAGTCGAAACCCTGGCCATCAACGTCCCCGGAATTCAGCGCGTCAACATCCTGGTAGAAGGCAAGAAGCGCGAAACCCTGGCCGGCCACGCCGACCTGACCGACACCTTCGACGTAATGACCATCGAGCAGGCGGGAAATCAGTAATCACTTGATTCATCCATTGGAATGCCTGGCGAATAAAAGGCGCAAAGTTGTGAAATCGCCTTCCATGAGAAGGCC
>PKXQ01000092.1 GCA_003132405.1 Acidobacteriaceae bacterium | reverse complement strand
CAGTGTCGCGGAAACCTCTTTGCGAGCCGCCAATTGCTGACGAAGCACCGAGTTTTCGAGAAGTAGCATCGCAAAGCTGGCACTGAGGAAATTGCGCGGGTTTCAGGAGCGGACAGAGGTTTTGGTGAGGACAACCGGGATCTTTCACCTACGCTTGATGACAAACACGGTCTTGTCGTCGATACGATCCGCTTCACTGGCCTGGGTTAGGTTCTCGTCTTGCTTAACTGCATGTTCCAGGATCGCGTTACAAACTTCTTTTGCAGGCTGATCTCGGTGTTCACAGGATTACCAATGACTTGAACCAATACGACGGTGTCAGTCTGACGGCCGACTCCCGTACTCTAGCAACAGTGCAACTGGAATTCTCCTCCGACGCTTGGGTCGCACTCATTGCGGAAGCGGACAACGCGAAGCCGATCACGTCGGGCGGCCATACGGACTGGTCGACGTGGAGTCCGGACGGGAGGATCGTATGCACGAAGGTCACGGGCGGAGGCGTGGGGAACATCTGGGTGATGGAGTCGGATGGACGCAACGCGAGCCAGTTGACGGTCAACACAGAGGGTACGAATTACGCCCCCCGAGTTTCGCCGGATGGACGTAGATTTGTTTTCGCTTCTCCAAGCGAACACATCTGGAGAATGGATATGGACGGCAACAACGCTAAGCAATTGACCAACAGCCCGCTAGACTCTTTCGATTTGCCAGATTTTTCGCCAGACGGGAAATGGGTCGTATACACGAAGTGGGGTGCGGAGAAAGGAATCTCGAAGGTCTCCATAGAAGGCGGCGATCCCGTTCGGCTTAACGATGCAGCGGCACACTCTCCGGTGATCTCGCCGGACGGGAAATGGATCGCCTATTCCTACTGGGACAAAAAGGCAACACCCAAGCAAGTGACGTGACCGGCGAAATTTGTACCAAGTGGAATGAGAGAGAATCCACTTGGAGGAAAAGCGGGTCATGCCAATCAAGAGGTACAAACCAGAGCAGATCGTGACGATGCTGCGGCAGATTGAAGTCAGCATCGCGAACGGAAAAACCACCCCACAAGCCTGCAAGGAAGCCGAGATCACCATCCAAACGTTCTACCGCTGGCGGAAGGAATACGGCGGTTTGAAGATGGACCAGGCAAAACGACTGAAGGAACTGGAGAAAGAGAACGGCAAGTTGAAACGGCTGGTCGCGGAGCTGTCGTTGGATAAGCAGATCCTAAAGGATATTGCGGAGGGAAACTTCTAAGCCCGGAGCGACGTCGGTACGCCGTAGAGCATGCCCGCGAGGAGTACGAGGTGAGTGAGCGGCGAGCCGGCAACTAATTTTTGGAACAGTTCAAATGCTTGTTCCCAGGAATCGACTGCCCGAGGTTCGAAAATGGATTGTCTTACTGATAACGCCACAGCTTCACGGCCTTCGTTCAGATTTTTGATATGGCCCGTCGCAATAGCCTGAACCAACACATTGCCTAGTACGGAAGCTTCAGTCGGACCTGTGATAACGCTTCGGTTTGTGGCGTTAGCAGTGAACTGGCACAGCATTCGATTCAGAGCTCCCCCTCCTGCGACGCGAATAATCGATAATTGCTGGTGGGTCAGTTCCACCAGTGAATCTAGGACCTGCCGATAACGAAGGCAGAGGCTTTCGATGCAACAGCGGGCAAATGCCCCGGGGGAATCCGGCAGCAGTTGCTTAGTGCGACGACAGAAATTCCTAATGGCTAAGAGCATATTCTTCGGGGCGACGAATTCCGGCGAGTCGGGAACTATCAAACTTCGAAACGGCTCAGACTTTTCTGCAATTTTCAGAAGACCAGTCCAGCTATATGGATTTCCTTCGATCCGCCATTGCCGCATGCACTCCTGTAGGAGCCAGAGGCCCGTAATGTTGCATAAAAGCAGTACTGCCCCCCCCACACCGCGCTCGTTAGAAAATCCCAACTGACAGGCTTGCGGGGTACATATTGGTTCGCTAATTTCCATACCCATCAAACTCCATGTGCCACTGCTGATGAAGACACTATCCGAATCCATTCCGGGAATTGCGGCGACGGAACTTGCCGTATCATGCGCTGCAACCGCGAGAACCGATGTGGCAGCAGAAAGATTAGTCTCTCTGGCGATTTCACGACGAAGAGGACCGAGAGCGCTCCCGGGTTTAATAACAGAGGGCAAGAAATGCGAGGGGATTCGTAGGCGGGTCAATAAATCGTGTGCCCACTCAGGTTCTTTCGTACGCAGCATCTGACTAGTTGAACCGATAGTGTATTCGATGCTTTTCGCACCGCTGAGCCAAAAACTAAATAAATCTGGAATCATGAGCATAGTAGCGGCCGCTTCCAGTTGAGGATCTCTGTTTTGGACCATACTGAAGATTTGGAAGACAGTGTTTATGGGGCATGATTGAATTCCTGTTTCCTGGAAGATTGCCTGTTCCGGGATTTGAGCGAACACGGATGCGGGAATTCCTTCCGTACGACGATCACGATAGGTATGGGGGTTGCCGAGCAAAGAGCCTTCCGCATCAAGCAACGCGAAATCCACACCCCACGCATCTACACCGATACCGGCAGGAATCGACTGATATTCTCGGGAGTACGAGCTCAAGCCATTCTTGATTTCTGACCAGAGACGGAGTACGTCCCAGTGGAGACGACCAAGAACGTCGACCGAAGAATTGGCAAATCGGTGGAGCTCGCGTAGATTGAATGTCTTCCCATTCCAGGAGGCATTGAATACTCTGCCATTTGAAGCACCAAGGTCGATAGCGACGAAATTAGCGAATTTCATCTCTTTTGAGCCGAATTGAATCGGATTACTTGATTCGTGATATTCATGACAAGCGATTCGAAATCCTCATCTCGCTGTCGCCGGGAGGTGCGTTTTTGCGCCAAGACTGGGACGTTCGTGGTGACACGGGGTAAAGGAACGCTGGCTTGCTTTTGCTCAGGGAAGCGTGCGTCCGGCAACCCCAATCGTCGTTTGATAGCGAGTAGCGCTGCAATTTTGTCCTGTGGAATTCGTCGAATCGGTTTGCCCAAATGCGAGGCAAGGATAAGCGTGCGACAATAAGTATCGATGACTTCGACACACCACTCCGCATGGGTCACGGTATCGGCCCAGCTGACGATACCGTGATTTTCAAGCAAGATAGTGTTACATGACCGCACGAACGGCAATACCGTTTCCGCGAAGGATTGCGTACCGGGGGTTTCATAGGAGGCGGTCGCAACAGGTCCAATAAACACCTCCTGCTCTGGAATAATCTCGCCAGGCGGAATTAGTCCGGTTATTGCGTACGCAGTCGCGTGCGGCGGATGGCAGTGAATTACAGCTCGAGCGGCCGGAACGGCCTTGTAGATTTCGAGGTGCAGAAGGATTTCGCTCGTGTGGACACGCGTACCAATTATTTTCTCGTTCTGCAGGCTCACGAGACAGATGTCCTCGGGGGTAAGGTCACCCTTACTGAGCATCGTCGGGGTACAGAGAACGTGATCGCAACCGATTCTATACGAAATATTTCCACCATTTCCGTCCACGTACTCTCGGGCCCACAGCTTTCGGCCCACGTCTACGATTTCACGCTTAATCGACTGAGCTTCTTTCGATTCGAAAAGGCGACGAGAAGATCGCGTCGGGGGGTACTGACAGTCAGCCTCTGGCACGCATTGGACGAGAGCCTGACGAACGACTTCGGCGACAAATTTCTTGTTTATTTGCGGCATGGTTATTAATGGGACAATTGATCACTATAAGTTCTAAAAAGTTCAAATGCAACCAAATTTACTCCATAATTATGGATTTCGATGGCGAGGAGTGCTACTATGGGGCGCATGGGTTCTGTTGAAAGACAGATCAAGCTCCAGGAACTCCTGACCGGTGTGGACGAGTTCGTGAACCTTAGCGACTTGTGTCGGAGGCTCAACGCGTCTCGCTCAAGTCTCCGACGCGATCTTATTGAGTTGGAGCAAAGAGGGATTCTACGTAGGGTCCATGGTGGCGCTATCTCGATAAGCCAGCGCGACGAATCTATGGACTATCGGAAGCTGGCGAGTAGCCGCCACGAGGAAAAGGCGCGAATCGGCAAAGCCACAGCCGCCCTGATCGAAAATGGTCAAACTGTGATTATGGGCGGCGGCTCCACTACCGTTGAGGTCGCACGGCACCTTCTTGACCGGCCGCTTCAGATCATTACGAATTCAATGCCACTTGCGCAGGTGTTTTGGGAATCCAGGCAAGTGGAAGTTACTTTGACAGGCGGTTATATGTATCCGCGTTTGGGCATTCAGCTTGGTCCGATCTGCGAGCGAATGCTGAATGGTGTAACTGCTGATGTCTTGGTCATGGGCGTACGGGGAATTACCCAATCTGGGTTGAGTGATGGCAATTCACTGGTGGTCGGTGCGATCCGTACCATGATTGAAGTATCGAGCAAGGTCATCATCGTCGCGGATCATTCCAAATTTGGCCAAGTTAGCATGCTGCATGTGGCAGATCTAAGGGATTTAGACGTCATAGTTTCGGATACAGGCTTATCTCCAGAGTTCCGCAATATGGTCGAAAACAGCGGTGTTCAATGCATCCTCGCGTGACGGGATGAAATCATTGCACGCGGAATGAATGGGTTTTCATTCATTAAACATTGAACATTGCCGGAGTGGTCCTAGATGAGTGCAGTAAATGACGAAAAAGGGAGAACTTCGATGCCGTCGAATACGATGAAGGCCGCAGTATTACAAAAACCCATGCAGATCACTATGGAGACACGAATTCGTCCAGTTCCGACTCAAGGCGAAGTTCTTGTTCGTGTCAGGTCTGTCGGCGTGTGTGGATCGGACGTTCACTATTACACGCACGGGCGAATCGGACCCTTCGTCGTGAAAAGTCCCTTGGTATTGGGTCATGAAATGTCGGGAACGATCGAGGCCGTAGGCGAGAATGTCCTGGAAGCGCGAATTGGCGAACGAGTTGCTGTCGAGCCGGGGATTCCCGACCGCGTGTGCGAGTATTGCCGCATTGGCCGCTATAACCTCTGCGCGAACATTCGTTTTATGGCCACTCCTCCGCACGATGGCGCTTTTGTCGAGTATGTCGCCGTACCTTCTGATTTCGCGTTCAAACTTCCCGATCATGTAAGTCTAGATGAAGGTGCACTCATGGAGCCTCTGTCAGTGGGTGTATATGCAATTCATCGCAGTGGGCTCAAAGCTGGACAGAGCGTTCTCATAATTGGAGCAGGACCAATTGGGCTTGTTACGCTACAGGCTGCCCGAGCGGCGGGAGCGGGTTCTATTATCGTTCTTGACTTGGATGCTGGTCGCCTCGCTATTGCGAAGAAGCTAGGGGCTACACAGACTGTGAATTCGAGCGAGGGTCTTCCTTTAGAACAGGTACATGCGCTGACCGACGGATGCGGAACAGACATCGTATTCGACGCGGCAGGATCGCCGAAAACAGCCTCGCTCGCCGTTCATCTTGTCAAACGTGGCGGCCGCATTGTTATGATCGGTTTTGCTCTTGAGGACAACTTTCCTTATCCCCTTGTGAGCGCGATGGCGAAAGAAGTGGACATAGTAACTGTCTTTCGCTACGCGAACGTCTATCCCTCTGCGATTGGCTTGGTCGCGGAAGGCAGAATCGACTTGAAAAGTCTGGTCACGCACCGCTTTCCTCTTGAACAGGCAGAACGAGCGTTGCAGCTGTCGGATCGAAGAGAAGATGGGGTTGTAAAGGCTATGGTTCAAGTGTAGTAACAAAATGGGTCCTTCCGGACCAATGGCGCTATGACAGACAATGGTCCCTATTCCAGCAATCAGAAGATAGACGCTATTTTTACCTCGCAAGATTTTACGGTCAACGGTGATCTCGGCAAGACGTCCTGGAGGAATGCAGAGTGGATTAAGTTCGATCACGATGCTTACGGTGGTTCTAGGTACCCTCAGGCTGAAACTGCGGTGGCTGCTCTCTGGACTGAGCAGTCCATCTACTTCGCCTTTCGTTGCAGCTACTCTACTCTCAATATATACGAGGGCGAAGATACTACCAAAGAGCGTTGGGAATTGTGGAACCGCGATGTAGTTGAGATTTTCCTCAATCCGCAACCTCATCGGCTAACTCATTACTATGAATTCGAGGTCGCCCCAAACAATCAGTGGATTGATCTTGAAATCGATCAAAGCAAAAGTCCCTTCTATGATCCCAACTGGGATTCTGGTTTCAAGCACGCGACTCGCGTGAATGTCGAGAGCCATAATTGGACTTGCGAGATGTGCATTCCTGTGTGTTCGATGGGAGTGCGTCATCTTCGTGAAGGCGACACATGGCGGCTTAATTTCTTCCGGTTCGATGGGCCCGGAGACGATTCTCAGCGTCGCTCGATGTCATGGGTTGCCATTCCCGGAGGCAACACATTTCATACTCCAACGCGCTTCGGTCTAATTGCATTTAGATCCCTTGGCTTGCGAACTCTCGTCTGAATCGACAAAAGAATGGAGGCACAAATGCGCCGCCCCAGGATCGTATCGCCAACTCCGACCCATAGCATCGTCGGCTCAGAGAGGCGCAAAGCGGGGATTCAGCTCGCTGAGTTGTTCGAGTTAGATGATTTTCGTAAGATTCGCCTCGCCAGTCAAGTCGGCATCAGCCGGGCTATCGTCGGAGTACAAGCAGCACTCAGCCGTATACCGAGTAACCGCTATTTTGAGACCTTGAAGAACATACGGGCCGATTTCCAGGCAGTTGGCATGGTCTTCGCGGGCGTTGAGAGCCATCCTGTCCCAGCGGAGAAGATTAAACTCGGCTTGCCTGGCCGTGACGAAGAAATTTCAAACTATATTGCCGCGATAAAGGCCCTGGGTCGAGTTGGCGTTCCAATGATTTGTTACAACTGGATGGCAGGGCTAGGCTGGTATCGAACGAGGGTGGACGTACCGTCTCGCGGGGGCGCTCTGGTTAGCGAATTTGATCATCGAACCGCCCAAGACCAGGGACTTACAGCATGGGGAGAGGTCAGCGAGGAAGAAATTTGGAGCAACCTGGAATACTTCCTCAAGATAATTATCCCTGTAGCAGAACACGAGGGCGTGCAAATGGCCCTACATCCGGACGACCCGCCGATCTCGCCTCTGCGTGGGATCGGTCGCATTTTGACAAGCGCCGCTAGCTACCGCCGCGTGCTGAAAATCGTACCCAGCCCAGCGAATGGGATTACTTTCTGCCAGGCCAACTTCAAACTCATGGGGGAGGACATTGCATTGCTCGCTCGCGAGTGGACTGCGCAGAAGAAAATTTTTTTCGTACACTTCCGTGATGTCGAGGGTACTCGCAATCACTTCCGCGAAACCTTCCACGACTCGGGGCCTACCGATCTTGCTCAAATGCTCCAGGTCTATCATCAATGCGGTTTTGACGGACCGATGCGCCCGGATCATGCGCCGACCCTCGAGGGTGAGTCCAACGACCGTCCAGGCTATGCCATGGGCGGCAAGATATTTGCAATTGGCTATATGAAGGGGATAATGGATGCTCTACGGGTTCCGTATGTTTGAACCGGTCAGTTCAATCCTCCGTTCCGTATTTTTCCCTGAATAACCAAATTGGTCACGGTCATGCCGTAGCGTTAGGCATGCCCTCGACATCGAACGCGGCCCTATTTATCTATGTTTCGGACCGACGCGCACCAGCGTCGGCCCACAATTTGCAAGCGCGAAACGTCCATAAGTAGTCACGTAAACGCTCCAGTCTGTGCCATAAAACTCCATTTATAGTCATAAAACTTAATAATTGTCCTTGACAAGTTCCGCCATCTTGGCTACTCTCGGCGACTGATTGCAGAAATCAAAGCGATCTGACGCTGCAGGTAGGAGCATTTATGCAACCTAGAGTGCCGCTCATAATTTTTCTATTCTTTTGTTTTTTTGCAGATCTACCGTTGCTCAAAGCGCAGTCTACAGACGGATTAATACGTGGAAGAGTTAAAGATGCCAGCGGAGCCGTAATAGGTGGCGCACAGGTAACGGTGAGAAACGCCGAAACAGCCCTTCAGAAAGTTAAGGCAACCGACAAGTATGGTGATTATGAGGTGCCCGGCTTATTGCCAGGCAAGTATGACGTTGAGGTGCAAGCCAAAGGATTTGATGTCTCAGTTCAACGAGGCTTCGTGCTCGACGCCCGAGCTGAGGTACGCGTCGACATCACGCTCGTGGTCGGTGGTGTCGAGACAAAGATAGAAGTCGCCGGCACAACGCCCGCCGTTACGACGGAAACTGGAACGGTTGCGGAGGAGCTCGACTCGGAGGAGGTGAAAGATTTGCCTCTTAACTTCCGAGCCACTTACACAGGAGGCGCTATATATTTGGTATCGATGCTTCCCACGGTCCAGACTGACAACGGTTATAACTTGACCTTGTCGGGAGGCCATACCTCGATGAATGAACTTACGATGGACGGCTTCTCCCTGATGAGCAATCGATACAATAATGGCATCACTCAACTTCTACCTTCGACAGAGGCGATTTCAGAGATTAGCGTGACCTCAGAATTGGGAAACGCTGAGGTTGGTCAAGTCGGTCAAATTTCTTTTATAGGACGTGGTGGCACGAACGTATATCACGGGGCGTTATTTGAATATTTTCAGAATGATGCGTTGGATGCTGTTCCTCTGTTCGCAACACAGAAGGCGCAGAAGCGCGCGAACGATTTTGGGGGAGGCTTCTCGGGGCCAGTCCGTTTTCCAGGGTTTTCGGGAAAGGACCGAACGTTCTTCTTCTTCGATACAGAAATCAACCGCAATCACACCGACAATTCGATCGTAGAAGGTGTGCCCACGGCTGATATGCGAAATGGAAACTTCTCAGCTCTTTGCAGCAGCTACGCAAATGGAGTGTGCGATAGTCCAACTGGTATCACGCTTATGAACCCGTTTACGGGACAGCCTTATCCAATGAATACAATCCCGACGATAAACCCCGTTTCTCAAAAAATTCTAAACACTTTCTATCCTCAACCAAATTATAACTCTGGCGATTTTTCTTCTAATTATCGAGTTGTCGTTCCTTCCCCGACGAACAGCAATCAGTTTGATATCCGGATCGATCAAAAAATCACTGACAAGCAGCTGCTTTGGGGTCGTTACGATTACAGGAGATCCAATACTCTTTCGGCTCTCGGCCTCCTGCAGGGAGATGAAGCTAATATAAATAATACTGACAGCGTAGGCTTGACTTACGATTACAATATTACGCCAAGCGTGCTTAATGAGTTTCGTTTCGGCTATAACAGGCAATATTTTGATGTTACGTTTCCGCAATTCCCAAACGGCGCCGGGTTAATCGCACAGCTTGGCTTGAACGAGCCGGGCCCCTTCCCCGGCGGTTCGGCCATTCCAGGGTTCATTTTCCAGCAGTCCACCATAGCGAGTACTGCTAATAACCGCCAAGAAAATCGCCATGAACGTCGATTTCAAATCGATGACAATTTGACATGGGTTCACGGTCGCCACGCATTAAAATTTGGCACTGATATCCGAAGAAATGGTTATTCTGATTTCGTGCAGTTCACGGGGGCAGATAACTTCGGAGTTCTCGATTTTGACGGTGCTTTTACGGGGTTTGATTTTGCCGATTTTCTTCTGGGCCTTCCTTCAACAAGTCAGGTAACCAATGCGGGACCCAACTTCCAGGCCAATGAATGGGCATATGGCTTCTACGCACAGGATGAATTTAAGGCCACAGGGAAATTGACCATTAATTATGGATTACGCTACGAAGTCCACCCTCCATTCTTTGATCCGGGGCTGAATATGGCCAACTTCGATCTTGCAAACGGCAGTGTAGTCATACCAAACGAAGCAGCGTTTAAGATTACAGCTCCGATATTTCTGGCTTCGATCGACGCATGCGGGTACCCAGGGGCGACCCCCCCCTGTACCCCAATCATTACGGCTGCTCAGGCTGGATTACCCGAGGCACTTAGGAAAACGGATTATACAAAGATTCTGCCCCGATTAAGCTTTGCTTACCGGTTGACGGATCGCTGGGTAATCCGTGGAGGGGCTGCAATGTACGACATGACATTGCTCGGAAATGTATTCTATAACGGTGTTGGCATCAATACCGCCGATGTTGAAACTTATTCGAATTCATTCACAAAAGGGGTTCCGGCTATTCAATTTCCGAATGTCGCTCTTCCGGGTATCGGTGCCGTTGGGCCGCCTGGTACAAGCAGTTTCTTTACAGCGACTCAATTCAATCTTCACGATCCGTATGCAGAACAATGGAACCTCACTGTAGAACGCGAGCTCTCCAGGAGCACAGGATTACGGGTTACTTATACTGGAATGCGCACTATTGGTCTCTTGGTAAATGTCGACGAAAATACAGTTCCTATCTGTGCGTGCCCGTATAATCCGGCTAATAAACCGTATCCAAATTGGCTAGAGGTGTACGACGGCGTAAACGGAGGAAAGTCCTTCTATGACGCTGTCGGGACAGTCCTCACTCACCGGTTTGATCGCGGTCTAGTCGCACAGTCGAGTTATTACTTCACAAAAAACCTATCGGATGCCGACGGCTCAGCTGGGTCCACGAACGGCAATTCTGTACTTGAAAACGGCCCATTTATTATGAATCGCTTCAATCTGAAAAGCGATTATGGCAACGTAGCCTTCACTCGACGGCATCGTTGGCTCAATACCTACGTGTATAAAATCCCTTACGGGCGTGGGGAAAAATTCGGCGCTAACCTAAATCCATTCCTTAATGCGGTCGTTGGGGATTGGCAGACAGCTGGAACGTTCCTTGTACAGAGCGGTCCATTTCTTACACCGAACTATTACGGAGGAGCCGATCCGTCCGGAACTGGAGCTAACTTCAAAAGTATTGCAGGGCAACGTCCAGATCGAGTATGTAATGGCACCCGTCCAAATCGGAGCATCAATTCGTATTTTGACGTAACTTGTTTTCCTGTTCCCCCTTCAGATATCGGTCGCTTTGGAAACTCGGGTGTCGGAATCTTGGAAGGACCAGGCACAGTAGTTTGGAACACTGGCGTATTTAAAATGTTTCCTGTTAACGAAAAACTGCGATTCCGATTAGAAGCCAGCTTCACCAATGTTCTCAATCATGCGAATTTGGGTATACCCAACATGAACGTGCTAGCTGGGTCTGGGTTCGGGGTTATAACCACCGGGCAATCTCAAGAGGGCACTGGCACCAGGACAGGTCAACTCGGATTACGGATGGATTTCTAGATGCCGTTTAACCACTTATAGAAGGCCTACACTGCGAACTGTAATTTAGAACCTCCGTTTGACTAGCCTCGCACCGATTGCAGTTATTTGTGCCCGCAGATCGTTCGCTGACCTCACATTCTGAACCGGCGTTCTCCGCTGAGCGAGTGTGGCAGTCTCAGGCGCAGAGGAACAGGGCTGGACAGCTGTACTGCGACTCAAAAGAGCAACGTTTTGGAAAGGCCTTCCGAATGCTTTGTGGCGTCCGCTATATCGAAGGTCGGATGCGCCAGTCCATTTTCGCGAATGTGCAACAGCGAGTTGTTATAGTTCATCAGGAGCGATGGTTATATGCGACTAAGGGTTTTAGTGAGTTGGGTTGTGCTTGTGCTATTTTGGACGCTCACCTCGCAATCTCAGCAACTAGACTTCCGACAATCTGACGTCTACATCGTTCCATTCTCGCACCTGGATCTTTATTGGGCCTGCACGCAGGAGGAATGTCTAAGTCGAGGCAATTACATTATCAGCAGAGCTATACAACTCGCTCAAAAGTATCCTGATTTCCGTTTTCTCTTGGAAACCGAGGTGTTTGTCGATAATTTTGTGGATAGCCATCGAGGTACGTCAGAGCTCGATGAGTTCAAGCAGTTAGTGAAAGAAGGCCGAATAGAGATAGCGCCCACTTGGGCAGCAATCTATCAGAATCAGACGCGAAGCGAGGCACTGGTGCGCAATTTGATCTACGGAAAGCGCTACGCGCGCGATATCTTCGGAGTCGACCCGAAGGTTGCACATCTTGCGGACATCCCGGGTTTTACACGACAGTACCCACAACTTCTTACAAAGACAGATACACCGTACGCGGTCATAACGCGTATGGCACCAAGTGATCTGTCCTTATTCCGCTGGAAAGCTCCTAATGGATCGTCCGTTTTGGCTTGGAATACTATAAATGGATACGGATGGGGCTCAGACATCGGGCTGCATCTTGAGTTGGATAAAGAACGGATAGCGACACTCGCGCACGATATTACAAAGGTGCAGGCGACGACGAGGGGTCCGGTATACCTGGGCTTCGGGACAGATCTTTGGGCGCCCAATGAGAAGCTGATTGAAAACGTGGCTGTCCTTAACCAACGTCTGGCACCGGACCATTTTCATTTGGCAACGGCTGAAGACTTTTTCCGAGCGGCGGCGAGTACGAAGGTTATTCCGGAAGCGTCCGGTGAGGTCCCATCTTCGTGGGCAAATCTTACTACTTCTCTTCTGCCACTATGGCCCGCCGCAGTGTTTGCCACCGATATGCTCGTAAATGCTGAGAAATTTGCCACTATAAACTACGCGCTCGGGTATGCACTGTATCCAGATAAAAGATTTGAGGCACTGTGGAAAAACGCACTAAAGTCTCTGGATCACAACAACGACGGGCAGGGAGGGGTTGCTGGCGACGAACGCAAACTAGGTTACGCGCAAGAAGCATCTCTGGGTGCGGCCCAGATCTTGCGTGATTCGTTGCGCAATATCGCTGAACGCGTTAAGAGTCCCTTCCCCCGTAGTACGCCAATTGTAGTGTTTAATCCTTTAGAGTGGGTCCGCGATGACGTTGTCGACACGCATGTAACTCTGTTCGGAATCGTAGAGACCGATAACATAGACGATTATAAGAAAGGTATGCAGCTCCTGGACGAAAAAGGTGCCTCCATTCCATTTCAGATTGAACAATATAGTGACGGGAGTTCGCGGTCACTGGATCTGATCTTTATTGCCCGCAGCGTACCGTCGGTCGGCTACAAAACATATTATTTAGTTCCTGCCGATAAACAAGATACATTTACCGATGTCAGCGAACTCAAGCTGCAGACCGACAAAGATGTAAAACAATCAGCCAGTACTATTGGATCAGACGTGCTGAGTAACGACTACTATCGAATTACAGTCGACCGAGCGACGGGGCGCGTCGAAAGTTTCGACAAGGAGTTGAACCGAACCGTCGCAAAGAACATTGAGATTATGGCATCTGAAGAACGAGGCGGTGACGATCAGAACGTTATACTTCCAAGTAATCGCACGATTATCAACGTGATTAACGGTATCGAGCTCGAAGAGAACAATCCGATCCGAACTGTGCTGCGAATCGATGGCGAGATCGCGGGTATTCCGATTGTTCAGCGACTAACGTTGTATCGAGAGGTGAAGAAGGTCGACTTGGAGGACGTTATTCAGTGGAACCCAGGTAGATCTATGAATATCGAGCAAATCTTTCCCATACAAGAGCCACGCTCGGAAGTTAGAAATGGGATACCGTTTGGCACCGTCACTGCTAGCGACATAATGTCGAAGGCGGGACCGCACTGGGATGACGAGGTGTCGCCGGAAATCTGGAAGGGATGGCGTCAGGTACAGGATTGGGTGTTTGCTGGCACTACAGAATGGGGATTTACGGTGAGCTACGATCACCAGTTAATAGAGGTAAGCGACAAAGAAATTCGGATGGACATGCTCAGAGGTACTCGGTTCACCCCAGCGACGACCGTGCGGAACGGCCAACCCATTTTAGACCTCCGGCCGCCTGCAGGCACGTACGTTTTTCGATACTCTTTTACTTCCGCAAAGGGCGACTGGGAGGCGGAAAAATCGTGGCGTGCCGGGATGGCATTCAGTACACCACTGATCCCGATGACTTCGGTAAATGCACTTTCGCAGAAACCGTTGCCGCCAGAGAAATGCTTCTTGTCCCTCCACGCGGACAATCTTGTGCTCACAGGGTTGAAGAAGTCCGAGGACGGCGAGAGCATCGTTCTGCGGGCTTTCGAGATAGAGGGCAAGATGGCAGAGAGCCCGATAGTATTTTTGGGAGAAGAGCGTAGCTTTCGAGAGACCAATTTACTCGAAGAGAACCTTCCGACTGGTGTTCAAAAGGTCCTTCACATTCAACCGTATGAGATCGACACCTTGAAACTAACTCATTAGGTAAGTGTTCGAGCGCTGAGCGAAGAGCCGCGAGACTGAGCAGGATTAATCGGACCTATGAAGTCAAAGCTGACATTTGGCCTTACATATTCAAGAATGCGCTGGGTAATCACTGCATTGCTTACAGTCCCGACAATTCTTATCGTAATTGATCAGCAGACACTATCAGTCTTGGCGCCATTGCTCCGCGATCGATTCAACATAAGTGTTAAGGAATACTCGACAATCGTCAGTGGCTTCCTCATATCTTTCGCTGTTATGTATTCGGTGGGAGGAGTGCTAGTCGATCGCGTCGGCGAGCGAATTGCGATGGCTGGATTTATTATTTGGTTTTCCATGTGCACGATATTCGGAGGGGTAGCACAAGGATTGTGGACTCTGGGGATCAGTCGATTCTTGCTGGGGATTGGTCAACCAGGAAATTATCCGGCAGCACTTCGCGCTTGTACACGATGGTTTCCGAAGGCTGAACGTGGCTTACCCATCGCGATCTTTTCTTCTGGCGGAGCCATCGGTAGTATCATCGCGCCTCCAATAATTGTTTCGATCTCCTTAACTCTTGGTTGGAGGGCAGCTTTTGTTCTTCCAGGATTGATCGGCTTTGCCTGGCTAGCACTTTGGCTTGCGATTTATCAGTCTCCACAGGAGTACCCGGGCATTTCGCCGAAAGAGTTGCAACTGCTTGACGTCAGCCAGGATCATTTGGAAGACGGAGAAGCTCAGAAGTGGTCCGCTTTATGGAAGGATAGAAACGTCCTGGCATTAGTCCTCGCACGCTTTGTATCCGACCCAGTCTGGATTTTCTATCTTTTTTGGATTCCAGAGTATCTGAAAAGAGAACGTGCTTTTAGTCTAGAGGAAATCGGGATGTACGCCTGGATCCCGTTTGTTGGCGGCGCCATTGGGGGAATAGTAGGCGGACGGGTTTCGGACCTCCTGATTGCCAGGGGTATACCGGCTGCCAAAGCCAGGTCTCGCGTTCTGTACATATCAGCGGCTATAGCTCCCCTTGGAATGTTGACGAGCCGGGCACATTCCGCTGCGACGGCAATTTTTCTCATTTCCATTATGGCTTTGGTGTCCTTTTCATGGTTTATCAATACGGCAGCGATCATACCGGATTTATTCTCTGAGAAGGTTGTGGGTTCCGTTCTGGGATTTATGGGCACAGCTGGGACCCTCGGAGGGGTACTATTTTCCACTCTGATCGGTTATCTCTTGACGAACCACTCATACACGCCTGTTTTCATACTCGCTGGTACGATGCACCTTGCCGCCTCTTTTATTCTGTGGGCTCTTTTGAAGCCGGAACGGGCACCCAGCAAAAGCAGCATCGTATTCGCCTCCTAGAATGACAAGCGGATGAAGCTTAGATATCAGATATCAATCGCGAGAGACAAATAGGTGGAATCCTTGAGGATGCGCGAGAGAGTTGCAATCGTAACAGGCGCCGGTGGAGGCATTGGACGGGCTATAGCCTTTGGCTACGGACGCGAGGGAGCAGCCGTGGTTGTTAACGATCGATCGTCGGATGCTGCTCAGGAGACCGTTGAGATTATTCGAAACGCAGGCGGAAGGGCGACCGCAGTTTGTGCAGATGTTTCCGATCTGTCCACCCACCAATTCCTAATTAAGACCGCTCTTGACGAATATGGATCTCTCAACACCCTTGTCAACAATGCAGGGGTGGAATTCCATAGCCCATTCCTAAAGTCGACTCCAGAAATCTGGGAGAAAACGATGGGGGTCAACCTTAAAGGAGCTTATTTCCTGAGCTGTAAGGTGGCACAAGTAATGATAGGATTCGGCGGCGGGAAGATCATCCATATTTCTAGTGTTCATGATACGGAGCCGCCGCCAGACCGGGCTATTTATTCAATTAGCAAAGGCGGGGTACTAATGCTGGTGAAGTCTCTCGCTCTAGAGCTTGCTGAACACAAAATCTATGTCAATGCGATTTCTCCGGGAGCCATTCTTACGAACATGAATCGAGTAGGACTTAGCGATCCTGGGGAATTCACTAAATTACTGGAGCATATTCCACTAAAACGAATAGGCCAGCCTGAAGACATCGTCGGGGCGGCAGTGTTCCTCGCTTGCTCCGAATCGGATTATGTGACGGGCACTACGATTTATGTCGACGGAGGATTTCTGCTAGTGTAGTGGTTTCTACCACCCGAGGTGTAATAAATGGATTCGCAAAATTCGGTAAAGGCTCCCGAACTGGGAGAGATTAGTGAACGCTATAAGCGTCTGTATGCGGGAGCCGTCTATGACGTCCTTGAGGGCATGGGTCATCCAAACCAGGCGTTGTCACACGAGCTTACAGCTTTGACATCTGGTATGAAGCTCGCCGGTCCCGCATTCACGGTTAAGGGAGCTGTTACCGCCGAGCGTTTAGACGAAGACCGCGAAACAGCTTTGCGGATGGTCTGCAGCATGACGCATCCCTGCATCGAAGTGCGGGACCGAGGTACATCATTCAATGTAGCAATCTATGGCGAACTTAGCGCGACAACAGCTAAGGCGCACGGAGCAGTAGGAGCACTTCTCGATGGCGGGACACGCGATTGCGGACACTTGATTAATATGGGCTTCCCGGTTTTCGCGCGATACCGATCTCCAGTCGAAGCATTCGGCCGGTACATGATTCACAAGTTCCAGGTTCCTATCTATGTATCGGGCGAGCTAACTAATACAGTCGAAATCAAACCGGGCGATTTTATATTCGGGGAAGAGGATGGAGTTTTGGTGATCCCCAAGGATCTGATTTTGCCGGTTCTGAATAAATGCGAGGAAATGAAGTCACTTGAGGACCAAGCACGCGAGGATTTCGGGAAAGGGGACCATCCGGTCGAAGTGTACAAACGTTATCAACGGTTTTGAATAAATCACGAAGCGGGCTAATGTGCAAAGACAAAGTTTGGGGTGCCGGCGCTGATTCTGGCATTTCCAAAGTGCAGCGCGATGTGGCCAGGGAACTGCGTATCGAGAGAAGAAATCAAGATTATCCGCACGCTGACGGGAAAAATTTGTCGCCGGTCAGAAGGAAGTCCACGGAGCGTCCCGAGAAAACAAAAACTAGGCCTGTTCAGGCCGTGTTGACATCCTGAAGCAGAGAATCGTATGACTCGATCGGCACCGGTGCAGTGGCAGAATCTCCGGCTCAGAATCGCGGGCGATGAATATATCCATGAGAGAGCCGCGTGAAACCTTCAGACCCTGACGCAGTCGTTCCGTCGATGAGCAATCCAAGTTCCCCGCTTGCCGACGCGCAGGATCTACAGCGTTTTGGATACGCCCAGCAATTTCTTCGAGGATTTGGTGGGTTTTCCAATTTCGCCGTCTCCTTCTCAATCATTTCGATACTGACCGGTGCGGTGACCCTTTTTGACTACGGCCTCAGCATGGGGGGGCCGCGGGAAATGCTGCTGGGGTGGCCACTGGTGACGTTTGGAACTCTGATGGTGACGCTCAGCATGGCCGAACTATGCTCAGCGTTTCCAACCTCAGGAGGGATGTATCACTGGTCGGCGGAGTTGGGCGGTCCGACTTGGGCTTGGTTCACAGCGTGGCTCAACATCGTAGGGCTGATTACCGCCATTGCCGCCATAGACTACGGCTGTGCCGAGTTTCTTGTGCCGATGTTAGGGTTCCAGTCTACCGCTCATTCCATACTCGTAGTCTATGCTCTGCTGTTACTCTCGCAGGCCGTCATCAATCACTACTCTACGGTCTTGATCGCGTGGTTAAGCGATGTGAGCGTGGTCGTACACATCGTTGGCGTGGTAGTGCTCATCGGGTCTCTTCTTATCTACGCGCCCCGCCAACACCTGGCTTTTCTTTGGAGCACCAGGAATTTCAGCCCGGTTCATGCTCCTTACGCTTGGCTGTTCATGCTCGGTTTGCTGCAAGCGCAGTGGACCTATACCGGATTTGATGCCTCTGCGCACATGGCGGAAGAAACGGTGGACCCACGGCGCCGCGCGCCTTGGGGAATGGTCATGTCGGTCGTCGTGTCGGGGATCTTCGGCTACCTCCTGATCCTTTCCCTGGTGCTGGCGATCCCGGATCTTGCGCAGGTGTTGCAGACTACCGATGCCAGCGGTAATCCGCTGCCGGCCGTACTGACGATAGTGCGGCTTACGTTGGGGGTTCGAGCCGCCACCGCCGTGCTTGCACTGACCGTCCTGGCCATGTGGTTTTGCGGATTGGCCGCAATCACTTCTGTCTCGCGCTCTTTCTTTGCTCTCGCTCGCGATAACGGCATGCCACTGGCATCCATCTGGAGTCGTGTAAACTCTAGGTTGAAGACCCCTGTAAACGCCATATGGCTATCGGCGGCTCTGGCATTCGCTGCCATGCTCTACAGCGGAGCGTATTCCGTTGTCACTTCCATCAGTGTTATCGGTTTTTATCTGGCGTACATCGCTCCGGTATATCTCGGCTGGCGCAGGAAGAACACTTGGATTGCAAAACGAGGCCCCTGGAATCTGGGCCGTGCCGGCACAACCGTTAACATCCTTGCGGTACTTTGGACGGTGTTTATTTGCACGATCATGGTCATGCCGCCGAATGCACGGGCCGGGTGGGGTATCGTGTCGATCCTGGCAGTGTTATTTCTGCTTCATGTGGCCAGTGGCAAGCACAGAATGTACAAGCCCAATCGTGCACAGCCCTGACAGGGTGCGGTAAAAGTAAACGTTGCACTTGATTTAGGTTGGCGCAAGCGGTTCACCGCTAAACTGCACCATTTTAAATAAGGGCTTTAGCTGCTGAGGACTGAATCGGTGCAGTGAGCGCATGTTGCGATTATGTCTGACGATCAGTCGAGCAAAACCAGAACCCGATTGCCAGGGATGCTGAGTGTCGAAGAGCTCAGAGACCTGGTTCAGCGTGATCAGGTCCGCACTGTGATCGTCGCTTTCACGGACCACTGCGGCCGGCTCGTCGGCAAGCGGTTCGAAGCAGAAGTATTTCTTGAAAGTGTGCATGAAGATGGAACTCATGCCTGTGATTACCTCCTGGCCAACGATATGGAGATGGTGCCGGTCAGCGGATATCGCTTTGCCAATTGGGAACGAGGCTATGGCGATTTCCACCTTGTGCCTGACGGGAGCACACTGCGTCTGGCGAGTTGGCTGGAGAAAACGGCGTTGGTCTTGTGTGATGTGAGGAGTGAAACGACAGGAGAGCTTCTTAACGTCGCACCTCGTTCTGTGTTACGGCGGCAGTTGGAACGGGCTGCCGAAATGTCGGTCACGAGCGTTGCCGCGACTGAACTGGAATACTACTTGTTTCGAAACAGCTATCGCGATGCCGCCGCGAAGGTCTATGCCGGGTTGGAAGAAGCAGGGTGGTATTCCGAGGATTACCACATCCTGCAGGGAACTCGGAATGAGAACTTTACCGCCGCCGTGCGCCAGCATCTCAAGCTCTCTGGAGTTCCGGTGGAAAGTTCCAAGGGTGAATGGGGTACTGGCCAGCACGAACTCAATGTTCGCCACGCCGGAGCATTGGAGATGGCGGACCGGCACGTTATCTACAAGCAATGCCTGAAAGAAGTGGCGGACCAGATGGGCATCAGCGTGACTTTCATGGCGAAGATTGCCACCAGTCAGGCTGGCTCGAGCTGCCATATTCATCTCAGCTTATGGCGCGATGGTGTCAACGCCTTTGCCGGGGATGAGCAGTTTGGCCCAGTCCAGTGTTCGAGCATGTTCCGTTGGTTCCTCGCAGGCTGGATCCGTCACGTACCAGAGGTCATGGTGTTCTATGCGCCGACCGTGAATTCTTACAAGCGCTACATCGAAGGCTCGTGGGCGCCAACCCGCATCGCGTGGAGCTACGACAATCGCACTGCGGGTTTCCGTGTGGTTGGAAAAGGGCAAAGCCTTCGCATCGAATGCCGCATTCCAGGAGCGGATTGCAATCCCTACCTTGCCTTGGCTGCTGTGCTCGCATCGGGATTGAGTGGAATTGCCGATAAGGCGGATCCGCCGCAATGCGTCTCGGGCGATATTTATGGATCGACCGAGGCTTCCCGCGTGCCCCAGACTTTGACGGAGGCTACGGAACTTTTCGCTAATAGTGACTTCGCCAAAAGCGCCTTCGGTGAAGAAGTCGTTCAACACTATGCGCATTTCTTCCGCACCGAGCAAAAAGCTTTTAGCCGCGCCGTGACCGACTGGGAGCGTAAGCGGTACTTCGAAAGGATCTGAGTGGCAGTAGTCATGAGACTCGAAAACAAGGTTGCTCTGATTACAGGCGCTTCCAGCGGTATCGGCCGCGAAACCGCGCTGTTATTCGCGCGCGAGGGGGCTCGTGTTGTCGTGGTGGATGTCGACGATAAAGGTGGCCAGGAAACTGTGGCGGAGATAGAGCGGCAGCAGAGAAAAGCACAGTACGTTCATGCGGATGTTTCCCAGGCGTCGGATTGCGAGCATATGGTCGCAGAGGCCGAACAGCGATTTGGCAAACTGAATGTCCTGTTTAACAACGCAGGCATCATGCATAGTAAGGACGATGATGCCGTGTCGACCGACGAGAAGATTTGGGACCTCACCATGAACATCAACGCAAAAGGTGTGTTCTTCGGCTGTAAGTACGGTATTCCCGCCCTGCGACGCGCCGGTGGCGGCTCCATCATCAACACCGCCTCGTTCGTAGCTCTGCTCGGAGCCGCAACTCCTCAGATCGCATACACGGCAAGTAAAGGAGCGGTGCTGGCGCTGACGCGGGAGCTCGCCGTGATCCACGCACGAGAGAATATCCGGGTAAATGCGCTGTGCCCAGGACCGCTGCGGACCGAGTTGCTCATGAAATTCCTCGATACAGAATCCAAGAGGCAAAGAAGGCTCGTCCATATTCCCATGGGCCGTTTTGGCGAAGCAAAAGAGATCGCTCAGGCCGCGCTGTTCCTGGCTTCAGATGAGTCTTCCTACGTGACCGGAACGGAATTCCTGGTTGACGGTGGTATCCACGCTGCCTACGTGACTCCCGAGTAACAACCCTTATGTCGCACAATCCTACGGCAGGCTCTCGAGTCCAGACCATCAGTCCTGTGGATGGGTCCGTCTACGTGGAACAACAGATAGCCTCCGGCACGGAAATCGAGACCAAGCTCGCGAAGGCGAAGAAGGCACAGAACGAATGGAAGCTGATACCCGTCAGCGAGCGTGCGGCCATCTGCAGACGCATGGTGTCATTCTTGGTGGAGCGGGCAGAGCAACTTGGAATCGAGCTCACCTGGCAGATGGGACGGCCGATTCGTTACAGCCCCATGGAGATTCGGCGTGGCTTCCAGGAGCGAGCCCTGCACATGATCGATATTGCTGAAGAAGAGCTGGCCGATATCGCTCTGCCACCAAAAGACAACTTCAGACGTTTCATCCGCCGTGACCCGCTGGGTTTGATTCTGGCCCTCATGCCCTGGAACTACCCTTACTTGTGTTCGGTCAATGTTGTCGTTCCGGCGATTATGGCGGGCAATAGCTTGATTCTCAAGCCTGCCGCGCAGACGCCACTGGTAGCTCAAAGATATGCCGAGGCCTTCCAGCATGCGGGACTGCCCGACGGTGTTTTTCAGACGCTGTGCGTAGGTCACGATGACGTGGATCGCATCATCCGGGATCCGCGCGTCGATTTTGTCGCATTTACCGGGTCGGTGGACGGTGGCCATGCGGTCCAGCGTGCGGCGGGAGAGCGTTTTATTGGCACCAGCCTGGAATTGGGCGGCAAGGATCCAGCCTACGTCTGCGCCGATGCTTTTCTTGAGCAAACCATCGAGAACCTGGTGGACGGCGTTTTCTTCAATAGTGGGCAGTCCTGCTGTGGGGTGGAAAGAATTTACGTTCATCAGGATCTGTGGAAGAAGTTCACGGATGGATTTGTGGATCTTACGAAGAAATATGTTCTCGACAATCCGTTGAACTCCGAGACCACTCTAGGCCCCATGGTTCACAAACGTGCCGCCGCCTCGGTCCGAGAGAAAGTAGCAGAAGCAATAAGCAAGGGAGCTAAACCCTTGATTGACGCTTCGGCATTCGCTAAGGACAGCGCCTCTACTCCTTATGTTGCGCCGCAAGTTCTTGTAGGCGTCGACCATGGAATGCGCGTCATGACCGAGGAAACCTTCGGCCCGGTGGCGCCGTTGATGCGCGTGAAAGATGATGCGGAAGCCACAACTCTGATGAATGACAGCCGCTACGGACTCACTGCCTCAATCTGGACGTCGGATATGGACGCTGCAGCCCGAATGGGAAGCTCCATAGAGACCGGCACATGGTTCATGAATCGCTGCGACTATCTTGATCCGGAACTCGCCTGGACCGGCGTTAAGGACTCTGGCCACGGTTGCAGTCTCTCACGGCTTGGCTATGGATCCCTCACACAGCCCAAGTCGTTCCATCTGCGACTTTCCCTGTGATAAGAGTTTGGGCTTTTTCGTCGGTGTCGCACTCTCGATGAAATTCCGGAATGGTTAATCGCACGATGGCGCGAAAACGGTGCCCCCAATAGGTGCGCTGCCATATGCAAGTGAACATTCTGATTGTATGCTCAGCGTTTGTCCGCGCATTGTCTAACACGCTTGGGCCATTGCGTGGACATTAGGTACCAGCAAGAGTGCTCAAGGGAGGCAAACAATGCTCGGAACGAAGAGTCTCATTTTGTTGACCATCGTGCTTTTAAGCGTAAGCGCAATTTCACAAACTTCCATTTCCGCTTGCGGAATGAAGTGTGGTCAGGAGCGGTGGGCGATCAAGACGCTCACTGACAGTGAAGCAGCAGCCGTGGGCAGTGCCGCACCCGAGAACACTACCGTGACTGATCTGCTCGGAAAAACCGCTCCGGCGAAGCTCACCAACACGCGGGCTCCATTAGAGAAGGAGCGATTTCATCTCACCGCTCTGATCATCGGCTGGAAAATCGAAGCGACAACGAGCGACGAAATCGTTGGCAAAACAACAGCCATGTCAACGTCCGTCCCGGATCACGACTTCCACATTGTCATCGCTGACCCGAATAATACTAAGAACCAGATGATTATGGAGGTGCCGGACCCAGACTGTCAGGCGGTATGCAGTTCAACGTTTTTGAAACAGATCAGCCAAGTGAGGAGCGAAGTGTCATCAAAATTGGGCACGCCGACTAGCTCAGTAGTTGCTTTGGCGAAACCGTGGCTAGTCGAGATCACCGGACCTGCGTTTTTCGATTTTGTCCATGGTCAAGTGGGGCTCGCGAGGAACTGCATTGAAATCCATCCTGTGATGGAAATCAAGTTTCTAAAACAGCAAGGTGACAAGGTGACGCCGCACAAGGCTACGGACTTGACACATGAATGTGGAAAAGAGTGAGCAGCGGCGAGCTTTGGAGAGCCACTCAAATCGCCCGCACACTTCGGGCCGAATCCTCCGGGACTGATCGTCGATCTAACTGCTCATCCAACTGTGGAGGATAGAACCCATGCCAAAGATGGTTCGTTTTCATGAGGTCGGCGGACCCGAGGTGTTGAGGATTGAAGAGGAGCCGTCAAGGCAACCCGCTAAGGGCGAGGTGCGGTTGAAAGTGCAGGCGGTAGGCTTGAACCGGGCGGAATCGATGTTCATCCGTGGCCAGTACCTCGAACCGCCGAAGCTGCCTGCTGGTGTTGGCTATGAGGCGGCGGGCGTGGTGGAAGCGGTTGGCCCAGATGTGGACAGGAGCTGGATAGGCAAACAGGTATCGACCATTCCAGCCTTCTCCATGAACGACTATGCCATGCTGGGCGAGGAGGTAATTGCTCCCGCTGCGGCTCTGGGTGAGTATCCTGCGAAACTATCCTCGGTGGAAGGCGCAGCGGTCTGGATGCAGTATTTGACGGCGTATGGGGCGTTGATTGCGGTTGCCCATCTGACAAAAGGCGATTTTGTCGTCATCCCGGCTGCGTCGAGCAGTGTAGGGATTGCTGCGACAGAGATTGCGAAGGCTGAGGGTGCTATTTCGATTGCGACGACGCGCAAGAGCAACAAGAAAGCTGAGTTGCTGTCTCTGGGTGCGGACCACGTCATCGCCACTGAGGAAGAAGACATCGTGCTGCGTGTAAAGGAGATCACTGGCGGCAAGGGGGCGCGTGTGATCTTCGATCCTGTTGCAGGGCCATTTCTGGAAAAGTTGGCCGAGGCGGCTGCGGTCGGCGGGATTGTCTTTGAGTATGGTGCGCTCTCGATGCAACCGACACCCTTCCCGCTGTTTACGGCGCTTACTAAGGGTCTCTGCATTCGCGGCTATACCTTGTTAGAGATCACGCGCAATCCGGGGAAGCTGCCAGCGGCGAAGAAGTATGTCTACGACCGATTGGCGGATGGACGGTTCCATCCAAAGGTCGCCAAGATATTTCCGTTTGCGCAGACCGTGGACGCCTACAAATATCTCGAATCGAATGCGCAGGTGGGGAAGGTTGTGATCAGTGTTCCTTAATTCACGCGGATACATGAACACCGCCTCCCGCATGCCGGGCATGCCACCAAACTGAGAATTGTTAGCGCAAACGCGATGTTCTCCCACAGTCGGAGCATACCCGTTGGGAGAGCGCTTCAATTCGATCCGTCGTCCGGTGCCATTGAGTCGCAATGCCCGGTCATCATGGTTCCGCCACATGCCCGCCAGACTGGTCACAAAGGCTGCCAACACCTCTGACACGCCCCAGCCAACCCGCACTCCGTCCCAGCAGGCAAATTCCAGCAGAAGGCGCTGTCCAATGGGTCCACGCACCCAGAGCCGTCCGTGGCGAATGAACTCTCACCAAAATCACGACTGCGCTCTATGGAACACGAAAAAGAACACCATCACGCTGAAGCAACCAAACGCATAGATGAATGACGAGAACAGTGAAACCGCAGGTACCAAGCCCCGCAGGAGATTGAAGGAAGTTGAAGAGGAACGTCCACACCAAAAAAGCCGTCATCAGAACCGTTCCGATCAGTGCCAGCAATGCCGCGTTTTTGAGGGTCATGGTCGCTCCTATGCAAGTGCCATCTCTTCGGTACGCTGCAATAATCCCACCAATTCTTCTAAACTCCAAAGGTGGTCCGAAATTCAAAACAGCCCACTACCGAAAAACGAGAAGTGACGCCAAAGGAGATTCACCTATGAAAGACAAACCTCTTGCGAACGTGCGCGTTGCCATCTTGGCGACAAACGATTTCGAGCAATCCGAAATGACCGAGCCACGTCAAGCACTGAAGGAGGCAGGTGCCCAAACGACTTTGATCGCTCCGAAATCAGGAAAACTTCAGGCGATGAAGCACGACATAAAAGCGGATTACTTCGACGTTGATCTAGTGTTGGAAAGAGCAAACCCTGCTGATTTTGACGCAGTGGTGCTTCCCGGTGGCGCATTGAATGCCGATGCTCTGCGGGTGGACAAAAAGGCACAAGAGTTCATTCGCCGAATCGATGAAGCAGGGAAACCCATCGCGGTCATCTGTCACGGGGCGTGGCTTCTGGTCTCGGCGGGACTGACGAAGGGGCGAACATTAACCAGCTATCACACCATACAGGATGACATTCGCAATTCCGGCGGCCAATGGGTAGACCGTGAAGTGGTCTGCGACCGCAACTGGGTCAGCAGTCGGCAGCCTTCTGATCTGCCCGCCTTCAACCGGGAGATGATTGCGCTTTTCAGCGGGGAAAAAGTAGCCGCGCACTAAAAAGCAAGTGCTGCCTTATGGTAACCGTTGCGGGATGTCCATGAGAACCTTCACCCAGAACGAGCCGCTGACCGACGCCGAGATTGACCGCCTCGGCGACTTCCTCAAGGGGTGCAAGGGTGGCAGGGCGATGAACGTTAAGGCGCTCGACGGGTTCTTCGCCGCCCTCATCGCGGGACCGGAGACCGTCATGCCGAGCGAATACTATAGGGAGGTCTTCGGTGGCGAGATGTCGGACGCTTGCGAGTTCGTCAGCCTCGACGAAGCCAACGAAATTCTTGGATTGATGATGCGCCACTGGAACACCATCGCCGGAACGCTGTTCAAGGGCGAGGCGTATGTGCCTCTCCTGCTGGAGGACGAGGACGGCACGGCGTACGGCAATGACTGGGCTCGCGGGTTCATGCGGGGTATGGGCATGCGCCACGACGGCTGGGCTGAGTTGGTTAACGGGAATGACGCTTATGCCTTCAGACTGACAGAGGGGCAACATCTCCCGTTCTTCTTCGCGATACAACAGGTTGTAATGATTCTGCATGGAAACGAAGCGAGTCCAGCCGTGAAGGGCGGCGAGGTAGAGAGCCTTCGTGAACTGCCAGGCATACATCGAAGAGGCTCCGATATAACGGACCTTGCCGGATTTCACCACATCGTGCAGAGCTTCCAGCGTCTCTTCGATTGGTGTCTCATAATCCCAGCGGTGAATTTGGTAAAGGTCTATATAGTCGGTCTGCAGTCGGCGCAGGCTCCGGTCGAGTTCGTAAAAGACAGCTTTGCGAGAAAGACCCCGGCCGTTCGGTTCGTCGCGCATGACACCGTGGAGTTTGGTAGCGATGACGGCGGCTTCGCGACGAACATTCGCCTTCAAAAATCGGCCGAGCACCTCCTCACTGGCTCCCCCTTGAGTAGACGTTGGCCGTGTCAAAGAAGTTGATTCCGAGTTCAATCGCCTGACGAAAGAAGGGCTCGCTCCCGGCTTCGTTTGAGCGCCCACGCATGGCTCCCAGGTTTAAATTTGCCGGCGGCAGGCGCTCCATAGCTCATGCAACCAAGACAGATCGAGAAACTTTGAGTCCGGTCTTGCCAAGATTAACGTAGTCCATTACTTCTCCTGAGGGCGCCGGGCAGATCAGGCCATAGTAGCCCCCGAGATGTGTTGCCCCTAAATAAGAGCATGATGGGCAAAAGAACGATTCAACATATGCATATCTCCGGCGAGGGCTGTACCGTGATAATAGTTGTCAACGGCGGATTCGAATATGCTTTTGATCACGGGTGCTTCCGGACGTATCGCACGACGTGCCGCTGCATTCGTGGCGCAAGGAGGATATCCTTTGCGCCTGATGACGCGCACTCCACAACAGGCGCCAAGACTCGTTGGAGTGGACGTGGTTCGCGGCGACTTCGCACAGCCGGCAACGTTGCCTGACGCTTTCGCAGGTATCTCCGCCGCGTTGGTGGTTTCGGGCTCTGGCAAGCCAGGGGAACGTGCGCGATTGCACCGGAATGCTTTCGAGGCCGCCGTGTGGGCGCGCGTGGGACACGTGGTTTATTTGTCGCTCCAGGGTGCGTCTCCAACTTCGAAGTACCCTTTTTCTCGCGATCACTTCTTGAGTGAGCAGTACCTTGCGGCGACTGGTATTCCATACACCGTGCTTCGGAACGCATTCTATCTGGATATGTTTCTGGATAAGTTCGATGCCGAAGGCGTGATGCGCGGTCCGGCGAGCGAGACGCGAGGAGCCTTCGTTTCCCGAGAGGACGCTGCCCGGACCGCGGCAGCGGTGTTGGCAGCTCCGCCCGGTGGCACGCACGATGTTACCGGACCGGAAGCGCTGAACCTCGCTGAAGTTGCCGTTGAGGGGCAGCCGAATAC
>PKXQ01000072.1 GCA_003132405.1 Acidobacteriaceae bacterium | reverse complement strand
AATCATTCTGAACGAGAACAGATATTGTTGCGCTTTGTATTGATCTCCCATGTTATGATCGGCCCGGTGCAAAGCTGGGCCGCGCTCCATCAGGCGGGCAGCCGCGGTTCGTCATGGCGAAATTGGACAAGAAGTTGCTTCTCGCGGCGGCCCTGTTTTTGCTCTCTGCGCCAATTTTCGCGGAGGATCATTCCTCCGTCAGCTTCGCAGCCGCTGCCGATGCGTTTCAAAAAGGGGACCTCTTATCCGCTGAGGCAACTCTAACTGAAATCCTGCATGCTCAGCCGCGCAATGCTCAGGCGCTCGGACTGCTCGCGGTGGTCCTCGACACGGAAAAGAAATATTCTGAGGCCGACAGCATCTACCGCCGCGACCTTGCCCTCACGCCAAGCTCCGCTCCGCTACTCAATAACTTTGGAAATCATGAACTCGCGACCGGCGACACAATCGCCGCCCGCAAGACATTCCTCAAAGTCGTTGCGTTGCGTCCTGATCATCCCAATGCCAACCTCCAATTAGCCGCCATTGCCGCCGATCAAAAGAATGGCTCCGAGGCCCTTCATTATCTGGAACGTCTGCGTACATCCGAGCCTTCCTCGCCGCAGCTCAATCTCTTACGGATGCGTGCACTCTATCTCTGCGGTCGCGAGGAAGAAGCGAATCGGCTGCTCCTCGAGTTCTCAAGCTCCGCCGGGCATGATGCGCAATTAACTTTTTCGGCTGGACTTGCGCTCGCTTCAGTAGCGAAGTACCAGCAAGCGGAAGATTTTTTCTCGCGCACCCTAGAAAGCGAGCCGGGCAATTTTGACGTGCTCTATAATCTCGGCATTGGCGCCTTCCACGCCGGCCATCGGCAACGCGCCCACGATGTGTTACAGGCCGCTCTTGCCGAGCAACCGCAGAACGTGGACACCCTCTACAATCTCGCCGTTGTCAACATCGATCTCAAGCGGAGTGCCGATGCGTTGCCGTTGCTTGGCCAGGCTGCCCATCTGGAGCCCGCACGTCGCGATGTGCAGTTGACACTCGCACAGACCTTAAGCGCTCTCGGGTATTACGCCGACGCCGTCACCGCCTATGAGAGTTACCTCAAGCTTGCGCCAACTGACGATACAGCTCGGCGCGAGCATGCTTTCATGCTGGCAGTCTCTGGACGAAAAGATTTGGGGCTGCCGCGACTTGAGGCATTTCTTCATGTGCACCCCCGTGACGCCACGGCACATTACGAAATTGCCATAGTGGAGTCTGCTGATAATCCAACCGATGCCGCAACACAGCTCGAGAAGGCGCTGGCGCTCCAACCCGATTTTGCTCCCGCCCGGTTTGCGCGGGGTACGTTGCATTGCCAGAAGGGAGAGTTTGCGGCAGCGCTGCCCGACTTGGAATTCGCCGCCGCACAATACCCGGACAACGCGTTGGTCCTCGATCGCCTCGGAAAAATCTACATCGATCTCGATCGATTTGCCGATGCCGAAAGAGTGCTGAATAAAGCCGCCGAAATTTCGCCCAAGAATGCCACCGTATTGCTCCATCTCAGCCGCGCCTACATGGGCGCAGGGCAGAAGGATGAGGCACTCACTGCGCTCGAGCGCTTTCGCGCGCTTGGGCCGTCCCACGCGGACCACGTTCCGCCGCCGGGGATGGCCGATCTATTGAGCCTTCCGCCTGAAGAACTTTATGCGCAATATCGTGCCGAGGTAGAGAGTCGATTTAAAAAAGAGCCGGAAAATCCCGAAGTGAACGTCCGCTATTTACAACTGCTCGTCGACGAGGGACAAACTAAAGAGGCCGCTGACGTTGCTTTGCAACTTCAGTCGCTGCACCCGCCGCCGCTCCTCGCGGCCGAGGCAGCCCAAGCTTTATTGCGAGCCGCTCAATATGCCGAAGCGAAGCCACTGTTGCAATACGCCGCCGCATCCGCGCCGACGACAGAAGTTCAACTCGATTTGGCCATCGCTCTATTCCACACCGATGGCGTCCAATCCGCCATGACTCAGCTAGAGCGCGTCCCGGAAAAACAACGCTTAGGCGACTACTACCTGGCGCGCGCACAAGTGTTGGACGCCGAAGGCAAGCCCGACGAAGCTCTCGCCGATTTGCAGCACGCCCTGGGCGCCGCGCCGACCCGCGCCGACCTCTATGCGGAAACAGCACATTTTCTTATTCGGACCCGCCGTTCCGCTGAAGCAATTCGCCTGCTGGATCAGGCCTCTCGCGCGCTCCCTGACAATAGTGAAATCCTCTTGCTGCAGGCCGCGTTATTCGCGGTCGGGCAGCGGTCGGGCGACGCCGAACGCATTCTCAAACAGATTGAGAATCGCTGGCCAGAGTGGCCTGCCACATATGTGACCTACGGTATTTTGCTCGAAGGACAGAAGCGTTCGGACGAGGCGAAAGCCCAACTCGAAACCGCGCTTGCACTGGGTGCAACCAGCCCGCAGGTTTATTTCTATTTGGCGAAGTCCACGCTCAGCGCTACTCCCGATCGGCTTGACGACGCCGCTAAAGAGATTAGTGAGGCGCTCGCATCCGCAGACTCGGATCCAGATCCGAATCCAGAGACACGAGCTCTAATCGAAGCCCTCGCCGGCCGCATTGACTACGACAAGCAAGACTATAAAGGAGCCGTCGAGCACCTGCGCGTAGCCATTCGTTTGCGTCCTCAAAATCTGCAGGCTCGATACACTCTGGCGCAAACCTACAGAGCGCTGGGTCAGCCAGATGATGCCGCGCGCGAGGCCGAACAGGCGCGGCGCTTGCGCGAAGAAAACCAGAAAGCAGACGATGATTCTTTTGATATTGAGCAAGCGCTGCCAACGCAGCGACCGTAAACAACCACGTGTTTCCGGACGCACTCCTCGCCGATGACGGCAAACGGGAAGTTGTTCCGGGCCAGAAGTCGGCTTGGGGGAGATCGCCATTAATTTCCTCCAAGCCCGTTTCTGGATAGTGTGCGGGTAGGCTACAACCCATCCAGAATGGACGGCGGCGCAGTCTTAGAACTCTAATTCGGCAATCAACTTCAAGAGTCGAAGAAGTGTTGTGCGTTCTTCCGGAGTCAGTTCTTTGCGGAGTTTATCGTCAGCGGCCATCCTCGCATTGATCAGGCGTTTCCTGTATTTCGCCAGCATAGAACGGGGCGTTGAATCGGAGTTGGGCCATACCCTGCGTCATGTCGGAGTTTGAACCAGCAATTGAGAAAAGCTCGTTCCAGTTCCGAAATTCGGGTACTACAAATCCACCCCCAAAATATTGATGGAAGGCCGCTGGGAATTGGCCCTCAAAACTGAGGGTGCAGGGAAGGTCACAAACTTGTACGTGAGAACCGCGGCGGGGACCAGCCAGACAAATTGCGCGGCCTTGTGCCTGAATCGAGCGTTGATTACTCGAAAGAAAAGCTGGAATGAAACTAAGCGCCCGTATGTGAGAGAACAGAAATTCAAAGCGGCAGACGAAGTAGGATGCTGCAAGAGAGGCATTAGGGTGCCGCGTGTCGACTCCGCCAGCCACGGCGTAAAGAATTCGACCAAAACGTAAACAGCCGCCAGATGGAGAGGGAACCAGAAAACTTGCCACCCGCCTACGCCATTCCTAGCTGGTCTACCTGAAAGCCCTGTTTCCAGTCACGATGTTCAAGACTTAAAGGATGCTAAGAACAAGCAACTTGGCTGGATCGCAGGAGCGGGCGTGATCTTCACCATTTGCTATCACTATATTGCTGCCAAGATCCCATTCTTGATGCCATTAGTGCGGTAGCGGTTACTTTCCGTTTTCTTACCTGGTCTGATCGCGCCTTATTGGAACAAGCATGTCTAGCCGATACCTGGCACCGCGAGTGGGTTATTGCATCCGAACAGCAGGCCCCAGGACGGTTTTGTTTGTGAAACCGCCATACGCTGCAAGTCCCTAATAACTAATACCGAATAGTGACTGGAGCACATCCGGAGAGCGCCAACGTGACCTTGAGGCTGAGATTAGCTAAGATCGTACAAGTCAATACAAGAATCGAATCGGCCAACTGGAAGCGAACGGATGAAAACGGGCAACTCGATGTCGAAAAGACCAATCAGGTTTGCAATAATCCCGAGCGATCAACATCCCGCCCGGCGCAACGGCTTTTGAGGGGTTGGGGGGAGATCGTGTCGATTGAAAGCTAACTTACAAAAATGAAAGATTGGAGCGAAACGACGCGCCGCCTCTAACGCCCGGCACGCGAAGGCAATAGAGGCCGCCGCCGCGTGGCGCTTCGCTGTCAAATCCCGGAGGGCGCAGTTCGGGTCCGGAGACTATCGCCGCCGAGGTCACGTACATGTCGGTTAGATCCGCGCCGCCAAAAGTCACCGCTGATGTTTGCTTGATCGGTAATAAGACGTCGCGGTCTAATCGGCCATCCGGAGCGAAACGTTTTACGCGGCCGCCGAACCAGATTGCAGTCCAGACATATCCGTCGCGGTCCATGGTCATGCCATCGGGCAATCCTTCTTCGCGTGGAATCTCGGTAAATATCCTCTGATTGCTCAAATTTCCCGTCTTGCGATCGTAGTCGAAATAGTAAATCCTGCGTGGCAGAGAGTCGGTGAAATACATTCCGTCGAGAGCGGGGGTAAATCCCATCCCGTTCGGAATACTCAAACCATCGACCATCACAGTGACGCTGCCATCGGGATCGAAACGGAAGAGTTTGCCGTTCCCTCCCATGGCTCCCGCGAATACTCTTCCCTCCGGATCGGCGATGACGTCGTTGAAACGATCGTTGCCCGGGCAAAGCCCCCTGGCCACCTCGCGAAGAACGCCGTACTGTGTGAGAGTCGCGATGCGGCCATCCTGAAATAGAAGCAGCGAGCCATCGCGCTGCAGAGTGAAGCCACCTGTGATCCGAGTCTGCGCGGCAACGGAGCAATTCTGCGTTGCGGGATGATAGGCGTGAACTGTTCCCTTTGTGATGTCGAGAAAGAAGAGCGTGTTTGCCTCGGGATGCCATAGGGGATTTTCGCCGACCTCGCAAGCCAGAGGGGCTACCAATTCAACGGCAATATCAGGTGCACTCATAGGATGATCCAATATTCTATTTTTGACTCGCGCAGCTATTGCACTGACTCATGACGAAACCGAAGTATCATTGAATCTCGTTCGAGAGCAAAGCTCGGGCAACTTTCTGAATATCCGACCGCGATCCACGAAAGGCCCAGAGTTGCGAGCGATCTTCAACGTGATGCAACCGGGTGTTCCCTCCAATCGCGGGCACGTGATATTCCATTTCGCTGAACATTCCCCAGCGGCTGTTCACGCTGCATGCCTGCGTAGAATAGCCGCGATCGTCCGGTTCGGTCCACGGCACGTCGGCGTACTCGCCTGACGGATTCACGAAGAAATTTCTAATAATGAGCGCATGCTTGTCGCTGGCAGGATATATGTAGCCGATGCGGCCGGTGGTGACGGCAGAGCGTAATCCAATCTTATGTTCGCCCGCCGCCCGCATCTTGAAGCGCACCAGGCGATCGCTGACTTGCAGTTCCTCTGGAGCCGTATCCACCAGGCCAAAATAAATTCTCGGATCGGCCTTGGAATAGGTCGGAATAAATAACTCGCCCTGATGCGGCATTTGCGTGAGACTCCACAAACCAACTAACGGAGCGTCGTCGGGCTTTGGATCCAGGATTCGCAATGACGTCAGCAGAGTGTGACCGGCATATTCAACCGCTGTGGATCGAAACGCCGCGTCGTAGCGCAAGGGATTGGCCGCAGCGTCGACCGATTTTGTGATCTCCAGTTCAACTCGCTTCTTAGATCGGAATGCATCGACTTTCAAGCGATTGGACAGTTTCACTCCATGAGGGGTCCTGGTCAGCTCATAGTTGCCAGGATCGAGACTTCGCGGCTGCCAATAGCCGGCAATATCAATGTTGGGAAATTTGGGGAAAAAGAAATCGACCTCGGGAGCAAGCCATGTTCGATCGCCACCGGAATTTTGCCAGTCATCACTCGCATAGTAGGCTCGAGCTGACTCCACGCTGTTGAGCGCCGAATTCGTCCAGAGAAAATTCTCTTCACTGCCGGGAGCGAACACTCCGAGAATTCTGCCCCCGTAAGGCAAGAGCAACAGCCGCGTTCCATCGTTGGTCTGATAAATCTCTGTGGACTTGCCGACCGCCTTCAGCGTTGCGACGAGTTCTTGCAGCATATCCAAACCACCTATATGCCTGGAATGTAATCTTTGCCAAACGTGTTCGTGTTTTCTTTCCTGAAATCGGCGGCAAGAGACATGAGCGCCGTCGTGCCACCATCGACAACGAAAGTTTGCCCTACGATGAATGAAGCATCGTCGGAACATAAGAAGGCTGCCAGCTTGGCGACATCTCGCGTCTCGCCGCAACGCGCCACCGGAATCGCTTTGTAGCCCGCCTCCGCCGCGATCTCCGCGGTAAAACCGGGGATGCACTTGAAATAGTTCTCCACCGTAATCCAACCCGGCGCGATGGCATTGACGCGGATTCCTTTGTAAGCCAGTTCCACCGCCAACGAGCGCGTGTAGGCGAGAATTGCCCCTTTGGTCGCGGCATAGACAGAATGATCCGGCACTCCTTGCAAGCCATGCACTGACGACATATTGCAGATCGCCCCAGAGCCCGCTTGCAGCATGCCTTCCACCACTCTTTGAGTAAGAAAATATTGCCCGCGAAAATTGATATTGAACAATTTGTCGAACTGCTCGGGCGTGACTTTGAGAAACGGGCGGTTCATCGTCACACCGGCGTTGTTTACTAAACAATTTACGCCGCCAAGAAACTTGCCGGCTTGATCGGCCAGCGCCCTGACCTGCTTCAAATCGTCGAAATCCGCCTGAAATGCAGCGGACCTGCGCCCCAGAGACTTCACCTCTTCGACGGCGCCCTTCACTCCAGCGTCGCTTTCGACGTAATGGAACACAACATCGGCGCCCTGGCGCCCAAATTCGAGACCGATCTCATACCCGATCCCAGTATCTGAGCCCGTGACCAGCGCTTTTCTTCCCTGCAGTCTCAGTTCTTGAGGCATAAATACTCAACCAACATGCAAATTTAAATCTTGGGGAAACATTTGTGCGAAACGCAAACCTGTTTTCCGCTCCATCACGATAACACCCGAAACGCCGCGAGCCGATCATGTGGGGCAGCGCACACTCTACGTCTCGCACCCGAATATTGTCAACAATAATGTTGACTATGTACTACGCTTCCGCGATAATTCGTGGTCGCGCCAGCCGTTTCCTGTCATGAAAATCACCGCCGTCGAAACCGTCTACCTGCCCCGCGGAGTTACCGTTCACGTTGGGGCGATCAATTATCTCTGGGTGCGCATTTACACTGACGAGGGAATCATCGGCTTGGGTGAAAGCTACCCCAACGCCGAAGCGGAAGCCGCCGTCGTACATACTCGCTTGGCGGCGGTATTGTTGGGACGAGATCCAAGCTCCATTGACCGCCTCTGGGCAGACATGTTTCTCTCCGTCTCTTACAGCGGCTGGGCCGGCGCCGAAATGCGGGCGATCAGCGCGGTCGATATCGCGCTCTGGGATTTGCTGGGCAAGGCGACAGGGCAGCCGATTTACAAGCTGCTAGGCGGCGCATCACGCCCGTCCATCCGGGTATACAACACTTGCTATGACCGCGTGGATTTCCTTTCCAATCCGGTCCAACTCGCGCGCGAACTTCTTGTCGGGAATGTTCGCGCCATGAAAATCTGGCCCTTCGATCCGATCGCCAGAGAGACCAATGGCAACCACATCTCAGCGGAACAGCTCGATCACGCCATCGAGCCCTTGCGCCTGATTCGGGAGGAGTTTGGAAACTCCATCGACGTCGCCATCGAATTTCATGGCTTCTGGAATCTACCTTGCGCAATCAAAATTGCCGCCGCTCTGGAGAAGTACCAGCCAATGTGGCTGGAAGAGATGCTGCCGCAGGACAACCTGGCAGCCTACGCCGAATTGGCGCGTACGACCAATCTGCCGCTTTGTGTGAGCGAACGGCTGATGACTCGTTGGGCGTTTCGCGAGTTGTTCGAGAATCGCGCCGCACAGATCATCATGCCCGACATCGCATGGTGCGGAGGGATTTCCGAGGGCAAGAAGATAGCAACCATGGCCGAGACTTACTATCTCCCGATCGCGCCGCACAATTGCGGCGGGCCGATCCTTCACTTTGCCACGGCTCATTTCGCCGCCAATATTACCAATCTCTTCATCATGGAGAGCGTCCGCCGGCACTACAAAGAAGAGTATGAAGGATTGGTAACGCGGTCGCTAATTCCTGATGCCAGTGGCCAGTTACCTCTGCCACCAGGGCCGGGCTTGGGCGTCGAGTTAAGCGACGCTGTGCTCAAACACAAGAACGCAGTAGTGAGGCGATCTGAGCCTTGACTTAAGCGGCTGTCTCGCGTTCATCGGTAAGCATCGCGAGCAACGTTCCTACGGGCACCTTCAGGCCATTCTCCACTTGGATGGTTCCAAGGTAGCCCTTCCCCATCGACTCGACCTCCATCTCGATCTTGTCGGTCTCGACGATGAACAGGGGATCACCTTTCTCGACCCAATCGCCCGGCGCCTTGAGCCAACTTGATACCGAACCTTCTTCCATGGTGAGGCCCAGCTGCGGCATGACAATCTTGTACGCCATGGTTACGCTTTTCTCCTTGAGGATTTCATCATCTTGTGTACCTCGCCAACGATGCGTTCCACCGATGGAATCATCTGATTTTCAAGAACCGGGCTGAACGGATTGGGGACGGGCAACGAATTAATTCGCTGCGGAGGAACCTGTAACTCGTCGAAACAATCCTCCGCCGCAATCGCGAGAAGCTCGGCCGCAAAACTGCAGGACGACGGGGATTCATCAATAACCACCAGCCTTCCCGTCTTCTTGATCGAGTCGGTAATCCTTTGCCGGTCGAGAGGAACGATCGTCCGAGGGTCGATCACTTCCGCCGAAACGCCTTCCTGTTCGAGCACGGCCGCGGCTTTCGTAGCTAAGTCAACCATGCGAGACATCGCCACGAGCGTCAGATCCTTACCCTCCCGCACGATGCGAGCTTCACCGAATGGAATGAGATACTCCTCCTCCGGCACAACGCATTTCGCGTTATAGAGAGACTTATGCTCGATCAACGCGACCGGTCCTGGATCGCGAAGCGCGGTCTTGAACAAACCTTTCAGGTCATAAGGATTCGACGGCAGTACAACTTTCAATCCCGGAGTATTGGCAAACCAGTTATAGAAAGTATGCGAATGATGCGCCCCGGCATTGCGCACAGCTCCCATCGCTCCCCGAATCACGACCGGAGCTTTGATCTTGCCATTGGACATGTAAGAAATATTTGCGGCCTGCTGCACGATTTGAGTAATTGCTTCGAGAGCAAAGTCGAGAAAGACTTCGTCGATTACCGTGCGCGTGCCGGCCATTGCGGCGCCGATCGCCACGCCTGTGGCTCCAAGTTCGCATATACCCGTATCACGCAGCCGGTCATCGCCGAATTCTTTCCATAGACCGCGCGTCTGACGGAAGTTGCCACCGCGCGGGCCGATGCCCTGCCCGATGTAAACAATGCTTGGGTCCCGGCGCATTTCATCGCGCAGCGCTTCGACCCCCGCGTCCCCGTAGTTAATAACTCGGCCCTGCTCTGACATACTTTCTCCTTCAACTAGAACACGTGATCGTTGACCGAGTCCGCCGCCGGTTCTGGACTCTTCTCGGCAAATTCGACGGCATCATCGATAAGGCGTTCCACCTCCTGATCGGCAGCCTGCAATTGGCTTTCGTTCGAGCCTCCGGAATCTAGCAGAAGCTTACGCGCAATTTTCACTGGATCTTTTTGTTTCCACTGCTGCACTTCATCGCGAGTTCGATAGTCGGTGCCGGGATCGCCCTCATGGTGTCCGACATAGCGATAGGTCTTGCACTCGATCAAAGTTGGGCCACCATCCTCGCGAGCACGGTGGATGGCTTGCGATGCAACCTCATGAACCGCGATCACATCTTGCCCATCAACTTCAACTCCGGGCAATCCGTATGCGGCCGCGCGACTGGCAACGCTCGTGTTCTTAGTCGCGCGCAGAAAAGCCATTTCCGTCGCATATAAATTGTTCTCGCAGACATACACGACGGGCAGGTTCCACACCGCGCCCATGTTGACGGCCTCGTGAAACGAGCCGCTGTTGACTGCGCCATCGCCAAAGAAGCAAACAACCACCTGATGGTTCTTCCGCAGTTTGGCGCTGAGTGCCGCGCCCGTAGCCAGCGGAATCGGCGCCCCCACGATTCCATTTGTCCCCATAAATCCATACTCGGGCGCATACATGTGCATGCTGCCGCCGCGTCCGCCGGAACTTCCGGTCGCTTTGCCCCACAGTTCGGCAAGGACAATTCTCGTGGGCACACCTTTCGCTAATGCATGACCATGACCGCGATGGGTACTGAAAACCAAGTCGGGCGTTTCGAGGTTTGAACATACTCCAACCGCAACCGCTTCTTCGCCGACATACAGGTGCACGAATCCGGGAAGCCTTCCGTTACGATATAACTCCTGAACCTTGACCTCGAACAGTCTCAGTTCCAGCAACTTCTTGTAGTAGGTCAGCAATAGCTCTGGCGAAATGCGTTCTGTTACTAACCGCTCCGACATCCTTGGGCCTCCCAATACTTATCGCGCCAGCGGTAACTTCTGCGGCGCGTGTTCCAACTGCGAACGATAGACAGCTGTAAATAGCTCAACCACGCGGCGCCCCGCTTCGCCATCCACCATAGGATCGCGATCCTCTGCTACCGCGGCGAGAAAATCCGCGAGCTGTATCTGGTGGTAGTGGGTCATCACATTCCATGGGCGCGAGCGATCCTCGCCATTCCAGATACTAAGATTCTGCTCTTCCCCGGGCACCGTCCAAACATCGTTGAAAGGTGGATCCATCTTCTCTGTAACTCCGGAGATAAATGGCGAACCGCTATCAATTTCCGCGCCCACTGAGGCTCCCGAAGAACCATGAATGTGAATCTTCCCGTACAGTCCGGGACGCTGCGAGTTACTCAGCACGATCGAAGCCATGCCGCCATTTTGAAAACGGACGGAAGCAACCACCGTATCGTCCACTTCGATTCCAGGATGGTTGTAGTTATCCCAATAAGCGTATAACTCAAGAGCTGGGCCCATAAACCAGCTGAGCAAGTCGAGATAGTGTGGAGCCTGACTTACAACCACTCCGCCTCCTTCGCCTTTCCATGTTCCACGCCAGGGATCGGAGAGATAGTAAGCGGGCTCGCGCCAGCCCAGCATGACTACAATGGCCAGCACGGGTTTGCCGAGTTTGCCGGCATCGATCGCATCCTTCATCCTTTGTACAGGCTCATACCAGCGGCGCTGGCTGATAACTCCGAGCTTGATTCCGGCCGCATATGCCGCCGCAATCGCGCGATCGCACGAGCTTAGATCGATGGCCAGGGGCTTCTCGGAAATCACGTGTACGCCGACAGCGGCCGCGATCTCGACGGCTGCCGGATGTTGGGTGTGTTGCGTGCAAATCGACAGGACATCAACGTGCTCCCGCTTCAACATTTCAGCCAGATCGGTGTAGTCGTTGACGTGAAGTTTCTTCGCAAACGCTTGAGCGCGCTCGGGCGCAACATCGCATACGGCGACCAATTCTGAATTAGGGAGCGCCTGATACGCGAGAGCGTGCGTGCCGGCAACTTTGCCGCATCCGACGATCGCAGTCTTTAGTCGATTTGAACTTGCAGTCTGCATTTCTTTTCGAGCTTCCACTCCAAGCGCACTTATAAAGTTGCCGTCAGGAAAGCGATGTGCCGTCCGACTCTCCGGGACGGTGCCGTAACTCCACCAGAAATCCGAGTAAATCCTGTGTATCAAGCAGCGCCCAACGTGTGCCGCGACGAATGCCAGTTCCAGACTGAAGCACAGTTACTCCAGCCTTTGCCAACTCCTCAAGAACGGGATCGATGTCGCTAACTTCAAAGAGTACGTGGTGAATTCCGCCGCCAGTCTTATTCAGAAAATCCTGGTAGCCACTATTGCCTTCGACGGGCTCGATCAGTTCGACCTCTACATCCCCCAATTGAACGAATGCCTGCTTCACTCGAATTTGCTCGGGTTCGCCGCGATAGTAATACTTCGATTCGGCTCGATCTGGCCACTCGACGAAACGAAAGGGGCCCATCCCGAATAAAGAAGTCAGCAGTTGGGTGGTGCGATCGCGATTGCCAACAACGATTCCGATCTGCACCAGACGCTTCAACTGGACTCCGCCCGGAAGAGACGTCGGCAAATTCATGCTCTGCTCCTAACACGCGCCGTCGAAGTCATCGCGCCAAATAACCTCCGTCGACTGGAAGAATCACGCCCGTCACCATGGAGGATGCCTGCGACGCAAGAAACAAAGCCGGCCCGGCGATTTCGTCGGGTTCACCGACGCGGCCAAGAGGGATATTCGAAACCCAGGTTTGCATGAGCTTGTTTGGATCGAATTGCGGTTTGGCCATGACTTCCTTGAGCCCGGGAGTCATGAATTGGCACGGAGCAATCGCATTGACGCGAATTCCGCGGTCAGCCCATTCGAGCGCCAGCTGCTTGGTCAGCGCGTTGACCCCGCCCTTGCTGGCACAATAAGCATTTGCGCCCCGGCCTACCCCGACTACGCCAGCGATTGATGAGAAGTTAATGATCACACCCTTGCGCTTCTCCAGCATGACGCGGGCTGCTGCCTGGCAACACAAAAAAGTGCCGCGAAGATTGATGTCGAGAACTCGATCCCAGGTTTCGAGGGGCGTAAGTTCCGCGGGATCGTGTTGCGGGATGCCAGCGCAATTCACCAGGATGTCGATGCCGCCGAATTCGCGCACGGTTTCATCCACCATGTCGACAACGTCGCCCGGAACGGCCACGTTGGCCTGCAAGGCGATGGCGCGTCTCCCCGCCTTGCGCACGCTTTCGGCGGTGCGTCGTGGATTCTCCATATCGAGATCGCTGGCGGCAATGTCGCAGCCATATTCCGCGAAGGCAAGCGATATCTGCTCGCCAAAGCCGACTCCGGCGCCGGTAATAAGCGCTACGCTTCCGCTCAGATCAAAAAGTTTGCGAAAATTATTTTGTTCCATTGGCATCGCTTTCACATCTCGGGAAGCATTCAGCTTCCGGCTTTCTCTCTTTTCAGCGGTTCTTTTTTCGGCGACTCCAGATTCGCCGGCTCGCTTTCAAACAACAGCATCTGCGACGTTCCCGTTGCCTCCAGCCTGACCGGAATTCCCTCCTGCATTAATCGAATCCCAGACATTCCCGTTGTTTCGTTCTCATTCTCAAAAGTAACCTTGTAAGAGGCGGAAGCATCAAGCCCTCGGGGCACAAAGCGGTAAACCGGGTCTTCAAAATTCGACGTGCGGAATAAAGTTGCTACCGCTCGTTTCTTGTCGGGGCTGGCATATTCGAGAACGACCCACGGCGATTGGTTAAAGTACGGAGTTAGCGGCGTGTGATGATAGACAACGCTATCGCGAAGGATTGGTCTCAATTCGCGTTTGTAGAGTTCGACTCCGGCGCGAATCTTGTCCCGCAAGATGGGATTTAATTCTGTGAGCGACGGAGCGATTCCGCGAAAGATCGGCAACGACATCTGTACCTGTCGCATCTGGGAGTCGATGTCGCCATCGCCAGCCAGATCGGGAACTTCAGTGCCGAAGGTGCGCAACAGGATTTCCGGCGGCAGCACCCAGGTCATCCCATTCAAAATCTTTACGCCACGCGGCTCGCGCATCCAGTCGGAGAGTTCGGTGTTATCGAAGCGGCGCAGGATGCCCCAATCGAGCCGACCGCCCCCACCCGCGCAGTTTTGAAAGATAACCCCCGGAAATTCCTGGCGCAGGCGATCAAACATGGCATAGAGATTTTCCACGTGACGCCAGGAGGAATTCTCAACGAAGCCGTCGCGCAGTTGATTGCCGTCTTCTTCGGTCGACATGTTGTAGTCGATCCGGAAAACATCGAGATCATACTTACGAATGATGCGGGCAATCTCTGATTCCATCCATTTCGCGACCGCGGGATTGCCTACATCCAAGTGACGTCCATTGGCGATGGGCTGGCCGTCTCGCGTCAGGATCCAGTCGGGATGCTCCTTGCGCAACTTGGAGGCGGCTCCGGCACCTTCAATCTCAACCCATAAGCCGAAGCGCAATCCTTTCTGCCGCGCATATTCGCGTATGGGCTGAATATCGTTCGGCAGCCATGCGCCGGCGTACCAGTCACCGACGTTGTCATACCATCGGTTCGGCTCCGGACCAAACCAGCCTGCATCAATCACAAACGTTTCGGCGCCGATGTCGGCGGCCATATCGATCTCGCGCTTGATTCCAGCTTCGGTCTCATGATCGACGATGTAGCCGCGATGGTTTGCTTCGACGTCGAAGACGTGATCCGAGGGTGGGTGAGGAAGAACATCGCGCCGGACGTGATCCAAGAGCGCTTGCGTGACGTGGCCGAGATCCGATTTCATGCAGAGAAGGTGGGTCTCGGGCGTTTTGATTGTTTCGCCGGGACTCAGCACTCGCAGAGCCGGGTCGACTGAACTCGGGCCCATGTCGAAGAACAATCGCGCCTCATTCGCCGGGCGGTCGATAGAATTGCTGCGATCTACCGGCGATTTTTCTATCCTGCTTGTAAGTCGGATTTTCCAGTTCGCGCTCCAGCCGAGTGAAGCCGCGAACCACTCTCCCGTTGCGTTATTGCGAGCGAAGAATGTCGGATGCCCCCATCCGGATTTTCCCCGGTCGCCAGAGATAATCTTCGTCTCGTTGACGACCGGGTCGAAGCGCCACGCTCCTTCGTATCCCCACTTTTCGTATTGCGCATAGCCAACGTCGTAAACGTCTTCGGAATCCGATAGAAGTTTTTCCGCAAAGTTTGGTGTGTGCCAGAGTTGGCCGGCCCAAGGCGACACGTTAGATACGGCCGTGGAGTGTTGCCCTGTATTGGTAATCTCAAGCCAGCGCACCATGACGGGACCGCCGCTCAGCAAGGTTTGCACCTTCACACGAATCGGTCGGGCAGTGCTTTCGAGTTCCACCGTCACCAGCAATCCGTCAGGATTGCTGACTTTCGATTGACTGGCTCCAATCCATTTCCAGCTTCCAGAAAGGTCCTGCCCTTCGACTTCAAGTTTGAACGCATCGATTGGCAGCGTATCCATCTGCTGGCGTTCCGCGTCGATCTGAATATCGGCCACGATCTGACCGCTCGAATCCCAGTAATGACTCACCCAACGGCCATTGCGAAGCTCTTCATCGCATACGGTGAGGCCGGAATTGAAACGAACACCCGGAAATGCTCCCGTACGAATCAAGGCCGAACGCGGACCCTGGTCGGCTGCAACGGCCGCAAATGAAGACGAGGGAAGAAGGATTAACAAGAAAAGGGCCGCAATGGTGTTGGCAATGTTAATCCGTCTGCGATAACTGTTATTCGCGCGGACTATCTCGCCGAAACATTCCATCGCGGCCCTTGCCCCCTCTAATTTACGATCTTCCATTGCACGTGCCCTTCGCCACGAAGCTTCGTCACTCTGCCTTGCTGTTCGAGATACAAAAGGTGACCGTGCAGCGGATACATCAGCAGCCATTGATTGTTTGCAGGCCACGTCCCCAAGGCTGGCCCACACTCATCCATGCAGGCTTGCAGCGTTACTCCGTCCGGATGTTTCTCGAGATAACCCCACACCAGATTCGCAGCGGTGTCGACAAACCGGCGGGACTCGCAGAGAAACTCGGACACTTGCGAACTGTGGAAGGTCGGCCAGTGGCCGGAATAAATCCACTCGATTTCAAACGCGTGCAGCATTTGCAATGTGCCGAGATAGGCCAAGACCGAATAATATGCAGGTGGCAGCGACGGCTCGCTAGCCTTGTTGGGGCAATACCAGCCATGCAACGCATCGCCGACGAACACGGCGCGATTGACTGGGTCATAGAGCGCTAAATGTCCATCGCTGTGACCGGGCACGTGGAGAACTTGCAGTGAACGCTCATCGTCAATTCGGATATATTCCCCGCCAATCAAGGTCTGGTCGATCCGCTGCGGTGGCCCCACCAGCGTTCGCACAAAAGCGCTGGCTTCGGGATTAAGGCCAAGACCAACGCCATGATCCGGGATCCACTGGTTATAGCGCGAAGCGAAAAGACGATCTGGAGACTCGATGATCAAGCGGTCCTGCTCGCCGCACGTGAGTTTCACCTGATTGGCAATTTGCTTAAGGGAAGCGTTGCCTCCGTGGTGATCGGCGTCGGCGTGGGTATTGATGGCCATCGACAACCGCGCCGGATCGGTTCCGATCTGCTTCAGAAATGGAAAAATCGTTTCGCCAGGTGTGTTGGACGCGCCCGTGTCCAGCAGGATGGTGTTGTCGCCGACAAATAAATATTGAAACAGATTGCGATCAGCGATTGATGAGCCAATCTGATACACGTGTCGGAAGATTTCCATAATCCCATTCGGCTAGATCGGTAACACCAACCCAGGTGCCATGATAAAGAGTCAAGAACCCTGCCACGAGGCGGTTAAAACCGGGAGAAGATAAGCGTTGCAACAATGCGCCGTACTTCCGCACGGTCGAATTTACTTCCGCACCATACTAAACTAGAAAGCCTATCGTCAACACTTTTGTTGACATCATTTCAAAGAGCGTAGCGTGCGCTTCGCCTTATCCGGCCCCCGACGCCGCTTAGTGTGTAGCAGAAAACATCTCAGGATTGCGTCCGTCCCGCATAGCTGAGAATCGCGATCGCCAGCACGAGGAAGCCGACTCCGAGCACCATCGTCCTTATCGGACGCGTACCGGTGCGCGCCCATTCGCCCGTCGCCACCCCAAAAACAGTGCTCGCTACGACAATCGCCGCGAGAAATAGCGGCCAGCCAATGGCCGTCCCCAGATCACCGAGCTTAACCGTCGAGATGCTGTAGAGAATGATGCTGCCGTACCAAAGAAATCCCATGCTGGCCCCAACAAGCCAGTAATACCAAGTGCCCGGAAGGTGGAGGGCGCCCACGTTGTCGCGCTTGCGCATGAGAATGTAGCAATAAATTGCGCCCGGCAAGAATCCGGCGTACAGACAGGGCAACCATACGGCGTTTGACATCATTGCAAGACTCGCGCCGTGCTGCTGCGCGGCCCGCTGAATGCTTCCCCCATATGCCAGTCCCAGATTCAGCATCGAGCCCAGAATGCCCGAAACAAATGCCAGTAGATATCCCAGCCAAAATCCGTGCCGCTCAGTGGCGCTCCCTTGTTGCAGAGCAGTTTCTCTGTGTTTTCCCGCCAGCCCGCACAGCGCTACGCCCACAATAATCGCCAGTACCCCAAGAAAAATCAGTCCGCCTTGCCGCGTCATGATTTGATCGGGATGCTGAGCGATCAGCGGGGTCAGCGCCCCCACGGCAGCCGAGGTTCCGAGGCACACAGCGAAGGTGATGGCCAAGCCCAACCGAGTCAGCGCCAGCCCGAAAAATACCAGGGACACACCCCAACTGGCTCCGAACAGCACCATTCTGGCTAGGGTTCCGGCGGAGACTTCAGCGTAGGTCGACCAGAGTCCGGGCACGGTGAACACGGCGATCACTGTGGGCACCACGGCTACGCCCAGGATAGAAAAAGCAAACCAGGAGTGCTCCCACTGCCACTTTTTGTTCAGCTTCATAGGAAGCGAATACGCGGCATTCATAATCGCGGCGCATAGAACCAACAGGAGTGCCTGAACGATGTGTGAAGTCATGAGAAGAAGCCGAGCCATTGAAGCACTCGGATTCCTCAATGTCAACAATTTTGACGACATTAGTGGGGCGCGGCCTGATCGGAAATCACGCGATCGGCGTAGCCAGAGGATCTTCCAGGTCGTCCGTCCAATGGCCGGGGACAATTCCAGCGAAGGCAGAAGTTTGATCGAAGATTCGGGAATACAAACCGCCGAAATATCGCTCCACCTCGCCCTCGATTTTGTCGAGCGGCGTCTTCAGGACCATGCGCACATACTGCTCGTGATTTTCCCACCGGTTCTCGAGCGGGAGGCGCGAGGAATAGGCGCGCGCAATGATGAAGATGTACGGGTTCATCAGCAGAGTGAGGGTTCGGTACAGAAGCGGTTGGTTCGCCGCCTTCCAGATAGTGCGGTGCAATTCCATATCGGCGTCAAAGAACTGTTCTTCGTTGTTCTTGGCCGCGGCAGCTTTCAGTTTCTTCAAACTGCGATTGAGAAGTTCCTGCGCGTTAATCGAGGAATTCTCCCTCATGTAGCGCACGCACAATCCTTCGAGTTTGGCGCGCATCCGAAAGATTACACCGATCTCGGCCAAAGAAATGTCGCGGATAAATGTGCCGCGCCTCGAAGTCGTGACCACGAGGCCGTCGCGTTCGAGGCGCAGAAGGGCTTCGCGCACGGGGCCGCGGCTGACCTCCAGTTCGCTGGCGAGATCCTCTTCGATGATGCGCTGGCGGGGACGCAGTTTGCCGGCGTGAATGGCCTTGCGCAAGTGAGCTTCTACCCGCTTACTGGCGGACATGCCGCGGTCCTGTTTACCTGAATGATTCTTAGAATTTCGCATCGGCGTGGGCTATATATAAGCTGGATTTGGCTAAAAGACAAGGATTTCCGATAACGCGCTGGCAGGCGAACAACCTGCGCCGCAAAGAGTCGGCTTTCCTCAGCCCACCAGATACCAAAGCTCCCCGCCACTGTAGCACGTTGTCGACAATATGGGTAACAGTTGTACTCGTCCAGTAGATGG
>PKXQ01000103.1 GCA_003132405.1 Acidobacteriaceae bacterium | reverse complement strand
CGGCGCTCTCCGGCTTGCCCGTAATCCGAGAGTGGTTGCGATCGATTTAACCCGAGTTCCTGGTACGGATACCCGTAGATTGCCGAGCTACTACTTCCTCGTGAGCACAGCCGCCAGATACCGCAGTTCAGACTCTACTTCTGCGGGATCGGCGACAGTGTCCGCGATTTCTTGGCGAAAGAGCTCGCGATAACGTTTGCGAAGCCTGTGGATGGCTACTTTCAGCGCTCCTTCTGATGTGTTCATTTCGCGGGCCAGGGCGGCATATGGCGCTTCGGACTGACCGAGAAGAAACACCTTCATCCGTTCGAAATTCTCCGGGCGGCCATGCTGGACGAACTCTTCGCGCAATCTCTCCATGACGCGTTCAAGCATCGATAGCGCCCACCGGCGCTCGAAGATCCGATCTGGTGTCTCGTCGTGACCGGGCTCCCTTTGATAGCGTTCTTCACCGGATTCACGGGATGAAAATTCTAGGGACACAACTGCTCCGCCACCGCGTTTCTGGGCGCGCTGACGGTCTTGTTCGTCTGCCGCGAAGAATTTCAAGGAAGTCAAAATAAACGATCGAAATCGACCCTTTCCCGGATCGGCTCTATCGAGATATCGCCCTTCCAGCACGCGCATGAAGAACTCCTGCGTGAGGTCCTGCGCCTGATCCGGCGCATAACCACGCCGGCGCAGATAGGCATAAAGCGGATACCAGTAGTTCTCGCACAGAGAAACCAGCGCGGAACGAGCGTCCTTTCGTTGTGGATCGCCAGCCGCGACCACCAGAGTCCACCGCGTCGTCGGAAACTGCGATGATCCTGGAAGAGTGTGCATGGTCTGGTTGTTCATCGTCCGGTCGTTCATGGTCTTATCCTCGCGAGACCTCTAAACAGGATAAGGAATCAAAAGTGAAAAGTTACAGCGCAATCGCTACAGACTGTCGTATTCTGCTCTGGCACTTTTCAGGATCGGAATGTCGGGGTCGGCATTCTTCCAGAGCGAGAGGAAATCCTCGTATGCACTTCTTGCCTTGATCTTGTCACCCGCCAAGACATACGCTCTCCCGAGTTGCAGATACGACAGTGCGCCGATGGGATCCAGCCCCACAAGCCCGCGATGATCGAGAATCTTCTGAAACTCGGCCGCCGCTTCCGCATACCGATGTGTGGCCATTAAAGCTACGCCTCGGACGTAGGCTGAGTGCAAACCGCCAAGATAGAAATGATTGAAGTTGAGGCCATTCGCCGCCAGCTCATAGGGCAAAGAAATTTGTAGTTCATCCAGGCTGTTTACGGGCTTCCCGCGCTGCAGCGCCGATACAGCGCGAAGAACAGGCACATAGGTAAATTTCACAAAAGTGTCTTCCGGGAATCGTTTTTCTAAATCGCTGGCGAGCGCCTCTGATCGAGAAGACTCTTGCGCAAGAGCCAGGGCAAGGCCGGCAGCGTATTGAACGTCCCGGCCCCTTGAAAGCTTGAGTGCTGCCAACGCGTTGCTTTTTGCTTCGGCACCATTTCCACAAACAGCTTCCCACACGGCGTGGGCGGCCCGATAACTTGCTGCCTTCTCGCGCTCCCCTTCTTGCAAGGCCAGATTCACAGCCCGGCTCGACGATCGCCGCGAGTCCGGTAGGCGTCCGGAACGAGCCAGAGCGAGAGCCTCCGCGTGAGCCACCCAGTGTTCCGCTCCACGCTTGCCCTTGGCCAGAGTGACGACTCGATCCATCTGCTCCTTGTCGTCGTTTAAGGCAGCGAGGGTATATCGAAAAACCAGAAGGTAAGGTTCTTCCACCTTGCGTTCGGCCGCTTGCTCAAGAGTCTTCCCGGCTTCGGGGAAACGGTCGAGGAAAAACAAACTCGATGCCAGATTGTGGTACCCAAAGACCACGGTAGGATCGGCGGCGATCTGTTCTCGGGATATTACGATGGCTCTTTCAAACCGGCCAGTCCCTTGGGTGGAAAGGCCCGCTAACAAATCATGGGGGCTCGGTTGCTCACCGCGAGGATACGTCTGATACCAGGTCTCAAGCGTTTGGTAGGCCTTTTCCAGATTTCCCGTCACCTCGCGCTCGTAGATGAAGTCGATAAAAAACTTCTCCCGGTCGCTGACTCGATCCCGCAGTTGCCAGGCTTTGGTGGTGCTTTCAGCCGACAACACAGACTCTCCAATGTCGCTGTAAGCCAGGCCCAAAATCGCGTATGCCGCCGCGAATTGGGGATCGATTTCGATGGCACGGCGGAAAAAAGGGACGGCGGCGGCACTCCCGCCCGATAGCTGAGCCTTCAACCCAGTGCTGTAGGCCTTAAGCGCCTCGAGTGACGGCGTCGTAGCCTGGGCGAGCGGTGTCGAGTGCTTTTCCACGGTAGTCAACGATTCGCCTACTCGAGTTCTGAATTCGCGCACGATCTGACTTAGGGAATTCAGGACATCTTCTCGGTTTGCGGACACCGCCTGCTCTTGATCCAGAATGCTCCCCGTGTTGCAGTTTTCCGCGCGCAGTCCCACCACATATCGGCTTCCGAGTGCTGCGACTGAGCCTACTAACATCGCGGTGCTGCCGGTTCGTTCACAGATTTGCCGAGCGGTTTCCGGAGTCAGCCTGGCATCCTTCGGCTGCCCCATCAACGCGAGCGTCGTCCGGATCTGCTGGTCGGAAATCAGGCTGAAAAACGGGGACTGTAGAAGCTCCACAAACAGCCCCTGCCGAAGCGTATCGTCAAAAACCGGATCGCCAGTCTTATTGTCGAAGTCCGCCAGGACAATCGTGTCCTTGTCAGTGAGCTTGGGTCTTGGCCAGGTGTTGCGTTGCATGAACGACCAAACCGTCAGCCCGACTAAAGCGACGAACACGAAACCGGCAGCTGTACCAAGAACCGCCGAGCTATGCCTGCGAACAAACTTGCGCGCCCGGTACAAGCCACTTGGCGGAGCGGCAAGCACCGGCCGGTGCTCAACATATCTCTCGATATCGGAGGTCAGCTCGGCCACCGAAGCGTATCGGCGTTCCCGCGCTTTTTCCAGAGCCTTCATAGCGATCCAGTTGAGATCGCCATCCACCAGGCGGCGCAGGGAGGCTGGGTCGGTCTGGCGTTGCGAGGCGATGTCGGCTGTCGCTGCGCCCATTGCACCCAGCTTTCGCGAAAGCGATGGGGCCTCTTCCTCACGAACAATGCGCAGCATCTCGGCCAACCCTTCCTGCCGCAATTTGGTTGGGTCGAAGGGGACAGCTCCGATGAGCAGCTCGTACAAGATCACACCGAGGGAATACACATCCGAGCGCTCATCGACCTCGCCGGTCATCACCTCGGCCTGCTCCGGACTGGCGTATTCCGGAGTGCCAACCATCTGGCCGAATTGAGTGAGCAGAGTCTTCTCCACGGCCCATTGGTCGGTAGCTTTCGCGATGCCGAAGTCGATCACTTTAGGAACAGGCTTTTCCTCCTGTTCCATCACCAGAACGTTCGACGGCTTGAGGTCGCGATGGATCACGCCTTTCTGGTGCGCGTGCTGAACCGCACGGCACACCGAGAGAAATAGCTCCAGGCGTTGGCCGATCGCCATCCGCTTGCGGTCGCAATACTGCGTGAGCGGGACACCCTCGATGTACTCCATCACGAAGTAAGGCCGGCCCTTTGGCGTGGCGCCTGCGTCGAAGATGCGGGCGATACCCGGGTGGTCCATCATGGCCAGCGCCTGGCGTTCGTTTGCAAAACGGGCCAGTACCTGACCAGTATCCATTCCGAGCTTTACAACTTTGAGCGCCACAAGACGGCGAATAGGTTCGCGCTGCTCGGCGAGGTAAACGGTTCCCATACCGCCTTCACCAAGAGTTCGAAGGATGTGATAACGGCCGAAGTCGTCATAAGAGACTCCCGCCGTCACTGTGTCGACGGTTTCAATTCCGGAGTCGTTGCCGCCAAGCGAACTCTCGAATACGCCCTGCATCAGGCATTTAGGGCACAGTCCTGCGGGATCATCAGAGCCCAATTCCGTTCCGCATTGAGGGCAGTTTGCCATCTGGGATAGATTTGCAGCGCCCCATTTTAGTCCCTTCGCTGAGGCTTCTATAACCTTTCGCCCCCGATTCCTTATTCCTGGCAGGTGCGCCGAATTGAGACTGGCCACCAAATCGATCAAGTCGAAAGGGAGATCATCATGAAAAACGTTGTGCTTCGTTGTCAGGTTTTGTGCCTTCTGGCAGTTTCCGTCTTCTACGCGCAAAGCATGGTTGCGCAGGAATCGCCAAGTGCGGCTAAAGGATGTTCAGACGCTACGCTGCGGGGCAGCTTTGGATACACCAGCACAGGAACTCTTCTCGAGTCCTATGTTCCGCCTCCGTTTGCCGGTCCGTTCGGTGAGACCGGCAGGCAGACCTTCGACGGGAAAGGCAACACCAACGCAACCGCAACCGTAAGCTCAAACGGCAACATCAGCACGGTGAGCATCAACGGCACGTATACGGTGAATTCGGACTGTACCGGCTCCATGACGCTCAATATCCCTGACTTCGATACCACCGTACACGCAAACTTCGTGATCGACGACAATGGGACAGAGCTTCGAGCGATCAGCACCGACTCGGGAGTGATCGAGACCCGTGTTTACACGAAGCAGTGTCACTGAGGTCGCAACCAATTAGAATTGCGGATCTTGGCGATGTCCGTAAGCACAGGGTTTCGCGAGCATGCTCGCGAAACCCTGTGCGTTCCTCGGCACAAAGCGGGTTGCACACAGAAGACTCAGCCGAACCGTGATGGTCACTTGTCTCGGCCACTAGCGAGGCGAACCCTAAATGTAGTGGTTAGTAATGACAAATGCCCTTGCGATCACAAACCAAGCCAGGTCGTGGATGGTCGGCAAACAGGAAACTATGCACGATTGTTGGCCAAACATCGCGTTAGATTCATTGACCGCATCGTGTGCGCACTCACCTGGCTTTGTTCAACGTTTTTGGGTTTCAACGGCTTGACTCTTGATTCCACATAATGCACGTCTCCCGACTGTTTCCGTGCCAAGATCGACGCTTCCGTGAGAAAGACTCTGGAAACCAAGCCGCAGCTAATCCAGATTTCGGCGGCATGGAATTCCCGCGAGGGCGCTCCCTTGGGACGGAATCAGTACGTGGAGTTGGAGATCAAGAAGCCGAAAGCAAACGGCGCAAGCACCAAGCTCTCGGCTAACCAGAAGCCCTGCGAGAAGATGGCTGAGGCCATCGTCATGGACGGCGGTAAGCGCGGACAGGTCGTCAAGGTTTGTGCCGATCCAACTTGTCGCGTCCACCATCCCAACACGCCTTCTCCGCAGCAAGTCGAGCGGGAGCGGGCCGAGGAACGGAAGCGCATCGAAAAGGAGAAACTGGCCATTACGACGCGCCATCGAATACTGGCTACGATCCTCCAGCGCGTATCGGCTCCGTTGAAAAAAGCAGACGTGCTAACGGTCGCACACTACCTGATTGGCCATCTCTCCTACAGCCAGGTTCCCGCTCTGGCGAAGCGGCACAAGGTAGAGGCAAAGAAGGACTCTGCGTCTACGCAGGAACTTCTAGCCAAGCAAGTCAGCACATACGACGAGTCCGATCTGTGCAAGCTGCTTCTGGAAATCAGCCTGCTAGATTCGGCATATCAGCGATCCGCCGCCAGCCGCGACGACGTTCTTATGGACGCCGCCAAACGCTACCGCATAGATACCGAGAAACTTCAAAAGGCCGCTTCTCGAGGGGTAACCGCAATACTTATTTTGAAGGCTTGCTCATATGCGACCATAGCGCTTAACCAGTGCGCTATACAGGCTTTTATCTATTATACGAACGTCTTCGTTCTTCTCAAACGCAACCACCCTGGGGGTGCGCCCGAGTTGTCAAATAATGTCCAGAAGTCCGCCAGCCGGCGATAGTGAACCAGAAAGTTTCGAATGGACCGATCGAAGCGCCGACGGACTACCGGTTCTGGCACATCGTGCCCGCCTCGCACGACTCGTTCTCGGACCCTCGACAATGCAAGATCACGCTCTCGACCCACAGAAAGAAAAGGTGCACTTCATACCCTTGAGCCTTCAATCGTTGAAGCAAACCCATATAGCTTCGGCCGGAAAGCGTTGTTTCGAAGGCAAAGGGCAAACGCCGCTTGGCAAACGACTGGATTTCGCTAAGCATCATCTTCCCCGCACGGAATGCGGCAGTCTCAGGAGAAAAGGTGCCATCCCCTGCGCAATCAAGTCGGCATTGACGAAATTCTTACAATCCGCGTAGTTGGGGAGAAACTCCCGTGCGAACGTGGTCTTGCCCGCGCCATTCGGTCCCGCGATGATAAAGAGATCCATGAGGCTTCCCATCCTACCGAATCTGAGCACCTTCGTCATACTTCACTGCGGGCACGTCAATACGTGGCGGCGAGTCTTTCCAGTTGGGAAACCGATTCCGGCTAGAACTGCGAAGTTCCCCGATTAGTTTCCGAATGATGGCGCGGCGATCGTAAAGCGCCTCCACGAAAGGGGCGGATACTTCGTGGAGATTTTTCTCGCAGAGAATGTCTTTGCCGGTTCACGCGTAGCGGCCGTGAACGAGTTATCCCGTCTGGCCGTGAACGGATGCATGGCACGTGGAGCAAAGCGTGATCAGGTTCTCTTCGGAATCGTGGCCGGAGTGACTCCGAAACTGTTTGTGGTGGACCTCCAGATTCGACATCGTGCCACATGATTGACACTTCCAGCCGTCCCGATGCAGGATCTGCTGACACAGACTTTCGTACGACAAGGGATCAAGCCGTAAGCGAGTGGCTTTGGGGCGAATCATTCTCAGGACGCCTTCTCGCTCAGGTTTTCGAGGAAAGCCTGCTGTTGCTCGCCGGGCAAGAACTTGTAGTAGCGTGAAATCGAGTTGAGCAGGATCTCCGGGTTGCCGTCGTCCAGATGCGCGCCAGCCAGGAAGTCGGCGCAGATCATCTCCAAACAGTAGCCGCGCGATTTGTCTGTGCCCAGCATCAGGGCTGCCGTCTCGATCGCCTGTTCGATCACCGGAATCTGGCTCTTGTAGACCTTGAAGTAGATCAACTCCGCCGGTTCTTCCTCCTTCCCGGTCAACTCCTTCTCCACCTCCCGCCGGAAGTCCTCCCTCGTCATTGAGCGGGCTTTGTGCACCCAGGGTGCACAATCGAAGTCCTGCCCGTCCCTTCGCGCCACCTTCGCCAACTCCCTCCCTTTCGTCCAGCCGATTTCCTTCAGTTCGCGCCGCGCCTGCGGCGGCAGGTGTTCGTGGATCGACATCAGGTAGTACGCCTTTCGTCTCGATTCCGGGAACCGCCTCGCCAGGAACTCGTCAAACGACTTCAGGTTCTCGAGCCTCCAGTACTGGCCTGCCAGCACCTCGCACAGATACCTGCCGAGATCGACAAAGCGGGTGTCGCGCTCCATCTCTTTCTGTTTTTCCCACGCCAGGATCTCGTCGATCTTGGTGAGGACAAAGAGAGCGCGCTTGCGATTGAGCCTGGGCGGCATGGGCGGATAGCTAGTAAACAAGTTCGTCAAACAGACCAAGGTCCACTCCGGGTTTGCGCACGAGCGCGGCCTCGACCAGATCGGGTTTGTCGAGGCAGATTCCGATGAAAGGGGCAGGTCGTGCACGGATTCTGAGGAAAGCGGATTCCGCTGTGCGGCAGGAACAGTCCCGACTCGATCCGTCGGACGGTGTCATCGACCAGGGTTGCGAACTCCTGCCGCTTCTCGTCAGAAATGGTGGCCCGGAGGTACTGAACTTCAACCAGCCGTTTGCGGACGAAAACAATCTGGGCGACTTCGTCGATGCCCGTCATCCACGAATAGCAGACGAGTTGCGGATCCAGCGCGGAAATACCGGCCGGCTCTTCCGGATATCGCGCAGAGGTAGTTTTCCATTCCAGAACGCACGGTGTGCCGTCCAGTTCACCAATCGCATCGATGTAGGAGACGAAATTGTTGCCAGAACCGAGTGTCCGATTGAACTGAATCTGCTGAGTTGAACGAGGGCGCCGAACGCGAGCGCGGCCGTCCTGGGCGAAGCGCTCGAGCAACTGGATGCCTTGCTGCAGCATCCGGTCCCAGGTGTCGTTGCCTGAGTATGTCAGGCCCATATCCTTGCATACGCCCCACTGCTCGAACAGCATAGCCGCCGGGTCTTCACGGCGAAAAAGGGCGGCAACGGCCTGTTCGAACGCTCGGCCAAAGAGCATGGGCGCGCGAGTGTCTTTTTCCTGCCATCCATCGAGGTAGCGGTGCCGGTACCGGCGCGGGCAGCTGAGGTACTGGCTGATCTGGGTGTAGGAGTAGGTCATCGGGACGCCTCCGCGCTCGAGGAGCCAGAAGCAAGAGATACCGGAGCCGCGGACAGTTCTTCCCACTGGCTGGCTGGGGCGAAGCCGTCGAGGTTGATCAGTGAAATGCCGTTGAGCACGGTGTGGCTGATCTTGACGACGCCGCGCAATCCGGGCAAAGCCTTTTCATCGACTTGTTCGTGGGCCAAAAGTTCCGGATCATAGAGAAAATCGCGGAGGAACCAGCCCAGTTTCCATATCGCTTTTTGCGTGCAGTAGAGACGGCCGACGATGGGGTGCCCGGCCAAGTTATGGGGCTCAACAACACCGAGTCGGAGAATATAAAAAGGTTTTGTGGCGTGCCAGCGGAACTGGGCGGCATTAACCCGAACGAGGTAAAGACCGTCCGGAATCTCCGGGTGCGAATCGCAGGCAGTTTCGGCGAGACCAGGGACTTGGCGTTTCATGCGACCACCTCCTGCTTAGGGCGCTCGTAGCTATTGAGCTGGCAGAGCAGGGCATTGCGGTCCTTCTCGGCCCAGTCGGCCAGCTGCTGGACAAAGTTCTCGACCTGTTCGCGCGTGGCTTCTTTGAGCGTCTTCGTTCCGCAGAAGTCGACGGCGTAGGCCTTCACGAGTTCGGGATCGAGCTTGTGCTGACGGATAAGTTGGCAGAGACGGTCGCGGATCTTTGGGCCGCTGCCGTTCCCGTTGCCATTTGCCTTTTGTGGAGGAAGCTTTTCAACGGGATTCGGAAACGTTCCGATCTCCTCGACCGAGCAGAGGCCGATGCCGTAGGCCTTCCGAAGGGCTCGATTGATGGCACGGGTCTCCGCGACTCGCATTTCGGCACCGCGGACAAGGGAGGAGACATTAGAAGGATCGGCGTCACCGTAGCCCACGAAGCCTTGGCAAGTTTTCGACCTGAATACGGTCGCCTGAAAAGCGAACCTGCGGGCGGCTGTGTCGGAAAGCTCTTGGATGAACTGAACGCGCATACCGGAGCAGCGATTGCGTCGTGCTATGCGGAGAAGACCAGCATTTGTTACGTACCAGTTCGATTGCAGGAGAATCAGATCGCCGGCCGAAACTGAAAGCTTAAAGTCTTCGGAAAGCCATTTTAGCGTCGCCAGTAGTGGGTGTCTGGGTTCTAAATTCCACTTTTTGCGCGCAAGTCTGCAGTTACGACGCGACAAGACGTTGTTCAGATTTCGCAATTTAGGGCCCCCGTTAAACGTAATGCATTGTGCATTACAATAATGCGCCTTGCATTACATTTAGTCAAGGGAATTAGCGAACCACAGCAGTGCTTGACCCTTACCAACGACGTTAAGTAGCATTGTGCTTAAGATTTGTCGGATCTCTATGAAAAAAAAGGAAACTCTCAACTTTCGAGTCTCGGCAGAATTCAAGCGAAGACTCATCGAGGAGGCGAACAAACAGCGACGATCACTTACGAATTATCTTGAGACTACGTTAATGGAAGTTTGGGGGAAACAGGAAACCGGCTCAAACAAGCCCGCGGAAAAGAGGAAACAAAGGCGCTTGTCAGAGTGAATTCAATGGGTCGCTTCTCAAATTTCCTTCCTGGCGCTTCACAGTCGAAGATGTTCTCACTTCGGCTTCGTATCCTGCAGGGTGAGTATGCCCCAGTGAGGCTGTTTTCTTTTGATATTCATCCCTTCTTAGGCGAAAGAAGCTAGGTTCGATACAAAATAATTGATGCTGGGTCGGAGACGCCCACTGCCACGATTCCTTGGAATCTACGAACCAACAAAATCCCCGTGACAGCGGTTAGTGCTGGCCCCGGATCACTCCCTTTCGGAGCGAGAAAACCGTCGATCAAACACAGCAACGCTGCAAAGCCAAGCACGTAGTTCTGTGCGCGGAGTTTCATCTTGGGGTGGGTACACTCATCGGGATTCCATTTCCAACAGTTCGTCCTCGGAATACTCTACGAAGAACTTCCCGTGCGTCCGAAGACCTTTGGCAATCGCAATGACGCTGAGAATGGCACGGATGGCTTCCAAATCATCGGCGCGCAAAATTTTCTTAGCGCCTATTTCAGCTAACTCTCGAATCGAGCGGAAATAATCTTCTTGCAACCAGTCCGTCTCTTTTGGCCGTTCGCTTAGCAATTGAGCTTCCTAACTGCTGATTTTTCAACCTCAATTCCGATTACTAATGGGCGCTATTAAGAGGTCGTACCCCTTCGTATAATTCCATCAAACTGACTCCAAGGGAGAGGTTATGGGCTGGATGCTTCGTTCCGCGAAAGCCGGCGTGTTCGGTTTCGCAATGGTACTTGCAATTTCGTTTTCCCTGTCCGCACAAGAGAGCTCTTCTGCCGCCTCGCCGTCGGATCTTGGGGGCCCACAGGATTGGAGCCACCGCCACGTCATCTACACACGCAACGGCTCCATCGAACAGATGATGCTGCTTCGCGAGGATCCCCGCTTTGTCCAAAGCCTCTACAAGCACTACGCGGAGGAGCACCGTAAGGATCTCGCGGCAGCGGTCGGCTTACATCTCGCTGAAGAGGATCAGGATCAGCCGGAAGAAGCCGATTGGGACATCGGCGTTAACGTCGGCATTAACGACGAACAAGTCGATCGAGGGTTCCAGCCTTTGGTTATCTGGGATCCGATGCGCCCGGTTATGCGGCCCAAGAACAAGCGCTCCAAAGTTGACTGGTCGATGTCGCTTGGTCCGACCGGAGGTACTTCGTACGGTGAATCTCCGGCAATCTATACGGCTAGTTATTCCTCGCCCAGCTGCAGTGCCGACTTCGCCGTCTACACCATTGATGCCGCTCCCACCGTGGGCAAACAAGCCAATCTGATTGGATTAACTAATCTTTACAGCGACAGTGCGGGCGCGGGGTTCTGTTCCGGCACCGCTCCTACTTTTCTTTTCTCTTATGCGATCGGGACCGGCGGATCGGCCCTATCGCCCGTGCTCTCGTATGACGGGACAAAAGTTGCCTGGATCGAAAACCCTAGCGCCACGACCTCCTACTTACATGTAACAAAATGGGTCGCTAACCAGGGTGGAACTGCTACCGCTCCGGTCGCCGTGACTGGCACCTTCTCGAGTGGAGCCTGCACTCCGACGACTGCGTCTTGCGATTTCTCCGTTGAATACACGGCTTCTACCTATCCCGGATGCAGCACCGCTTACACTGCGGGCAACAGCCATTCCGATCTCTACGTGGACTATGGCACCGATACTGGATTTATCAGCGCGAACAACGGACTTCTTTATCACATTTCGAATATTTTCAGCAGCACGGTTGCCCCCACCGTGGATTTTTGTATTCCCGTAAATACGACGTTTGAAACTACGCCCTCGGGAGCCATGAGCGGCCCAGTTTACGATCCGATTCTGAACGAGGTCTTCATCACCGATTCCGAAAAAATCTACGCCTTTACGGTTAATACCACTGCGACGACACCCAACTTCGCCCCTGCCTCGACGCCGTCTTACACTTTTGGAAACAGCGGTAGCAACTACAACTACCCGACCGGCCCGGGACCGCTGCTCGACATGTTCAACGGCTATCTCTACGTTTTTTCCACCTACGACGCGGCCGGTAAGACTTCGGTGACCCAAGTCCCAACCAGCCTCGCTTCGGGCACTGCCGTTGAGTTGGGACCAGAAAGCACCAACGCCGACCCGCTCCTGTTCTACGGAGCGTTCGACAACAACTATTACAACAACGGCCCAAAGAGCTCTCTGTCCACTCTCTACAGTTGCGGCACCGACCAGACAAATACGAATTGGCAGGACCTGTTCTCCATCAGTTTCAACGCCTCCACCGGCGTCGTTAACACCACGCCTGCCATGTCCTACAACACCCACGTCAATCCGGGTGCAGCGGCCGGACTCTGCTCTCCCATCACCGAGTTTTACGATGGCACCAACGATCGCATCTTCGTCGGCATGGGACAGCCCGCCAGCGCCGGCGGATCCAACGTCGTTACCATGTGGAATGTGAACACCCGGCTGACCAATACCAGCGGCACGGGCGGCACCATGCCGACCTACACTGCGGAAGCCACCGGCTACCTCGGAGGCACCAGCGGCATCGCCTCGGACAACAACAGTGGAGACAGCGAAGCGGAAAGTATTTATTTTTCAACGGAAGAGTTCGGCACGGCCTCAACAAATGTGACCGCTACAACAGCCTACAACGTCAATGGCATCTACACCGACGGTCAGACGTTCTCCCAAACCGGAGGATTAGATGACGACGGCAACGCGTACTCGTATAATCTGCTCGGAGCGTCGGTCACATGGAACGGCACCACTTTCACCCTTGGCCCAACCAACAATCCCAGTGCCTGGCAGAATACCGTTGTCACGCTCCCCTCGGGCAGCTACAGCACCTTGAGTTTTCTGGGTAACGCCGTCAATGGCAATCTGGCCTCGCAAAACTTTATCGTCACCTACTCCGATAATTCCACTACCACATAT
>PKXQ01000038.1 GCA_003132405.1 Acidobacteriaceae bacterium | reverse complement strand
ATGTTGTTAGCCGGTAAAGCCGCGTGGGCTGGGATCGTCTTCATATTGCTGGCGACGGGAGTCTCGGGACCACGTCCAACGCCGCTCGCTTTGGGAGCCAACCTGAGCAAAGAAGTGCCAGCGGTCGGGAATCGGAACGATGTCAGGAAGATGCAGCAAACTCTGCAGGACAAAGGACGCTACCGCGGGGAGGTCGATGGCGTCTTCGGTCTCAGAACCCAGGCGAGCATTCGCGGATTTCAGAAGGCTGAGAATCTGCCGGTGACAGGGCAGCTTGATACGGAGACGGCCGGTAGACTCGGAGTCAGGCCAGAGGGTCGCGAGGAGACTGGCGAGGAGACTACGAAAGGTAAACCTTCGGCGGGCATAAGATGGGCTAAAGGCGCGCGGCGAACTAGCAAGCCACTACGGAAGGCAGTCAAGACAGTTGCAGCTCCTGAAAGTGGCCGGGGAGCCCGCGAGAAGGCACTTCAGGCTGAAAACGACAACCACCCACAGTAGTTTTGCATTAGGGGCAACTCTTACGTTGGGGAAACAGGCATGTCAATGAAAGAGCTTTTCCTTCTCAGCCGCGATACATCCACGAACATTTCCGTTCTGCTGCTCACCGGGTAACAACTCATTTCTAGCTAATTGGTCCTAGTTGCTAGAGAAGCGGCGCGTCCTATACGGTTGTCTGGGAGTTGCGCGGTGGACATCTTTCTGATTGACGGAACATACGAACTGTTCCGGCATTACTACGCGCTGCCGTTTGCCCGAGATTCGGATGGTTGGATCATCTGTTGAGGGTCAGGCAGACCCCTGTCGCGTGGGGAACAGTCACTGTGTACTTGCCATCCTGGAGATGGCCGGGTTCTGGAGATTGCGTGATGAGAACTTCCCGGCTATCCAGCGCCCGAGCGTGCAGCGTCTTGGTCTTCACCATTCCTGATCTCCGCGTTCCAAAGTCCAGGCTTACTTCTAAATTCTGCTCCGCGTCTTTGTTCAGGATGATGACGGCAACATGCCCGGTGGGAAATGTTGGCGCCTCAGGGCGTGCTTCGACTCGGCGGAAATACCAGCGAGTTTGCCTGGTGGAAGGCGCACGTCACGTTGGACGAGCCAGGAATAGTCAAGAAATATGGCGTTTCGCCGCAATCGATCCCGGACTATCTGGCGTTGGTGGGCGACTCCGCGGATGGCTATCCGGGCCTGCGCGGCTGGGGTGCGAAGTCATCGGCTGCCGTCCTTGCCAAATTCATCCATCTCGAATCGATTCCTACAGATTGGCGCGAATGGCACGTGAACGCCGCCAATGCCAGCGCTCTGGCAGATACTCTCACGGGCGAGCGCGATCACGCACTGCTCTTCCGTACGCTGGCGACACTACGAACGGAGCTGCCCCTGTTTGAGGACGTTGACGAATTGCGTTGGAAGGGGCCCACATCCACTTTTGACGAGGTTGCGGCAAGATTGGATGCCGCACGAACAGAGAAGCGCCGACCATCCGGTCACCGTGGGTCGAGCGCACCGCTACTCAAATCCGTTGCGCCGCGGTGAGCGTGAATATTGCGGAACTTGCCGCGCTCTATCTGCGCTCTGTTCGATTGCTCAACCGTGCTTTAGCGTGCCGGAAATTCCGCAAAGGGAAAAGCCCCATCCCGGAACTGAGATGAGGCTTTAAAACCAGCGACCTACGTGCAGTATTGCACAACGGTGTTCCGGATGGCAAGTGAAAACAGGCGCGGGACGTTCGTTTTGGGCTGGGGCATGGCACTTACTGACCATTGGCGATACGAGGCACGGAGGGGCATACTGGGGTATGGTGACAAACGACATAATCTCCGACCACGAAGTTCGCATTTACCGACTGCTCTCTGCGCAGCCCCAGTCATGGTTTGAGAATAACGATATCGCACGGTTGGCAACTGTGGCGCGGCGCACCGCACGTCAATACACGCGACGGTGGACGGATGCGAAGCTGCTAAACGAAATGAAAAGAGCTCAGCGTTACCGCCACCAGTGGGCCAAGAGCAAAGACGAGTATGGCGGGAAGCTGAAAGAAGCGTCAGACAGGCTGGAACTCTATGATACGGCGGCCCAATCGAAGGGCTCGGAGTGCTCGCCACGTGCCGTTAGTACGTAGTGTGCTGAATAAGCCGCGATAGGTGCCATCTGCCGCGCTGTAAGTCGTTTAGATAACGTCTTGGGCGGGATTCAATTCCCGTCTCCCACCCCAACATCTAAAGAACTTAGCTCACACTTTTGGTCAGTGACTGACCAATAGCCCACTCCGCAACTTTCGAGCTTGCGTCTCGCAGAGCATCATTCACCGGGTCCCCGTACACATTCATAGTGACTCTGATGTCCCCATGGCGCATCGCACGCTGCTGAACGCTGATGGGGGTTCCAAGCTCGTCCAACCATGCGCGATAGCTGTGACGGAAACTATGCGCTGACACGTGCTTGATTCCCGCATCCTGACACGCTCTGCCCAGCTTCTCGTAGAAGCAAGTGTAGGAGCGCGGCATCTTTCCGTTTAGATCGGGCGAAGCGAATACCCAATCTCCCGGCTCTGTGTAGTCACTCCGCTGTTTGTGCGCTTTCAGCACTTCCAGCAAGCGAGCGTCGAGAGACAGCGGTTTCGCCGAGTGGACTGTCTTTACTTCGCTCGTGATCTGCTTGACCACAGCACGACGCAAAGTGAGTTCCCCACCCAGCCAGCCATAATCTCCCCATGTGCGGGCGCTATCGACTGTCGCGGAGAAAGCAGCTTGTCGAGGAATACTTCGACAGCGTGTCGGGTGAAGAGGAGTGGACTCCCAGATACAACATTGCTCCCACCCAGCCCGTCCCGGTCATCCGCCAGAATCCCAAGGAGCCTGTACGTGAACTGTCGCTGATGAAGTGGGGACTCATTCCATCATGGGCACCGAACCCTTCGGTCGCCGCCAAGATGATCAACGCAAGATCGGAAACGGCGAGCACCAAACCCGCGTTCCGCGATGCGCTGCAATCTCGCAGGTGCCTGATCCCTGCGGACGGGTTCTACGAATGGGCGAAGACGGGGAAAGTCAAGCAGCCGTACTGCTTTGAAGTTAACGACGGCGAGTTGTTCGCGTTCGCAGGAATCTGGGATCGCTGGAAAGACCCAATCGGCAACTGGGTCAAGACCTGCTCGATCCTGACCACGACTCCAAACGCGGTGACATCCGCCGTCCACGACCGAATGCCCGTCATCCTTGATCCAGACGGCTACGAACTGTGGCTCGATCCGGGAATGAATAATGTGACTGCGGCGACCGATCTTCTGAAGCCCTACGACGCTCGGCAGATGCGGTGCTATCCGATCAGCACGCGGATCAATCATGTGGCTAACGACGACGCAGAATGTTCCGCTCCCGTGGAGCTAGCCGACACCCAGAATCGGCTCTTTGTCTGAGAGACAACATCAGT
>PKXQ01000052.1 GCA_003132405.1 Acidobacteriaceae bacterium | reverse complement strand
ATGGTCGTCCCTACCGCGACAGCAATCCGCCTTGGACGAAAGCGGATTTTGTAAGCGCCGGATGGGACAGTTGATGTTAACAGGTGGCAGCACCGGCTGAAACGAGAACGCCCAACTGGCACCGAGCGAATAAAACATCTCTCACCAAGAGTGCGGATGGAAGGGTGGTGACACTGGCGACTCGCGGGGCGGGGGCTTGGACGTGAAGTTCACGCTCAATCAAACTTGACTCAGCTCAAGCTCAACGTCCTTCTGCAACTTTAGTCAACTCAACTTCACGTGCGCGCCAGCGCCCAGAGTGCAGCGTTTGCTCAACTCAGCTCCAAGTCAGCGCCAGCGCCCTGCGCCCAGGAAATTTAACGTTCACTCACAATGTTTACTCTCTAGTTACGGCGCTCTAAGGGTGCCCCGTTCCCTTCTCCCGCCATGCTCGATTTGTATTCGATCTTTACCCGAGCGTGGCTCCAACCCATGCGGCCGTGTTCGTCGGCATTGGTTTTGAGTGGAACAGGGCACCGAGCCCCAAGTTTGTGCAACCCGGTTGCACAGCGACGACCAACCGAATCCAAGTCGGCGAGATGCTGCTGCACGAAGGAGTCGAGGACTACAAAAGGAAAGGCCAAGTTCATGCAGCGCCTGGTCGCCAAGCAAAAGGCTAGGTTCAAAAATGCATGATCTTGATCATTGGCGCGGCCCTTTCGTCCAGTCTTCGACTTTCAGCTTTTTGATACGGGCAAAGGAAGAATCATTGGTGACGAGGACCACGTCCAACGCAAGTGCGTGAGCACCAATCATCGTGTCGAGATTGCCCATCGGCTGGCCCTCGCGTTCTAGCGTGGCCCGAAGCTGGCCGTATTGTTGGGCTGCATCGGAATCCCAAGGCAGGATCGCCACGCGCAGAAAGAAATCCTCGATCACGGAGTGCAAGCGTGTGGCGTGAGGAAGCCGCGCGGCTCCGAATCGCAACTCCCCTTCAGTTACCGCAGATATGGCGATCTGTGCCATCGCAACTTTCACCAAACGACGATCTACAGCCGGACTGTTCCCTTCGATAATGCAGCTCGCGATATTGGTGTCGAGCAGGTAGCGGATCTCCATCAGAACAACTCGCGTTTCTGCGGCGCTTCATCCTGACGATCTGCCATGAACTCATCAGGAACATTTGCTTCCCGTCGGAGTTTGAAGAAGCTGTCCCACGATTCCGGACGCCGTGACAGAATCACGTCTCCGGTAGTTTGGTCTTGCCGGATAAAGACCTCGCTGCCTTCAAAACGAAAATCGGAAGGCAAGCGAACCGCCTGACTTCGGCCATTGAGAAAGAGCTTTGCGGTGCGCGGCATAGTATTCTCCTAAATGTGATATATACCACGATATATTACATTGAGTCAACAAGAAAACCAGTCTCGCTTGAGACCGGAGCACTGGTGGATTGAATAGTTTCTGACATTATCTAACTCCTTGTGATTTGAATTTGGCGTGTGTGAAAGGGGGACAGCAGAAGGCCAAGGTCCCCAAGATCGACCTGAGACGGCCTTGGGGCGGACCTGGATCACCAAAGAACCGGACGGCGAGGTCGGCCGTCCGGAGCCACCCGACAATTGGCTACCTCAGAGCGCTCGCGCTCGGACGGGTGAACTAGACCGCAGTCCGAGGCCCGTCGCGCAGCGATGAGCGCTCTTCAGAGCCGGGGCCCTTCCATCCCCCGAATCCAGGAATACGAGTCAGTTTATGGTCGCGCCACCGCAGCATTTCTTTGAGCCGCACGGGCACGGATCGTTCCGCCCGACTTTGAAAGCGGTTTGCCAAGGCGTCGGTGCCGTGCTCCTACAAACAATGGCGTCACCCTCTTATGGCGGCGCTGTGAGGCTCGCCACAGATCATACTGGGTCTGCATGCCGATCCATAGTTCGGGGCTGGTGCCCAGGGCATCGGACAGCTTCAGCGCCATGTCTGCTGAAATTCCCGCCCGACCATTCAAGATGCGTGACAGGGCAACCCGAGTCACCCCAAGGTGCTTGGCGGCGTCTGTGACCGACACCGTCCCCAGATACTCTCGCAGAACTCTTCCCGGATGTGGCGGATTGTGCATGCGCATAAAAACCTCTCAGTGGTAGTCCTGATAGTCCACTAGCACGGCATCTTCACCTTCAAAAACTAAACGTCAGCCGCCAGTTGCCGCTGACATCCACCGACCAGTGGTCTTTCAGATCGCCGTGCAAGGGATGCAGCCTCCAGCTGGGTGCGTTCATGTCCTTCTCGGATTGGCGTTATCCAGCGCGGCCGTTGCAGTTTCAATTTATCCGCGTGTTTCGGCTGAATTTTCGCCTTAGACCCTGTCTTGAAGAACTGCTCGACACCCTTATGTCGGAAGCTCTTGATCATCCTGTATAGTGTATACTATCACTATACATAAGGTCGACAGTTGCCCATCGCTTCCTTTCCGGATGCAGAAACGGACCGTTGAAAACCTATCCCGTCTCCCGCGGAGAGAGCCTCGTTGTAACACTCACCGGCCTCCGGCTGGAAAGCAGTTTCGTCGTTGAGATAACCTCAGGGGTGGTGACCACGTATTTGATCGGCACCTCCCGGGATGCCAAGCACGTAGCCGCCACTGGCAAATTCAAGACGATCTTGGGGTTGGCTATCGAGCGGCTTGGCCAAAGGAAAGATATCTTTCAACCACGGCGCCTGGCGTCGATATAAGCACTTGGCGTAGTTGACCAGGTCAATGGCTTTTTCGTACTTCTGAGTCTGAAAGATGACGCCGCGCTCGGCCACGCGCATGGCATGCAAAGTGAGGTAGGCTACGCAGGCCCACGAAATCATCATGTCGCGGGATTTCTCAATCCAGACAATCCGCTTTAGATCCATAATCTCGAATACGGGCTTGAGATACGGAAGGTCTGGGAAAGGCTCGTAGGGCGATGGGCGCCCCTCTTCAATCCAGTGTTCGTTGAAGGTCTGCGTATACTGGGTAACCCAAGTGGGTTCTGCCCAATTGGAAATGCAAAGGGCCCGATCCGAACGCGCCCGCAGCACGATCTCATAAAAAGGGTGAAGCGAGCGCGATGAACAATGAACAATTCCGGGTCGGCAGCTGACGTGAATCTCTTGAAGCGTCGGGCGCCTGTCCGGCGTCAACTATTCTCTCCCTTCGGCCGGGAATTCTAGGCTTGCGCCGCGCCCTCGCCGAAGGTAAGATTGTCTTACCATGCAAACCAAGGTTTCCACTAAGGGGCAGGTTGTACTTCCCGGTCCTCTGCGCCGTCGGCTTGGCATTCGCGCTGGGGATCCGCTCGAGGCCAAAATCGAGGGCGGACGCATTGTGTTAACGCCCCGTGACAAGCGTCCACGCCAGGTCAAGATTGCCATTGATCCCATCACTGGACTTCCTGTTCTTAGCGCGGGTTCGGACGCTCCCGTGTTGAGCAGCAAAGAAGTCGAAGAAATTTTGACAAACTTCCCATGAGATATCTGCTCGACGTAAACGCGCTGGTTGCGCTTGGATTCGTTAATCACGAATTCCACGCTCGCGTGGCCTCGTGGGTGCGAGCGCAGCAGTTCCCGACGCTGGCGACCTGTTCGATCACTGAGCTGGGGTTTATAAGAGTCCTTGCGCAGGCGCCGGCATACGGATTCACGGTCGCACAAGCGCGCTCTCTGTTGCTTCGGCTGAAAGAGGCCGACGTGTCACGGCTCACATTTATCCCGGACGATCACGATGTTTCTCATCTTCCAACCTGGGTCAAGACCCCAAAGCAGACTACTGATGGCCACTTGGCGAAGCTTGCGAGCGCGAACGGAGGGGTCCTTGCGACTCTAGACGGAAAGATTCCAGGAGCCTATCTCATTCCCTATGGCTAACCTGAGTGTCGTAGCGGTTGTAGCGTTCAGAGCAGCAGCTGTCGACAGGACCTGGCGTGGGCCGATTTTTTAGGTCGCCGGAATTATGATTCTTTAGGCTTGGCGAGGCGGGACCGGACGAGCATTCCGCCTGTGTTCGGCGCCAATTGGAAATGCAAAGGGTCCGATCCGAACGCGCCCGCAGCACGATCTCATAAAAAAGGGTGAATCGAGCGAGATGAACAATTCCGTGGCGGTAGCTGACCTGAATCTCTCGAAGCGTCGGGCGGCCTTGTGCCTCGCAACTTTGGCTTGGGCTGTAGTGGTTTTCTACCTCTCCACAGAAAGATTCGGTTCCAATTTCTCTGGGGGTCTGGTAGCCCATGCGCTCACGTTGCTCCACATCGGCGTTTCACCTAGAACGTTCCATGTTTTGGACGTTCTCCTGCGAAAAACGGCCCACATCACGGAGTATGGAATCTTGGCCTCTCTTGTTTATGGTAGCTTCGCGGAGCAGCAACCGTTTCGGTGGAGGCTGCGTCAAGCGATGTGGTGTATCGGGATTGTCGGCCTGTACTCGCTTACCGACGAGTTCCATCAGAGGTTTGTGCCCGGTCGAAATGCTTCCCTGGTCGATTGCGGAATCGATGTTGCCGGCGCCGCGATTGCTTTGATCATCATTTTCGAGGCCTGTCGTTTCCTCAGGCTCGCATCGGATTAGATGCAACGGCACAAAAAGGGAAGAGACGTGTGGTTTTTCAACGCACTCAATATTCCCACGTGTTCCGAGACTGGTGAACGGATGCATGGCACGTGGAGCAAAGCGTGATCAGGTTCTCTTCGGAGTCGTGGCCGTAGTGACTCCGAAACTGTTTGTGATGGACTTCTAGGTTCGACATGGTGCCGCACGATTGACACCGCCAGCCGTCGCGATGCAGGATCTGCTGGCGCAGACTTTCGTATGACAAGGGGTCAAGCCGCGAGGGAACGGCTTTGGGGCGAATCATTCTCAGTACGCTTTCTCGCGCAGGTTTTCGAGGAAAACCTGCTGCTGTTCGCCGGGCAAGAACTCTGTAATAGCGTGAGATGGAGTTGAGCAGGATTTCCGGGTTGCCATTGTCCGGGTGGGCCCCAGCCAGGAAGTCGGCGCAGATCATCTCCAGACAGTAACCGCGTGATTTGTCCGTTCCCAGCATCAGGGCTGCTGTCTCGATCGCCTGCTCGATGATGGGAGTCTGGCTCTTATAGACTTTGAAGTAGATCAGCTCCGACGGCTCGGTTTCCCTTCCCGTCAGTTCCTTCTCCACTGCCCGCCTAAAGTCCTCCTTCGGCAGGGCACGAGCTTTGTGCAACCAGGTTGCACAATCGAAGTGCTGACCGTCCCGGCGCGCGAGTTTCGCTAGTTCCAGCCCCTTCGTCCATCCCACTTCTTTCAGTTCGCGCCTCGCCTGCGGCGGGCAGGTGCTCGTGGATGGACATGAGGTAGTACGCCTTTCGTCTCGATTCCGGGAACCGCCTCGCCAGGAACTCGTCAAACGACTTCAGATTCTCCAGCCTCCAGTACTGTCCTGCCCGCACCTCGCAGAGATATCTGGATCGCCAAAGAACCGGTCCGCAAGAGCTTGTCGAATCCGGTCGATTCTGTTTTACATGTGGCAGGCGCGCCTATACGGTCATTTTTCAGGAGACTGGTGCGTCATAGGGCGGGGACGATGTCGGTCTTTTTGAAGTCGTTCCCTTTGAAAAGGAGAGGCTCGCCAGTGAGTTTGGCTAGGGCATAGGCGAAGCAGTCACCGAAATTCAGCCCTGCCGCGCGGCGGCCCTTGCCGAAGTCGTGGAAGGCCTGGCGCGCGAGATGCGCCTGCTCGACAGTCACGGGTTCGATCACAATGCCAATGCGGCGAAACAGTGCGTCGCATTGCTGGGCGACCTCAACGCCGAATTGACTTTCGATGACAATCGAGAGTTCGATGAAATTCCCGGCGGATATACGGCAGCGCGGGGCGCGGCTGATGGCTTGGATATAGAGTTCGGCATCCGGCTCTTCCGCCAGGATGGCGACGAGCGGTGAGGAGTCGAGGATCATTTGGGAAGGCCGTGTTCGTCGTACAGGAGCTCAGCATGATCGAGATACGGACGCTTGATGTGGGCGGCTGCGCGCTTGGCGATAGCCCGGATGTCGGCGGCGAGCGTTTCGGGATCGCGCCTCTGGAGACGTTCATAGCGCTCCCGCAGAGCTTCCGTGACGGCGCGGGTCATCGTTTCGCCGGTGGCCTGGGCGATCGCTTGGGCGAGACGGTGGGCTTCCGGGTCCTTGACGTTGAGGCTCATGGTGCTTCTAGCCTTCTGTACCAATCTTCTACCTTTCCTCTATGATAGCCCGTCTTCCACTTCCCAGCAAGGGGCAGTGGCTCTCGGACGTTTATCTCAATAGAGATGTCTCGAACAAGAACAAAATCGAAGGGTAGAGCGCAAATCGACCTCCGTGCCATCGGAAGAAGAATCCGAGAACTCAGGGGTTTCGACATGACGCAGGTCCAGTTCGCGCGCCGCATCGGCGTCACGCAAAGTTACCTCTCTGCGCTGGAACATGGGGAAAAAGAGCCGGGTTCAGCTGTACTGTTGATCGTCCCGCGGTGCGTGGGGTTCATCCCCTACTTTTGTTCATAACGGCCTTGGTGAGGACAAACAGTGCTCGCTTGCGATTGAGCTTGGGCAGCACCTCGCACAGATATCTTCCAAGCTCTACAAAGCGGGTGTCCCGCTCTGCCTCCTTCTGCCGCCTCAAGATCCCGAGCAAAACGAAAACGCCGATCAGGGCGATCGTGAAGAAAATTATGCCACCCTCGTGATGTCAAACCGACCTTGATCGAAGCCGGCCTTATCCGCAAATCTGGAGTGGACCTTGGTCTGTTTGACGAACTTTCGTTTTAGGCCGATGCCGTTTCCGTTGTTAGTCGCCTTTTGTGGAGGAAGCTTTTCAACGGGATTCGGAATTGTTCCGACCTCCTCGATCGAGCAGATGCCGATGCCGTAGGCCTTGCGCAGGGCGCGGTTGACGGCTCGCGTCTCGGCCACGCGCATTTCTGCGCCGCGGACGAGAGAAGAAACGTTGGAAGGATCGGCATCGCCGTAGCCGGCAAAACCTTTGCACGTCCTCGATTTATAGACCATCGCCGCGAATGCCCAGCGTTGTTACCGACGCGTCACAGAAAGACTGAACCGGTTGAACCTGGATGCCAGCGCAACGATTCCGGCGCGCCAGGCTTGTGAGTCCCGAATGGGTGACGTACCAGCCACCGTTCAATAAAAGGAGGTCACCGTTAGCAATGGAAAAGTGAAACTGTTCCGTTAAATTTCTTAACGCCCTCAAAGCGATTCGTCCTAGGAGTCCTCCCCAGCGCAATTTGGCATATCGCATGTTCTGTCGGATCAAGTCTTTTGCAGCGATCATCAATGCCTCCTGGGTCGTTTATTGCGTGCTTTAAACAGTTCGCACATCACAAGTATAATGTATAAGTACACAGTACAAGTGTAAAGCAAAATCTTTTAGAGATCCTGGCGGAAACAATTTAAGAGAGATCTTTTTAAAATGGGAGGGAGATCAGTGGGTTATCGGCGGGCTTCTTTTAGAGCGGCGGATGCTACGAAGCTGCTCTTGCTGATCTTCTGCTGCTTTGCTGCCTGCTCTATCTCCAACTGTTCTTGATCCGTATAGTAGGAGGTGATCGCCTTTCTCACCACAGCCGACAGCTTACGTCTTTTGAACCCGGCAGGTTGTCTCTTCACAGCCATGATGGTAGCACCGCAATCGAACCGTTAGACATGTCGGTTCGGCCAGGTACATTACGAGACAATATGCCGCCATTCTCGGCAGAGGAATCCCGCCGGGCACAGCCGAAGGCGCTGCTGATCGGCCTTCGCATTCCAGGCGCGAGAACGGCCAATGAATGCGTTTCCGATCCAGAGCAGAGACTCGTTCGTGGACGGCCGGAGTCCGGGCCATCCGGTCTCGCCATCGAAAACGTTCCCTGATCGACAAATTCCTGCAACGTTCAATTGATGTTCGCCTTATGTTCGCATATGCTGACTCTGGGAGCAACAAGAAGGAAGGCGCCAAGTTCTCGCAATGACCTCCCGAGGTCTCGCGGAGAGCTGGCGCTCCCTGGCAGCTGCCGGCTGTTTGTGAGACTGTCACCATCGACGAACCGCGGCTGCGTCGCCTCCAGACGGGAAACTCCCTTGACTCCACATTAAATACGTGCTACACGTATTCTACGTGTCCTGGGAGGCAACCATGTCGACTTCACGAAATGGGGAGAAGCAGAACGTCACGATAAGTCTGAGTCGGCAGTTGCTCAAGAAGGCCAAGATTCTCGCTGCCCGACGTGAAACTTCGATCAGTGGTCTCCTTGCCCAGGAGATCGAGTTCCTCGTTGGCGACGAAGAGGCGTACGACCGCGCCGAACGGCAGGCTAGGGCGCTTCTCGACAAAGGCTTTCATATGGGCGGAATAATCCGAGCGGGTCGGGACGAATTGCATGAGCGATAGGACTTTTGTCGATACGAATGTGTTGATTTACGCTCACGACGTCGATGCGAAAGCGAAGCATGAAGCCGCGAAGATTGTTCTCCACGAGCTTTGGAGCGAACGGACTGGCGTTCTCAGCATGCAGGTGCTGCAGGAATTCTATGTGAATGTTACGCGAAAGATTCCACATCCGATATCTAAAGAATCGGCCCGCCTTGTTGTGAGCAGCTACGCAATCTGGTGCGTCGACACGACACCTGCTGAAATCTCAACTGCGTTTCGAATCGAGGACGAATCCCAGATCGGTTTCTGGGATGCTCTCATTGTCGCATCCGCTCTTAAAAGTGGTGCCCATCGGATCCTCTCGGAAGATCTGAACGCAGGACAAGTGATCGCAGGTATGCGTATCGAGAACCCCTTTGCAACTCCCACTGATTTGTGATCGCCGGTCCTCTTTTGCATAGCTGATCAATCCCGAGCATCCCGACTCCAAGAAGATCGTCGTGCCTGAAGTGGAGCCGCTCAGCTATGATCCGCGAATGTTCCGGAAACAACGCAGCCACCGCCGGCGCTAATTTTTCATGGGCGTGGCGACGAGATTCGGATTACCGCCTTCCCGCCATATTAAAGCGCCGGTCCTGGGGAACGACGGCGCCGCCATTGTTCAGTCGTAATTCCGCCCAGGATACCTTGACGGCCTTCTAGCGTATGACTGTTTAAACCATATAAAGCTGTAATTTATGACGCTGCACGCGACCGCGAACTGGACTGTTCGTTAAAGTCTAAAATTTATCGGCTGACATGCGGTCACAGTTTGCCTTCTCTATGCATACGAGATCGCTTCGTCTGAGCATACAAAAGCTCTTTGGTGCTACAATGCTTACAATAGTTACATATTGGAGGTTACCATGAAATCAACCCGTTCGATGGTCATCAGCATGCGCCTGCCGGCGGAGAGCGGAAAGCGTCTCAAACGTATGGCGAATCGGCACGGATGGACCCCCAGCGACGCCAGTGCGCGCTTGGTGGAGGAAGGCTTGCGCCGGTCGGAATTTGGATT
>PKXQ01000138.1:1517-154076 GCA_003132405.1 Acidobacteriaceae bacterium | reverse complement strand
TTTTTCACCACGGAGGCACGGAGAAAAAAACAACCTGCGGGGTAAGAACTTTAGAGGCGAAATGCTTTGCGATTCCTTTGCGCTAGGGCGCGGCGGTTCCCTGGGCGGAGAGGCTCCGTTTTAGTTGGGCGGCGAATTGTTTGGTTTGCTCGTCGGAGAATTGGAGTTGGCCGTCGAGGACGAGGTTCAGTTGATCGGCTCCGGCATCTTGAAATTGCGCTTTCTGCAACGTGGCGGATGTTTGCGCTACGGGCGGGAGCGTGCTTTTGACGTCTGCGGACTTTTGCAACACGGCGACAAGTGCGGCGGCGATTTGGTCGCGAAGACTGGTTCCGAGATCGCCGGAGCGGAGCGAGTTGCGGAGCATGCCCGTGGCTTCGACGCGCGTGATTTCGGAGGCGAGGTTTAATTGCGCTGCTTCGAGCGATGGAGTGAGTTTGACTTCGAAGGTGGCGTTGCCGTCGGAGACTTCGGTGGGACTGGGAGAGCCGAGGCTTGCGCGAGCCTGCCCAGTGGGACAGACCCAACGCTCGAAGTGCAGATCGGTGACTACGAGGCTCGAGTCGGGCGCGAGCGGGGTGAGCGAGGCTTGCTGAATGTCGATGCGCTCGCCGCAGCGGGGAGCGCGGCTGAGCGCGGCGCGCAGAATGGCGGTGATATTTTGCTGCACGTCGGAGAGATCGGCGACGAACTTGAGACTGAAAATGTTCCGAGCGCTTTCGGCGGAAGCTGTGGCCAGCGTTGCTGAGGAAGTTGCAGCGGACGTTGCGGACGACTTGCGGAGAACTGCGCCGGAGGTGGGGATGGTGATGTCTTCGCCATCGATGGCGAGGGAATTGGTGACAGGAGGAAGACTGAAGGTTATGCCCGCGTCGTCGGCGTCGAAGAGGATGCTCATCTCGCGGGCGAGCGCGAGTTGCTCGTTTTGGAAGCTGGCAAGGGCTTTATCGAGCGCGGCGGCAGCGCTGGCGATCGTCTCGCTATCTGGCTTGGCGGCGGGGAGGATTTGATCGAGCGCTTTGATTTGTCGGTCGAGATCGGAATCGGCTTTGCTTAACTTCTTGACAAGCTCTTGCAGGCCGGATTTTTGCACTGCGGAAAAAGAGGCGAGGAAATTCTGGTTGCTGGCGCGCGCTTTTTCTATGGCCTGATCGAGAGCGTGCCCGGCTAGCTCCAATGACGTGACACTGGGCTGAAGAGATTTGCGAAAGGCATGAAGCTGATCGGCGGCGGCTTCGGCATATTGCGAGACTTTGGCAAAGGCGGCGCGCTGTTCGGCGGTGGCTTGCAGGGCCATGGAGCGGCGAAAATCTTTGAGGGTATCCTCGGTGTTGAGTGTTTCGATACTGGGGCAATCGTAGACGCAGATGACGGACTGGTTGACGTGGGCTCCGCCGCCGCGCTGAGCCAGAGAGGGAGTGGTGATAACAAGGATGGCGGCGAGGAGCGAGGCGGCCAATGCTGCAATCGGATTCAGCGTGCGACGTACGCATCGATCGGCGGGATCAGCGTTTATGTTGCGAATAAGATTTTTTCGGCGGAACATAACCAAGGCTCTTCGGACATTATAAGGGTGATGAGAATCGTGCGGGAGAAACGAGCTTCTCGTTTCGCATTGGGAGTACGGAGTGGTCGGCGGTGCTCGAGCTTTGCTCGGCTGGACGGCCGAGGGCGCCATCGCTACCTGATTGTGACGGACGCGTGATTACGGCGGGCAGGGCGCGTCTTTCAGTGGGCCGCTATTACTCAGGTACTCACTCGGGCGGCGAAAAAAATGCGACAATAGGAAATAATGATTGCAACTCCACAATTTACGTAACTTTACGAAGGACCTTGGTCAAAATAAGTTCTTCGCAGGGCGATTGTCGAAGATCTTCTTCGCAAGTTACGCAACCACGGAGTCTGCGCGTGTCTCTAAGCTTGTAGCTCTGCCTGATGCCGGTTACCCAAATTCCGTCCCGCGATCCACAGTCTCGCGAAGCGTTGCCCGGCAACTCAGCATCCGGCACTTCTGCGCCGGGCAGTGGGGCGGCGTCGCCTGGCGATTCGCCGGAGCAGCGCGAGCTGTTTGAGGCGATGCACTGGGAGTCGGCTTACCGCGGCTTCGATCCTGACGATGTTCCACATCTGCTGATTCAATTGCAGGACGATCTTTCGCGGGCCCGCAAGCGCGAGGCGTTGTGGCTGTCGGTCATTCTGCATTTGTTCGTCATTATTCTGTTGTGGAATCTGCCGAAGTTGATGGACCTGTTGCCGCATCGGAAGGTCGATCTGGCGATTACGGCGAACGACAAATCGAAGGATGCAACGTTTCTGGAGTTGCCTCCAGACGCGCAGAAATTGACTAAGCGTCCTGATGCGAAGGTGATTTCGGATAAGGACCGGATCGCGACCAGCAAAGCGCCGCAGATTAATCGCGACGATTTGAAGAAGTTGTTGCAGAGCCAGCATCCGGGGCAGCCGGGCGCGAATGTGCCGCTGCCGCCAGCGCAGAGTGCGCCTCCGCAGAATCAGGTGGCGCAGAATCAACCGGTGCCGAATCCGCAGCCGCCGCAGCCACAACAGAGTTCGGGATTCACGGCGCCGCAGATCGATCAGACACCGCGGCTGCAAACGCCTCCGCAGACGCGACCGACGGTGAATTTTAATACTCCATTGACGGCGGGGTCGGCGATCCAGCAGGCGGAACGTGCGGCGGTGGAGAACCGGGGGCGCGTCGGTGGAGGGGTGGCTGGCGATTATGGCATGAGCCAGGGCCGTGGGGGATATAAAGCGCTCGCGCCGGCGGAAATTCTCACTGACACGATGGGCGTGGATTTTGGTCCTTACATGACGCGGATCGTGCAGATTGTGAAACAGAACTGGTATACGCTGATGCCGCCGTCGGTGTATCCGCCAACGTTTAAGCAGGGCAAGCTGGCGTTGGAATTTGTCATTATGAAAGACGGCTCGGTGCAGGGCTTGGTTCGCGATACGACGTCTGGCGATGTAGCGCTGGACCGGGCCGCGATGGCCAGCATCACGGCGTCGACTCCGCTTCCGCCGCTGCCTAAGGAGTTTCCTGGGAAACTGCTGGGGTTGCGGTTCTACTATTTTTACAACCTGGAACCGAGCGCTGATTTGAAGTAGGGGCCGCGCTTGTTGTTGGGCGGATCGTCTTCGCATCAATCCACAATTTTGCGGCTGTCGGCAGTAGCCGAGCTTTGCTCGGCTGGACCCTTCGGCTGCGCTCAGGGCAGGCTCCCGGGGGCGGCGGTCCCTGCGTGATTGTCGCGTGGGTACGGCGGATATGTGATTATTGCGGGCGCGTCGTCGGCGCGTGATTGGAGTCGATTCGCTACGATAGAATGATCCGGTTGCATCCAAAATAAATTATGCCGATTAAACGACTGCCGCGTTTCTCTTGTGTGTTTTTGCTATCACTACTTGTTTTTGCTGGTTTGATTTTGCCTTGCTTGCCGGCGTTTGCTCAGGATGCGCCGGAGGCTTTGCGTCCGCCTAAGGGGGCGCAGTTGGCTCTGGTGGTGTTTGAGGATTTGCAGTGTCCGCAATGCGGGCGGGTTGCGCCTTTGCTGGCGCAGGCTTCGAAGACTTATAAGATTCCGCTGGTGCAGCATGATTTTCCGTTGCCGATACATAACTGGTCGTTTGATGCGGCGGTGTTCGCGCGGTATTTCGACACGCATTCGAAAGATGTGGGCAATGAGTTTCGGCTGGATGTGTTTGCGCATCAGTTGGAGATTAATCCGCAGAATTTGAGAGGGTTTGCCGAGAAGTTTGCGGCCGAGCACAAGATTGGATTGCCGTTCGTGGTCGATCCAGATGGGAAGCTGGCTGGGCTAATTAGGGCGGATAAAGATATGGGAGTGAGTTTGCATATTGACCACACCCCGACGATTTGGATTGTTAGCGGCAAGCATTCGGGAAAACCTTATGTTGAGGTCACGGACCCGAATCAGCTTTACGTGATGATTGATGCGATGAAAAAGGATTGAAGAGGTTAGATTGCAGAGCTAAAACCTTTCGGCTTCTAACTTCTGCAATCTGACCTCTTACCTCTGACCTTCTTCGCTTCTACTCTGACCATCTCCGAAATAATAGGGCGCCGTTGGTGCCTCCGAAGCCGAAGGAGTTGGACATGGCGTATTCGAATTCGGTTTTCCTGGCTTGATTGGGGACGAAATCCATGCCTTCGGTTTCGGGATCTTGATTTTCCAGGTTGATGGTTGGCGGCAAGATTTGATCGCGCAGCGCTAACACTGTTACTCCTGCTTCCAGGCCGCCGGCTCCGCCTAGCAAGTGGCCGGTCATCGATTTGGTCGAACTCACTGGAATTTTTTTCCCGAATAAATTTCTGATAGCGTGGGCTTCTAGCGTATCGCCTAGTGGCGTGGACGTGCCGTGGGCGTTTACGTAGCCGACTACGCTTGGCTCTAGCTTCGCGTCGCGAAGGGCGTTGCGCATTACGCGGAAGCCGCCTTCGTGTTCGGGGGCGGGCTGGGTCATGTGGTAGGCGTCGGCGCTCATGCCATAGCCGACGATTTCCGCCAGAATGGGAGCGCTGCGGCGGCGGGCATGTTCGAGCTCTTCGAGAACCATGATGCCTGCGCCTTCGCCCATCACAAAGCCATCGCGATCTTTATCCCAGGGTCGGCTGGCCCGGGCGGGATCGTCGTTGCGGGTGGAGAGCGCGCGCATCGCGGCGAATCCGCCGACGCCCATGGGAGTGATGGCGGCTTCGGAGCCTCCGGCAATCATGACGTCGGCGTCGCCGTGCTGAATGATGCGGAAGGAATCGCCGATGGAGTGAGCACTGGTGGTGCAGGCGGTGGCAGTCGCTTCGTTGGGACCTTTGGCTCCGAAGCGCATGGAGACGTGCCCGGCGGCGAGGTTGACGATGGCGGCTGGAATGAAGAAGGGCGAGATTTTGCGCGGGCCGCCTTCCATGAGCGCGGTATGTTCGCGCTCGATGACGTCGAATCCTCCGATGCCGGAGCCGATGTGGACGCCGACCATTTCGGCGTTTTCAGGAGTGACTTTGAGCTGCGACATCTTCATTGCTTCGTCGGCGGCGGCGATGGCGAAGTGGATGAAGCGGCCCATCTTCTTCACTTCTTTTTTCTCGATGAATTGGAAGGGATCGAAGTTGCGGACCTCAGCGGCGATCTGGCAGGCATAGGCGGAGACGTCGAACGCGGTTATGCGATCGACGCCGCTTTTACCGGCGAGCAGAGATTGCCAGACGGCGTCGGTGGTGTTGCCGACGGAGCAGATCAGGCCGATGCCGGTGATGACGACCCGTCTTGTCGAATTACTCGCCAAATTTATTTGCCCGCTTTCGCGTGCTTGCCGATGTAGTCGACGGCGTCGGAGACGGTGCGAATTTTCTCCGCGTCCTCGTCGGGGATTTCGATGTCGAAGGCCTCTTCGAAGGCCATCACGAGCTCGACGGTGTCGAGCGAATCGGCGCCCAGGTCGTCTACGAACGAAGCGCTGGGCGTGACTTCGCCCTCATCCACACCTAATTGCTCGACGATAATCTGTTTCACTTTTTCATCAACGGCTGCCATTGTTTCTCCTCGTTTCTGGATCTTTGGAATCGCGGGTCCGCGTTGCGGGCCGGCGTTTGCTGATTGCGACTGCTGAAATTTACGACTGCGTGTTGCTCATTGCTGTGTATGAAGTCGAAGCAAGTAGTCTAAAAGGGATTGGGCAAGTATGCAAAGGAGGTTGTGGGGAGCTAGCGCCTAATTCGCTTTTCACCACGGAGGAACGGAGGAACGGAGGAACGGAGAAACCCAACTGCGGGGCAAAACCTTCTCTACGCTTATGGAGATCACTGCGAAATCTTAGCTGGCGGCGGGGAGCGGGGTCAAACATGGGCAGTGCAAAAGGTCCTAAATCATCCGCGCTAATTGTTCGGGTTTGGCGAGGGTATCACTCTTGGTAGCGTGGGAAAACAGTCAGCTGGCAATTTAACTCGATGACGGGTTCGCTGACCCTGCTGCGGGGACTCGTGCCTAAACTCGATTCCGATTAGGCCGTCGTTTGGAGAATACAATTTGTCGCGGGTCCAAGTGCCAACGCTGAGGAACCTCACGGCAACAGCTTGGCCATCCGAGCCATAAGTCACCTGGTAAATGACCGGTACTTCGCCTTTGCCGAATGACGCGATGTAATCGGCAAACTCGGACGATCTAGTCGCAAAGCGAACTCGGCATGAGCAAGTCATGTCGTCCGAATTCTGACAGGGCCGGCGTAGTCGAATAACGTTTGGTCCGTAGTGGGAATCGCCGCGCTCCCACCTCATCAATAGGGTTACAGAGGTTGGACCAGGCACCGAATCGTCCCTGTCCGTGCTTGGCTGCCCTGCGTGCGCAGCTAAACAGAACGCAAGCGGGAGTCCTACGATGAGGAAGAATTGCCGCGCTTGTGAGTTCAAAACCATCTTTATGAGTTTTTACGCTCATCACTTCGAATATTCATCGCGCAATCGCGTTTGACGGTTGGTCATTGGGATTGCTCGGCCTTGGATGTAGACCTGCTTGACATCGGTTTTTACGTCTAGCGGATCGCCATTGGCTACTACTATGTTGGCGGTTTTGCCCACGTCCAGGGAGCCTAGCTGGTCGGCGACTCCCCAGATTTCGGCGGGGTTTAGGGTAATGGCTTTTAGGGCTTCGTCGTAGGGGAGGCCGAAGGCGGTGGCGAATCCGGCTTGGTCGGGGAGATTGCGGACGTTGTGGGCGTTGTAGGAGGCGAAGATAATTTTCACTCCGCGCTTGTAGAGCTGCGCGGGAAGGCTGTAGACGGCGTCGTAGCGCTCGTCATCTTTGGGCGCTTCGTAGATGGGGCCGACGATTACGGGCACCTTGAGGCTGGCGACGTAGTCGAGGACGGTCTGCGAGTGGCTGATGTGGTTGAGAACGAATTTGAGTTTGAATTCGTTGGCGAGGCTCACGGCGGTTTGAAGGTCGCTCGAACTTTCGGCGGCTAGGACGATTGTTTTCTTGCCTTCTAGATAGGGGACTAGAGCTTCGAGTTTTAGATCGCGCTTGGGAGCGGTGGGCTCGGACTTTTTTTCTTTAGTTGCTTGTGCGGTTTTGTCGCCGGACTTTTTTTCTTCTTTTTTATCTGCGGAGTTTTTTGCGGCTTCGGTTTTTTTGCGTTCGTAGTCGGCCCACTTGGTTTGATAGTCCTGGGCGTCGATGAAGGCTTGTCGTAATTGCGCGGCTAGGCCCATGCGGGTGGAGGGGAATTTGTGCTTTTCGAATCCTCCTTTATTGCGCCGCTGGTCGCCGGTGAAGTTTAGCGGCATGGCGATGTCGCGGATGAGGAGCATCTCGGTGGCGTTGGCCCCGGCAAGTTGAATGAAGGAATCCTGGCCGGGGAGCGTGTCGCTGCTTTCGGGAGCGACGATGGCGTTGGTGATTCCGTTGACGCGGGCCACGGGGATGAGAGCAGACTCGGCGTGAAAGGCTTCGGCGGTGTGCATGTGGGGCATGATCTCGTCGCTCGGTTCGACTAGATCGTTGGTCATGGCTTCAGCTTCGATTTCAGTTAGGCCGAGGTGAGTTTCGGAGTCGATCAGGCCGGGGTAGATAGTCATGCCGGTGGCGTCGATGATTTGGGCTCCGGCTGGAACGTTGACTGAGCTGGCGGAGCCTACGGCGGTGATTTTTCCTCCCTGCATTAGTACGACGCCGTTTTCGATTACTCCGTGGGTGATGGTTAGGAGTTTGCCACCTTTTAGAGCTATGGGTTGATCTTGTGTTAGGGCTGGCTTGGGTAAGGTCAAGAGCAGGAGCAACAGCAAGAACAACGGCAGCGGACAGGAGTGTCCGCTCCACACGGGCTTGTTTACTGAGGGCTGAGAGCTGAGAACTGATGGCTGCATTATTCTCCCTCCTTGTAGTGCGTGGTGCCTAGGCCGGGTTGGGTGCGGTCGAAGTAGATGTCGCCGTCGATTAAAACTTTTTCGGGGACGCCTACGCTGGAGAGAGGATAGCCGTCCCAGATGACGAGGTCGGCGTCTTTGCCTACATCGATGGAGCCGACGCGGTCGTCTACGCCTACGATCCAGGCGGCATTTAGGGTGATCATCTTTAGGGCTTCTTCCTCGGTGGCTCCGCCGTAGCGCATGATCTTGGCGGCTTCCTGATTGAGGCGCCGAGTGTAATCTTCGGAGTCGCTCTTGATGGCTACGCGAACTCCTTTGCGCATGGAGATGACGGCGTTCCAGGGGATGGCGTCCCATGCCTCCTGCTTAAAGCCCCACCAGTCGGCCCATGTGGCGATGCCGACGTTGTTGGCGGCTAGTTGATCGGCGACTTTGTAAGCTTCCACCGCATGATGAAACGCTCGGAGGTTGTAGCCGAACTCCTTGGCCATGGCGATCTCGGTGAGCATTTCGTCGGCGCGGTAGCAATGGATCTGCACCATGAGTTTGCCGCGGAGAACGTCGGCGAGCGCGTCGAGTTTGAGGTCGCGCTTGGGAGGCGTGGCATCTTTGTCGCCGCGCTTGACTTTGTCGTTGTAGGCGTCCCACTCGCGGATGTATTCCTGCGCGTCGACCAGGGCTTGGCGCTGCACTTCGAAATTGCCCATGCGGGTTGAGGGGAGTTGATCGCGGCTGCCGTAGACGCGCTTGGGATTTTCTCCGCTGGCGAATTTGATGGAGCGCGGCGCGTTGGGGAAAAGCATTTCATCGCGCGCGGCTCCGAACTTGTGCTTAATGACGATGGCCTGGCCGCCGATCATGTTGGCCGAACCGTGGAGCAGGAGCGAAGTAGTGACGCCGCCGGCTAGGGCGCGGTAGATGGCCTTGTCCTGATAATCGAAGGCATCCTTCATCATCATGTGCGGCGTGATGGGGCTGGTGGCTTCGTTGACGTCATCGTCGAGAGCGATGTGCGAATGGGCGTCGACGATGCCGGGCGTGACGTATTTGCCTCCGGCATCGATGACGGTGGCGGCGGCGGGCGCGTTAACGGTGGCGCCTACCGCCGCGATTTTGCCCTCCTTGATGTAGATGGAGCCGTTTTGGATGTTGCCGTGGGTGACCGTCATCACGGTGGCGTTTTTGATTACGACGTCGTGAGGAGCGGGGGATTGGGCTTGGGCTGAGGCTGCGAATGCGGCTAGCAGTAGGAGCGTTAGACGGGCGCTGCGGGGGGCTGAGATTTTTTTTGACGTTAAGTGCATGAATGGGACTCCGAATAAGAATGTGGCTGGTGGAGCATTGGGATTGTAGGAGGAGTGGGGGGAGAGGGTCAAATTCGGGATTCGCTAAGGGGCGGGGTTGCGTTTGATTTTAGGTGACGCAGCGATTCACCGTTGTGATAACACATTGTCTTTGAACGCATCTCGTTCCGCAACTACAACCCGCTCTTCCCAGATAAGGATGCCGCCATGTCCCCCGCGTCCTTACTCTCCAAAATCAACCACCTCATAGTAGCAATGCTAGAGAACCGCTCCTTCGATCACATGCTCGGCTTCCTCTATCAATCAACCAACAACGTCTCTCCCCTAGGCCAGCCCTTCGAAGGATTAACCGGCAAAGAAACCAACCTCGATGCCAACGGCAAGCCTGTCACCGTATTTCCCATCGAGCCCACCGACCCCCACGCCTATCTCCGCCCCGGAGCCGACCCCGGCGAAGGTTACCTCAACACCAACTCCCCTTTGCGGAGGGTGGGACGCGAGTCTGCTAGCCCCAATATGTTTTTAGCTTTTTTTTGGTGGCGGAGCGCTTCAAAGGCGCGCCAATCCCCACCCCGTTATAATGTCCCCCACTCATGCACTGGCTCCCCTCTGCCTACCGCTGGCTCTTCAACTCGGAGCAGGACGCACCCAACCGCCCCATCCCGCGCTGGCTCTTCCTGCGCGCGCTAGGCTGCATCTACTTCTCCGCCTTCTACTCGCTAATCTTCCAAATCCGCGGCCTGATCGGCCCCCAAGGAATCCTCCCCGCATCCGATTACCTCAAAGCCGCCGCGCAATCGCTAGGCCCCGTGAACAGAGTCTGGTACGTCCCAAGTCTGCTCTGGCTAAACACCGGCCCGCACATGCTAACCGCCCTCTGCGCCATAGGCATGCTAGCGTCGCTATTATTAGTCCTCAACATCTGGCCGCGAGCCACGCTGCTGATCTGTTTCGCCGCCTACCTATCATTCGTAAGCGCCGCGCAAGATTTCTCCGGATACCAATCCGACGGCATGCTCCTCGAAGCCGGATTCATCGCGCTCTTCTTCGCTCCCCGAGGAATCCGCCCCGGCATAGGCCAAGCATCACCGCCCCAGCGCGCCGCTCTCTTCCTTCTGCAATGGGAGTGGTTCCGCATCTACTTCGAATCCGGAGCCGCAAAAATCCTCGGCGGCGATCCCGAGTGGCGTAACTTCACCGCCATGGACGAGTACTACCAGAACGGCCCACTGCCCACCTGGATCGGCTGGTACATGCAGCATCTTCCCCACTGGTTCCACGCCTCCACCACTTTCGCCACGCTGGCGCTAGAACTAGTCCTGGTCTGGATGCTATTCCTCCCCCGCCGCTGGCGCATCGCCTGCTTCCTCATAGTCACGCCCTGGGAGTTAGTAGTAATCCTGACCGCCAACTACACCTTCCTGAACTATCTAGTCCTCTCCCTAGGCATCCTCTTATTAGACGATCGTTTCCTGCGCCAATTTCTCCCGCAGGGCTGGAAGAAATTTTTCCCAGAAGAAGCGGCAACCAATACAAATAAAGATGACGAACCAAAGACTTCTTCGCCAAGCGAGCCTAAGACTCCGCACCTGGGCTTGAGTCACCAGCTAAGCACCCTAAAAACGTCCGCCGCAGCCCTGCTCCTAACCTGGGTCTTCTATGCCACCACCGCCCAACTCCTCTGGATGTTCTGGCCACTCCCGTTCCCCACCGAGCCCGTAGCACTGCTCGAACCCTTCCGCGTCGCCAATCGCTACGGCCTCTTCGGCATCATGACCCGAGGCCGCTACGAAATAGAATTTCAAGGCTCCGACGACGGAAAAAATTGGACCCCCTATCCCTTCCGCTACAAGCCGCAAAACCTAAACGAGCCGCCCGGAATCTACGCTCCCTACCAGCCTCGCTTCGATTGGAACCTCTGGTTCGCCTCATTAGGCTCATGGCGCGAATACCCCATAGTCCCCAACACCGAAGTAAGACTGCTCTCCAACGACGAAGACGTCCTAGCCCTCTTCAAAAGCAATCCATTCCCAAGAAATCCTCCACGCCAGGTGCGAGCCGTCCTCTACCAATATTGGTTCACCAGCATGTCCGAGAAGAAGAAAGAAGACCAATGGTGGCGCCGTCAATATTTAGGCCTCTACGCCCCAACATTAGAACGCGCCCCCGACGGCGCCATCCAAGCACTAGAGTGGCCAACAGTAGCCCCGCGTGAATAAATCGCGTATCTAACTCGGTCATCCCGACCGAAGCGAAGCGAAGTGGAGGGACCTTGTGTTTTGCAACCCCCTCAATCCTCACTCTGGCCATCTCGATATGTGAAGGATTTCAGACAGCGCACCAGCGTGGGGAAAACTCTGATCCAGCAGATTTTCGGAAGGGCATGAGTTTTAGAGATTGCCGAAAATCTCGACTTCGTCCTTGCCTTTGGGTGGCGCAGCGGTTCACCGCTGCGATAAAAAGCTTCTTTTCAGTACTGGCTTTAGCCGCTGAGGGAGACGACCGCACACCCAACGAGTTTTCTAGCAACCTCTTTACTCGTGTCGCAAACTGGCAAAAATGTGTCCGCGCTTTAGCGCCTGCGGTAAGCTCTTTGCGTGCGCGATAAATTTCCCCGAAATATGAAAAATCCAATGTCACGAAGAGCGTGCGTAATCGGAGCCGGCCCCAACGGCCTATCAGCCGCCATCACGCTGGCCCAAGCAGGCCTGAAGGTCGACGTCTTCGAAGCCGAGCCCCAGCCCGGCGGAGCCGCTCGCACACTAGATCTAACCCTCCCCGGCTATCACCACGATTTCGGCTCCGCCGTTCACCCGTTAGCCGTAGGCTCACCATTCTTCAACTCTCTCTCACTCCAAAATCACGGCCTGGAATGGATCCACTCCCCCGCCGCTCTAGCTCACCCCTTCGACGACGGCACAGCCATCACCTTATCTCGCGATCTAACCCAAGCCGAATCGGAGCTAGGCCAAGACGCCAAACCCTGGCGCAATCTAATGCGCCCCTTCGCCGACCATTGGACCGACCTGGCCAACGAAGTCCTCCGCCCCATCTCCTTATTCCCAAGTCACCCATTCCTAATGACAAACTTCGGACGCCAAGCCCTGCGATCCGCCAAATCCCTGGCCCACAGCCTGTTTCAAAACGATCGCACCAAAGCCCTCTTCGCCGGAATCGCCGCCCATTCCGTCCTGAGCCTGGACGAACCCTCGAGCGCCGCCGCCGGAGTCCTTCTAGGCGCCGCCCTCCACGCCGTAGGCTGGCCCATCCCCCGCGGAGGCGCGCAATCCATCACCAGCGCTCTGTGCAGCTACCTATCTCATTGTCATCCTGAGCGAAGCGAAGGACCTACGCATTTCGTCCGCCCAACGAACGCGCTCCAGGCGAGTGATGATGCCCCCGGTGGGTACGCCGCGAATTTCCCGGACACGTCACTAGGTTCCACCCTAACCACATCGACGCGAATAGAAAATCTAGCCGCCCTTCCAAACTACGATGTAACTCTCTGCGACGTAACTCCCCGCCAGTTGCTCACCCTAGCCGGAGACCGCCTCTCATCCAAATACAAAAATCAGTTAGCCAAATTCCAATACGGCCCCGCCGTCTTCAAAGTCGATTACGCCCTCCGCGATCCCATCCCGTGGAAAGCCCGGGAATGCCTGCAAGCCGCCACCGTCCACCTGGGCGGAACCTTCGAAGAAATCGCCGCCTCAGAAAAAGCCATGCGCACCGGCCATCACGCCGAAAGACCCTTCGTCCTCTTAGCCCAGCCCAGCCTCTTCGATCCCACGCGCGCCCCCGCCGATCGCCACACCGCCTGGGCCTACTGCCACGTCCCGAACGCATCAACCTTCGACATGCTGCCAAGGCTCGAAGCCCAGATCGAACGCTTCGCCCCCGGATTCCGCGACTGCATTCTCGCCCGCCACATCCTCTCACCAGCTGGATTAGAAAAAATGGACGCCAACCTGATCGGCGGAGACATCAGCGGAGGCGCCATGAACCTGCGCCAACTCCTCTTCCGCCCCACCCGCCGCCAATACGCAACCTCCGCCCCCGATATCTATCTTTGCTCGTCATCGACTCCACCAGGCGGCGGAGTCCACGGCATGTGCGGCCACCAAGCCGCCAAGCTAGCGATCAACCGATTGAATGCATGAGCGATGATGAAGAAAGGTCTTCGTAGGGACAGCCGCCCCCGGGAGCCTGCCCTGAGCGAAGCCGAAGGGTCCAAGCCGAGCGCAGCCCGGCTCCAAGGCCGGCGCACGCAAGAATTCGAAAAAATTCACCGGCGGGGCATTGGATTTCCTTGAAAGGACGACGCAATATCGCGGAGGCTCAGGCCCCAGCACTTCCCCTGTGTACCTCCGTGACCCCTGTGGTAAACGATCTCGCATTCCTCGCCACGAACGCATTTCTAGCTTGAAAACCTAAATCAGCCCAAGATCACGAGACCTGCCCGCCCTTGCCTTCCTCCTCCACAGCCTCGGGGACTCGGCGCTGAAAAGCCCCGGCGAAAACCCCCCACCTTCCGCTCATTGATCCGCCGCAAAATTTATGCTAACTTCACTCCCTCATGTCGGGTTTCCTGTCCAAACTCGGCTTCGGTTCTACTACCGAAGAAGCTCCCGAAATAGTCCAAACCGACAGCCCCGCGCTCCAAGGCGCCAACCTGTCCGTCGCCTATTTTTCCCGCAACGGAGGCGATCTCCACGACTTCCGCCGCGTCGGGCCCTACCGCTTTCTCTTCGGATTGCTCGACGTCGCCGGCAAGCGCGAAACCTGCGCCACCGTCATCCAAGCCGCGCAAGCCTGCTTCCGCACCGCCGGCGAGCAAATCTTCGCCGACGACGAGATCAATGAATCCGAAGCCATGGTCGAACTCTCGCGCCGCCTCAATCTCGAAATCATGCGCGCCGCCGGAGGCGTCCGCAGCTGCCCCGCCTTCGCCGGCTGTTACAACGAAGAGCTCGGCACCGTCTGCTACGTCAACAACGGCCACACTCCCGCTCTTTTGCGTGACGATCAAAGCATCGTCGAACTCCCCGCCACCGGCCTGCCTTTAGGCCTATTTTCCCTAGCCCCCACCGACGCCCGCATCGTCGGCCTAGGCACCAACGGCTCCCTGGCCGTAGTCTCCCGCGGAGTAGTCGAAGCCGAATCCAAGCACGCCGAATTCGGCCTCGATGGCGTCAAGAGCGTATTGCAATCCGCCAGTCCGGCCAAAGTTCTTTCCCAGAGCATCCTGCTCTGCGTGCAAGACTTCATGCACATGGCCCCCAAACACAACGACGTAACCGCCCTAACCCTAACCCGCGGAAACTAGACCCAAGTGTCATCCTGAGCGCAGCGAAGGACCTGCTTCTTGCGGCTGGCGGTGGAATCTCCCCGCTCCCTTTCCCCCAACCCCGCCCCCAGCGTAAAATAGAAAAACAATTCCCTCGGGATTACCCCAGGTTTTAGCGAGCCTTAATAAATGAAGATGACCACGACCCGATTCGCCCTGCTCTCAGCCGTTGCCTGCGCACTTCTCATCCCCGCTCTCTCGGCCGACACGGTAGTCGAAGAGATCGTCGCCCGAGTCAACAACGAGATCATCACCCGCACCGAATACATTCGCAGCCGCGACCAGCTCAAGCAGGAAGTCCTCCAGCAAGATCCCTCCAACGCCGACCACGATTTCAACGATCGCCAAAAAGACGTTCTCCGCGATCTCATCGATCAGCAACTCCTCCTGCAAAAAGGCAAAGACCTCGGCGTCACCGGAGACACTGAGTTAGTCAAGCGTCTCGACGAAATGCGCAAAGAGATGAAGCTCGAATCCATGGAGGAACTCGAAAAAGCCGCCGAGGCCCAGGGAGCTTCCTACGAAGATTTCAAGCAAAACCTGCGCAACCAGATCATCACCCAGCGCGTCATCGGCCAGGAAGTCGGCTCGCACCTGTCAATGAACAAAGAGGACGAGAGAAAATTCTACGATCAGCACAAAGCCGAGATGGAGCAGCCCGAGCAAGTCCGCCTCAGCGAAATTCTCATCGCCCCCAAAGCACCCGGCAAACCCGCCGCTCCCGGAGCCAAGCCCGACCCGCCATCCGACGCCGACAACGAAGCAGCCCTGGCCGCCGCCCAAGCCAAAGCGAACGACGTCCTCGCTCAGATTCAAAAAGGCGTGCCCTTCGCCGACCTCGCGAAAAAATTCTCCGACGGACCCTCCGCCAAAGATGGCGGCGACCTCAGCTATTTTAAGCGCGGCACCCTGGCCAAAGAACTCGAAGACAAAGTCTTCGCGCTCAAGGCTGGAGCCGTCACCGAAGTCATTCGCACCAAGCAGGGCTATGTGATCCTGCAGGCGACCGAGCATCAGCAGGCCGGCGTCCCCAGTCTCAAAGAAGCCGAGCCCCGCATTCAAGATGCGCTCTACATGCAGAAGCTCCAGCCCGCGCTGCGCGCCTATCTTATGACCCTGCGCGAAAATGCTTTCATCGACATCAAAGCCGGCTACGTCGACTCCGGAGCCAGCTCCAAGCAAACCAAGCCCGTAGAAACGTCAGAGAAGGAATCCAAAACCAAGAACCTCAAAAAAGGAAAGAAGCTAGGCGTCTTTTAAGCTAATCTCTTTGCAAGGGCATTTGTGAAGAGCACTCGGGAAGCGATCTCCAAGGGCGAACTCTGGGACTCGAACTCAAGGCTCAAGGACGCGAGCTCGGGAAGGGCACGAGTTTACTCGTGCCATCAAGCCGTCGAAAGTGACGCGCTTTAGCGCCTGCGGTCAGCCCCTAGCGCTCAACTCGTTTCATCATTGCGACACGGCTCGACTTTGATCTTGCTTTGAAAGGGCGCGGCTTCAGCCGCGCCGCACAGCACGCCAACTCTGGCGGCTTTAGCCGCCGAGGGAAGCCCGCTAACGCGGAGGCTCATGAAAGATTTCTTCATCTCCGACTGCTCCCGCCAGGAAAACAAAATCATCACCGCTGGCTTCGTCGTCGCCTCCAAACAGGTCAAGGCCAAGAAGAACGGCGAACCCTACCTGGCCCTGATCCTCGCCGATCGCTCCGGCCAGATCGAAGCCAAGATGTGGGACAACGTCGAAGAATTCATCGCCATCTTCGAGCAGGACGACTTCCTCAAAGTCAAAGGCCTCATCAACAAATATAAAAATCGCTTCCAGCTCACCATCCACAAACTTCGCCGCATGGAAGAAGCCGAGATCGACTACACCGACTATCTTCCCAAGACCACCAAAGACATCGGCGAACTCTGGCGCACCCTGACCGAATTCGTTTCTACCTTCCAGAATCCGCACCTCAAGGCGTTAGTCGAACTCTTCATGGCCGACGCCGAAATCGCCGAGCGCTATCGCAACGCCCCCGCCGCCAAAACCCTCCACCACGCCTACATCGGAGGCCTGCTCGATCACGTAGTCTCGCTCTTCCGCTCCTGCGATCTCATGTGCCGCAACTATCCGCAAGTCAATCGCGACCTGCTCCTCACCGGAGCCTTCCTCCACGACATCGGCAAGATTCAAGAGCTCACCTACAATCGCGCCTTCTCCTACACCACCCGCGGCCAGCTCCTGGGCCACATGATCATCGAACTCGAAATGCTTCAGGCCAAACTAGCCCAGCTCCCCAATTTCCCCGCCGAAATAAAAACTCTGCTCGAGCACCTCATCATCAGCCATCACGGCCAATACGATTTCGGATCGCCGAAACTCCCCATGTTCCCCGAAGCCCTCATGCTCCACTACCTCGACGACCTCGACTCCAAAATGGAAGCCATGCGAGCCCACTTCGAGCGCGAGTCCGAACAAGAAGGCCCCTGGACCAGCTACAACGCCTCCCTGGGCCGCCCGTTACTAAATTCCAAAAAATTCATGCAAGGCGAAAAACCAGCCGCAGATAAGCCCACGCCAGAAGCCGCGCCAGCCGCCAGTCCCGCCGCACCAGAATCAGCCACCGCAGAAACTCCAGCGTTAGACCTCTTCAGCGAACAAAAAGCATGAGACACAACCCATGTTGTCATCCTGAGCGCAGCGAAGGACCTGTGCATTTGACCGCGGCAAACTGAGCGCCTACGCCATCTTCGCCGCAATCCGATTCTCTGCCCGCATATGCGCCACCACCAGCCGTATATCCTCAAAACTGACATAAGGCGGCACCGCATCCTTAATATCCTTCAGCCGCTCCACTCCCTGCTTCAGGCAAGCCGCCTCAATCAGCGGCTGCGCATCCGGAGAAATCCACTTCGCATCCAGCTTGATTTGCCCGCTCTCGACGAGACTCGCCACCGTGCATACCACCGTCGAAAGCTGCCGCGCGCGTATGCGCGCAATCTCCTCAAAACTGCGCCCCTCATTCAAAAGCCGCAGCGTCTGCTCCGCCGGAGCCGCCTCCCGCGCCACCACCGGCGCCGCCCGCGCTCCTCCGCCAAAATTTCGCAGCGCCTGCAGAATCTCCGCGCCATACACATCCGCCTTCTTTTCGCCAATTCCCGCCACCTGCTTCAACTCGGCAAAATTCGCCGGACGCCGCTGGCACAACTCCTCCAGCGTGCTGTCGTGCAAAATAATGTACGCGGGCACCTTATTCTCCCGCGCCATATTGCGCCGCCATTCGCGCAAGTATTCCGCCAGCGCCGGATCAGCCTCCGCCGTCGCCTCGCGCCCGCGCGGCGCCTCTTCCCCAAACAACGGACCCTCAAGCGACGCAGAAGCAAAAGATGCCCGCGAAAATGTCCTCTTCCGCGCCGCGACCGGCGGCAACTCAGCCCGCTTCCTCTCGCCCTTCAGCCACTCCGGCCGAGCGTTGCAATTGTCGCAATTCCCGCAACTCTCCCACTTCGGAGTCTCGCCAAAATGCAAGCAAATCTGCCGATGCCTGCAGCCAGAAGAATCCGCAAACCGGCTGATCACACGCTTGCGTTCTGACGCACGCTCGCGCTCGGTTTCGTCCGAAATTTTGCCGACGAAATACCCCAGCAGAACATGATCCTGTTTCTGCCACAGCAGTACGCAATCCGCCGGCCGCCCGTCACGGCCCGCACGTCCCGCCTCCTGGTAATACTGCTCAATCGATGGCGGCAGCGACAAGTGAATCACCGCCCGCACCGCCGGTTTATTGATTCCGAGGCCAAACGCAATCGTCCCCACCAGCACGCGCACCTCGTCCGACATCCAGCGTTCCTGATTCTGCCGCCGCATCGGCGTCTCCATCTTCGCGTGATAAGGAATCGCCGCAATCCCGCTCTCCTCCAGGTATTCGACCGTCTCCTGCACGCGCCGAATCGTCGGCGAATACACGATCACGCTCTCTCCCGCATACTGCCGCAGCGCCCGCACCAGCAACTCCATCTGCGTCCGCGCCTCGCACTCGTGCACCACATAGCACAAATTCTGCCGATGAAAGCTCGCGATATAACAATCCGGCGTCCGCATCTGCAACTGCTTGATAATGTCGTGCCGCACCTGCCGCGTGGCGCTTGCCGTAAACGCCGCAATCGGAAGCGTCGCGAAACTCCCGCGCAACCGGCTCAGCAACCGATAGTCCGGACGAAACTCATGTCCCCACTCCGAAATGCAATGCGCCTCATCCACCGCAAAAAAGCCCACCGGAACCTTCGCCAGCCACTCAAAAGTATTTCCCGCCGCCAGCCGCTCCGGCGAAAGATAAAGCAGCCTGTACTCGCCGCGCGCCGCCTTCTCCATCACCTGCCGCCGCTCCGCCGGACTCTGCGTACTATTAATCACCGCCGCCGGAATCCCCATCTGCGCCAGTTGCGCCGCCTGGTCCTGCATCAGCGCAATCAGCGGCGACACCACCACCGCCGTCCGCCCCGAGATCACCGCCGGAAGCTGATAGCACAGCGACTTCCCGCCGCCCGTCGGCATCACTACGCAGGTGTCGTGCGCCGCCAGCAGACTGCGTATAACATTCTCCTGCTTGGGACGAAACTCGTGATATCCCCAATAGCGCCGCAGCGCGTCCGCCAAGTTTGAAATATTTTCGGTCACAAATTCGTGGGATGTTCGTCGTATGTTCTTATGAGAAGTATAGTCGTACGAGAATCACGTAGCGACGGCCGCCCCTTCGGCAAGCTCAGGGCAAGCTCTCGGCCGTCGGCAACCGCCAACAAGATAAGGTCGAAATCCAGTGACTAAGAAGTCCGTGGCCATCGGCACGTAATCTCCGACACTCACGGCCTCTTGCGCCCGCAAGCCGTCGAAGCCCTGCGCGGATCCGATCGCATCCTCCACGCCGGAGACATAGGCGCTCCCGAAATCCTAGAAGCGCTAAACCAAATCGCGCCCGTAACCGCAATCCGAGGAAACGTCGACACCGCGCCCTGGGCAAGCACTTTGCCGCTCACCGAAATCCTCGAAATCAACGGCATATCGATTTACATGCTGCATGACCTAGCCCAACTCGACCTGAAACCGCAAACCGCCGGATTCCGCGTTGTCGTATACGGCCATAGCCATAAGCCAAACATCGAAGAGAAAAACGGCGCCCTCTATTTCAATCCCGGGAGCGCCGGCCCGCGGCGTTTTAGTTTGCCGGTGAGCGTGGGGAGATTGCTGATCGACGAAGGAAACGTAAGAGCAGAATTGATAGAGCTGAAAACTTAGTCAGAGGAGACTTGTCAGCAAGAAAAAAGGCCGACTCGAAAGCCGGCCTTCTCATTGATTCCAACTTTTCGCGGACAAGAGTGCCCGCGCCACACACAACAACTACTTCTTCGGCGCGATCGCGTCCTTCGCGGCCTTCGCCACGCGGAACTTCACCACCGTCTTCGCCTTGATCTGAATCGGTTCGCCGGTCTGCGGATTGCGTCCCATGCGTGCCTTGCGATGCGCCTTCACCAGGCGGCCCAGTCCGGGCACAACAAATACACCGTTCTTCTTCGTCTCTTTAATTGCCGTGTCGGCCAGGTGCTCCAGAAAAGCGGCGGCCGTCTTGTTGTTGAGTTCGAGCTTCTCGGCCAGCAGCCGAGTGAGTTGCGTCTTGGTCATACCAGAAGCCATGAATTCCTCCTTCAGGAACTTACTTAATTTGCATGTATCGAACGAATACTAACGCACCGCGCTGTGGAAAAGTAGCATTTTATGCAGATTTTATGCGGTTCCCAGTAAGTTACCCCTCGAAAATGCCCGGAAAATGGCCCTCGGACAGCAAAAAAGTGTCAAAACGGCCCATTTCGAGGCAGAATTGACCTTCGTTGAGCTCAATCGGATCCCTCACAAACGTCGCCCCCGCATCACTGCCACCGCCGATCCTTCCGCCAAAAAGGCCGATTGTGGCTGGCCCGCTAGCACTCCTGCCATTTCTTTTCCGTAAAACTCTTCCGCATCGAAATCAAACGCGCACCGTTCAACCTGCCAAACTTTCCATGCCGGATGCGTCACGCGATATTCCACGCACCCGCCATCGCGCTGCGCCGCACATCCCCAATAGTGCTCGGTGATGAACTGTTCGATCGAGTCCTCCGCCGGCAGTTCGGAGTTGCCCTTAGTTTCAAGTTTGATCTCGTTCCAGCGCTTCCCAGTGCGCCATTTGTAAGCGACGCTCAAATCATGATCGCCCAGAGGGCGAATCTCGTGCGCCATCGGTGCGGCCACATAATTCTCGTTATAGAAAACACGCGCAACTATAGCAATCGCCCGGCGCGGAACGGTTTCTTGAATGAATACCACTCCGCGTCGTACCTCGTTCCCCACCTGCCTCCGCACATAAAATCGCAGATTCACTTCCTCGAAATTTGAGTGCATCGGAATCGCCACCCACCCGAACATTCTGGTTCGAAGAAATCGAAAGCCCACCAGGCTGACAAACACTTTCCCATCCCAGCAATCCAGTTCAGTTTCAGCGGGAACAAACGGAAGAAGCAGACGAGCGTCCACTTCATAATTCAGCATGGCAAGATGCCGCCATTCCGCAGTAAGAAAAATTTTGTCCGAACTCACCAATCTAGGATGGTCAGGCGAAGTGCCCAATGCAAGAGAAATGATAGTGGTGGTGAGATTTGCCATCATGGCCAACCGGCCATCGCCAAAACCTTCTCCGGAGCCATCCCGCTCTCCCGCAAATGCCGCACGCTAAGCGCATCATGCCGCTTCGCCAGCCGCACTCCCGCCGCATCCCGCACCAGTTCGCAATGAAAATAATCCGGAGCAGCCAGCCCCAGCGCCCGCGTCAGCAAAAGTTGCCGCACCGTCGACTTCAGCAAATCCGCGCCCCGCACCACTTCCGTAATCCGCATCGCCGCATCGTCCACCACGACCGCCAACTGGTAGGCAGAAACATCGTCGCGCCGCCACACCAGAAAATCCCCAAAATCCCGCCCCGCCACATAGCGCTGCGCACCCAGATTCAAATCCGTAAACTCAATCGCCTCGCCATCCGGAACACGAAATCGCCAATTCGCCCCCGCCGGTCCCGCGATGGCCCCAGCAGCACGCCCGCGGCACGTCCCCGGATACACTGGTTCATCATCAGCATCGCCTTCATTCGGAGCGCTAGCCGCTTGCGCTAAATCCTTCCGCGAACAAACGCACGGATAAATAAATCCGCCCTCGCGCAGCCGCCGCCAAGCCTCCAGATAGTGCGCCCGGCGCTCACTCTGCGCGTACGGCCCGCACGCCCCTCCACAATCCGGCCCCTCACTCCACTGAATTCCCAGCCAGCGCAAATCTTCCACCATCGCGCGCGCAAACTCCGCCCGCGAGCGTTGCGGATCCAGGTCCTCATTCCTTAAAATCAACATTCCCCGATGTTCGCGCGCCCGTTGCGCCGCGATCCAAAATGTCCGCGCATGGCCAACGTGCAACAGCCCCGTAGGCGAAGGCGCCAGCCGACCCCGATAACCTTCAGGAGAATTTAGAAAACGGCTAAGCGATCCCTTGTGCATGAACGCATTCTAGTGCGGGCGACCGCTCAGCCGTGTGGCCCGCCACACGCCGTGTCTCGGGCGGCACACAATCCAGCCCCGCGCCAATCCTAAGTCTCGCAACATCAACATCCAGAGATTTGGCCGCTCTCCTGCCCTATCACTTACGACTGCGCCAGCGCAGAAGAGGTGACACAATGACAACCGCTTGGAAATCCGAATCCGATAACAAGAAACCAACTAACAATAAATTCGCGAACCAAACCACCAAGACAATCTCCGGGACCACGCTCTCGTCCTGGTCGCGCCAGCAGAAATTCGCCATGATCGCAGGCTTCGCAATTCTTGCAGTGCTTCTCGCCGCGAGCGCCTGCTCGAAGCAATCGTCTAAACCCGCGCTGGTAGGCGTTTCCAGCCCTGCGGCAAGTTCGCCCATGCCTGCCGTTGCGGAAATAGCGCCAGCCGCTCCAGCCGCCGCTGCACCAGCATCGGCAAAAAAAGCTGCCAGGAAGCGTCCCGCAAACGTCACCTACACCGACGCCAGCTCGGGCATTTCATTCCTCTATCCGCGCAAAGCGCTGCTGATTTCAGGCGATAAAGTAAAGCCCGATCTCGTGAGCACCGGCGACACGCCCACCAACATTCCCCCAGATGTTGCGATGAATTTCGTGCAACCCGGCGGCGTCACCATCGCGACCGTAGCACTCTCCGACAAGTCTTATCGCGGCACCGACTTCGCCTCCGCCTTCTTCAACGTGAACGTCAATCGCAGCCTCTCTCAGCAGGAGTGTGAGCATTTCTCCTTCGTCGACACCCGTAACCCCGACGGCGAGCCGGTCGATGCGGAGAAAGTGAAAGTCGGCGCAAATGAAATGGAGACGACTTCGAACTTTTCCGCCAACGCCATCAAGCAGTCTGAGACGCAGTATTACCACAGCTACGAAAACGGAGCGTGCTACGAATATGTCCTGGGCCTGGGCACGGAGGGCTTTGCCACCGAAGGCGGCGTCCAGCACGTCAATCGCGATGAAGTCTTTGCCAAACTGGGGAAAATTCTGGCCACGGTGAAGATCAATCCGGTAGTCGAAGAACGTGCGGCCGAGCCGGCGGCCAACGGCATGACCAGCGGCAAAGAATAGATTTAAAACAAGCGACAGATTCAAAAACTGCGGGCTGCGAGCAACATTCTTAAGATTGCTCGCAGTTCGTCGGTTTTAAAGCGCACGCGAAAGTGGCGTACAATCTCACCGATCATAATTCCAAGGAGATCAGAATGACGCAGAAAGTGATCGAAGTGATCGGGACATCGAAAGAAAGTTTTGCCAAGGCTGCCGAGGCCGCAGTAAAAGAAGCCGCGAAGACTGTGCGCGGCATCAAGTGGGCACACATCGATTCCTTCGACATGCAACTGGACGGAAAAAAGGTTTTGCTCTATCGCGCCACTACAAAGATTTATTTCGACGTAGAAAACTAGAAGCGAGTCGCCAATATTAGATCACCCGATGGCCCGATCACCTGATGATTCAGGTTATGATCGAACGGTGGTGACCACCGGCGTCACAAGAAATAAACTTCAAATTCTGCGGTCCGAGAAGCTAGCCAAAATGCCTTGGCTCATCCACGGCTTCTCAACGCGCCTCGGCGGTGTCTCGCGCGCCTACGGGGGTAAAGCCCTGAATCTTGGCTTCGCGCAACATGACTCTCGCGTAGCCGTCGAGCGCAACCGAGAACTTTTTCTCAAAGAACTGGGCGTTTTGAGCGGACGCAAAAGTTGGCCACTGGTTTCGCTGCGCCAGATTCATTCCGACCTGATCCATCGCGTCGATGAAAGCGAAGCGAAGCGTGAGCCCCTCGCCGGTGACGGTCTCATCACCAACGCCCCTGGAATCGTCATTGCCGTGCAGACGGCCGATTGCTTTCCCATCATTCTCGTCGATCGCAAACGCCGCGCTGTAGGAGTTTTTCACGCCGGATGGCGCGGTACCGTGCAGCGCATCGTCGAGAAAGGAGTCGGCGAAATGCGCAAACACTTCACGAGCGATCCGCGAGATCTTTTGGCGGCAATCGGCCCGGGCGTGCAGGCGTGCTGCTATGAAGTTGGCGAGGAAGTGCGCACAAAATTTGAGGCGCAGTTCGCCTATGCCACCAACTTATTTCGCGAACTGAAAGAATCCGATCCCGTGCGGGAGAAATATCCGCTGCTCTTCCTCACCGCTCGCGCCCCCGGACACAGCGAATTACCTGCGAAACTTTTTCTCGATCTAGTGGAAGCCAACCGCCGCCAGTTGCTCGATGCGGGCCTACCCGCAAAGAATATCGACGCGACGGCGCCCTGCACGGCTTGTCACAAAGAGCTGCTCTTCAGCTACCGAGCCGAAAAGGGCGTGACCGGCAGAATGATGGCAGCCGCTGGCATTGAGGCAAAATGAATGAGCGGGAGGTTGGAAGAACCCTAGAAGTAGTCGTTGTAACGACTATCCTTGATTAAATAGCCGTCCATCAAGCAAGAGATTTTCGATGACCCGATGGCCAGATCACCCGATCCTTATGAACTATCACGTCGTCTCTTTCACCATGGCGCAAGTCCGGCAGGGAGCGCTTGAATTTCAACGCGAGCTAGGCGCTGTCCTGCGCGAACAGCCCGGCATCAAAGTGTATTCGGCAAGCCCCTTCGACCTCGACGAACGCCGCCGCGCCAAAGATCGCTTCGGAGGAGACATCGTTTACTTCTTCAACGAAGCCGCATTTCAGCAGTGCGAGCGGCAAGGTCTCAACTTGCAGTTCCAAGCGGAAGTTCCCGAGGATGAACTACCGCGCAGACGAACCGTGGTGGTAGGCGCGCCCGAACGCAGCCCAAGTAGTTGATCGTCGTAGATCGAAAATTAGTTGGGGGCGATCACCCGATTTCTAGTCCTTCTTCTGTTTCTTGTGCGAGCTCTCGCCCTTGGGCTTGTCGTCTTTTTTTGAGTCTTTTTTTTCTTTTGTTTCTTTGGAGTCTTTCGTCTCGCTCGCGCTGCTGTCGCTTTCTGAAGAAGACGACGACCCCGCTGATGCCGCGCCCTTCTTGGCATAGTCGGTTACGTACCATCCCGAGCCTTTGAACTGCACGGCTGGCGCCGAGATCACCTGCTCGATCACGCCTCCGCACTGGGGGCACTTGCGCAGCTGCTTGTCAGAGAATTTGCGGATCTGTTCAAAGCGATGTCCGCAGTCCTTGCACAGGTATTCGTAGTTGGGCATGTGTGAGCTGATTCTAGAGGCGAAGATTCATCGCCGTCAATTTCGCTCATCACGTCCTGGGGCGCCTTCGCGGCCTTGGTGGTAAAAGCACTCGTCAGCGCTTCAGCAAATCTACCGGCTCGCGCACATCGTGCACGCGGAAATATTTCGCCAGCTCCGGATGCTTCGCCGCGACCGCTTCATACATCGCATAGGCTACGTTGCGATACGACGAATGTCCGGCGGGCGTCGTCCGCAGTTCGGAAATGTAGACAGCCTCGGCGAAATCCATCTTAAACAGCGTGCGCTTGCGAAACGCGAGGGGAATCGCGTACTGCGCGCTCTGAGCTGCCTCATCACCGACAGAAGCAGCTAGTCTCTCAACCGCGCTAGCCGCGCGCTTCATCGCCGACTCGTAATCAGCGCGCACTCCCGCAGCCTCAACTTCCGGTGGCGTGTCGAAGCCATGAACAGTCGTGAAATCCTGCATGATCTGCACGCAACGGCGATGCCGATGCATGTCGCGGAAGCCGCCAATATCCATGAGAATGTCGAAGCGGAACTGCTGCCCGGCGGAGAACGCGCGCAGCAACTCATCGTGCTTGCCGCGATGCCGCAGGCCGAGGTCGATGATCTCGCGGCGCCGCGCCTCTCCCGCCGCTGCGATCGCGTTGCGTAGCTGACGGTAGGAATAATGGCAGTGACGGTAAACGAGCGTCGTGGCGAGTTCAATCTCAAGCCCGTCGCCTTCGCGCAAAGCAGCGCCTGTCAGATCATCTTCGATCAAGTCACCCTCGATCAAGTCAACGAGCGGCGCGGGTTCGATGACCGCGCCTCGCATCAACTCCTCAGCCGCTTGCTGCAACTCGATGCGCGTCACGATCTCATAGCGATTGGGATCGGCATACTTAACCAGCGTAGGCGCCACGCGAACTTCGCGCAGCAGTTCGCGTTCCGCACGCTCGGCGAGCTCGGGCGAAACGGCGCGGATCGCCGCCACCAGCGCCCGCAGCGATTCTTCATTCGCGTTGTACGCCGGAGAAAGTGCAGCCTGCTTCAGCAGCCCCCCCAGGTCGCGGATTTCTTGATGGGGCTGAGAGAGCAGGTGGGCAACCTGTGTTTCGAGGGTACGGGCGTTGACGATCTCCCCTAGCGAAGTGTTGGTCGAGAGCGGCAGCAGATAGCGCGAGATGTCGAAGGCGCGGGCGCGCAAGGTACGCTCGTAAGCGTCCTGTTTCATCTCGTCCGGCCGCGGCGTGATGTTTGCGAGATATTCGAACGTTCGCTGAGAAATCTTTTCGTAAGCTGCGAACAGCGACTCGATGGTCTCGCGATAGAGCGCGGTCGCGGCAGCGTCACCCTGGAAGCTGGGCGTGTAGTAACCGCTTTTTCGAAAATCCTGATAGCGGGTGGAGCGCTCCTGGCCATCCCAGCGCTGCTCATCGGCGACGACGATGGCCGCCAGAATGGAGAGGCGCTCGACGGCAAGCGCGATGTGAGCCAGGTCGGCGATGGAGCGATGGCCGTACTGAAAATAAAAAGTATTGAGAAATTTCTCCGCCTTCTGCGAGGTAATTTCCTTCAGCGACTCCTTCATCGAGAGGGAGGAGCGCGAGTACTTCGCCATGGCGTAGGCCTGGATCTCAGGCTCGACGCCATACACGGCAAAGACTTCGACGGAGGGTTTGGGGCTGCTCGTGGTTGTGGCGGTCGCGGCGTCGGTGGAGAGGACTTCAGACATGGGAATAGGGAAATCTTAATTGCCCGGAGCAGAGGGATGCAACCGGACGGCATGGCGACAAAAAAGCGAAAATGTTCCACGTGGAACATTTGTGGTGGCAAATACGTACTTACATTTACGAATTTGTACTTACAGCGAAGAGCGCCGGGGAGCAATGGTATCGTTGGTTATGTGTCTTTATGTGTCCAGGGTATGGGTCCGGGTACGACCGAAGCCGCCTCTTGCCAAGTCTTGGATTTCGCGGCACGATGATGGCTGACGCTTGACGAGCTCCATGAATCAACCGCTTCCCATCCATGGTTGTAGTGATCGCGGGCCGATCGAGCTGTTTCAGGCCACGCTTCCGGTTCACATTGAAGAGGCTCGCGAGCTCTTCCTGGAGTATGGTACTTCGCTTGGCTTTAGCCTGTGTTTCCAGAGTTTCGATGAGGAATTGCAGGGGCTTCCCGGGGCTTACTCGCCGCCTGCCGGGCGTCTGCTGCTGGCGCGCTCCGGAGACTTTTGTGCCGGATGCATTGCTTTGCGCAAACTCGAAACCGGGATCTGCGAGATGAAGCGGCTTTACGTGCGGCCGGAGGTGCGGGGGCTTGGGCTGGGCCGAATGCTGGTGGAACGGTTGATTGCCGAAGCGCGGGCGATCGGCTACGAGCGCATGCGGTTGGATACGGTTGGCTCGGCCATGCAGGATGCGATCGCCCTTTATCGCAAAGTGGGGTTTCGGGAAATCCCACCCTATACGAATATTCCGATTGAAAGTGCGTTGTGGATGGAACTATTGCTGTAGAGCTTCGCCGAGAGGTTTTCCCGCTGTAGGCTTGATGGTTGCCGGCGAAGGCGTCGGCGATGCCTTATTAGCAGTTGAACCGGCGTTCGGCGCTCCTGCTGGCGCCGGGGCCTGGCTGGCAGGAGGGTTGGGAGAAGTCGGGTCTGAGTCGCGGCTGAGAATGACGATATCCACGCGGCGGTTCGCGCTGCGACCCTCCACCGTGAGATTGCTGGCGAGCGGATGATATTCGCCGTACCCGGCAGCGCTCAAGCGATCAGGGCTGAAGCCCTCGCGGACGATGAAGACCCGCACAATCTCTGTGGCGCGCGACGTGGAAAGCTCCCAGTTGGAGGGAAACTGCGCGGTGTGGATGGGAGTGTTGTCGGTGTAGCCCTCGATGCGCAAGCGATAGTTGTGCTTGCCCAACATTCCGGCAATGCGATCGAGGGCGGCTTCCGAGGCGGCCATCAGATGGGCTGAACCACTCTGAAAGTTGCCCGCGATCATGTTGCAGATTTCGCCGAGCGCGTCGCCTACCTCGCTCTGTGAGGCGGCGGCGTCGCCTAACATTTTCGTGGCCATCTGGCCCGCGCTCTTCGCGCTGCAACAGACGGTTATCACTCCGCATAACGCGCCTGCCAGACCGATCATGGCGGTGAATTCGGCGTTGGGAGGATGTTCGGCTTGCGCCACCGGCTTCACCCTGCATCCCAGCATGATTTCGAAAACTTCCTCGACCGCCAGTTCGAGCACAGGAAGCCAGTTCTCCTCGCGGGAGCGGGTAATAAACGACGTATCTGTGCTCATGGTTTTTTCACCAGCACGGGCAATACGTGCTCTTTCACCTGATCGGGGGTGAGGGGCTTGCGGATGTAGCCGCGAGCTCCAGCCGAGAGTGCCTGGACCACATGCGACTCACTGCCTTCGGTGGTGATCATCACGATCGGAACGCCCTTCGCGCATTCCAGTTTTGCGGCCTCGCGAACGAATTCCAGCCCATCCATGACCGGCATGTTGATGTCGCACAGAATCAGGTCGACGGGGTTGTCTTGCAACGAGGCCAGCGCTTCGGCTCCATTTCCCGCCTCCGTAACCTTCACCAGGTCGACTCCCGCCTGGCGCAGCGAGCGTTCTACTATTTTCCGCATCACCGAGGAGTCATCCACAATGAGGGCCCGTATCTTATCCATCGGTTCCCACCACTCCGCGGCGTTGCGTGGTTATGCTGCAGCACGCATTCCGCTGTTTTTCTGACTGACTTCATGTACATCGGCAGTTCCACTTCTCCCTTTAGGAGAGAGGTCACGCCGCGTACTTTCGTCAGGCCATGAACCCAGCTCGCGGATAGGGGAGGGACGGTTAAAAGCTGAAAAGGGCGACTGGCTGACCCTTCGGTAACCGCAGGGAGGCAAGGAACGGTTATGGGCGAGGCGCCGATATCGCGCTGTTCGGTGAGATCCCGATCCGCGGGTACTTGCCGTTAAGCATTCCGAATATTGCCGATGGGGCGCAGGCATTGAAGGGCCGGCGAAATAGAAATTATTCTTGGCCGCACGCAGGCCGGTTCAGTGGACAGGTAGCGATCTCTGCGCCACAAAATCGTCGCGGCATTGTTTCGCTGCGGAGAGCAACTCGGTAAACTCAGGCGTGCCGCGCAGCTTGGCCCAGACGGAATCGTTCTGCAAACCTGTGTAAGCACAAAAGTGTCCCGCGATCGAACTCTTCAGCAATTGCAGAGCTGCCTCTTTCTGCCCGCAGAAGAGAAGGTCGCCCGCCACAACGTAACGGGGTTCGGGATCGGGATCGGCGAGCCTCGTGGCCACCACATCCCGGGCGAGCCGCGCCACATCAGGAGATGACGGGTTTTCAAAGCACACCCTCATCATCTGATAGCCGAATTGAGGGTCATCTTTGAGTTTTGCGGCCATTTCCTTCGCCTGGGCTAGCTTTTCGTCGCGAATGTAGTGCCGCATCATATTATTCGATGCCCAATACGATCCAGCATCGAGCTGAAGAAAATCCATCGCGCGCCCGTAGTTACCAAGTTGGTCGAAGGTGAACGAACATGAGCGCAGGCCGAAGTTACCGGGATCGAGGGCCAACGCGGCTTCACATTCGTGGGCGGATTCCTCGACGGCCCCACCATAACGAAGGAGGTACGAGAGTGCGAAGTGGGCCTGCGCATCCTCTGGGTGCCGCTCCACTAGCGCCTTTGCGTCCTGGTATGTTTTGGCCACTTGACCTTGTTCGACTCGGTTGGAGATCAGCCATGCAATCGCAAAAATGTAGTTGGGATCAAGCGAGATAGCCCGTTCCAAGGCGGCGTCCCCACGCTCGCGCACGGCGTCGCCGCCATTCGAATAGGCCGCGTCATAATGATAGCGAACTCCGAGATAACCCCAGGCGGGCGCGTAGCTCGGGTCGAGCCCGACCGCGCGCTCGAGCATCGCGATCGCATCCTTATTAGGCTGCGGATCATGCGGCAGCGCGATGCTGCGCAGATAGAGATCATAGGCCTCTTCATTCTTGGGATGAGTAGCAGCTTCCCCTGCATCGACGCCCGCGCCCAGCGCCGGGACCAATCCCTGGCGAACCTTTGCCGTGATCTGGTTGCGCATGGCGATCAGGTCGGGGGCGGCAACCGTCATGGTGTCGCGCCACAGTGTGCGATTATCGGCAATGTCGACGGCCTCGAGCGTGATCTGAATCTGGTCGCCCTGCTTCATGTAGTGTCCGGTGACCACGTCGGTCACGCGCATTGCCTTGCCCGCTTCCTGCAAGTCAACCGTCGGAGAGTCGTACTTGCTGGTGGTGGCAAACGGGCGGATGGTCAGTGAACGAACATAACTGAGCGCAGTGGCAATTTCGTCGGCCAGAGCCAGGCGCAGAAAATCCACGTCTTTGTCGGCGCCAAGGTTCTGCAAAGGGAGAACGGCGATGGTCTTTTGACTGGCAGTGATTACGGCGGGCGCGGAGCGTTGCTTAGCGAACCAGAAAAAAGCAGCCAGGGCAATGATCGCAAGCGCGGCGAGTGCTCCCGCGATTTTCACATAGGAGCGGGTGTTCGTCGACGCAGGGGACGTGGCGCTTACGGACGCTGAAGAGGCTGCCAGCGTCGACGATGGCGCCGACGGTGGCGGTGAAATAATCGATCCAGACGAACTCGAGGGCACCGCTGGTGTCGATGTAACCTGAGAGCCGCTTTCATGCACAGCGGCGACCGACCCTGAACTCCCGCGCGCGCCGGGCCGCGACTCCGTTTCGCGTTTGAGTCGCTTCAGGTCGGCCCGCATGTCGGCTGCGTGCTGGTAGCGCAGTTCGCGATCTTTTTCCAGCGCCTTGTTGATGACGTCCTCAAGCTTCGGCGGGAGGTTAGGGTTCAGCCGTACTGCTGGGACCGGATCACGATCCAGAATTTCGTGCGAGATTACCCCCGAGCTTTCGCCACGGAAAGGCAGAGCGCCCGTGGCCATTTCATAAAGCACGGCGCCGAAAGAAAATAAATCGCTGCGGGCGTCCAGTTCTTTCGCGCGCACCTGCTCGGGCGACATATACGCGACTGTGCCGAGAGTAGAGCCGGGATTCGTCAAGTGCTCTTCGGTCATTAATACTGCTGTCTCTTGCGCAGTGGCAGCTGTGGCCTCCAGTCCCCGGGTGCCTCCCGGCACCACTTTGGCCAAACCGAAATCGAGAACCTTGGCATGGCCGCGCTTGGTAATAAAGATGTTCGCCGGCTTGATGTCGCGGTGGACAATGCCTTCGGAGTGGGCAGCATCGAGAGCGTCGGCAATCTCAATCGCCAGACCAAGCAGCACATCGGTCTCGATCGGACGGCCGGCAATCCGATGCTTCAGCGTAACGCCATCGAGAAACTCCATGACGAGGAAGGGATGGCCATCCTGCTGCCCGATCTCATGGATAGTGCAGATGTTGGGGTGATTGAGCGCCGACGCCGCTTGCGCCTCGCGCTGAAAACGCGCCAGGGCCTGCGCGTCTTTGACAACGTCGTCAGGCAGAAATTTCAGGGCGACGAAGCGGTGGAGAGTAATGTCCTCGGCCTTGTAAACCACGCCCATGCCGCCTCCGCCCAGTTTCTCGACGATGCGGTAATGGGAGATCGTTTGGCCGATCATGAGATAAAAAAAAATTCAGAATTAGAAAAACTTGGCTGTCGGGTCGCTTCATATAACGGGCTTTTTATGCCAACGCGTAGAGATACTCTACGAAGGAGCGCACAGCCCCATCAATCCCCGCAACCTTTGCGTTGGTGGAATCGACCAGATAGTACTCATTCGGGGCATGCGCGCCGGTCCCGTGCCCCAATCCAAAATGTCCGGCGGGAAGATTGAGAGGTTCGGAAGTGAAGATGTATCCCGGCCAGGAGCCAGCCGATCGAGGCCACAGCGCGGGATCCAAACCCAGCTTGCGATAAGTCACGACTTGCGCCTGGATGAGCTTCGTATCCGGCGAGGTCTGTGTCGGATCGTAGCCGCCACTCATATTGACTTCTATATCGCCGAAGCCGTGTTTCGCCAGATGATCTTTGAGAAGTGCCAGCGTCCCCGCAGCCGTCATGTCGGGCACCAGCCGCATGTCAATCTTCGCAACTGCGCGATGCGGCAGAACTGTTTTTCCACCGGGTCCTGTGTAGCCCCCGACCAGCCCCTCTATGTTGATCGTCGGCTTGGATTCGAGCAGCACGAGCGAGTCAAGCCAGTTTGTGTCATGCACCCAATGTTCGACGCCAAGCTGCTGCTTCACTGTGGCTTCACTGCGGCGAGCGGCGACATCCTGAATCATCTTCCTCTGTGCCGGAGTAAGAGGCTTGACCTTGTCAAAAAATCCCGTCACCGCAGGCGTGTGTCCGTCGGCCTCAATCAGAGTGTTGAGCGCTTGCACCAAGTGCCACGAGGGACTGTCGACTTGTGCCTCAAGGCTGGAATGAACGTCATGCTTGGGTCCCCGTCCCCACCGCTCTCCACTCGAAACCAGTTCGAGTTCCACAACGCCCTTGGCGCCGAGCGTTATCTCTACGCCCCCATCCGGATCCTGACCCGCTTCCGGCATGAACACACCCATGCATTTCTTCAACGCAGCGGTCACCTTGGGTTGGCGGACGACCTCCGGAAAGTGGGTTGAGCCAATCTCTTCTTCCCCTTCACACACGAGCACAAGATTTACAGGCAACTTTTTCCCCGCTGCCTTGAAGGCATGAAGAGCGCCCAGAAAAGCAGTTTCCGGGCCCTTCTGGTTCACCGCGCCGCGACCGACGCAGATCCTGCCCAACCCCTCCTTGTCGACGATCCGCCCTTCAAGCGGAGGCGAAGACCACTCCGACGGATCGAACTGTTTGACGTCGTACATAAAATAAATGCCGACGGTGGTTGCCGCCCCTGCGTCAAGGATGCCGAAGACCCCAGGCTTGCCCGATGTTGGCATAATTTCTACGTTCGCGAATCCGGCGTCGCGAGCGAGTTGCGCCATATAGTCAGGGCCCTGCGGATAGTTGCGGTTCTCGGCCGCGATCGAGGGCAAAGCGATCCAGTCCTGCAGACGCTTCACGTTCTCGTCATGCATCTTCGGTATTTGGCTCAGCACCGATTGCAGGTCGGAATTGTCGAAAGCGAAAACAGAGGTTGGCAATGCGGCAAAGGCGGCTCCAGCAAGCGCGCCGTGGATGAACTCCCGACGATTGAAAGCGTTGTGGATCGAGTCAATCAATGTATCCCCCAGTGGCCGAATAAAGACAACTACTCTTTGGTTGGCCGAAGACTCAATTTCAGAAAGACAACCATCTGCTTTTATGGAAGGTCATCATACCAGTTGGTTCCCTGCAAACCAGCAACTTTTTCTAACCGAGGCGAGGAGATAATTTTACCGACCTCCGATATCCGTTGGTGACAGGGACTGAGTCATCCCGATGCCTGGCAATTCCGAATGTTCGTTATATGTATATAATGATACGTACAATATGGACAGTACAAATGTCCACGTGGAACATTATCGCAAATTGTTCGCTTTTTGAAGTAGCGCCAGGTGCGCCATCCTTCCGCGTCTTTTGCGGACGGTTGAGTCCCTAAGTAATTCTCGGAGTAGTGATAGCGCCTTCTGCTGCCGACCTTACCAGCGCCGCGTACTTGGCGAAGACTCCGGTCTTATACCGGGGGGCTGGGGCTTTCCATTCCGCCATCCGCCGCGTGATCTCGGCGTCGGAGATTTCCAGTTCCAGCTTCCTGGTCTTGGTATCGATGGTGATCTTGTCGCCTTCGCGGATGGCAGCGATTGGGCCACCCAGGGCAGCTTCCGGAGCGACATGGCCGACCATCAGACCGCGGGTTGCTCCGCTGAAGCGGCCGTCGGTAATCAGCGCGACACTTTCGCCCAAGCCTTCGCCGACGATGGCTGCTGTCACACTCAGCATCTCGCGCATCCCCGGTCCGCCCTTCGGCCCTTCGTAGCGGATCACGACTACGTCTCCGGCCTTGATCTGCTTGCTGGTGACGGCCTGCATCGCCGCTTCTTCCGAATCGAAGACGCGCGCCGGCCCGGTTTGCGAACTCCGCTCATGCCCACTCATCTTCACCACTCCGCCGCCGGGGGCCAGATTGCCTTTTAAGATCACCAAGCCGCCCGTCGCCTTCAGCGGCTTGCTCAACGGAGCGATCACCATCTGCCCCGCCGTCTCTTTCGCCGCGTTCGCCTCTTCAGCAAAGGTCTTGCCCGTCACGGTCATTGCCGAGCCGTTTACGTATTTGCCGTCGAGGAGGCGCTTGGCGATTAATGGAATGCCTCCCGCCGCGTCCACGTCTGCCGCTACATACTTCCCCGATGGCTTGAGATCGGCAAGCAGTGGAGTGCGTTCGCTGACGCGCTGGAAGTCGTCGATGTCGAGCGGCAATCCCATTTCTCGCGAGATTGCTAATAAATGTAGAACCGCATTGGTCGAGCCGCCGGTGGCAGCTACTCCTGCGATGGCATTCTCGAATGCCGCGTGCGTAAGAATGTCGCTGGGACGAATATTTTTTGTCAGAACATCCATCACCACTTCGCCGCAGCGGAAGGCTGCTTCGTCCTTGCGCGGGTCCATGGCCGGAATGCTGTTGAAGCCCATTGGCGAAAGGCCAATGAGTTCCATCACCGTCGACATAGTATTTGCCGTGTACTGGCCGCCGCAGGCGCCCGCTCCGGGGCACGCGACGTTCTCTAGTGCGAGGAGATCGGCATCGCTCATCTTGCCTGCAGCATTTGCGCCCACAGCTTCGAAGACGTCCTGAATCGTTACGTCTTTGCCTTGATATTTTCCGGGAGCGATCGTTCCTCCGTAGAGTACGAGGCCGGGAAGGTTCATGCGTGCTAGCGCCATCGCAGCGGCGGGAATCGTCTTATCGCAACCGACAATGCACACCGCTGCGTCGAAGAGCTGTCCGCGACAGACTAACTCGATCGAGTCGGCAATCACCTCGCGGCTCACGAGCGACGCCTTCATGCCTTCGGTGCCCATGGTCTCGCCGTCGGAGATGGCGATGGTATTGAACTCCATGGGCGTGCCGCCGGCGGCGCGAATGCCTTCTTTCACCTTCGCCGAAAGGCGGCGCAGGTGGAAGTTGCAGGGCATGGTTTCGATCCAGGTATTGGCGACGGCGATCAGCGGCTTCGCCAGGTCGGCGTCGGTAAAGCCGATGGCTTTGTACATGGCGCGTGCCGGAGCCTGGTCGCGCCCGTCCGTGATGTAGCGACTGCGATGTTTGAGGTCCATGAGAAAGGCGCTCTTGGCTCTTGGCCTTTGGCTTTTAGCTAAGAGCTAAGAGCCAACAGCGTTATGCATTCACCACTTTCGGTCCTGTGGGCTTGGCTGCTTCGGTGCTCTTCTTCTTGTCGGTTGGCAGCCATGACATCATCGCGCGCAGCTGTTCTCCTACTTTCTCAATCGGATGCTGCTTTGCTGCTTCGCGCAGTTTGGCAAACTTTTTACCGCCTTTTTTATTTTCTTTGATCCACTCCTCGGCGAACTTTCCGCTCTGGATTTGCTTCAGCACTTTCTTCATCGCCTTGCGCGTTTCATCTCCCACGACCATCTCGCCGCGGGTGAGGTCGCCGTACTCGGCGGTGTTCGAGATCGAGTAGCGCATGCGGCTCAGGCCACCTTCGTAGATCAGATCGACGATCAGTTTCACCTCATGCACACACTCGAAGTAAGCGATCTCGGGAGCGTAGCCAGCGGCCACCAGCGTCTCGAATCCTTTCTGCATCAGCGAAGTGAGGCCGCCGCAGAGAACGGCTTGTTCGCCGAAGAGGTCGCTCTCGGTTTCTTCTTTGAAGGTCGTCTGCAACACGCCAGCGCGGGTTGAGCCGATGCCGTGCGCATAGCTCAACGCGAATTCATGCGCGCGCCCACTGGCATCCTGATGAATGGCGAGAAGCGAAGGAACGCCGCCGCCCTGCGCATAGACGCGGCGCAGCAAATGCCCTGGACTCTTGGGCGCGATCATGACTACGTCAACATCTTTCGGAGGCTTGATGGTCTTGAAGTGAATCGAGAAGCCATGCGAGAAGCCCAGAATCTTTCCCTTGCGCAGATGCGGTTTGATTGACGATTCGTAGAACTCGGCCTGGGTCTCGTCGGGCGTGAGAATCTGAATCCAGTCGGCGCGCTTGGCGGCTTCGGCTGGAGCGACGACCGTCATGCCGTCAGCACGCGCCTGCTTGGCGGAGCCGCGCTGGGGATCGAGTCCGATGATGACGTCGTATCCGCTGTCACGCAGATTCTGCGCCTGCGCGTGTCCCTGCGATCCATAGCCGAAGACGGCAATCGTTTTGTCCTGCAACGCAGCAGGATTGGCATCGTTTTGATAGAAGACTGTGGCCACGAAAAACTCCTTTGTTGAAAGCTAACGATTTCGTTATTAACTAAGTTAGTAACTGCACTGGCTGGAATTAATAGTGTGTTGCAGGCCAGAAACCGACCGATCAGTCGGTTTCAGAAATGCTACGCAGGTCAACCCACTGTGTCAACCACGCCAACCATTGAGCAGACGTAGACGTCGAACCGCGCTTTTCTATCAAAACTCGAAATAGGCCCCGGCACGCGCGGGATGCGCGCTACCGCCGGTGCCGGTGGCGGGCAGTAAGCTTTCTTCAACTCCATGCAGGCTCTCCCACGCAGCCTCGGTGAGCGCGGGATCGGCGCCTACAATGTCGCGAATCATTTGCCAGGCGGCGAGGTTGAGGGCGCCCTCGGGCGCGGGTCCCATCGCCAATGAAACCGAGCACTGCGGACAGAAGCAGATGCGCTGCGCGGCGGATTTCTGGCGTGGCCTTACTCCTACCGTCTGCGCGAAGAGATAGACGGCGACGGATTTTTGTCCGGCTTCGAGTTCTCGGCTGCAACGAAGGCAATATAAGCTGTCCAAAATTCTCGTCCTACACCGATGCGGTATTCGCTCACGCTACTTTCTCGGAAACGATGGTGTTCGCACAAGTACGTAGACAGATTCCCAGCGGGCGTCGCGAATCAACTCCGCGCGAACCAAGCTTTGCTCTAGGCAGAAGCGGAGGCATCGCGCACTCTGATGCCATGGGATCGGGTTCATCGGCAAAAGTCTCGGGGACGTCGCGGCGGCAGAGAACCCGGCAACAGGTGGCAGCAGTTTGTTATCGGATCGGGCGGCGCGGGGTTGAATTTCTTCTGGTGCAGACGCGCGGTGGGCGCTGGATTTTTCCGAAAGGCGGCGTCGAGCCAGGACTGACGCTCGCGCAATCCGCTGCTCTCGAGGCTTTGGAAGAAGCAGGTGTGCACGGCCGAATCGAGGAAATTCCGTTCGCGCGCTACTTTCGCCGTGCGCCCGACGCGGGTATTTCCGATGCCGCCGTCGCTGCTTATCTTTGCGAAGTAACTCGGCGGGAGGCGCCGCAGGAGGCGAATCGCAACCCTACATGGTTTTCGGCGGAAAAAGCAAAAGAGCGGCTGCGCCATGATCGCGCGCCGCACTTCGGTCGTGAGCTGTCGCGCATGGTCGAACGCGCCTGTTCGCGGATTGAGCTGTTGCAGAGCCACGTTGCTGGCTCTCGGAGTTTCGAGCACAAAGATGAATTACAGAAAGTCCGCTTTGATATTTGGGAAGCTGGACGCTTCCATGAAGGGCCCAAGCGGGCGGCGTTCGTGCGGCACGTTCTACACCGGCATCCGGCGCTCAAAGCTGAGCTTCGAAGTGTTCCTGTGATCGGCACGAAAGAGATCGGGTGCAGAGTTCTGCGCCTTGGCGCGGGAGTCGACTCCTCTTCCGAGCCAGTCCGCAACGTCACGGCGATTGATGACGCGTTGGCTGCGGGTGCGGCAAAGCTTGGCAACACGCCGTCTGCCAAACACCGGAACGTCCGACGAATAAACATTTCGTGGGGCCACGATAGTGGAGCGAAACGCTGATTCCGCGATACCATCTCTGTGATGCTTCGCGAAGCTGCGATTGATTCCCGTCACGAACCCCGCCTGGAACCTCGGCAGGAAATCCTGCGCACGGCGGCGCGCCTGTTTCAACAACAGGGATACGACGCCACGTCGATGAACGATGTGGCGGCGGCGCTCAAGTTGTCGAAGGGCGGCCTCTATCACCACTTCCAGTCGAAGGACGAGATTCTTTTTCACATCATGTCGCACGCCATGGATATCACAGAGGCGCGGGTGATTAATGTGGTGCGACGGATCGATGGAATGGGAGCGGCCGCGAGCGGTGGGGCGGGCCGCATGGACGGAGCTCGCGCTGACGTAACCCATGTCGACGCGACTGAAGCGCGGCTGCGCACGCTGATCCGGTTGCACATAGAGGTTGTGCTCAGTCCGGAAGACCGCGAGATCACGGTGATGCTGCACGAGAACCATCCGCTGCCGCCGGCGCTGCGGCGCAAGATCAATGCGCGCAAGAAAGATTATCTGCACTTTGTCGAGCACCTGATTGCTGACGTTCAGCGGAGCGCCCAGCGCGATGCCCAGCGCAAGCCTAATTCGCCATCGACCGTGACGCCGCGCGCGGCCGCGCTGGCGCTGGTCGGGATGATTAACTGGATTTATCAGTGGTACAAGCCGGACGGGCCGCTGACGGGAGAGGCGATCGTGCAGCAGTATACGGATATTTTCTTTCGCGGCGCGATTGGGTAGTGCGCAATTTTAGTTTTTAGTTCCCGGTTCTCAGTTCTCGGTATGCCCCAGCTATTTCACATCGACGATCTCTCTCGTCAACGTGCGAGAAAAGGCAAAGCTTACTTCGAGTTTTTGCGCGTTCCGGCGATGAGTGCTGGCGTTTATGCATTGCCCAAGGGCGGAACTGATCCGCAGAAACCCCACCGCGAAGATGAGATGTACTACGTCGTGCGCGGAGTTGCGCGGATGCAGAATGGATCGGAACATTACGAGGTGCGGGCAGGCTCGGTGATTTTCGTCGAGGCTCGGGTGGAGCATCGCTTCTACGATATAAGGGAAGAGTTGGAATTGATTGTGTTTTTCGCTCCGTCCGAGCGGGAGTGAGATTCGCACACGGCAAAGGAATTTGCTTTTCCCAATGACCTGCCACGTGGAAAGAGAACAGCCCGCAAGCTTTTCAGCCTGCGGGCTGGCCGGTGGACTGTTTGGGATTGACTGAGGTGGTCACTCTCGTGGCCCCTCGCTCGTTCCGGTGCCGGGCACGACTTGTGACCGGCGGATCAGCCCAAATTCACGGATTGTTTGCGAGAGATTGTCCCCGATTTCCCCGACCAAAGGTTCCTCGAGAACTCCGCTTAGAGCAACCGCCCTAAGACTCAGCCACCTCACCTGGTCTGGTATTTCTACTATGTGAATCAGAACTTATCATCCGACCACCTCCTTTCCGGTGTAAGCGCAGATTACAAAAAAAGAGAGGGCTGAGTCAACAGCACTGAGGTGGCGTACCGCGAGAATCAATAGCACTGTTCTCACTTCCCGGTTCTCAGTTCTCAGTGCGAGGCGTCAGGGTAGACGCTGAGAATCTGAAACCAGCGGGAAATCCGCGCCCGTAAACTGCACGTGTCAAGATCGCTGGCACTCGCAGTACATGCCCGCCAGATACCTACCTTCGTTACTTCCCGTTCCCTAGACTTTGAGAGAGGAGTTGTCAGGTCTCAGGTCTCAGGTCTTAGGTCTCAGGTCTCAGTAAAACCTTGGGAGCTCAGCGCGGCCTTTCCTGATTTTTCTCGAACTGAGAACTGACAACCGGCAACTGGGCTCACCCCTTCCATCGGTATGCATTTTCTTGGGGCAGTCCTAAATGCGCGAGGACGCGGTTGGCGAATTCCTGCGCCATGGCCTCCAGGGTTGGCGGGTGGTTATAAAACGTCGGGATGAGCGGGAAGATGGTCGCACCGGCGTCAGCGGCAAGCGACATGTTGCGCAAGTGAATTTTGTTCAACGGCGTCTCGCGGACGCATAGGACGAGAGGCCGGCGCTCTTTGAGAGTGACATCGGCGGCGCGTTCGAGGAGGCGCGAAGCGATGCCGTTGGCGATGCGGCCGAGGGTGCCAACGCTGCACGGAATGACGACCATGGCATCAGCGGGATACGACCCGCTGGCCACGTTGGCGCCGATATCGTTGTTCGCCTGTTGCTGAATCTTCGCCGAGGGCGCGCCGATGATTTGACGTAGGAGATCAGAGCGGCCTTCTATGCCAAGTTCTTCGGCCATGACGCGCAGGCCGCTGTCGGAGGCGATGAAGTTTAGGGTCTTTACCCGAGGGTCGCGTTCGGCGGCAAGTAGAAAGTGTTTGAGAAAAATCGATCCGCTGGCGCCGGTGGTCGCAATCGTCAGGTTTTCCGGCGGCATGGGCAAAGTTAGCGCTCCCCGAAGTCCGATGAAGGTCGGAGGTTCGAAAGCTGAGGATAGGGATGCTCCGATGGCAAGTCAAGGCGACTAGGTAATTCGCTTTACGACCTGGCTCTGCGGAGCCCGCATCTATAGGTCGGTTGAATTGCGGTTGCAGGTCGTTGGCTGGTTCGCGAGCGAGTTCGAACTTCTAGGGCGAGCGGCAAGCGGATTAAGCAGGGAAGAGCGCAACTATAAATCATGGCCACTATGGGGATTTTGCGATCGCGACGCAGCGCCGCCCAGCTCCACGCCCTGGCCAGCGTGGAGCGCGAGATTCGCGCCATTGATCCGGCCGCCGGACGCAAGTATCTCCGCGATTTTCGAGAGGCCTATCGCTCCTACGATAACGTTCTAGGCGCTAGCGATGTTCGCCGCCAGGTTGGCAAGGCGGGAATCGTCCTGATCGGCGATTATCACGCGCTGCCCAATTCGCAACGTTATCTGGCGTCGCTCCTGCGCGATTCGGATCTGCGCCAGCGCCCTGTAGTGCTTGGCGTCGAAACTATTTTTTCGCGCGATCAGCACATTCTCGACGAATGGTCGCGCGGCGAAATCGACGAAGCCGAATTGCGGCAACGAATACGCTTCGATCTCGACTGGGGATATGACTGGCTTCCGTTTTACGAATTGCTCTCGGCCGCTCGCGATCGCGGTGCATTAGTCTATGGGCTTGATTGCATGCCTCGCGAAGATCTGCGCAAGATCGGAGCTCGCGACCGCCACGCATCCGATAAGATCGCTGAACTGCGGCGCCGTCATTCGGACGCGCTGATTCTGGTGCTCTTCGGCGAATCGCACCTCGCGCCACAGCATATGCCGGCCTTGCTGCAGCAGCGCCTTCCCGAAGAGCCGGTGCTCACCGTACTGCAAAATGTCGATGCGCTTTACTGGCGCGCTGCGGGAGAAACCCACGATCATATTGAGGCCGTGCGGATTGACGAAGATACGCTGTGCGTCTTTAACGCAACGCCGCTGGAAAAATACGAGAACTATCGACTCTGTCTCGACCGCTGGCGGCGCGGCGATAACGACCATAGCGCGCCTGACCTTGCCCCCACACTTTATAACCTGATCGACGGCATGGTGCGGTTTCTTGGGATCAATCAGTATTCGCCGCACAACACGACGCAGCCGAGACTGCTGGTTGACCTCATGCCTGAGGTCCATTCGCGCAACTCTGACGGGCTGCTGCGCCGTTTGTTGTCACGCAAAGGATTCACGGCCCAAGACCGCCGTTCGCTGCTCCGCCAGGTGCGCGAGCGCGGCAGCGTTTACCTTGCGCCGATCAACGCTATCTACGTGCGCCAGTTTCGCATGACTTCGTCTGCCGAAGATGCCATGCGCTTCCTTCATCAGGCCTGTCGCGGGTTGCCAAATCGTTGCAACGGCAAGGCTGGCGCGCCACACGCCGTACCGAGCGTCCCGCTCGATAGAGACGACACGTTTTACCTTGCCGTGTTTGAACATGCGCTCGCCTCTTTCGGGTCGCGCATCCTGCATCCCACGAGGCCGGTCGTTCGCGACAGCGATGTGGATGAGCTGTTCGACGTGACGCGCGAAGATCTCGCAGAGCAAACTTCGCTGCCGTTCGCCGACGCGGTCGAGGCGCTCGACTTTCTAACGCAACAGCGCCGGGCAGCAGCTAACGATCCGCTGATGCACGCGCCAGCCTTCAGCGGCCGCAAATACGAATACGTCGCCGAGCAACTCGGATACCTCACGGGCAACGATCTCTACGACGCCTATCTCGAAGGCCGGTTAAGCTGTGCCGGATTGCGCAAGCTGTTCCTAACGCATATAGAAAAGCCCGGAGTCGCGCGCGAAGCCTACATTCAGCTAAGAACGCGACTGAGTTCGGGACAGCGCGGGTAGATTCTCCGCCGTTCTGCCGATAAGCGCGCAGAAATTTCAGATTTCTCGCCCACTGCGGTATTCTCACCTGTCCAATGCCTGACGACTTTCCATTGCAATCGCAGATGCCTGACGCGCTTATGCTGTTCGGCTTCTGGTATCGGGCGCTCGCGGCCGATCAGGTCCGGAGTAGCGAGCTGGCAAAGACGATGTTGCTGGAACAGCCTCTCGTTATTGGACGGGACCGGCGGGGCCGGCCCTTTGCCTTGCGCGACGCCTGCCCGCATCGCGGCATGCCGCTTTCTTGTGGACACTTTGACGGCCAGCAAGTGGAATGCTCGTATCACGGCTGGAGATTCGACGCGCACAGCGGCCAGTGCCAGCTGATTCCGTCGCTTGTCCCCGAGCAGACTCTGAAGGTTGATCGCATCTATGCCGGCAGCTATCCATGCGAAGAGCGCGACGATTTTATCTGGGTCTTTATTCCTGATCCTGGCCCGGCGGGTGCGGGATTCTCGAAGCCTGCGCCTGCGCCAACTCTGGCACCTGCGATTCCTAAGTTTAGTGAACACTACAAACTTGCTTATCTCACGGCTGACCTCCCGTGCTCGGTCGATCACGGCATTATTGGCCTGATGGATCCGGCGCATGGGCCCTTCGTTCATCAGGCTTGGTGGTGGCGCACGCGAGGTTCAATTCACGAGAAGCAAAAGAATTTCGAACCGATACCCTATGGCTTTCGCATGAGCGCGCATACTCCCAGCTCAAACAGCGCACCCTACAAGCTTTTGCGGCTCTACGCCGACGCTGATTCGATTACGACCACTATTGATTTCGTGCTGCCCAATCTAAGGTCGGAAATTATTCGTGCCGGAAAATATTGGTTCTCGAGCCTGACTACTGTCACTCCAATCACGCGCAATCAGTGCCGCATCGATGTAGTGGCGGCGTGGAATTTGTTTCGCTGGATTCCGTTCGGCCGACAGCTCTTGAAATTCGTCTTCGCAAAATTTGTAGAGCAGGATCGCCGCACGATGGAATTGCAATCCGAGGGACTGAAGCACGATCCGCATTTAATGCTGATTGACGACGCCGACCGGCCGGCTAAATGGTATTTTGGTTTGAAGAACGCGATGCTGGAAGTGAAAAAGAATGGCGGAGAGTTTCGGCATCCGATGAGCGGACCAGTGACGTTGCGCTGGAGAAGCTGAAAAGGCAGGTGACAGGTTACGGGTGACAGGAAAAGTTTTGGTTCCTGCTCCTTAGCTTTCCTGTAACCTGTCACCCGTCACCTGCGACCTACTCTCCGATTAGCCAGTCCATTGCCTCTTCGCGTGTTTTGAAGGTCACAATTTCGCGTTGTGAAAAATTGTGGAAGTTTTCCATGAAGGCGTGGGGGATGCTTTCTGCTCCGACCCATGCCGTCTTCTTCACGAACGGGCGATCGAGCGTGAGCACTTCTTTAATCCTCATCGCGACCGCGTGATCCACAGTAGCGCCGCTAAAGTCGGCGAGCGTAACCAGCGACTCGTGCCCGTGCTGCGCGACTGTGATGCGCACATACTCGAGCAGAAGCTGCATTTGAGCCGCATCGGCATGCGAAAAATCGAGCAGCAGGATGCGCTTGCCTTTGTGCTCGACGAAATGGATGCGATCGTCCATAGCCGTGAAGAATCTACGCCAACAATGACTCTACTACGCCGTAAGCGTCGCCCAGCGCCGCATCGAGGGCTGCGGCGTCTTTGCCGCCTGCTTCGGCGAGATCGGGACGGCCTCCGCCTTTGCCGCCAACTTTCTGCGCCACCGGTCCTATAACTTTTCCCGCCTGAATGCGGCTGGTCAGATCTTTGGTTACGCCGACGATCAGCGATACGTTTCCATTCGACGCCGAACCTAGCACGATTACGGCGGAGCCGAGCCTGTCGCGCAACTGATCGACCAGCGTGCGCATCTGCGCGCGCTCTAGATTGTCGACGCGGTGAGCCAGCACCTTGACGCCGCGAACTTCTTTCACTTTTTCGCTGATGTTGGCGGTGCTCGACGATGCCGACTTCATGCGCGCCTGATCGAGTTCGCGCGCCAGCCGCTTGATCTCGGCGTCTTTCTTTTCGAGCTCCAGTTTCAGGGCCTCAGCTGGTGACGTCGAGTCGGAATGGTTTGTCAGCCCGGCTACCACACCTTCCAGTTCGTGATCTTTGCGGAAGTGGCGCAGCGAGCCTTCTCCGGTGACGGCCTCGATGCGGCGGACGCCAGACGACACGCTTCCTTCTTTCAGGATTTTAATCAGGCCGATTTCCCCGGTTTGGGCGGTGTGCGTCCCGCCGCAGAGTTCGGTCGAGAAATCTCCGATCTTGATGACGCGTACACGATCGCCATATTTTTCGCCGAAGAGCGCCATGGCGTGATACTCGTTGATGGCCACGTCGATCGGGACGTTCTCGATGACCTCGACGCGCTCGTTGCGCAGTACTTCTTTGTTGATGATGTCTTCGATGTCTTGCAGCTCTTCTTCGGCGACTCCGGTGAAGTGGGAAAAATCGAAGCGTAGATGGTTTGGAGCGACTAGCGATCCCGCCTGCTTAACGTGCTTGCCGAGAACTTCGCGCAGTCCGGCCTGGAGGAGATGCGTAGCCGTGTGATTGCGCATGGTGGATTCGCGGATGGCGGTGTCGACAACGGCGTCCACTTTTTGGCCGAGGCGAATTGGCTGCTTGGCTGTGACTTGGTGCGCGCGCACGCCCTGCACAGGGTAGTAGCATCCGGTCACTTCGGCGACGATGGTGTTGTGATCATTGGAATTGGAGTAGAACCATCCGCGATCGCCAACCTGGCCTCCGGATTCGGCGTAGAAGGGCGTGTGGTCGAGAATGATCTCGCCGGATTCGTCGGGCTTGAGCTCCTGCGCACCCTGATTGCCTTTGATGATGGCGAGCACTTCGCAGTTGTCGGAGCGCGTCCGGCGGTAGCCATCGAACGTTGAGGTCGGCAGCTTCTGGTAGGCAGGATTTGCAGTCTGCTTGGCCGCGCCCTTCCATGAGGCGCGGGCGCGGGTTTGCTCTTCGGCTAACGCATCCTCATACCCATTGATGTCTAAAGTGATGTCATTATCTCTACAGAAATCCTCGATGAAGTCCCGAGGAATGCCGTGGGTGGAAGCGAAATAAAACGCCATGTGCCCATCGAATGCAAGAGTCCTCCTATGCAGTACATGTGACCACTCATCGGGAGTTAGTCCGGGCGAGCGGTCTTTCAGTGCTTGGAACTCGCTCCTAGGGATCAGGTGCATTCCTTTCGCGGCGTTCTTCAAGCCCTCTAGGCCGATTGCGAGCGTGCGCGCAAATTGTTTCTCCTCAGCGAGGATAGATTTCGACACGAATCCCGCCGATTCCTTCAGTTCCGGATACGCATCCTGCATCAGGTCGCGAACGGCTAGGACCATTTCGTGGAGAAAAGGATTTGTCTGGCCCAAGAGGCGTCCGTGCGTGATCGCGCGGCGAATGATCTTGCGGAGGACATAACCGCGCCCTTCGTTCGATGGAGTCACACCATCGGAGATTAAGAACGTTGCGGCCCGCGAGTGATCGGCGATAACGCGGAGAGAGGCTGCGGACGATTTGCGAGACAATTCCAGTGCGATTTTCACTAGCGGTTCAGCCCCATGCATCTCCAGCAGTTCCATGGCTCGATCGGTCAGCGGCACGAACAAATCCGTCTCGTAATTCGAGATCACACCCTGCAACACCGCCGCCATCCGCTCCAGTCCCGCGCCCGTATCAATCGACGGCTTCGGTAACGGCATCAGCTTGCCGCTGGCATCGCGGTCGAACTGCATGAAAACTAGATTCCAGAGTTCTACATAGCGTCCGCAATCGCAGCCGAAGGCGCAGTCGGCATGACTCTGGTCAGAAGCGGCCACGCCCATGTCGTAGTGAATTTCGCTACAGGGGCCGCAGGGGCCGGTGTCTCCCATCTGCCAGAAATTATCTTTTGTGCCGAACTCGTAGATGCGATCTTTGGGAACGCCTTGACCGAGCCACAGGTCGTAAGCTTCCGCGTCGCGCGGCACTCCGTTTTCGCCTTTGAAAATGGTGACGTAGAGCTTGTCCTTCTCAATACCAAACCACTCCGGTGATGTGATCAGCTCCCAGGCGTATGCGATGGCTTTATCTTTGAAATAATCGCCAAACGAAAAATTCCCCAACATTTCGAAAAATGTGTGGTGGCGGTTGGTGAAGCCTACGTTTTCTAGATCGTTGTGCTTGCCTCCGGCGCGCACGCATTTCTGCGATGTGGTCGCCCGGTTGTAGTCGCGTTTTTCGAGGCCGAGAAAAACGTCCTTGAACTGGTTCATGCCCGCGTTGGTAAAGAGCAGCGTCGGGTCATTGGCGGGGACTAGCGACGAGGAGTGGACTTCGCGGTGTCCCTTCTGGATGAAGAAGTCCAGGAACTTGCGGCGAATTTGTGAGCCGGTAAGCATTGAGGTTTAAGACTGCAAAGATAAATTCTAAATGATAACCACAGAGGACACAGGGAAAGACTGGACCTCTCACCCTTCAGGAGTTTCGTTCTCAAGTTCGGTTAGCGTTTCTTCGTCGATATCCCATTTTTTCAAGATCGCGAAAATCGTTCTTGATCGGAATCCGGCGCGTGTTAATTGCCGGAAGATGCGGGCTGCTTGTTTCTGATCCCTGTCTTTTGGCTTCTGAAGGCGTTTGCGACGAAGGTAGGCGCGGGCGAGGGTTTCTTCTTTCACTTCGTCGTAGGCGGACGAAACCGCTTTCTCGATAACATCGCCATGGACGCCTTTCGCCTTGAGGTCATTGACCACGCGCATGCGTCCGAATTTCTCGTTGTCGCGGCGATAGGAGGAGAAGGCGGCGGCGTAACGGGCGTCGTTCAGGTAGCCCTGATCTTTGAGGCGCACGACAATCAATTCGACAAGAGTCTTGCCGAATTCGGTATCGGCTTCGACGCGATTGCGCAGCAGGCGCTTCAGTTCCGCGACCGAGCGCATGCGGCGGGCGAGCGCACCGACGGCGTATTCGTAGAGTTCGGCTTCGGTGAAGAGCTTTCTCGGACGGGCAAACGCCATGCCTACACGATAGCGCGAGACGAGGTGGGAGGGTTAGCGCTCGCACCTAACATTCAGAGCGCAACCATTATGGGATCGCAATCAACAGGCCTCCGCTGACGCCAAGGGATTGTTCATGGCCCCGGCCAAAGTTGTATTCGTAGGCCGGTTCCACATACCAACCAAATCTATGCTTGGCAGAGGGCCAGAACATAAAATCCAGTACGCCTTCAGCGCTGACGGAGTTCATCGTCATGCTGTATGCCGTTGCATGAACCCACTCCGGGCCGATGCCCAGCATGAACTCGGATTTTTTCGAGAGCGTCCAAGGCTTCTTGTACAGAAGATCGACGTCCCATTCGGTCGAGTGGCGAGCGAAAAGAGGCGTGACGCCAGCCTCAAGTTCCAGCCAGTTTTCTATCGGCGTAACTTCAACAGCGACGGTGGGGCCGAAGCTCGATCCGGCGTCTTTGAGACTCCAGCCAGCGGCCCCTCCCAGCTCAACTATTGCGACGGGCTCCTTTTCTACCGGGTCGACCGACTGCGGGAAGGCGCATCGAGCGCAGAGCAATAAGAATGCGATCACGACCGGTTTTGCCGAATGCACTGGAATGTCCACGCCTATTTCGGAGGCGGAGCCGGGGTCGGGGTTGTCGTCGGAGTTGTCGATGGCGACGCCGTCGGCGCTGGCGGCGGTGTGCCGATTGGCGCGACCAGCACGGCTTTCGCGGAGGGCGGCAATTTATCGGCGTTGGCAACGAGCAGCGCTATTTGCCACATCTGCGTTTCGTTGAGCGACTTGCTGAAGCCGGGCATGCCGCTCAGGCGAATGCCGTTGAATATTTTCCAATAGCTTGCGCCGGGCTCATCGTCGGTTACGCCTTTTCCTTCGAAGAGCACGGGCGGGTGCGGATACATTCCGGTGGCAATCGCGGTTTTTGGAGTGAGCGGCACGCCGTGGCAAACGGCGCAATTCTGCTTGTAAAGCTCGGCGGCCGCCACGTAGTTGGCTTCGGTTGGCTGGATCGGCACAGTTTTCGGCATGTCTTTCGCGATACGCACATTCAGGGCCTTGCTCGCGAAGAAAGTCTCAAACGGCATATCGGAGTCGGTGGTGGCAACTGGCGCGCCGCCGCCGGTGAAATACAAATAACCCGCCAAGGGGATGAGGATGAGCCCGAGCACTAATCCGGCAATGAATTTCACTGGATGTCCTTCCAATACCGTGTTTTTACAAATTTAACATTATCATCGGCATCCAAAATTTGTTTAATGAGCATACAATTTCGGGTACTGCGTCGGGCGCATGGGGTCAGATCCGCCCTAGAGGGAAAAAGAATGCGAATTGTCAGCACGGCGAGCGCGTTTCCTCCTCATTACTATTCCCAGGAGATGTTGCTGGCGGCACTTCAGGAATATTGGGGCGATCAGGTCCAGAACCCGCAGGTACTGCGGCGTTTGCACAAGCACGTGGGCGTCGATGGCCGCTTCCTCTCGCTTCCGAAGGAAGAATATCGCAAGATGAAAACTTGGGGCGAGGCGAACGGACATTGGATTCGCACCGCTAAAGATCTGGGCGAGAAGGCGATTTCGGGAGCGCTGGCAGGAGCCGGCTTGCATGGCCGAAATCTGGGCGCATTCTTTTTTGTGTCGGTGACAGGAATCAGCAGTCCGTCGATTGATGCGCTGCTCATCAACAAAATGGGACTGTGCCGAAGCATCCGCCGCACGCCGATTTTTGGGCTGGGCTGCGTGGCAGGAGCGGTGGCGATTTCGCGGGCGGCCGATTACGTGCGCGCGTATCCGGATCAGACCGCAGTAGTGCTATCGGTGGAACTCTGCTCGCTCACGCTGCAACGCGAAGACGTTTCGATGGCGAATCTGATTTCGGCGGGACTATTTGGCGATGGCGCGGCGGCGGTAATTGTGGCGGGCGCGGAGTGCGGATTCTCCGAAGGGCCCAAGATTCTCGCGACCCGCTCCGTGTTCTATCCCGATACCGAAGAGATGATGGGGTGGGATGTTTCTGAAAAAGGTTTCCGCATTGTTTTGTCGCGCGAAATTCCGAATCTGGTGCGCGCAAACCTGGCGCACGATCTCGACGATTTTCTCGCCGAACGCGCTCTGACGCGCGCTGACATCGGCAACTGGGCGCTACATACGGGCGGGCCAAAGATTCTGGAGGCGACGGCGGAGGCGCTTGGTTTGAAGAATGGCGAACTCGATGTCTCCTGGCAATGCTTGCGGCGCACGGGCAATCTCTCGTCGGCTTCGGTGCTGGTGGTGTTGGAAGAAGTGATGAAAAATCGACGCCCCGCGCCGGGAACACTGGGCTTGCTGGCCGCTATGGGACCGGGGTTCTGCGCGGAATTCGTTTTGCTCGAATGGTAGGCGGCACTGGCCACAAATCGGGCATCTCAAATGCTAACGTGGATTGATTTGTGGCGTTCCCTCTCGCCAAGTCGTGGGATGTTTTTATAGCCGGCGGTGGACCCGCTGGCCTCGCAACCGCGATCGCGGCGCGCGGGCAAGGGCTGAGCGTGATTGTGGCCGACGGCGCACTAGCGCCGATCGACAAGCCTTGTGGCGAGGGCCTTTTGCCGAATGGCGTCGAAGCGCTGCGCAAACTTGGCATCGAGATTCCAGAGGGCGATGCGTATCCCTTTCGCGGCGTTCGTTTCGTCGATGGCAGCACAAAAGCTGAGGCCGAATTTCCGCGTGGAACAGCCTATGGAATCCGGCGAACGCATTTGCATCGTGTCATGGTGGATAGAGCTGCGGCTTGCGGGGTTCGCATGTTGTGGCAGGCGGCGGTTACGGGGCTTCATCCGGAAGGCGCGCTGGTAGCCGGTGAATTGGTGCGCGCGCGCTGGGTGGTGGGCGCAGACGGAACGAGTTCACGCGTCCGTAGTTGGGCAAAGTTGGATGAGCGGCGGGGCGATGCTCGCTCGGGCAAGAATGTACGCTTCGCGTTCCGGCGCCATTATCGCATCGCTCCCTGGAGCGAGTTCATGGAACTGCACTGGGGGCGCGAGTGCCAGGTATATGTCACGCCCGTCGGCCGCGAAGAGGTGTGCGTATCGCTGATCTCATTCGATCCGAAATTGCGGCTGCGCGAAGAAGAGGCGCTCGAGGAGTTCCCGGAACTGTGGTCTCGCCTCAAAAACGCTAAATATGCGTCCAGCGAACGTGGTGCGATTACCGTTACACGCCAATTGAGGCGAGTGTATCGAGACCGCACAGTGTTGGTCGGAGACGCCTCGGGCGGGGTCGATGCCATTACCGGAGAAGGCCTTTGCCTCGCCTTTCAGCAAGCCGCATTGCTCGCCAAATGCCTGGCTGGCGGAGAGCTTGCACGCTACCAACAAACTCATCGAGCACTGCTGCGCCGCCCCACGTTAATGACCCGCTTGATGCTTTTCATGGCCAGACATAGGCGTGCGCGGCAGCGCGTCATGGAGCTATTCCAATCGCACCCCGAATCGTTCGCAGCACTGCTGGCCATGCATGTCGGAGAAGGCTCGGCGCGCGACCACCTCTCGAACGGAATTGCGATGGGATGGGAGCTGCTCAAGGCCTGACGGATGGCGTTGCATCCCCGATTGCTCTCTCCCAATTTATGACTCGCGCGTTTCGCTCTTTCGTTCTGCGATATTTTTCACTGCTGCTCCTGGCAGTTGCGCTGGCGACGCGATCTCCAGCGCAAGCTAGCCCAGAGTTCGTGCTGCAGTTCGACGCTGGGCAAAGCGGCGCGGATATTACGCTCGAAGGCAACCTGCACACGGTGAAGGGCTCGTTCTTGATGAAGCGCGGCTCTATTCAATTTGATCCCACGAGCGGACGGGCCAGCGGAGAAATCGTATTTGACGCAACCAGCGGCAAAACCGGCAACGGCTCGCGCGACAACAAAATGCACAAGGATGTGATCGAGAGCTGGCGCTATCCGGAGATTGTCTTTCGCCCGGATCACGCCGATGGAACACTGACGCCTTCGGGAACCTCGAAGCTTCAAGTGCATGGCATATTCGCGATCCACGGCGCTGAGCATGAGGTTACTTTCCTCGTTGAAATGACGCTGAGCGAAAAAGTCTGGAGTGCGAAAGCCTCATTTCAAGTTCCGTATGCGCAGTGGGGAATGAAAAACCCCAGCTTTCTCCTGCTCAAAGTTGGCGATACTGTGCGAGTGGAGTTTCACGCCGCAGGCAGCCTGGTTCCCCAGTCTGAGACTGACTCGACATCATTTGTTACTTTGTTCTAGTTACTCATTGTTACTAACTGCTGTTACTAACTCTAATCAGTTTCCGTTGGTTAATTGAATGTCTGCAAAGTTTTTCACCTTCCCATTTCCGCAACTGGCAAGTGCTTGCATCGGCTGAGACTTCTAGTTGTTCGCGGTTGGTATCGCGGTTGCACTTATAAGCCTCATCCGCCCACTAGAAAGTGCATCGAGAACGAGAATTGGTTTTGGAGGTTTCACTGTGTTACGAAGCCGTATGTTGTTGTCTCTAGTCATAGCCCTATTCCTCTCGACGTTGGCTTCAGCCGATTCCGCCCCTGTCAATATGACATTCCTTCACCCCGGCACGAACGTTTCCGGCGGTTACTACACTTACCCCTACTATTTCTCGGTTAATGGTGGAAAAGCCACGGCGATGATGTGTGACGCGTTCAACAACCACATCTCAACCGGCGAGAACTGGAATGCGACGGTCAACGGCCTGCTTGCGGGAAAGGGAATGTTTGGCAAAAACTTCCTCGACTATAAGGCGGCGGGCATTATCTTCACGGGCGTAATGAATGGAACGATCAGCGCGACGGCGGGTAATTGGGCGGTGTGGAACCTCTTCACTAAGGGTGTTACAACCAACAGCGCGGCGCTGTCTCTGGATACCGAGGCGTTGCTGCTGGCCCGCCACGCGCCGGCTAGTGAGTTCAAAGGGTTGGTGCTCTACACTCCCGTTGGTGCCAGCCCGGGACATGGGCCGCAGGAATTTATCGGCTACCGCTCCTCCGCGATGTCGACGCCGGAGCCCGGCAGCTTGATGCTGCTGGCGACTGGCCTGATGGGAATCGCAGGCGTTGCACAACGCAAGTTGCGCGTCTGAGTTTGATTTTGATTTTCACGTTTCCGCGACGTGAAGATTTCCTCGTTTCATTTGATTGCCGCCATCAGCGAAAATCTGATGGCGGCTTTTTTCGTTGGTAGTTGGTCGATAGTGGGCTAGTCGTTGGTTGGTCGCTCGTCGTTGGCCGTGTTCCCCCGAACACGCCGCGTGGCCCCAGACACGCAATTTCACTGATCTCCTCCGCTAACTTCATTCCTTTCAATCGCCTGGATTCGGCTTCCCGCGTGCTTTTCTTCGTGCCAGCGCGACGGAGGCAATCATGGAAGCAATGCTGCAAGGCCTGGTAATCATCGGCGGTCTGACGTTCTCGCTAGCCGCCTCTCTGCTAATCGAAGAACTCATCTTTGGACAAATCGTTCGCACGGCGTTTGCGCGCCGCCCCGAAATTCCTAAACCCAATCCTCACCACGCACCACGAAATTGAAAGGAGTACCACCATGCTGCTGCTGAAATATTTGCTGCTGAGCGCGGGAATCGCGATGTTCGTGATCGCCGCTGGGATTCTCACCTATGACGCTTACCTGCTGATTGCTTATCAACGCCGGCGCCTGTACGCCGATCCTGCCGCCGGCACGCCCGGTCCCGCGCCGGCCATGCGTTGGCGCACATCGGTCGCGCTGGTCATGCTGGCATGGGCGCCGCTGCTGGTATCCGCGGGCATTGTTATCGTCCCTAGCGGAATGGCCGGCGTGCGCGTGAGCCAGACTAAGGGCACGCAGGCCGGAACGCTCTATCCGGGCGTGCATTTCGTCACGCCGCTAGTCGAGCGCGTCGAGCTATTCAACACGCGCGACCAGTTGTTTACCACCGGCATAAGTGAAGACGGCCTGGCAAAAGGCGTAGCGAAAGGCGAAGTGCTGCACGTGCAGGCGAAAGAAGGGCTCACGCTCGGCCTCGCCATTACCGTCCGCTACCAGATCGACCCCAAGCGACTCGACTACATCGAAGCTAATCTCCCGCAGCCTGTAGAGAAGGAAATTGTGCCGCCGGTGGTGGCCACTGCCTGGCGCGAACTGGTGCCGGGCTATACGGTACGCGAAGTTTTCTCCGCCAAGCGCGAAGAAGTTCGCCAGCGCTCGGCCGAGATCATCCGCAAACGATTGGCTGCAGACGGCATTGTGGTGAAAGAAGTTATGCTTCGCGACATCGAACTGCCGGAAGAATACGCCAAGGGACTGGAATCGCTGCTGCTGAAGGAGCAAGAGAATGACCGCATGGGCGTCGAAACCGAAATCCATCAGAAGCAGGTGAAAATCGCTGAGGCCGATGCTGACGCAAACAAGGTCCAGGAAGTCAAGCAGGCTGAAGGACAAGCCGCCGTGCGCGTGCTACAGGCCAAGGGCGAAGCTGATGCGATGCAGTACACGCTCCCGTTGAAACAAAAACAGATTGAGCGATCGAAGCTCGAAGCCGAAGCGCGCAAGGAAGCGACGGTAAAGAATGCCGAAGCCGCGGGTGAGGCGAAGCTTATCGACAGCAAAGCCGAAGGCGAACGCCGCAAATTGCTGGCCCAAGCTGAGGCGGAACGCATCCGCCTGACCGCCGCGGCGGACGCCGAGCGTATGGGGAGTGAGGCGGCGATCCTCAAGCAAAATCCGCTGCTGATCAACAAAATCGTTGCCGAACGGCTGTCGGACAAATTGCAGATCATGATGGTTCCCGCGGACGGCAAATTTTTCTTTACCAACGACGTGCTGCGCGGCATGGGAGCGCCGAACCATGCGAGTCAGGCGGAAGACGTGGAAGATGGCAAGTCTCAACAATAGCTGGAGCAGTTTTCAGTTCTCGGTTCTTGGGAAACGGCTTTCTGAGAACTGAGAACCGAAACTTTTCTTGTGAGATTTTCTTATGAACAAGCCGTCGCCAGCCCCGCGCTATAATCAGCGTATTCCACACATGCGGGCGCGAACCTCGAGCGGTCGGTGGCTTGGTTGGCTGAGTTCGTTCATGCTGGTTGCGATTTTTCTACCATCTTCTTTATCTGCTTCACCTCTCGCAGACGCGGCCCGCCAGTTGGCTCAGAAGATCGCCACAGCCTCGGGGCCGGGAGCGTTTGCCCTCGAGTTCACCAACCGTTCGTCGCTCGATGAAAAATCGGTGCGCGAGGTGCGCAGCGCGCTCGAAGCGCAACTGCATGTTGAAGGCGTGCATATCACGAAAGTCGAGCAAGCGACGGGAACGATCGAGGTCGTTCTCTCTGAGAGCCTGCGCGATTATGTTTGGACGGCTGTGATTGCGATCGGATCTGACGAGAGGAAGGTCGCGCTGGTTTCGGTCCCCCGCCCTCCTACGGGCGCTGCTTTTGCTCCCGTGATGTCGATCGTTCTGAAGACGGTGCTTCTGTTCGCGCAAGAGGAGTCGATGCTCGACGTCGCCCTGGTTGACATGCAGGGAGGATCGCGGCTAATCGTGCTCGGCGACGACGCGGTCTCAATCTATCGTCATCAGGGAGCGGGCCCATCCTGGAATTCCGCAGCGAGTTGGGAACGGGAAACTTCGTTGCCCATAATTCACGGGCGAGCTTTCCCCCGCGATTTGCGCGGACGCCTGCAGCTGCGCCGCGATCACCTGTTCGACGTTTATCTGCCGGGCGTGTTCTGCCGGTCGACTCCCAACGCGGTTGCGCCGCTTACTCTCGCTTGCAGCGACACGGACGACCCCTGGCCTCTTACACCCGACGATTCCGTTCGCGCTTTCTACGCCTCCACGCGCAATTTCTTTACTGGAGCGCTCTCACCTGGCATTGGAAAAATCTCGAACGTTCCTTCGTTCTACGCGGCCGCCGCGCTTCAGCGGTCAAGCTACACTCTATGGATTTTCGCCGCGGTCGACGGATCGTTCCATCTGGTGGATGGAGTAACGGACCAGGCAATCCGCGCCGCAAACTCAAAGTGGGGCAGCGATTTGGCCGCGGTTCACTCAAGTTGTGGAACTGGAACGCAGTTGCTGGTTTCGGAGAGCGACGATATAGCGCACGACACATTGCGCGATACTTTACATGTCGCCGCGCGCGACAACCTGCGCGCGTTTGAACTTCCCGATCGCGATCCAGTAGCAGTGAGCGCAGCCGCCCAGTTCGACGGGCGGATCGTCGCGCTCTGGCCGGATAGCAGCGGCAACGGCGCGGCGGCAATCGTAAGACGCAAAGACACGGGATGGTATGAGGCGTATCGGGTATCTGTTACTTGCGGTAATTAGCCTGCTCGGCGTGACTTACAATGCGGCGTCCGCGGAGACGCGTCCGCACTATGGCGGAACCTTGCGGGTCATGCTGCAAGCTTCGCCGAGCGTGCTTGAGCTTCCTCCGAACGCGACGCCTGTCGAATACTGGGATCTGGCACGCACGCTATCTCTGATTGGCGATACGCTGGTGCGCATCGACGCGCAGGGGCGTCCTCAGCCCGCGCTGGCGGTGGCGTGGCAGAGCGACGTGAGCGCCAGCCACTGGCAATTCACGCTGCGCCGCGGAATGAAATTCCATGATGGCAGTCCTGCATCGCCCCTCGCAATCGCGCAGATTCTGAGCGCGCTCCAATCCGGATGGATCGTGCGTGCATCGGGCGATACGATCGCGATCGAGACCGCCACGCCGATGTCTTCGCTGCCGGCCGCACTCGCTCTGCCGCGCAATCTCTTGCTGAAGCGAAATGCCCAAGGCCTCCCCATAGGAACCGGTCCCTTCCTGGTCGCGGAGTGGCAGCCGCAACAACTTCTCAAGCTTGCCGCCAATGAAGAAAGCTGGGAAGGGCGTCCGTTTGTCGATGCGGTCGAGATTGAATTTGGCAAAGCGCTGCGCGATCAGGCAATCGCGCTTGAACTGGGCAAGACCGACGTGATCGAAGAGGCGCCCCAATCCGCGAATTTCTCGCCTCCGCACAGCACGTCTTTATTAGTGTCGTTGCCGACGGAATTGCTCGCGCTCGATTTCCCCGCAAATTCGCGAGCGAACGACCCTCGCGTTCGCGAAGCGCTCACGCTTGCCGTGGATCGCAAGCCGATTCAATCGGTGCTGTTGAAAGGCGCCGGGGAACCCGCCGCCAGCATTCTTCCCAATTGGATGACCGGCTACAGCGCAGTCTTTTCGGCGCAAGCAAATCCGCAAGAGGCGCGCGCTTTGCTTGCCGACTCGCGTCAGGTCGCGCGCAATCTGACTTACGATTTAAATTATGATCCGCGAGACCCGCAAGCCCAATTGATCGCCGAGCGCATTGTTCTCAACGCCCGTGAAGTCGGTATCACAGTGCAAGTCTCGTTGTCGGGAGCGGAAGATATTCGCCTGGTGCGCGTCGTCCTGCCGAGCCCCGATCCGGCAACCTCGCTTAGCGAGGCCGCGCGACAATTGGGATTGCCCGAGCCCTCATTTTCCGCAAAGCCCGACAGCGACGCGCTGGAAGAGTTGTATCGGGCTGAACAGAGTTTGCTCGAAGGGCACGCAGTCATTCCGCTATTCCATCTGCCAGTCGCGACCGCGGTTAGTGGACGCGTGCGCGAGTGGGCGCCCGACGGGCGGGCACGGTGGAGCGCCTCGGAACTCTCGCTGGCTGATCTTTGGCTGGCGGATCCGCGGTTGGCAGATCAACGCATGGCAGATCCGCGGTCGGCGGCTCCCCGCGTTGATTTGCATGCCCAGGCGGAATCGCAATGAGTTTCCGCAAGAAACTCCTTTTGCTGTTTGCCGCGACCGCGCTCGTCTGTGTGGCGGTTATTTCTATTTCCGTCTACAGCACCATTCGGCGCTCATTCGAGCAGGCCGATCAGGACCGCGCTAATGCGGTCGCGGCGCAATTTCGATCGGAGTTCCAACGCCGCGGATCGGAAGTCGCGCGCAGAGTCGAATCGGTAGCCGCCAGCGAGGCCGTGCAACGCATCGCTCTCGATATGAACCGTACCGGCGCCGATCCCAGCGAATACGTTGGCGAGGCGCGCTCGTTGGCGAGTCAGCAGCGGCTCGATTTCCTCGAACTGGTCGACGCGCGTGGAACCATTCTCTCCTCGGCGCAATGGCAGGCAAAATTCGGATATCCCGAGGCGGCGATTCCCCAAGCCGCGATTTCCGGGGCACCGACTCTTGAAGCGCCGAATTCCGAAGCCGCGGCGGCGATCGCTACCGTGCCGCCGGGACCGTTTTTGAAACGCGAAGAGCTTCCGGATGGCGCATCCCTCGGCCTGTTCGCGGTACGCGTGGCGAGTGTCGGAGAACAACCGCTGTACGTGATCGGCGGTGAACGCCTCGACCAAGCATTTCTCTCCACGCTCGACATTCCCGCCGGAACGCGCGTGATGCTTTATCAGAATCTGGACGCCAAATGGAACCCGAAATCGCTACTCGATTTGAATGGGCCGGCCGCCGGAGCCGACCAACTCGCGCCGCTGGTCGCAAAGGTGCGCGATACAGGTCAAGAATCTCAGAGAGTGATTCATTGGACCGCAGACCCGGCTGACGCCGAAGTGTTTCATGGCATTCCGCTCACCGGGCCGAACATGACCAATCCAAACATGGCCGTGCCAAAGCTCGGGGCGAGCGCCCCAAGTCAGCAACTCTTAGGCGTGCTGCTGGTGGGCAGTTCACGGCGTCCGCTCATCGAATTGCAAAGGCAGGTTATCTCTACTGCGATGTTGGTGGGCGGCGTCGGCATCCTGGCGGCGGTGCTGGCCAGTCTGTGGTTTGCTGCGCGGGTCACGCGCCCGGTTGTGTCGCTGGCGGAGGCCGCGCGCCGCGTCGCGGCCGGCGATCTCAATGCCAAGGTCGAAGTTGAATCGAGCGACGAACTGGGAGAACTGGCGGCGTCGTTCAACCGCATGACGGAAGATCTCATGCAGCAAAAAGAACGCACGCTGCAGGCCGAGCGAGTAGCCGCATGGCGCGAACTGGCGCGCCGTTTGGCGCACGAACTAAAGAACCCGCTTTTTCCCTTGCAAGTCACCGTCGAAAACCTGATGCGCGCCAAAGAGAAATCGCCCGAAATGTTTGAAGAAGTCTTCCACGAGAGTACGGTCACTCTGCTCGAGGAAATTAATAATCTTAAAACCATTATTGGCCGTTTCAGCGAATTCTCGAGAATGCCGCAGCCACAGCGCCATCCGATGCAGGTGAACGATGTGGTGCGCTCGGTGCTGCGCGTCTTTCAGGCGCAGCTACAGAGCAAGAATCAGATTGTCGTGCACACGGAATTGGCGGAGGCGCTGCCCGAAATTTCGGCCGATTCGGATCTGCTGCATCGCGCACTGCAAAACTTGGTGCTCAATGCGATCGATGCCATGTCGCAAGGGGGAGAGTTGACGATTCGCACCGCGTCTCTCGGCGACCGCGTCGAGCTTTCGGTTTCCGATACCGGCTCCGGCCTGACGCAGGAAGAATGCGGGCGCTTGTTCACTCCTTATTACACGACCAAGCAACATGGCACGGGTCTCGGGCTGGCGATTGTGCAGTCGGTGGTGAGCGATCATGGCGGCAAGATTTCGGTCGAGAGCACGAAGGAAAAAGGAACCACGTTTCGCATGGAATTGCCCTGCGATTTCTCCGCGCACTCGGTGTCTGTGGGGTAGATTTGGGATGGCATTCCCTTGAGGTCAATGACTGTGGCGCAAAAAGCGCATCTACTGATCGTCGATGACGAAGCCAACACGCTGGCTTCTCTGTCGCGTGCGTTTCGTCTGGAGGGGCATGAGGCGGCCGTCTGCGACAACGCTAACAAGGCTCTCGAACTGGCCAAAGTGCAATCTTTCGATCTGATACTTTCAGACGTTGTGATGCCGGGCAAAGACGGCCTCGCGCTGCTCGAAGAACTCAAAGCGCAAGGCGTGGCGACTCCGGTGGTAATGATGTCGGGGCAGGCGCATATTGAAATGGCGGTGCGCGCCACGCGTCTTGGCGCGCTCGATTTCCTGGAGAAACCGATCTCCACCGAAAAGCTTCTGCTCACCGTCGAGAATGCGCTGAAGCTCGGACGCCTGGAACGCGAGAACCGCGATCTGGAGCGCCGTCTCGGCAAGCACGAAATCGTCTGGAAGGGCGAGACGATGCGCGCGGTGATGGCGCAAGTGGAACGCGTCGCCGCCAGCGAAACGCGCATTTGCATTTTCGGGGAGACAGGGACGGGAAAAGAACTTGTGGCGCGCACGCTGCATGAGCGCAGTCCGCGAGCCGGCGGGCCGTTCGTCACGCTGAATTGCGCCGCGATTCCGGCCGAACTGATTGAATCGGAATTATTCGGCCACGAGAAAGGATCGTTCACCGGTGCGGCTGGCCGCCATCTCGGGAAATTTGAACAGGCACAGCGTGGGACGATTTTTCTCGATGAAATCGGCGATATGCCACTTGCGATGCAAGCGAAGCTGTTACGCGTTCTCGAAGAAGGCGAAGTCGAGCGCCTCGGCGGAGAACGCGCCATACAGGTTGATGTGCGCGTGGTCGTCGCCACGCACCGCGATCTTGAAGCGCAGGTGCGCGAGGTCAAATTCCGGCAGGATTTATTTCACCGCATCTTCGTCTTTCCCCTGCGCCTGCCGCCGCTGCGCGAACGCCGCGAAGACATTCCGGCGCTCGTCGAGCACTTTGCTTTACAGGTCAGCGCGACGAATGGATGGAAGCCGATGCGTTTCACCCCCAGCGCAATTGCCGCACTGCAAGAGCATCCCTGGCCGGGCAATGTGCGCGAACTGAGGAACGCCGTAGAACGGGTAATGCTGCTGGCGACCTCCAACGAAGTCACGGCGGAAACCGTCGCGCTAGCGCTGCCCGCGTCCGCCGCTGCGTCGGGGTCCGCATCGTCCGGCACTGGGCCGCTCGCCGACCGCGTGCGTGCATTCGAGAAACAAACCATTCTGGCGGAGCTGAAACACAATCATCACCAGATCTCAAACACGGCGCGCGCTTTGGGACTGGAGCGGTCACATCTCTATAAGAAGGCTGAGCAGGTGGGCATTGATTTGAAAGCGGTAAAAAGCGAGGGCTGACACGCTGAGGAAGAAGCGTATGAAGCATCTATTGGCGATCGCTTTACTGGTGATCCCCGTGTTCGGCGAACAGCCAAAGTGCAAGGGGAACCCCAAGGTTATGGCTGCCGGTTTCACGGTTCATGGCAGAGCAACATTTGGGGATGGAACACCAGCGCTTCGGATTTGGCCGGTCGGCACGAAAAGTTTGCTTGGCGTCACAGCGGGTCCCATCGCGGACGACGCCGACGATCCCATTGTCCCGAAGAACTTCGGTATTCCTAATGGTGCTCTTGCTGTTTACGGCAATTTCGAAGTCTGTCCTTTTACGCCTGAGCGACAAGGCTACACGCGGATGGTTTGTATAGAGTCAGCGTCGCACGTCATCGTGAAGCGCTAACCCCTGGTAGTAACGGGTCGCCGCGAGCGGGCACCTTCCGTTTGCAATTTCCCTCCCCGACAGACGACAATCCAATCGTGCCCAGTACTAGCTTTTATCAGGACCCTCAAACCGTCAGTCCCTTCCGACCCGGAGCGCTGGTGATCGCCACGTTGACGAACCCGCGCGAAAAATTCTGGGGTGCGATTCTCCATCTTGCGAGCGAAGGACTCAGCCTGCGCGGCGTGGACGTCGCATCTTTCGATAATCTCGCCTCGCAGATCAAGAACGGCGAGCCTTTTACTTCTGGCGTGGTCTTTTTCCCCATGCACCGCGTTGAACGCATGGAACTGGATCTGCCCGAGGGCAACATCCTCTCGCTCGCCCAGCGCTTCGCCGAAAAGACAGGACAGGATCCCTCGCCGCTGCTGGTGAGCGAATTTCTCAGCAGCGCCCGAGAAAAAAGCGGAGCACGGTCTGGCGGGGACGAGTCGCGATGAACCTGCGGCAAATTCTAACCGCACCCAATCAGATCACGCTCTTGCGCATGATTTTCCTGCCGTTCATCGTTATTAATCTGCTCAAGCAGGATTTCAAATGGGCGTTGGCGCTATTCGTTCTCGCCGGAGTGAGCGATGGCCTCGACGGCCTTTTGGCCCGCACCTTGCATCAGCAAACATTGCTCGGCCAGTATCTCGATCCGATCGCCGACAAATTGCTGATGAGCACGATGTTTCTCGTGCTCTCGATCGAACGCATGATTCCCTGGAAGTACACAGTCATGGTGTTCAGCCGTGATGTCTCGATCCTCGTCATCAGCGGTGTGCTCTTCATGATCGCTGGCTTGCGCGATTTTCGTCCCAGTATTTTCGGCAAGGCCAACACCTTCGCCCAGGTGGCCGCGATTTTCTTCGTGCTGCTGCTGCTCGTCTACCCTGTGCAGTGGGTCTGGATCGCGCGAACTACTTTCCTGCGCGCGACTTTTATCTTCACCATCGTCTCGGCTGTCCATTATGCCTTTCTCGTGCAGCATCGACTGCACGAACCCGCGCCGCCGCCCGCAGTCTCGGTTTAATAACAGGAAAAATCGAGTAACAAAATCTAAACGCAAGGACCAAGGCCGCGGACTGGAGTATCCGCGCCACATTACAGCGAATACCTTATAGACGCGACCTCCGCACACAATAAGATCGGTTCTGCGAGTTCCACCGCTTGTGTCACTTGGCTAGCCAGCGGATGGCATGTGCGGTTCGAATCCGCGGCAAGGTGAGGCAAGGTGAGGCAAGGTGAGGCAAGGTGAGGTAAGGTGCAAAGTTCTGCCATTCCGGAGCCTAGAAACAAATCGATCTTGGCTCGCTATGTTCTCGCGGTGGGGGCTGCGATTGCGGCGCTCATGCTGCGAGGAATACTGGAGCCGTGGCTCGGACTCAATAATCCCTATCATACGGCTTGGTTAGCGGTGGTTTTTGCCGCCTGGTATTGCGGACTGGGGCCGTCGATTGCGGCGACGCTGATCAGCGGGATTGGGGTTTGGTATTGGTTTCTTCCGCCCGCGGGGTCCTTCGCCGTAGAAGATCCGCGCACTACGATTTCGGGGCTGGTGGGCTTCCTGGTTTTTTCAAGTTTCATTATTGGTCTTGGAGAAGCCAATCGTCGATCCGGAGCCAAGGCGAGCGCGGCCACGGCCAAATTTCGCGCTGTGTTCGAGCAAACCTCGGTGTTTGCCGGCATCATGACCCTAGACGGCGTAATGATCGATGCCAATCGACTTTGCCTCGATGTGTGTGGCTACCGCGCCGAAGAAGTTCTCGGGCGCCAATTCTGGGAGACAGGCTGGTGGCGAGGCTCCCGGGAAGTACAAGACAAGATTCGAGCCGGGACAAAGCTAGCGGCCGCAGACACGCCTTATAGGGAAGTTCTGTCTTACCTTTGGGCAGATGGAACCGAACGGCTGGTCGAATTTGAGCTTCATCCGATTCGCGACCAAGACGGTGAGATCATTTTCCTGCACCCCACCGGAGTGGATGTTACGGATGTCAAGCGCGTGGAAGCTGAGCTTCGCAAATCTCACGACGAACTTGAGAAAAGAGTAGAGGAGCGCACGCGCGCGCTCAACGCCAGTTTAGCGTCGCTCGAATCTGAAATTGAACGCCGCAAGACGACTGAGTATGTGCTGCGCGAACTCTCCGCTCGCTCGCTCCGGCTGCAGGATGAGGAGCGTCGTAGAATTGCCCGCGACTTGCATGACAGTATCGGCCAAACGCTCGTCGCGTTAAGAATGATGCTCGATTCCCTTGGTAAGGCCGTGATTTCCGTTCCCAAAGCTGGTGAGATGCTTAGTGAACTCGAGTCTCTATCGAACCAGGCATTGCAGGAGATTCGGGTCACTTCCCACCTGCTGCACCCACCGCTGCTCGACGAGGTCGGCTTCTCATCCGCCGCTCAATGGTATGTGGAAGGGTTTACCAAGCGGAGTGGAGTCAAGGCGAACCTGGAACTTGTAGCGACTCCGCGATTGACCAAGGATGAGGAACTTGTCTTCTTCCGAATTCTGCAAGAGAGTCTGACCAACGTCTTGCGCCATTCTGGTAGCCCCTCTGTGGATATCCAACTGAATTCAGATGCCGAAAATGCGATTCTTTCCATTCGAGATTATGGGAGAGGCATACCTTTTGATAAGCTTTTGAGCTTTCAAGAAATTGGAGCGGGCGTCGGCGTGGGTTTGGGCGGCATGAAACAGCGCGTCAGAAATTTAGGCGGCCATCTTAATGTCCAGAGCGACGGCACCGGCACATGCGTAGTGGCAAGCCTGCCGCTGGCGAAAGCCGAACCTGCAAATGGAGAACCTGCGGAAACGCCCGATGCAGATCCGCCGGACGGAGAAGCGTCTGCTGGCCCCGACGACGAAGATGTGAAGAGCGATTTGCCGGCACCCGCCGCTTAAATTCGGTCGTGTTCAAATGCTCCGAGGATATTGGGCTGCCATGATTAGCGCGCACGATTCCGCAGCATCAGTTGCTTGCATTTTGAGTGCGGCTTCCATTTGACCCCTCTTCTTTCGCGCCCCTAGAATGAGAGGTTCTTGCTCAGCTCCAAATGTCGCCCACGACTCTGCGAATCTATGGCATTGCGCCTCTATAACACTCTCTCTGGAAAGATCGAAGACTTCCATCCGCTCGACGACAACCGCGTCCGCATGTATGCTTGCGGCCCGACCGTCTACGACTACGGTCATATCGGCAATTTCCGCACATTTATCGCCGTCGATCTTCTCTACCGCTTTCTGCGCCAAAGCGGATATGAAGTCCGTTACGTCATGAATATTACCGACGTCGACGACAAGATCATTCGCAACTCTGCACACGATGGCGTTTCAGTGCAACAGTACACGGCGAAGTATATACAAGCTTTTCTCGAGGATTCAGCAACGCTGGGCATTGAGAAGCCGATTTTCGTGCGCGCGACCGAGCACATCAATGCTATGGCCGATTTTATTGCCGAACTCGCCAAAAAGGGATTTGCTTACCGCACCGAAGATGGCTCGTACTATTTCCGCATCGCGAAATTTCCAGAGTACGGCAAGCTTTCAAAAAAAGATTTTGCCGGCATGAACGACGGTGCGCGCGTCGACGTTGACGAATATGAAAAAGATAGCGCCCGTGACTTCGCGCTTTGGAAGGCCCCAAAGCCCGGCGAAGCCTCATGGGAAACGGCGATAGGGCCGGGCCGCCCGGGTTGGCACATCGAGTGCTCGGTCATGTCCATGGAGGAATTAGGGCCAAGTTTCGATTTGCATGCCGGCGGCGAAGATTTGATTTTTCCGCATCATGAAAATGAAATTGCGCAATCAGAGTCGCTGAGCGGGCAGCAATTTGCGCGCTATTGGTTTCATGCACGCTTCCTGCTGGTCGAAGGCCAGAAGATGTCGAAAAGCCTGGGGAATTTTTTTACGATTCGAGACCTTGTGCTGCGCGGCCACAAGCCGTCGTCGATCCGCTGGCTGCTGTCGCAGGTGCCATATCGTAATCAACTCAATTTTACTTTTGATGGCTTGAAATCGGCGGCCAGTTCGGTCGAGAAGCTGCGGAACTTTCGTTTCCGCTTGACTAGCACACAATTCCCCGCGGGATCTACGCCGCAGATTGCTCAACTGGCGCAGGAAACCATCGACAAGATGAAGAGCGCCCTTGACGACGATCTTAATACTGCAGAGGCGCAGGCCGCAATGTTTGACATGTTGCGCAAGGTCAACACCGTGCTTGATGCCGCGCAAGCAGGCCAGAACAACTTTCGTCAGGAAGATGTGAAACCGCTGCTCGGTGCACTGACCAAGTTTGACGAAATATTCGGCGTGCTGAATGATGACGATCAGCCTAAGATGAAAGCCATTCTAGAGTGGGCGCGCGCCGAAGGGCGCGAAAAAGAAATTAGTCCTGAGCTGCTTGGTATCGCCGGTTCTGCGCAACTCACCGACGAACAGGTAAATCAGAAGCTCGCTGAAATGGAAGCCGCCCGAAAGACCCGAAATTTCAAGACCTCCGACGCATTGCGCGCCGAGTTGACGGGCGCAGGCATTATCGTGGAGAACACAAAAGAAGGAGTACGGTGGAGGCGAAAATAAGTATCCTAATTTGAAGTGTCATCCTGAGCGAAGGNNCGCCTTCGCTCAGGATGACAGCCCTTAGACCGTTTGTCAGATCCCATGCTGTCGCTCGACGACTATCTCCGCGAAGCGGAAATCGCCCACGGCCATCTCTGCGCTGGCCAAGTGCTGGGCGTACGTCTAGCCATGTTAGGTCTCGAGAAACTCGGTATCGAAGACCCGCGTGGAAAGGATCGGAAGCGTCTCGTTACCTTCGTTGAGATCGACCGCTGCGCCACCGACGCCATCGCCGTTGTGACCGGATGCCGCCTCGGCAAGCGCGCCCTGAAATTTCGCGACTGGGGAAAGATGGCCGCAACCTTCGTTGATTTGGGAGCAAAAGACGTGAGCAGCGGCAAAGCCATCCGCATCGCCGCGAAAGAATCGTCAAAGGCGCTGGCGCGGTCGATGCATCCCGAAATCGAAAATAAGAATCAGCAGCAGATGCTCGCCTATCGCGAAATGGCGGAAGACGACTTATTCACTGAGCAGTGGGTGAAGGTCGAACTGCCAGCGGAAGAGTTTCCCGGATATAAAGGCGATCGCATCGTCTGCGCCGAGTGCGGCGAAGGAATTAATTTTCGCCGCGAAGTTGTGCGGGAGGGGCGCCTGCTGTGCAGGGCATGCTCGGGCGAACGCTATTACGAGATTCTGTAGCGCCATAGTCCCGGCGACCTCCGAACGATTAACTGACTACCGACCGGCGACTATCTCGCCCGCTCATACGCGTGCGCCACGCGCAGGAGGGTCGCCTCATCAAAGTGCCGAGCAAACAATTGCAATCCGATCGGCAGCTTCTCGTGATTCTCGCCGCAGGGAATCGAGATTCCCGGAATGCCTGCTAAGTTAGCAGTTACGGTGTAGATATCGGCGAGATACATGGCCAGCGGATCGTCGATCTTTTCTCCTAACCTGAACGCTGGAGTCGGGCAAGTAGGAGCGGCGATCACATCCACCTTCTTAAAAGCCTCGTCGAAATCGCGAGTCAGCAGCGTGCGTACCTTCTGCGCCTTGAGATAGTAGGCATCGTAATATCCGGCGCTCAGCGCATACGTTCCTAGCATGATGCGGCGCTTGACTTCCATGCCGAATCCGCAGTCGCGGGTCTGACGATACATTTCAGAAAGCGTGTTGGCTTTGGCGCGAAAACCGTAGCGCACACCGTCAAAGCGCGCCAAGTTCGACGACGCTTCCGCCGTGGCTACGATGTAATACGTGGGAACGGCGTATTCGGTGTGGGGCAAACTCACCGGGACTACCTCGCATCCCAGTTCAGCCAATCTCTGAATCGCGGCTTCGACCACGGAGCGCACCTCGGGATCGAGTCCTGGTCCGAAGTATTCTTTCGCGACGCCAACTTTCAATTTTTCGCCGGAACCTCGAATCGGTTTCTCGAGTTCCGCCACATAATCGGGCACAGGCACTTCGGCAGAGGTCGAATCCATGGGATCGCGCCCGGCGATCGTGCGCAGCATCAGAGCGGCATCCTTGACCGTATTTGCAAACGGCCCGATGTGATCGAGCGACGACGCAAACGCAATCAGGCCGTAGCGCGAGACGCGTCCATAGGTCGGCTTCAACCCGACGACTCCACAAAACGACGCGGGCTGGCGAATCGATCCGCCAGTATCGGAGCCTAACGTCGCTACGGCCATGTCCGCCGCGACTGCTGCGGCCGATCCGCCCGACGACCCTCCGGGCACGCGGCTCTTGTCGCGCGGATTGTGTACAACGTGGTAGGCCGAGTTCTCCGTGGATGAGCCCATGGCAAACTCATCGCAGTTAAGTTTGCCGAGAATCACAGCGCCCGCCGCCTCTAGGCGAGCGACCGCTGTGCAGTCATAGGGCGGAATAAAATTGTCGAGGATTTTCGAGCCAGCGGTGGTGCGCACACCGTTCGTTACCATGACATCTTTGATAGCAATAGGAACTCCGGCGAGGGCCGGTAAAGGATTACCATCCGCAGCCAGTGCGTCGACGCGTGCGGCCTGCGCTAACGCGCGATCCTCGCAAAGAGTGAGAAACGCGCCGATCTCGGGGTCTTCCTTCTTGATGCGTGCGTAATAATCCGCGGCGAGCGCCGTTGCGGTCGTTTTGCGCTCTGCGATCGCGGCGCGAATGTCGTCAATCGTCGTCGCAGCCATTTATCTCTCAATCACCTTCGGAACTTCGAAAAATGTTCCGTCGGTGTCTGGCGCATTCTTGATGGCGACCTCATGCGGAAGCGACTTCCGCAGACCGTCCTTTACGTCATCGCGGATCGCGTAGGCAAAGCGGTCGCGGCCCTGGCGCGACTCATCCACGCCATAGCGATCTGAAACCTCTGCCATGGGCGCGACGTTAACGGTATCGAGTTCGCTGAGACGCTCGATATATTCGAGGATGGAATTTAGATCGCGCAGCATTCGGGCGCGCTCGTCCACGGTCAGATCGAGGTTGGCCAAATCCGCGACGTAGGAGACGTCTTTGTCGGCGACTTTCATAGCCAGTCCCGGCGCGCCTGCGTTCACGCCTTTACCAGAAATTCAATCCGCTTCACAGGACTCCCCGAATACTTGTTGATTAAGGCCACGTAGCGCGGAGCCAGGTTGGCGAGTTCGCGCCGCCATCCGGCATCGGCGACCTCTACTTGCAGAACGCCCTCGGAAAAACTGAGCGCGCGGGTCCGATCGGCCACCACGCTGCCGCAGGCGACTGGCCATGCCAGCAAAGGGCTCTCGCTCGCCGGTGCGCGGTGCAGGGATTTGGCGACGATGCTTTCAAGTCCGGCGGAAGCGCGGTTCAAGGCGAGACCTCAGAGTTCTCGATGCGCGTGAACGAAAATTGATTGTAGCATCGCGAATGCTTCCGCTTTACGACGACGCGGTGGCAGCAGCCGCAGCTTTAGCGCGCTTCCGCGCGATCTTGCGCAGATGCGATGCCGAGTACAAACTTTTCCGGCAACGCGGCGCGCCACATAAACAAGGAGCGTCATCCTCACCGTCGTAGAGGTTATAGTCGTAGGTCAATTCCTCTCCCGCCGCAATATCACGCAGCGCGATGATCCACATCTTGCCGCGAATCTGGTCGGTCTCGCAATTCGGTTCGCAGGAATGATTGACGAACGCGGCGACGCCATAGCCATCGATGATGCGCTTGCCACCGTCCAAGCCAAAGAGATACGTGTTGGGAAAGTCGTCGTAGAGATCGTCGGCCTGGTCGGTGGTGAGGCGTTCGCCGACGTACTGGATGATGAGCGTGCCTTTGCGGATAGGGCGCGTAGTGTAGCAACCAAAGGAGTGAATGCGTGACTGGCGAATGATGAGGGTCATGGGGTCGCGATTGACGGAGGCCGCTCTACAGAGTCTGCTTCAATATTCTCCGTACATAATCTTTAGCACATCGGGCTGGGGGTTGGGCGAGAGGAGCGACTTCGCTTAGCCTGCTATCATTCTCAGGAACGAACTCAAGCAACCATTAACAGCGAGTAGGAGGAGAGCGACCATGGCTCAGCATCCGCCGCGTTTTCTTAAGATTGTTAACGACGCCAAGCAGCGCGTTCGCGAAACCAACGTTGACGAGATCAAAGCCCGGCTTGATCGCGGCGAGAAATTCACATTGATCGATGTGCGCGAAGACCGAGAATACGATGCCGACCACCTGCCCGGGGCCGTCCATCTCGGCAAGGGCATCATCGAGCGCGACATTGAGGGCAAGTACCCCGAGCTGAACACCGAACTGGTGCTGTATTGCGGAGGTGGGTTCCGTTCTGCGTTGGCAGCCGATAACCTGCAAAAAATGGGTTATACCAACGTTATCTCCATGGATGGCGGAATTCGCGATTGGCGCGAACGAGGCTACCCGCTGGAAAAGTCACGATAAGCGGGCAAGTTAAGCGGCATGGACAAGAAATCCGAATACCTCATTATAGCTGTTTGGGTGGTACCAATACTGATATCAATGGAAATGGATCGTTGGTGGGTGACTTGCGTCACAGGGGCAATCTCATTATCGATGGGGATTTTCCTCTTGATTTATCCAGGGACCCGCAATGCTCGCTTCCTGCCAATCACAATGGTGATCGTCGGTATTCTCTCCCAAGGGTTTGCATTCATCGAGTTTGGATTCAGAGGCCTGTCGAAATAAGATTGAGCTACCATCTTTGCCGGTCGGCCGATTGCATAGCATTCGCTTCTCTGAAAAAATACAGATAAAGAACTGCGGGGTTCCTGCGATGTCTCAAATTGGAAGCTTTGCGCTCCTGCTAGCGCTCGGCCTAAGTGCGTATTCTTTCGTGGCAGGCTTCTTGTCGTTGTTCACTCGGAGCGCGGCCTCGGCCCGCCTAGGCGAGACAGCGCGCCGTGCCGGAATCGCCACCTTCGCCGCCGTCCTGCTCGCGGGCATTGTGCTCGTGCTGGCCGCGTTCAATGACGATTTCTCCATCGCCTACATTTTTCATCACAGCAATCGCGATCTGCCTGCCGCCTACAAGTTCGCCGTTCTCTGGTCCGGGCAGGAAGGCTCGCTGCTTTTCTGGTCGCTGCTGCTGGCGGGATACGGATTCGTTCTCCGCCTGCGTTACAAGACCGATCAGCGGCTGTTTGCTTATGCTTCCGTAATCATTGCCTCGGTGCAAGTTTTCTTTTTGCTCATTTTGAACTTCGCAGCGCATCCATTTGCCATCATGGAAGGCGCGCTTCCCGCGGATGGCACCGGCCTCAATCCTCTGCTGCAGTATCCCGAGATGGTGATTCATCCTCCGATGCTTTATTTGGGATACGTTGGTTTCACCGTGCCATTCGCGTTTGCGCTGGGCGCGCTCATCATGAAGTATCCCGGTGAAAAGTGGATTCACATCACGCGCCGCTGGACGATGGTGACGTGGTGCTTCCTGACAATTGGCGTTTTTCTGGGCGCGCACTGGGCCTACGCCGTGCTCGGGTGGGGCGGCTACTGGGGGTGGGATCCGGTGGAAAATGCTTCGCTGATGCCGTGGCTTACGGGTACGGCATTTTTGCATTCGGTGATCATGCAGGAAAAACGCGGCATGCTGAAAGTCTGGAACATGGCGCTCATCTTCGCGACCTTCCTGCTCTCGATGCTCGGCACGTTTCTCACGCGGTCGGGCGTGATCAGTTCGGTGCACGCTTTTGCGCAATCGTCGATTGGGACGTGGTTCCTGGTCTTTATCGGCCTGACTCTGGCAGTCTGCAGCTTCTTTCTGGTCGCTAACCGCGATCACCTCAAGAGCGAGCATAAACTGGAATCGCTGGTTTCTCGCGAATCGAGTTTCCTGTTCAACAATCTTCTGTTGCTTGTCGTCTGCTTCACGATTCTCTGGGGAACGTTCTTCCCGATCCTGTCTGAGTTCGTTCAGGGGCACAAAGTCACTGTGGGGCCTCCGTTTTTCAATCGCGTGGCGATTCCGGTTGCATTGCTGCTTCTGCTGCTCACTGCCGTCGGGCCGCTGCTGGCGTGGCGCAAGACCTCCATCGAAAGCCTCAAGCGGAATTTTCTCTTCCCCGCGATTGGCTCGCTCGCCGTCGGCGGCATGATGATTCTGTTTGGAGTGCGGCCATGGGAGGATCCTTCTTATTTCTATGCGACCGTGGCCGCGATCCTCTCGGCGCTGGTGATCTTCACCGTCGTCTCTGAATTCCTTCGCGGAGGCCGCGTTATCGCCGGTAAGAGTGGGCAGAACTTGTTCGCGGCGATGATTCACCTCTATCACCGCAACACGCGCCGCTATGGCGGTTACATCGTTCACTTCGGAGTCGCGCTTGTCATCATCGGAATTCTCGGCACCCCCTTCAATAAAGAAGTCGAAAAAGAAATGGGCTTCGGCGACAAAATCAACATCGGCCCTTACACGCTCGTCTGCCAGTCTTACACGCAGGACGACAATCCGAACTATGGCAACGAGTGGGCCATCATCAACGTCTTTCGCGGTGGCAAGCTGATTACGACTATGTATCCCGAGCGCCGCTTCTATAAGGCCAGCGGACAGCCGCAGACGCTGCCGCGCATTTATCCAAGCTTCCGCGAAGATCTCTTTTTAGTGACGGACGTCTATCTCGTCTATGAAGGCAAGAATGAAACGACCGGACGCCCCATCATCAAAGCGCACTTGAATCCGCTGGTGCCCTGGATCTGGATCGGCCTGATCGTTATGGTCTTCGGCACCATTACCGCGCTCGTGCCGAACGAAGCCGCCGTACGGGTGGCCGCAACCACTCCCGTGCGCGAGCCCGCCCAAGTGGGAGCAGGTGACTGAGATGAAAACGTCGAATCTACTAACGAGTTGTCATCCTGAGCGAAGCGAAGGACCTGCTTTCAGGGATGGCCGGAACTCTCAGCGCCGCTGGCTACAGGCCGCCATCCTCGCGCTTGCGGTAATTGTTTTCATGGGCGCGGGGGACGATTCCGCCCGCTTCAAAGATCTGGGGCATCGCATGATATGCACCTGCGGATGCGGCCAGGTGCTGCTCGAATGCAATCACGTCGGATGCCAGTCTTCCACCAAGATGCGCGACGAACTGTTGGCCGCGCTCGATAAAGGCACCACGAATAACGACGACCTAATCCTGCAAGGCTTCGTGCAGGAGTACGGACCGACCGTGATCGCCGCGCCCACCGCCGTCGGCTTCGACCGCGTGGCCTGGATCATGCCCTTCTTGGTCCTGGCGCTCGGCATAGCCTTTGCCGTCCATATTGTGCGCTCGTGGAAGAATCGCCCGGAGCCGGCGCTCGCCGATGGCATCGTCATCCCGCGGGGAAGCGAGCTAGATGAATTCCGTCGCAAGGCTCGCAAGGAGACCGACCTATGATTGCCTTCGTTTGCGGCGCCTTCACGCTGGCTTGCCTTTACTACGTTTTCTTTTTCCCCGGCGAAGTCTATGCCGGGGAAGAAAAAACGCGCCTCGGCTACCTCCGCGAGCGCAAGGAAGCGGTCTACGAAAACCTGCGCGACCTGAATTTCGAATACAAAGCCGGCAAAGTGCCAGACGTAGACTATCAGTCGATGCGTGCGTCGCTCGAAGAAGAAGCGGCTGCGATCATGGCAGAGATCGCTCGGCTGGAGCAGGTTGTCGTCCAACCCACGTAAGCTACCCTGACTAAGAATATGATGTCGACTCGACTTCGGTCCGCACTTTTGATGTCGATTCTCCTCTCCATCGCCTCACCGATCATGTCCGCTGAAACGTCCGCGGATCAGTGCGCCCGGACTAGATCTATGCGCGTTTATTCCAATGCTTATGTTCACGAAGAAACCGGCGACCTTCTTGGATACGAGTTGGCCATAAAACAGCATCGCGATGGTACGGTGGAGGCGCTCCTGTATGTGTTCGAGGGCTCGGCGGTCGGCGATGGCATAGATCTACCAGGCCACATTTCGGGTAAGGATTTGACTATCGCTGGAAATTGGACCGAACACCTTATCGAATACCCCTCGAAAAAGGAAGTCGTTCAAACCCATGTCGTCAGAATAGACGGAACGCTAGGGGAAACTTCATTTTTCGGCAACATAAAAATCGCGGGTCTTGATGAAGGCAAAATAAAGTTGAGGCGGGTAAACTGCATTTGGACATGCAAACCGTAACAAAGCAATCTCTCTTAATATGTTCGATTAATATGTTCGATGCATCGATAGATTTCCGGTGCCGTCGAAAAAGCCTTTACGCGCCATCGCAAGGAGTTGTTTTGACCAAATTCGCACGATCCGCCTTATTAATCGCCATCCTCTCGCTAGCCCTAGCATCCGCCTCCGCCCAAACCCTCACTGGCACCGTCACCAACGGCACCACCGACAAGCCCGCCGTAGGAGACGAGGTACTGCTCATCGACTTCTCCAGCGGCATGAGCGTGGCCGGTACCACCAAGGCCGACAGCAACGGCAAGTTCAGCTTCCCACTCACGGGAGCTCCCGGCCCGCACCTCATCCGCGCTGTACATCAGGGAGTCACCTATCATCAAATGGCCCCTCCTGGCGTCAATACGGCTGACGTGAACGTCTATGATGTCTCTACTAAAGTCACGGGCCTTAGCGTAACCGCCGACGTGATTCGCTTCCAGGCTGATAGCGGAACCATGCAGGGCGTACGGCTTTTCGTCGTCAATAACACTTCTTCTCCCGCGAAGACGCAGATGAACGATCATAACTTCGAGTTCTATTTGCCCGCGGGTTCGAAGGTCGAGCAACTGCAGGCGCGTGCGCCGAATGGCCAGCCGATTAGCGCTGACGCCGTGCCGCAGGCGGAGAAGAATCGCTATGCTGTTAACTTTCCGCTGCGGCCGGGAGAGACGCAGTTTCAGGTGGAGTTCACGCTGCCTTACTCTGGCGAGATCAAGATCGATCCGAAGCCGTTGTATCCCGCCGAGCACCTCGTCATCGTTCTGCCAAAGACGATGCAGTTTACGGCTGCGAACCCGCCAAGCTACGAATCGATGCACGATCCGACTCAGGGCGACAGCGCGGTGGAAGTTGCGCGCGAGGCGAAACCCGGCCAGCGGCTTGGCTTTACGCTGCGAGGTCAAGGCGTGATTACCGAGTCGCCGGGAGAGACGGCTTCAAGCGCGGCGCAACAGGGTGAGCAGCAAGCGCAATCGCAGCCTCAATCCGCAGGCCGCGACAATCGCCCAGGTGGCGGGCTGGGTGTTCCGATCGATGCTCCCGACGCGCTGCAAAAATATCGCTGGCCGATTTTGTTTGGATTCGCCGTGCTGCTCGCCATTGGAGGATGGGTAGTGACGAAACGGCAACCCGCGGCTCCAGTCGCCTTGGTGTCCGCCACACAGTCGGCGGCTACGTCGTTGGCAAAGCCCTTCACCGCAGGTCGCAACGTCGCCAATTCGGTGCCGTCGCATCCAGCATCATCTACTCCCGCCGCAAAATCATCAATGCTGCTCGAAGCGCTGAAAGAAGAACTCTTCCAACTTGAGGTAGAAAGAAAACAGGGCAAGATCACGCCTGCGGAATACGAAAAAGCCAGAGCCGCGCTCGACCAAACGTTAGACCGGGCCTTGAAGCGGCAGCAAGGATAATCACCAGCGCCATTGCGCTGAAAATCGATTCGGTTCTGCTTTTACTGAGAACCGGGACCGAGAACTACCCCCGCTGAGCCGAACCGCAGTCTCCAACATCTAATGGAGCAGCGAAGGGAACCAGAGACACTTACTATGAGCAACATATTCAAAACTACGCTTCTGCTCACCGTAATGACGCTGCTGCTGATGGTGGTTGGCCGCGCTTTCGGCGGGCAGAGCGGAATGCTGATGGCGCTTGTCTTCGCCGGCGTGATGAATTTTGTGGCCTATTTTTTCTCCGATAGGATCGCCCTCGCCACTTACCGCGCGCAGCCGGTCAGCCGTGAAGATCTGCCGCGCGTCTATAACATCGTCGAGCGTCTGTCACAAAAAGTCGGCCTGCCGATGCCCAAGGTGTATCTCATCCCAAGCGACTCGCCCAATGCCTTTGCCACGGGGCGCAATCCAAACCACGCGTCGGTCGCGGTAACTCAAGGCATTCTCGGTCTGCTCAACGACGAGGAACTCGAGGGCGTGATCGCCCACGAACTTGGCCACGTGCGCAATCGCGACATATTGATCAGTTCGATCGCAGCCACTCTGGCCGGTGCGATCACCTGGCTCGCGTCAATCGCCAAGTGGGGAATGATTTTCGGCGGCATGCGCGGCGAGCGCGACGACCGGGGCGAAGGTGGCGGAATCGCGGCTATCGCTATGATCTTTCTCGCGCCCTTTGCCGCCATGTTGATTCAGCTCGCTATATCGCGCTCCCGCGAATACGGAGCCGACGACACCGGAGCCCACTGGACTGGCAATCCGTATGCGTTGGCGAGCGCTCTGGCAAAAATCGAAGCGTATTCCAGTCGGCGTCCGCTGATAGCGAGCCCATCGACGGCGCATCTTTTTATTATTGCGCCGTTCCTGGGAGGGATGAGTTTCGGCAGCCTGTTCTCGACGCATCCGCCAACGGCAAAAAGAATCGAGCGGCTGACGGGAAGGCCGGCCGAGTTTTTCCAAGGTGAGACGGCGCGTTAGTCAACACGGTGCCCGTCCATCTCATAATCTGATCATCGATGTGTTGCCGCGGTCCTGCCTCGGGGGATATGGAGGCATTGTGCAACGGAAGACGATCTATCTTCTGCTCTGTATTGTCGGCGTGATCCTTCCCTATTGGCAGTTTATGCCGTGGGTAGCGGCCAACGGCCTCAACCTGCACGTTTTCTTTCAGCAGCTTTTCGCTAACCGCGTCGGCGGATTTTTCGGGATGGACGTCTTCGTGTCCGCCGTAGCGCTCCTGGTGTTTGCCCGCGCCGAACGCGCCAGCCTCGCTGGGCCTCTTCGCTGGTTGCCGCTTCTAGCAGTCCTCACCGTGGGAGTCTCTCTCGCACCGCCGCTTCTTCTTTATCTGCGTGAGAGGCGGCCTCAAGCAATCGAGTCTGATAAAGCGATGACGTAGGTAACCCCTGTCGCCCGGGCCGCCATAGTAGAATCCAACTCAATGGCTCCCGAAACTCTGGTGGCAACCTCGCGCCGCGCTGCGGCGCTCGAAAACAGTCTGCGCCGCGTTATTCGCGGCAAAGACGATGTTCTTCGCCTCGCGCTCGTTTCCATTTTCGCGAAGGGCCATCTGCTGATCGAAGGCGTTCCCGGAGTTGGCAAGACTACGCTCGGCCAAGCGCTCGCCCGCGCCATCGACTGCACCTTTCAACGAATCCAGTTCACCAGCGACATGCTGCCCTCGGACGTGCTGGGCATCTCGATCTACTCTGCCATCGAGCAGAAATTTGAATTCAAGCGCGGGCCGGTTTTTGCCAACGTTCTGCTCGCCGACGAAATCAACCGCACCACTCCAAAGACGCAATCGGCGCTGCTCGAGGCGATGAACGAGGGGCAGGTTACGATTGACGCGCATTCCTATCAACTGCCGCAACCGTTTCTCGTGCTCGCCACACAGAATCCCGTCGAGCATCACGGCACTTATCCGCTGCCCGAGTCGCAGCTCGATCGTTTTCTGATGCGGGTTCGCATGGGATATCCCGAAGGCAATGCCGAGCGCGAGATTCTGCGCGCCGAAGCCGGAGTCGCGCAACTTGAAAACCTGCGCCCTGTGCTCAACGCCGCTGATGTAGTCGAGATTCAGCAAGCCGTAGCCCAGGTTCATGTCGACGAATCGCTGATCACTTACTTACTCAATATAGTTACTAAGACCCGCGAGTCCGAGTATCTATCTCTAGGAGTATCTCCGCGCGGTTCGCAAATGCTCTATCGCGCCGCGCAGGCCATGGCCTTCCTGGAAGGCCGCGATTATTGCACGCCCGAAGATTTCAAGCCATTAGTCGTCTCCGTCTTCGCCCACCGCGTCGTAGTAAGTTCGCTCTACGCTTCTACCCTGAAAAAATCCGAGCAGTCCGAGCAAGTGCTACGCGAGATCGTCGAGAGCGTGCCGGTTCCGGTATAGTCTCTCGTCGGTTTTCATTTAGACTCCAACGATGATCGCGGAAGTCATTCCCGGCGCCTACGATGCGGAGGGCAAAAAGGTCTATCGTCCGTTCGACCGCCATAGGGGACTGCGGCCCACTTTCCCACTTGGCCGTTATGTCAGTCAGCCGCTTGCCATTCACTGCCATTCGATCGAAGAGATCCGAGAATTTTTGATGGGGTGCACCGCAGTTCCCGATAAAGACCTTTTCGATAAGGACGACTATTGGCAACCTCCGGATGATTTCGAAAAAAGAAAGAAGGGTGACTGCGAAGACTTTTCGTTCTGGACGTGGCGCCAGTTCATGGACTTAGGCTACGACGCTCGGGTCGTCTTCGGCCGACATGGAAGGTATGGAACCGGGCATGCTTGGGTTCAGTTTATGCAGGATGGAAAATGCTTTCTAGTTGAACCGCAGTGGCGCCGCCTCGGGCTCAGATTGCCGAGATTAAGTACGCTAGGCTACAGGCCGCGATTCTCAGTTGCATGGGACGGAGAGAAACTTGCCTATTACCAACACCACGAACGATCGCCTCTGCCGCGTTTCGCCGATATCTTGCCCCTGTTGCCCGAATACATCCCTATTTGGGGGCGCTTTTGGCTAAGTTCTCCGGCCAGAATCCCAAAGTTTGTTTGGTTTGTAGCGAGGAATTTTTGTAAAGGTTTTCGGTGGATCGGAAAAACTCGCCCATCTTGAATCTTAACGTGGCGTCGAATCCAGCGACTGACAGCCAATTCTTGTCAGCTGCGTTTTACTCGCCCGAGGCCACCGGCGGCGCCGGCTGCAAACTCGACAGTCGCGAGATTGTTGCCACCATCATTCCGGAGAGGAACTGCATCGTAGCGACGTCGTTGTTGTCGAAAGCGCCGGGGGTGGACGACAGAACTTCAAACACACCTAGCGTCCGATGAAAATGCTGCAACGGAGCGGCGAGAATCGAGCGCACGCCCATGCGCCGGCAGGTTGCCCAATCCACCCGCGGATTCGTCTCCGCATCGTTGCAGAGCAGCACTTCTCCTGTACGCACGCAATCTGCCGAAAGCCCGCGATCGGTCTGTAGACGTACCCCAACATCTGGAGCGGTTCGGCCGGTGCGCGCGCGGCAAACAATTTCGTTGCCCCGGCGCAGCGCGATCGCCGCTCCGGTTGCACCGGTCAGCACCTGCGCCTTTTCTGCAATGATGCTGATCCCCGGTTCGAGGTCAATCTCTCCGGCGTTAATCAGCGGATGTGGCACGGCAATCGGCCCATGATGGCGTGGCCTCATGCGGTGGCGCGTAGAAAAAGTTGCGGCCGGCAACGCGCTCTGATTCTCGCCGACGTGAAACTCGTCCTCATCTTCATCCGACTCCGCGACCTGAGGCACCGTATAAAGCAGTGAGCGCACCAGTCGATCCAGTTCCGCGTCAGCGATGAGATGCGCCGTTTGCTGCCCACGCAGCGATCCTCCGAGCACTCGCGACAAACTGAGCACCGCACCACTGCCGCAGGCTAGACAGCGCGGCGTATTGTTTTCGCTGAGCATTTCGCACTGCACGCAAAATATGGCCGACTGCAAGCCAATGAAACTCACGTCGGTGGCGGTCAACGAGCGCTGCATGTGGAGATTCCCTCCGGACAATGGGGAACGATGAGAGTAAACAGTCGCGTGGACGGGAGAAAGTGACAGCGCTGGTTCGGCCTGTGGAAAACTTGGATGATGCAGGTTTCAGAGTTTCAAGGTTTCAAGTTTCAAAGCCAAATAGCACATCGAGATTCGCCAACTCCTCACCTTGAACTTTGAAACCTTGAAACTCTGAAACCTTGAAACCTGCCTTCCCCTATAATTTCGCTCATGTCATTTCTACGTTTCCTCATGGTGTTGTCGCTCGTAGTCTGGGTGGGCGGTGTGATTTTTCTCGCGTTTGTCGAGGCTCCCACCGCTTTTTCTCCCGTCCTCCTGCCCACTCGCCACATGGCGGGATCGATCGTAGGGCACTCCCTTGATTTGTTGCACTCCATGGCGATTGTCTCAGGGATTATTTATCTGTTTGCGTCGATGCTTTACAACCGCCTGGCCACAGGCACAGCGCGGCCGCTGGCGGCGCGGCATCTTTTAATCGTGCTGATGCTGATGCTGACAATGATTTCTCAGTTCGCCATTTCTCCGAAGATGCACGCCCTGCGCGCCGAGGTTGGGATCATCGATAACGTGCCTTTAGACAATCCGCAGCGCCGTGAATTCGATCGCCTGCACGTGTGGTCGGAAAAGTTCGAGGAGGCGGCGCTTCTGCTGGGCTTGGTAACAATTTATGTAACCGCCCAAGCACTCCGGTGAACGGCATTTACTCATGGCTACCGCCGCGGCTTCTCAGAGCTAGCCGGTGTCGGCGCTTTCAGCGCGTCATCCAGATACGCCAGATACTGGGCGATCAGTTTATAGCTGTCGTAGTAGTCGCTCATCCGAATAGCTGCCAACTTATCCGAAGGCGAATGCAGCATCGACCATGTTTCGCCGGTGACGGAGTGCAGCGTGATGCGAGGGATGTGGTCGCGCGCGAACGACTCGGAATCGGCGCTGGCGCCGATGCTGTCCACGTTCTCCGTGGCTAGCGGCAGATGGTTAGATCTGGCGGTCGCACGCAGGTCATCAAGCAGCGCCTTGTCGGCGTGCGAGGCCCATACCTTGGTCGGGCCTAGGCCAAGGCTATCGAAATTCACCATGCCGTCGATATGCGCGCGCCCATCGCGGGTGAGGTGGTTCACGTAATACTTCGATCCGAGCAGGCCCTGTTCTTCGGCGGAGAAACCGATAAAGATCATCGTGTGACGACGCGGTTGGGCGCTAAGGCTGTAGAGCAGACCAGGCAACAGTACTGCTCCGGTCCAATTGTCAACCACTCCGTCGCCCAGGTTGACCTTATCGGTGTGAGCGCCAACCACGATAGTTTCTTGCGTTTCGCCGGGCAGCAGGCAAATGACATTCGGAGGCAGTCGGCCGCCGATCGCTTGCTCGTAGAGATTTGGTTCCGCGCACCCCGCATCGGCGAGCCACTTTCGAATCAGCTTCTCGCGCTCATCGTTACTGGTTGAAAACGATTTCAGATGATGTTCAAGGGCCGCGCGTGTTTGCAGTCGCGCGCGAATCGGCAAACTTTGCGCGGAGCACCAAATGGCGCATGCAATGCAAGCAATCACTACCTTGGCTAATCGACTCGCGAGAATTTTGCCATCGTTCTGCATTCTTCTGAGCGTAGCACGGCGATCTTTCCGGCCCGCCCCGAAAGCATTTACCAGCAAGGGCACCAAAGTACGCGAAGGAATCGTAAGAAGTGGCGACGCACACTTATGCCGACGATGATTTATTCTCTTGATTGAAGTGATAGCTGAAACCAGATAACTGAAAGCTGAACTCATGAAAACTGGCATCATCGGTCTGCCTCAGGTTGGCAAGACATCTCTGTTTCGCATATTGACGAAGGTGAATCTTTCCGACCAGACTTATTCTAATCCCCGCGAGGCGCACATCGGAGTCGCCAAAGTCCCCGACGAGCGCCTCGACAAACTGGCTGCCCTCTATAACCCCAAGAAGCTTACCCACGCTTCGGTCGAATATGTGGACGTCGGCGCCATCGGCCAGGACGCGTTGAAGGAGACCGCCTACATCGGCCATCTGCGCCAGGTGGACGCGCTCATTCACGTATTGCGCGCGTTTGAGAGCGACGAGATTCCGCACGTTGGTCCGATCGATCCGTTGCGCGACATCAAGAATGTTGAGTTCGACTTAATGGTGAGCGATCTGGGGCAGATCGAGAAGAGGCTGGAGCGGCTGGAAAAAGATTTGAAGAAAATGAGGACTCCGGAACTGGAAAAAGAAAACGAGCTGCTCATCCGAGCCAAGGCGCAGATCGAAGCTGAGAAACCATTACGCGAAATGGAGATGACTCCTGAAGATAAAAAGCGCATACGGGGTTTCATGTTCCTCAGCGAGAAGCCAATGCTCTATGTGCTCAACATCGGAGAGAGTACGCAACTCGGCAAAGATCTGGAAGCTGCGGTTGCGAAGTATAACTTGACCGAAGTGGCGGCCCGTCCCAATGCCGGGGCGAGCGCGATCTGCGGCAAAGTGGAGGCGGAACTGGCAGAGATGACCGACGAAGACGCCGCCGAGTTTCTCGGCAGCTACGGGCTGACCGAAAGCGGCCTCTCGCGGCTGATCCGCAACAGCTATCACTTGCTGGGACTGATTTCGTTTTTCACCGCCGGTGAAGATGAATGCCGCGCCTGGACGATTCCGCTGAATACACGGGCACAGAACGGCGCCGGAGCGATTCACTCCGACCTGGAAAAGCATTTCATCCGCGCCGAAACGATTCGCTGGGATCAGTTGTTAGAAGCGGGCTCCGAGGCGAACGCCCGAGCCAAAGGCACGCTGCGTTTAGAAGGCAAAGATTATATTGTGCAGGATGGGGACGTGATGCACATTCGGCACAGCGGATAGGTCTCAGCGTACGTGAACAAAACGGTCCAGCAGAAACATGCACGCCGCTCCGACAAAGACCAATAGCGCCATCTTCACGCCCGGTTCTTTATTAACCTCGGGAATCAAATCAGAGGCAGCCACATAGATCGTGACGCCAGCCGACAGCGGCAGGCCGAAGCTTACTTCGTGGCGGAAGACAGCCATCGTCATCACTCCGGCTACGGTGGCGACGCCGAGGAGCATGGATGCTCCCCAGGCGAACGCGCGACTGCGGCCGCTGGCCAGCATCACGGACGAGATGGTGAATCCTTCCGGAATTTTGTGCAGAAAGACTGCGATGAAGATGATCCATCCGAGCGCCGGTGAGACGAGAAAACCCGATGCGATCGCGATACCGTCGAAGAACGTGTGAATCAGCAAGCCGATGAGAACCGAATATCCCTTGTGCGAATGCACAAACTGGTCGGCGTGGGTTTCCTCTCCAAAATGAAAATGCGGTGTGACGGTGTGCTCGAAAAAATGGACGAGAAGATATCCGCCTAGGATAAGGAATCCGGCATACCCGCCGCGCAACTGAATGCTGGCCGGGACCATTTCGACGAGCGCCGTCGCCAGCATGAAGCCCGCGCCGAGCGCGACGAAGTAGCGCAGATAAGAACGCTCCCAATTCCTCTGCACGATGATGGCGCCGCCGAAAACGTTGGCGCCCGCCGCAGTGAGGCCCAACAGCAGACTGGTTACGATGGGGGACATGAGGAAAGAGAATAACAGGAAGCCGGTGCCGCCGGTTGGTAGGGCGTTGCGGGTTTACAGTTGACAAGCCAGGCGTGCCGAGGCTTTGGGTACGGCTGCTAGAATCCGTCCCAGGAAGCTTCGCTACTCGGTTAGATTGTAGATCAAACCGTGCGGATCTTTGATGTAGACTCTGGGGAAGTCGGGCTCGTCCTTCATTACGCGGCAACCCTTTTTCTTGAGACGCGCCTTTGCTTCTGGAACGCTTTTGACGGTGACTTCCAGCACCGGTCCGAGCGCAGGCCCGCGCTCAATGAACAGATTGATATTGTTGCCGTGGAGACTGATCATATTCGGCTTCTTATCCGTAATCTCAAAGCCGAGTTCCTTGACGTAAAACTTAGCGGCCTTCATCGGGGTTTTGGATTGGATCAGAATATCGGTACCAAACGAATTTGCCATGGTCCCCTCGCGGCGCTGATTTATAGTGCGGGTTCGCGAACTCGGTTGAGACTCTACTCGCATTTCCGAGTTCAATCAAGATGGATATCGCGAACTTACGCGCCGCAATACTTCTCATACTGCTGGTAAATGAAAGGGTCGGTCATGCCGGCGATGTAGTCGCAGATTACGCGCGGGAGTGGCTCCTCCGCGACTTTTTGGCGATAATTGCGCGGCAGGTCGTCGGGCTCTTCCATCCAGTGGGCGAACAACTCGGCTGTGATGCGTTCCGCGTCTTCCTTCTCGGCAGCCAGCGCGGGGCTGTAATAAAGATTTTCGTAGAGAAATTCTTTTAGCCGCCGCCGATCCTCCTCAACCGGAGGACTGAATGCCGCCAGCCGCCGAGCGTGGTCTCGAACGTCTTCCACAGAATGCACATTCGCCGCTTCCAGCAGCTGCGCCGTGTTACCGATGAGATCTCCGACGAATCCATCCAGAATACTTTTTAAGGTCTCGTTGAAGACGAGTTTCTCGGCGGCGCTTGGATAGCGCGTCTTTGCCTCGCGATAATGGCGCGCAAATAAATCGACGCTGTCCGCAATTTGCTCGATGGTCAGCAAATGTGCTTCATAACCATCATCTAAGTCGGCCGTGTTATAGGCGATCTCATCGGTCAAATCGATAAGTTGCGCTTCGAGGGGCGGCCGCTGATCGAGCAGGTATTCGGCGAGCTCTGGATGGTTTTGCGCGTTGTAGTCGTGCGAGTGCTTGATGATGCCTTCGCGAACTTCGAAGGTCAGGTTCAATCCCCGAAAAGCAGCGTAGCGAATCTCAAAATCTTCGACGATGCGCAGGGCGTGCAAGTTGTGATCGAAGAAAAGGCCATGCTGCCGCATGGCGGCGTCAAGCGCTTTTTCTCCGGAGTGGCCGAATGGAGGATGGCCGAGATCGTGTACCAGCGCGAGCGTCTCCGCCAGATCGGAGTTCAGTCCAAGCTGCCGCGCGATGGTACGCGAAATCTGCGCGACCTCAATGGTGTGTGTCAGGCGATTGCGGAAGTGGTCGGAGTATCGGCGCGTAAAGACCTGGGTCTTAGCCTCCAGGCGACGAAAGGCGCGGGCGTTAATGACGCGATCGCGGTCACGCTCATAGTCGTTGCGGTAGGGATGCGGCGGCTCGGGATAGCGCCGTCCGCGGGAATTTTCTACGCGCACCGCGTAGTCGGCCAGCATGGAGAAAGTTTAGCAGTGAATCCCATACAGAAGGACTACTTCGCGGCTTCTTCTTTTGCCAGCTTCATCTTCGCCGAGTCGAGCTTCTTCTGCACACGCGCCTGATCGGCGGGATCGACCTCGGCGGTGATGGTGCGGTTCCACTCGTTCAATGCGCGTTCCCAGTTGGTGGCCGCCAACTTCAGGCGCCCGGTTTTCTGATAGAGATCGCCGAGGTGATCGAGGACGGTGGGATCGGTGTTGATTTTCTGCGAAGCCTTCAACAGATTGTCTTCCGCCTGTTCATACTTGCCCAGCCGAAAATATGCCCAGCCGAGCGAGTCGAGGTAGGCGCCGTTTGACGGATCCAGATCGACCGCGCGCTTTATGTAACCGAGCGCCTCCTCAAGCTTCATGTTCTGGTCAGCTAACATGTAGCCCAGATAATTCAACGCCGACGCGTATTCCGGATCGCTGGCCAGCACCTTCTTGAATTGTTCTTCCGCTTCGGGGTAACGCTTGTCGCGCTCAAAGGTAGAACCACGCAGAAACCAGATGTACTCCTTATCTTCCGTCTTGGTCGAAAGCTGCTCGGCCTTATCGAGCGCCTGCTCGGCTTCACTAAAACGCCGCAAGCGTGTATACATTTGCGCGAGCGTGATGTAGACCTGTCGATCGTCATTCGCGGCGCTGGCACCGCCTTTCAACATAGCTCGAACATCTTTAAGCGCCTGCTCCGCCTCGCCCATATCCGCCTGCTGCGACGCCAGCACCATCTTCAAATCGCGGCTGCTCGGCAGTTTGCGCACGGCTTCTTTGGCGGCGTCAGTGGCCTTCTGCCATTCCTTGGCTTCGCGCCAGGTATCGACGATCTGCTGATATCCGCGCTCGATATTTTCGTCGCCGCCGAGGGCCACAATTTGCCGGAAGGTCTCGATGGCCGCCTGATTATTTCCCTGATCGCGATAGATCGTGCCCAGCCGCTCCAGGAAAACGGCCCGATTGCTCTTTTCTCCGTTGGAGTAAGTGCCATCGGCCTTCTCCGATTTCTTCAGCAGGTCGCGCATGATCGGAATCGCTTCGTCAAAGCGACCCTGTGCCTGATAGATCGCGGCAATGTTGTAGGGAACTTCAACCGAATCCTGCACCATGGATTCGGCTTTTTTCAGATTTTCAAGCGCGAGATCGAACTTGCCCTGCTTGCGGTAAATCTCCGCGATGCGAACATACGTCTGCGCATCTTCCGGATTCGCGTCCGCGATTACCTTGTATTGATCGAGAGCAGCGTCGGCTTGACCATCATTCAACAGATTTTGTGCGAGGCCTCGAATGGCGTCGAGGTTATCGCGATCCATTTCAATCGCGTGACGATAGGCATCAATGGCTTCTTTATATTGCTTCTGCTGCTCGTAGGTATAGCCGAGTGCCGAATAAAGCTTGGCCGAGCGCTCCGTACTCGGCACCGAACTGAGCACCTGCGCTGCGCGAGCCGTATCACCTAGTTCATTGTAGAGATAGGCGAGCGTGGTAATCGCCTCTTCCGAGTCCGGCTGAAGCTTGACTGCAATCTTGAATTCGTTCTCTGCTTTCTGCAGATCGTTATTGAGTCGATACAAGCGCCCGAGGAGCAAGTGGTCATCCATGCTGTCAGGCTGCAGGCGGATGATCTGCTCATATTGCTCGATCGCGAGCTTCAGGACGCTCTCGGAGCCGCTGCCAGACTGCATATCGCCCAGCGAGCGCAGATAGATCCGTCCGAGCAGGCGGCGCGCTTCGAGATTGTTGGGATTCTTCTTAATGATATCTTGCGCTTCGACCACGGCATCGCGAATGCGACCAGTTTTCGCGTAAAGTTCGGCGAGGCCGGAGGTCAGATATGCGGAGGTCGGGTCGGCGTCAATGGCGGCGCGATATTCTTCGATCGCTTTGTTAGCCAGTTCGCTGCGGCCGTAAGTGGCCACCTGTTCCTCATACATATGCGCGAGGGCGAAGTGGTAGTAGGCGGCAGCGCGATTAGGTGTTTTGGTTTTGGCGGCCGACTGCGCACTAGTGGCTTCTGCGGCTTGGGCAGGCTGATCTGCAACCGTCGAACTCTGCGCCAGTAAGCCCTGCGCGAGCAAAGTCTGACCAAATAAAAAAGTTCCAGCAAGTACGGCGCTACCGATCGACAGCTCTTTTTTCATGAAAAATTCCAAGCCTTTAAGTTGCAACCTACACAAAATTGGATGCTCATCCGCAGGCATCCGGACTTCTTATTCTAACCTTCGCGGGTCCTTTCGAAGGCAAGAAAGCATAAGGTTATGTTAAAGCCAGAAGTACAGGGGCTTTGGGTGATTATTGTCAAGAAGAGTAAAGGCTAATGCCGGAAATGCCGCACCCCGGTGAAGATCATGGCCAACCCCAGCCGGTCGGCGGCATCGATGACCTCAGGGTCGCGCACCGAGCCTCCGGGCTGGATGATCGCCGTGGCGCCCGCTTTGGCAATTTCTTCAACACCGTCCGGAAAGGGAAAGAAGGCATCCGACGCGGCAACTGTCCCCCTCAGCGGCAACTGTGCCTTCATGGCGCCCAGTTTGCAGGAATCAACGCGGCTCATCTGACCCGCACCTACGCCCACGCTTTGCCCGTCGCGGGCATAAACGATGGCATTCGACTTCACGTGCTTGCACACCTTCCACGCGAACAGCAGCGCCCGTTTTTCTTCCGCTGTCGGCGGGCGTTTCGTAACTACCTGTAAGTCGGATTCGGACAGCTTGCGACGATCAGCCTCCTGAAGGAGCACGCCGCCAGAAATATTTTTCACTACCCATTTCAGCTGGCCGGCAGGAACTTCGACGAGGCGGAGGTTTTTCTTGGCTGCAAAAATCGATTTTGCGTTTTCGTCAAATGCCGGAGCGGCGATCACTTCAAGAAATAGTTTGACCATCTCCGTGGCGGCGGGCGCATCAATGGTCCGATTCACGCCAATCACCCCGCCAAACGCAGACACCGGATCGCATTCGAGCGCCCGCAAGTAAGCTTCGGCCAATAACGCCCCGGTCGCGGTTCCGCAGGGATTCGTGTGTTTGATGATGGCGCAGACGGGCTCATCAAACTCCTGCGCCAGGTCCCATGCGGCTTGCAGATCAACGATGTTGTTGTAGGAAAGCTCTTTCCCCTGCACCTGGCGCGCGTGGGCCACTCCCTTGTCCGTGCCGTCCGCATACATCGAAGCCTTTTGGTGCGGATTCTCTCCGTAGCGCAGGTCCATCACTTTGTGAAACATCAGGCGCAGGTTTTGCGGAAGGCCCTCCTCGGCTTTGCGCTCGAACCCGCTGACATCGAAGTCACCGCCCACCCACTCGAGCGTCGAAGCAATCGCAGAATCGTAAGCCGCAGTCGTAGCGAACGCCTTCTGCGCCAGTCGCCACTTTGTTTCTTTGGATAACGCAGCACCGGAGCGCGCCATCTCGTCGGCGATTCCGTCGTAGTCTGAAGGCGAAGTGACGACTGCGACGTCCTGAAAATTCTTCGCTGCCGAACGAATCATCGACGGCCCGCCAATATCGATATTTTCGATTAGCTCTTCGAACTTCACGCCTTTCTTGGCGGCGGTCTTCTCGAAGGCGTAGAGGTTGACCACCACCATGTCGATGGGTTCGATGCCATGCTCGGCAACCGAGGCTCGATGGCCGCTATCTGCGCGGCGATGCAGGATGCCGCCGTGCACCTTCGGATGCAGCGTCTTGACGCGCCCATCCAGCATCTCAGGGAAGCCGGTCAGCTCGGAAATATCTTTCACGGCGATGCCGGAGTCGCGCAGTAGCTTGGCCGTACCTCCGGTTGAAACCAGTTCCACGCCCAATTGGGAAAGTTGGCGGGCGAAATCCACTAGTCCGGTTTTATCAGTGACACTGAGAATGGCGCGCTGGATTTTAGACATCAGTCCTCGAAAAGGAATTAATTTTGAAAAGAAATTCTAGCAGTAACGAGTTTGCGGCGCGGAAATCGCGGCATCAGCCGAAATGCATATTCGCTTCACGGGCCCTGCTAACCTTGCGGCTTGTGACTCGTCAATTGCGCTGAGGTAATCATGAATCGTAACTTCCTCGGCTATCTAATCACCCTGTCTTCGGCTCTGTTTTTGGAGGCTCTATTCCTGTCGCTCACAAGCTCTGCTCAAGGTCAGACCGCCTCGGCGAACAAGAGCATTGCCGATCTACAGTGGTTTGCGGGACATTGGTCGTGCGCCGGTAAATTCATTCGTTCCGGCAAAGCGATTTCGGCTGACCTCTCGTTCGATCTGGCGCTCGAGAATAAGTGGATGTTATTTCGCCACGACGACCGACCGCCATTTTCCTATCACGCGATTTCGGAATGGGGCTGGGACGAAAAAGGCCAACAATATGTGTCGACGGTGCAAGACTCAACCGGCGGTATTCGCCTGTTTTATTCGCACGGATTTGCGGATTCCAGGCTGGTTTGGGATGGTAAGGCGCTGGGAGATCCAGCCGCGTCTGCGGAACGATTTGAATTCGTAAAGAACAGCCCTGACATTTTCACCGTGAGCTATTCATTTCAGAAGGACGGGCAGTGGCAATCTGTCGATACGAGCACGTGCACTAGGAAGAAAGCGTAACCTCTAGCTTTTTGCCTTCGCCTTCAGCTTCACCTGGCCACCCTGCATCTCGATCGAGTAGACCACCGTATCGCAGCCGTGCTGCTTGCGAATCTCGCTGGTCTTCTTCTTGACGAAGGCGGCGAAAGAATCGAGATCGCCGGAAACTTTTTCGCCCGACTTTTTCTTGGCTGTGGCAAGCGCGTTATACAGGGATTCGACTTGCTCGCACTCAGCGGCTGCACCGGAGCAATGCACGGTGAATGGCTGGCCGTTCGCTGGACTACCGTCAGGCGTTTCGGCGCCGGCAACTTTAGGATTGTGGGCGAGGCCATACGCCGGATTATGCTTGGCTTCCCGCTCTTCGGCGACACGCACGCCCTGCACCGAAAGAATTGCATCCGCAGGTCGGCGATAACCCTCCTCGCGAATGCGCGTCTTCTTGCGCCACAGGTCGCTCTGAATCGCGTAGCGCTGCGCCATTTCGTTGTAGCGAAAGCGCTGCGCGAAGCTCAGGCGAGCGCCGTCGCTGAACTTGCGAATCAGCGTGACAACCTTCCATTCAACATCCGTAGGAGGACGTTTGGTGGGGTTGTTGAAGAAGATTTCGTACTCGATCTTCAGGCGGCGCAACTGCTGATCGAGCAGATTCAGCTCTTCCTCAGTGGTCACAAAGATCCCCCAGCTAACAGCTTAGCGTTGCCCATGGGGATTGGCGAGGTTCCCGCCGGACACGTCAGAGATAGTACGAAAGTACCTAAAAGCAGCCGTCAGCTCTCAGCGGTCAGTAAACGCACTAGAGCGGAAAACGAATATCGGGCGCCTCTCGCGAAGTGTCGGGGTCAGATCTGGGGGTACTGAGGGCTGAGAGATGACGGCTACTTCGTGCTTGACGCCATCTTCTTCACCATGGCCAGCACCAGCTTGCGGTCGCTATCGTTGAGATTGGCCGAATAGCGCCGCATCTGGCTCAGGAAGCGAACCTCATCGTCGGACAGCTGGGGCAAGCCTTTGTGGCCATTGCTGTTGCCTTCAGCGAAGAACTGCGACAATGCCAGATCCATCGCCCCCGCGATTTTGGCCAGCGTGTCCAGCGAAGGAATGGTGTGGCCGTTTTCGACGCGCGACAGATAGCAGCGCAAAAGACCCGTGCGCTTTTCAATGTCGCCCTGGGACATGCTGCGTTGCAGCCGGAAGTTGCGGATGGTCTCGCCGATATTCATAAGTACGCGACTAGCTCAATCCTAGGGTTGAACGCAGAGATCAATATGAAGATGCGTGCATAGTAACCAGAGCGGTACCTTCTGGCAAGTGGAAATTCAAGGTTCGGCCTGTTGACGGAAGGTTGAGAGGAGGCTCGGGTCGCCAGAATCCGAACCTCGAGTCACTTTTTCAAGTTCGCCGCCAAAAAGCCCACTATGCGTTGCCAGGCGTCGGACGCATCTTCGGGCCGGTATCCTTGCTTGTTGTTGGGATTCTCAAAGGCGTGACCCGCGTCAGGATAGATCTTGATCTCGACCTTCTTGCCCAGTTGCTCCATAGCCTGTTGAAATTTCTTAACATCGTCGGGAGTGATGCCGCGATCCTGACCGCCAAAAAGTCCGAGGATCGGAGCATTGATCTTCTTCAGTTCCGACGTTTCCGTGGCGAGGTGCCCATAATTGATGACCGTGGCTGCCAGATGCGGCTCGGCCAGCGCTGTGTCGAGCGAATAACCGCCGCCCATGCACCATCCGATAGAGCCAATTCGATCTTTTTTCACATTGAACTGTGATGCGAGGAAGTCGTAAGCGGCCCGTAAGTCGCGGGTGGCGCGGTCTTCAGGCACGCCGCGCATTAATTCGTGGGCCAAGTCTGCGTTGTCGGCGACTTTGCCGCGATAGAGGTCGACGGCCAGCGCGATGTATCCTTCGCCGGCGAGTTTGTCAGCCTGCTGTTTTACCCAATCGTTCAGTCCCCACCACTCGTGAATCACGATGAGCGCGGGAAACGGCCCGTGGCCGGCAGGAGTGTAGAGGATTCCGGTGACCGTTTCGTCGCCAGACTTGTAGGTCACAGTCTTGCCATCGATCGCCTTAGCGGACACTGACAACAACAGGCACAAGATAAGGCACAGGAGAAGATTTTTCATACGATACCTCTACGGGATTTTCGATTCTCTATGCTAGCAGTGAAACCCTTCGATGTGGTGCCGCACGAAGTCAACTTCTTGCCAGCCTGAGCCCACTCGCCATCACGTTACTTGTGTTCGTCGTGCCCAGCCTGCTCACCGGTTGGAGACGTAACGCCGCTGGATTTCTTCCAATACTCCTGCACCGCTGGCGGAAGTTTCTCGATGCGAGTGAGGAATGCGGTCACCTTCCACATGTCCGGCTCGGAGAGCGCTTTGTCCCACGCAGGCATTCCGGTATAACGAACGCCGGTGCGAATCACGTAGAAGACATGCCATTCCTCGTCGTCTGGCGGATGAAGGATGAGGGTCGGCGGCGGCGGATAGAACGATTTCCCCAGAGTCGAGGGCTGGCGGTCGATGCCGCCATGGCACAGCGCGCAATTCATGGTGTAGATCTTCAGGCCCTCGATCAGGTTGTCATCGGTCGGTGGCACAGGATTATTGATACGCGGAGCATGGCGCTCGACTGAATTATCCAGTGCGCTCATGGCCAAGTGTCGTTCCATATCCGGCGGAGGAGTATTGGCGCGCGTCGGCATAAAGCCCAGCAGAGCAAGGCCAGCGCCGCCGATCACGAGAACCACGATGGTGATAACAATCCCCAGAACGAAGTTGCGCATGCTCGATCCTTAAGTTTAGAGACTTGACAACCTTATTCGACCGCCGAGTCAGGGCCGAACTGCGACCTCGCTCACGATTCTCATTCTACCCTTAAGGGAGCCACAACCGAGCCGATACGTCCGCTGAGGTTGTCGCGGACGACAAAACGGATCGTATATTCTCCAGGCGCAAGATCCAGGGCACCGCCATAGGCAACGCCCTTCTGCCGAATCACCGACACCTTCTCCGGGCTCAGATGGACGTCCACTTTCTGGCCCATGGGATGATCGGCCGCTTTGCCATCGGGCGTTTTCGCCAGCGCCATGAAATCCATCACGAGATGGTTGTTATCGGCGTCGTTGATCAGAGTGGGATCGGGCGCGAGATGCATTTCGTAGTTCACACGCTTCTTGCCCGGGTCTTTGGCGGGCTCAGTCTTGTCCCAGCGTGCCACCAGCGTCAGGGACGTGAAATCCAGAGGAGACTGCAAAGCCGACGAAATGTCGCTGTTGCGGCTGGCCTCGGGATCGATGGTGGCATCGGTGACAAAGAAACCGCTGCGGGCGCGCACCTCCGTGTGATCGCGATTGACTTTCACCGCGAGCCTGCGCCAGCCAGCCTTGGTGTTCGAGTGATCAACATAATAGCCAAGCATGTAGTACCTGGCGGAATCGCTTACGGCGTCGCGGAATCCTTTTACCAGATCGTTGGAGTTGTAATACGCTCGGCCTCCGGTCATCGAGGCAAAGGTCTGGAGGGTCGACTGCGTGTCCATCTCTCTCGACATCGCCTTGCTTCCGTAGTTTCTCGACGGATTGCGCGGGTTTCCCGCTCCGTTGCGCATGGAGGCGGGCGCAACCGACAGGGTTTGGAGTCCTTTGACATCGACCGGATAGAGCGAAATTTCTGCATCGTTCAGCAGTTGCCAGGTGTGTTCGTAGAGGGGCAGCAGATCGCTGAGGGAGTCGCGGCCGGCGGGCGCAAGATGCATGCTGTTGTCGCTCACGTTGAAAGGAAATCCGCCGCTCGCCCAAATCAGCGACTTGCGCCCCGGGAACCCTGCCAACGCCTGCGCTACCTGCTGCATTGCCTCCAAAGTGTAGGTGATGGCGAGGCGCTGCTCGAATGACCGAAAATTCAGTTCCGTGTCTTGCATCATTTTTTGGAGGCTGTTGGCTTCGCTCTGTGTTTGGCTATGTCCTTTCGAACTCTGGGAACTACCTCCGTCGCCTTTGGGCACGCCCGCATTGCTATCGGGGCTGGTGAGTCCCGCGCTCATGGCTTGCGAATCTTCCGGACTATCGACCATCTCGTAGGTGTCGCCATTTATCTGATGCAGGGCGGCTACCAGGATGCGAGGATCGGTGGTGAAGTCATGGATCACTTGAATACCGCTTCGGTTGAGCGTGTAGAGGGCCGTGGGCTCATGCTGGTCCAGCGATTGGGTCAAATACTTGAACAGATCCTGGCGGGCACGCGCCTGAGCTACAAAAGGCGTGTTGATGAAATCGAGCACGATGAGCGTAATACGCCGATTCGATCCTTCGCCTCCCAGAGAGTTAGTAAACTCGTTCGGATCCCTGGGGCGCGACATACGTTGCGGGTCGCTGGTGATCTCTTCGAAGGTGGCAATCTTCTGCTCGGCGCCGTTTTCGAGCACCGTAAAGTCTTCCTTCTTCAGTCCACTGATGTGATTGCCGGACTTGTCAGTCACCAACGTTGGGGATAAGCACTAACTCGGAGCGCGCTGTGAATTTGACCTCCCGATTTGTCGTCTTTATCTTTGTCTTTCGGTCTGGCAAAGACATAGATAGAACAAGCCCAGCGCTGCGGCTATGGCGAGAAAGGCAAAGTTACGAAAGGAAAGGTTGCGGTTGGTCGGCATGCTTTTACTCCCTTCTAATGCGGGGAAGGATGCGCGGCAATTCGCGAGCCGAGTTACTGGAATCTGGAAGCGTCGTTGGCAGGAAAGTATATAACAGGAGCGCAAATGCTGGCGGAACTCATTTGCGCGGATTCACGACCCTATTACGAAAGCTTGAACCACCAAGGGCACTAAGTATCACGAAGGATTTCTTTTCCTTCGTGTGGCTTCGTGACCTTTGTGGTAAATGATCCCGCAGATTGCATGACAGTCGATCAGTAAGCGTGCAGGCGGCGAGCTTCGCGCACCAGATCGGAAACTTTTGGCAGGAAAAATTCTTCCTGCGGCGGAGAGAATGGCACAGGCGTGTCGGGAGCTGTGATCCTGACGATTGGGCCGTCGAGATCGTCGAAGGCTTCTTCGTTGATGATGGCAGAAATTTCTCCGGCTAATCCGCCAGTGCGCGAGTGCTCGTGGAGAATGATCACTTTGTTCGTCTTCTTTACCGTCGCGGCGATCGCTTCGCGATCGAGCGGCGCAACCGTTCGCAAGTCTAGGATTTCGATTTCAATTCCTTCTTTGCTCAGAAGCTCGGCTGCTTCTAGCGCGGTGTAGAGCATCGCGGCGTAGGTGATTACGCTTAGATGATGGCCTTCGCGCGAGACTCGCGCCTTGCCTATCGGGACCGTGTAATCCTCGTCGGGAACTTCGTCTTTAATTCTTCGATAAAGATATTTGTGCTCGAAAAAAATGACTGGATTTTGATCTCGGATCGCCGACTTAATCAGACCCTTGGCGTCGTAAGCCGTCGCTGGGCAAACGACTTTTAATCCGGGCGCGTGCACAAACCACATCTCAGGATTTTGCGAATGAAATGGGCCGCCATGCACATTGCCGCCGCTTGGGCCGCGCAGCACCAGCGGAGCGGGCGCTCCCCAACGATAGTGTGCCGAGCCGACCATGTTGACGATCTGATTGAAGGCGCAGCCGATGAAGTCCATGAACTGGAATTCGGCGACGGGGCGCAATCCGGTGAGCGAGGCGCCAAAGGCAGCGCCTACGATGGCGGACTCGGCGATGGGAGTGTCGATCACGCGCTCGGCGCCGAAGCGGTCGATGAATCCGTCGGTGACCTTGAAGGCGCCACCGTAGATGCCGATGTCCTCGCCGAGGCAGAAGACGCTCGGGTCGCGTTCCATTTCCTCCCAGATTCCCTGGCGGATGGCTTCGAGATAGGTGGTGAGGGGCATGCACGGGAAGTGTATCGCAAGCAGTTCTCAGTTGTCGGTTCTTAGTTCTCAGTAAGTGCGGTTGGGCGTTTGATGTGTTCACTGATTGGTTATTGTCAAAATGATGGCTACTGTTCAATATTGTACAGTTTTCAGCCTGTGACTGAGGGTAACGTTGTTCACACTCGGACAAAGGTGCTGAGCCCCGCAACAAGAAGTTGTAGGAGTGTCACTCCCACTGAATCAGACCCCAGGGACATCCAGTTACCACGTGCTTCCGACAAGCCTTAGATGGTTAGGTGGCGCTCGGAGCCAGCGGCTAAGTTATTCAGGAGGTTCCTCATGGCAACACCCAGAGTCCTGGTCGTCGAGGATGACGATTCTGTTCGTCTGATGCTGCAAGAAGGATTGCAACGTGACGGGTTTGAAGTGGTGGTTGCTTCGAACGTTCGCGACGCGCTCAGGCATATCTCGGCGGAGAATTTTGACGTCCTTCTCTCCGACCTGCACCTGCCTCTTGCGGGGGACGGCTTCACCCTAGTCAGCGCGATGCGCCATACTCACCCGGAGGCGTTGACCGTGATTCTCAGCGGCTACCCAGCCGTGGACGAGGCGATGTCTGCGATCCTCTCCCAAGCCGATGAAATTTATGCGAAGCCGATTCGAATCGGCCCGCTCAAGGAACTTATTCGCGCCCGGCTAGCCGACCCTCACAAGAAGAAGCGGCCGAAGCCGGAATCTGTCGCTTCCATATTGGAGCGCGAGACCGACACTACGATCCAGAATTGGCTGGATGCCGTGGAACGGGATGCCGAACTGACGTGTGTTCCCTTGAGCCGCACGGAACGTACTGGGCATCTTCCTAAACTACTTCGCGACCTCGTGATTCGCCTGCAACTGGACTCGGGAATGCCAGCCCCACTTTCCGCAGCCGCTCACGCCCATGGAGAGATGCGGCGTCAACAAGGATACACCGCTCCCATGGTGGTGGAAGAGTCTCGTATCTTGCAGGTGAGCATCTTTACCACTTTACAAAGGAATTTATGCGGCGTGGACTTCAGCAAACTATTGCCGGACGTGGTGACGATCGCGGATGAAGTCGATTCCCAATTGAAGCAAGCCATGTTCAGCTACGTCGCGCCATTGGATTTGCAATCTCGGGCGATTGGACTGGCGGGATAGCGGGCTGCGGCGGACTACCAGTTGAGGATGAGCGGCACCGTAGAATGAGGACTGAGTACCGTAGAACAATATTCCACCCGATCGCCCATCTCGCTCAGAACCCAGGAATCGTCCGGTCACTTCGGAGAGTCGCCGCCAGCCGGAGGTGACCATCTGGGATCTCCCGCACCCCGTTGCCAAAAGCCCAGACATCGTCTCCTACTTCCGGAGTTAAGTTAGCGCGGTGTAGCCCGCGCTGTACTCAAATCGCTTACAATTCCCCTTCCATGCGCGTTTCCTGGTCAAAGACGGTCGCGGTGCGTTCTTTTGCGAAGATTAATCTTGGGCTCTACATTGGCGCGGCTCGAGCTGATGGATTTCACGAGCTGCGCACGGTGTATCAGACGATTGCGCTGCACGATGTGATCCGGGTGAGCGTTGAACGAAGCTCTGAACGAAGCGGTGAACGAAAATCTGGGCGCGGCGGTGGAATTGAAATTGTCTGCGAGGATGAGCGGGTTCCGCTGGATTCGTCTAACACTTGCTATCGCATGGCGGAGCGGGTGATGGAGGAGCTGGGCGCGTCGGGACGCGTCCGCATGGAGATCGATAAGCGGCTGCCGGTGCAGGGAGGGTTGGGCGCGGCTTCGTCGAATGCGGTCGCGACGATGATCGCGCTGGAGCGGGCGCTGAAGCGTCAGTTGCCGGCTGCAGCGCGTCTGCGGATTGCGGCGGAGATTGGATCGGACCTACCTCTATTTCTTGTGGGGGGGACGGTGCTGGGAGTGGGGCGGGGGGAAGAGGTTTATCCGCTAGCTGATTTGCCGGCGATGGCGCTGGTGGTGGTTACGCCGGAGGTTGGGGTGTCGACGCCTCGGGCGTTTGCCGATTGGGATGCTCTTGCAAAAAGCGGAGCCGAGCTTGGCTCGGTTGGGCAGACGGGGGCGTCTGCCCCTACGCGAGCATTGGCTGCTCCAGCGCAATTGACTCGGCCTCTTCGCTCCGATAGACTGTTTGAGGTTGGCTGCGCGCTGTCGGCGTGGCTTTGTGGTTCAGGTAGTGGTTCACCCAAAGTTAGTGGTTACCCCAACACCGGTGCTTTCGCAAAAGGCGGGAGCCGGGCCGGAAACTTGCTTTCCGACCTTGTCCGTACCGGGATTGAAAACGACTTCGAGAAAGTCGTCTTTCCTCAATATCCCGAATTGCGTGACATAAAAGGTGAGTTGGAGCGCGCCGGTTCGCGCTACGCTTCGCTCTCCGGGTCAGGGTCAACCCTCTATGGGCTGTTTCGGTCGCCAGCCGAGGCTGCGAAAGCGGCTAGCCGTCTGCGAAAGCGGGGGCTGAAGGCGGTGGCGACCAGTACGTTGACGCGCCAGAAGTATTGGAAGTCGCTGGTTGTTGGTCGCTAAATGCTGGTCGTTCGCTGTTCGCGAGAATTTGTTGTTTGCGGCGAGTACGGATTTCGGCATACTAGAGGCACGCGGAATTTGGGCCGTCGACTAATGGTAGGTCAAGTGCCTTTGGAGCACTTTGTCTAGGTTCGAATCCTAGCGGCCCAGCCAGATCAACCAGTTCTCAGTTGCCAGTTCTCAGTCGAGAGACACTGGAGCCCCAAGGCTGAGAACTAAGAACCGGGAACTGAGAACTGAACCTATGGCCACAGTTGCTACCACGACTGCCGAAAAGACGATCGTCGAAAAGCCGATCGCCGAAAAAACGACTGCGGAAAAAAAGCCGATTGTCGACGAGAAAACCGAACGCAAGCCGCAACGCGCACGGGTCGATGACCGGTTCAAGGTTTTTTGTGGAACCGCGAATGAGGCGCTCTGCGAAGAGGTCTGCGCTTTTCTTGGCCTGACGCGCGGACAGGCTCTGGTCACGCGCTTCAAGGATGGCGAAGCGTACGTGCAGATACAGGAGAACGTGCGCGGGGCCGACGTTTTCGTGATGCAGCCCACCTGCCAGCCGGTGGACATGCATTTGATGGAATTGTTGTTGATGATGGACGCGCTGAAGCGCGCGTCGGCGCGGCGAATTACGGCGGTGATTCCGTACTTTGGGTACGCGCGGCAGGATCGGAAAGATAAGCCGCGGGTGCCGATTTCATCGAAGCTGGTGGCGGATTTGCTGACGACGGCGGGTGCGGATCGGGCTCTGGTGGTGGATTTGCACGCGCCGCAGTTGCAGGGATTTTTTAATATTCCGGTGGATCATCTGTTTGCTTCGCCGGTGCTGGTGGACCACTTCAAGAAGTTGAATTTGCCGAATTTGACGGTGGTTTCGCCGGATGCGGGTGGCGTGGAACGAGCGCGCTTCTTCGCGAAGAAAGTGGATGCGGCGCTGGCCATCGTCGATAAACGCCGCGTCGAGATGAATGTGGCAGAAGTGATGCACGTGATCGGCGACGTTCGCGGCCGCACTTGTTTAATCATCGACGATCTGATCGATACGGGCGGCACGCTGGTGAAAGTGGCGCAGGCGCTGATCAATAATGGCGCGAGCACAGTGTATGCGTGCTGCTCGCACCCGGTGCTTTCGGGATCGGCGGTGGAGTATCTGGTGAATTCTCCGATCGCCGAGGTGGTTGTGACGAACACGATTCCGCTGACCGAGGAAGCGAAGCGGGTGGCGAAGATTAAAGTGCTTTCGATTGCGGGATTGATTGGACGGGCGATTCAGTCGATTCACGAAGAGACGTCGGTGAGCAGGTTATTTATTTAAGGGCGTCGTTCGCTGTTCGTCCTTCGCCCTGAATTGCAAGGTTTGCGAACAGCGAAGGGCGAACGACGAAAAGCGAATTAACGAAGGACGGAAACGGAATTATGGCGACAGCAACGGATATCAGCATTCTGGAAGCGGAGAAGCGCGTACCAGGGACGAAGAACGCCGCTCGGCGCGTGCGCGTCGGCGGAAAGATTCCTGCGGTGGTTTACGGCGCGGGGATAGATGCGGCCTCGGTCGCAGTTGATCCGCGGCAGGTTCTGCGCATACTGAAGTCGGAGACTGGGCACAACACGATTTTTGATCTCGCGCTCGACAGTGATCGTGTGAAAGCGATGATCGTGGACTGGCAGTTTGAACCGATCAAGGGAAAGCTGCTCCACGTCGACCTGCAGCGCATCGCTATGGATAAGAAGTTGACGGTTACGGTGCCGGTCATCCTCAAGGGCGAGGCAGTGGGCGTGAAGACGGAGGGCGGTATTCTCGAGCAGTTGTTGCGTGAGATCGAGATCGAGTGTTTGCCGGCCGACATTCCGAAGAATATCGAGGTCGATATCAGCCACCTTGTGTTCGGTGTGGAAGTGCGCGTAAAGGATCTGCCGCACGATCCGAAGCTGAAGTTCTTGACCGAAGAGAATCAGATGATCGCCCACATTACGACGGTGAAAGAAGAAGTGGTGGCGACTCCTGAGGCAGTGGCGGCGGATGCGACAGCGGCGCCGGCTGAGCCCGAGGTCATCAAAAAGGGCAAACAGGAAGTTGAGGGTGAAGGCGAGGCCGAGGGCGACGCGAAGGGCAAGGCCAAGCCCGAGAAGGCTGAAAAGGCCGAGAAGAAAGAGAAGAAATAGCCTTTGGCTTTTAGCTTTTAGCTAAGAGCCAACAGCTAAGAGCCAAGAGCGAAACTTGCGTGAAACTGATCGTCGGTTTGGGCAATCCTGGAATCGAGTACCAGTTCACGCCGCACAATCTCGGCTTTTTGACGATTGATCGGCTCGCCAACAATCTCGGGATCGAAGTCAGAAATCGCCAATGCCGCGCGCTGACAGCGCGGACGGCGATTGCCGGGGAGCCGGCAATTTTGGCGAAGCCGGAAACCTACATGAACCTGAGTGGGCTTGCGGTGGTGGAATTAGTAGCAGAACATCAGGTCGATGTAACGCGCGACCTGATTGTGATTTACGACGAACTCGACCTGCCGCTGGGCGCGATTCGCATACGGCAGCGGGGTAGTTCGGCTGGGCACAACGGGATGGAGTCGATCCTGGGCGCTCTGGGTACGGATGAATTTTTGCGGATTCGGCTGGGAGTTGCGCCCGATCACAAAGTCGGGGATGGAGCGAAATATTTGCTGGCTCCGTTTCGCAAGGCGCAGGAAGAAGCAGTGGATGAAGTGCTCGACATGGCGGTGCAGGCGGTCGAGGTGATTGTGAAGGAAGGGCCGGCGGCGGCGATGAACCGGTTCAATCGGAAGAACGAGCCGGAAGAGTGAGTGTGCGGTCGTCGGTCGTTAGTCGTTAGCAAACGTACAGTCCGCGAATCCGCGAACGACTAACGACCAACGACGCATTTAAGATTTTGGAGATAACGAATGAATCGTACTTATGAATTGATGTTTATCGTCCGGCCCGACATGGTGGACGAAGAATTAACCAAGCTGATTTCCACGCTAGAGTCATCGGTGACTTCCGCGAGCGGCACGACGAAGAGCGAAGTCTGGGGTAAGCGCCGGCTGGCGTATAGGGTCGGCAAGTTCAACGATGGCATTTTCGTCCTGATGCTGATCGAAGCGACGGGCGCGGCTGTACATGAAGTCGAACGCCGCCTGCGCGTGACGGAGCCGGTAATCAAGTTTCTCACCGTCCGTACGGATGAAGAGCTGAAGCGACTGGACAAGATCAAGAAGCTGCGCGACTCGAAAAAGAAAGCGAGTGCGCAACCGGCTGCGGCGGCACCGGCTCCGGTTACTCCAGCAACAGTGGAAGCGAGCGCGGAAACGCCCGCTTCGGCGCCGGTTTCGTAGCAGAAGGCCGCCGAGGCCTTCGATCTCAGGGGCTGAAGCTGTGCCCCTTACCAAACGCAAATTCTGAGAAAGCAGGAGCACTATGGCAGAAGAAACGAAAGCACCAGAAAGTCGTCCGGAACGCACTGGCGGTGATCGCCCGGATCGCAGCGGGCCACGTGGCCCGCGGCCCGGCGGAGGTCCCGGTGGACCGCGCGAAGGCGGGCGCAAGTTTTTCCGGCGCAAGAAGGTTTGCAAGTTCTGCGTCGAAAAGATCGAAGCGGTTAATTACAAGGATGTGCGGCTGCTGGCGCAGTTCGTCGCGGAGAGCGGAAAGATTACTCCGCGCCGCCTGACCGGCGTGTGTACGCCGCATCAACGCCGTCTGTCGCGAGCCATCAAGCAAGCACGCAATATCGCGCTGCTTCCTTTCGCGGGACGCGCGCAGTAGGTTCAGCAAGACAGGAATTAAGAGTTCCCCTGTGAAACCCTGTGTCCTCGCTGGTAAGGATCTTCTCAACCACAGAGGACGCAGGGTTTCACAGGGAGGAAGCTTACGAAACGGAGTTAAGCATGGAAGTCATTCTGAAAGAAGATGTGCCCAAGCTGGGCAATCGCGGCGAGGTGGTAAAGGTCGCCGAAGGATACGGGCGGAATTTTCTGCTGCCCAAGAAGCTGGCGATACAGGCCACCGAAGCCAACAAGACCGTCATCGAGCAGATGAAGGCGGCTTCAGTCCGCCGCTCCGCCAAAGAAAAGACGGAAGCCGAAGCGCTGGCGAAGCAGTTTGACGGGCTTGAGGTTAAGTTCACGCGCAAGTCCAGCGAAACGGATCAGCTCTTCGGATCGGTCACTGCGGGCGATATTGCCGAAGCGCTCGAGAAGAAAAGCTTCCACATCGATCGCCGGAAGATTCAGCTCCACGAACCGCTCAAGAGTGTTGGTGAGTTCACGATCCCGGTCAAACTGCACAAGGACGTGACTACGCACTTGAAAGTCGTCGTGGAGAAGGAAGCGGCGGCAGAATAGATTTGATGCCCGCGTAGTGACGGGGCTTGGCCTAAAGATGAGACCGGGCCTCCTGACTCCATCCTCAAGAATCTACCCCGAAGAATTCTCCCACTTTTCGCAAGTCTGTCGTTCGTGTATAGGGCGGCAGACTCTCGACGAATACACGCCCGTACTGCTTCTTCAAAATCCGATTGTCGAGCAGCGCCAGCAAGCCACGGTCGTGCAGGGATCGAATCAATCTTCCAAAACCTTGCTTCAGTGTGATCACTGCGCTCGGCACTTGATAGTCGAAGAAAGCATTGCCGCCTCCTGCGTCGATCGCTTTTACGCGCGCCGCTACGACCGGATCGCTCGGTACGGCGAAGGGCAAGCGGTCGATGATCACGCAGCTCAATTGTTCTCCCTGGACGTCGACGCCCTGCCAAAATGATGAGGTGCCGAATAAAACGGCGTTCGGCGTGAGGCGGAACTCTTCGAGCAGTGCGTTCTTTGGCGCCTCGCCTTGCAAAAACAAACGATAGGGAAGCCGTGAGCACAGGCGCTCATAAACATCTTTCATCTGTGCAAAGCTGGTGAAGAGAACAAAGGCGCGGCCGCGCGTGATCTCGAGCAGTTGCCGTATGCGCTCCGCCGCGAGCGCGGCGAATTCGGGTGTGCGCGGATCGGGAAGATCGGGCGGCACGTAGAGGAGCGCCTGGCTCTCGTAATCGAAATGCGAGGGCAAAAGCAATTCGCGGGTGTGCTCCAGGCCCAAGCGCTGGCGCATGTAGTCGAATCCTCCGCCGACGGCTAACGTAGCCGAAGTCAACACCGCGCAATCGAGTTTGTCGAATAGAGACAACTTCAGAATTGGCGCCACATCAATCGGCGTCGCTTGCAGAAATACGGTATGGCGATCTCGACCGCCGGCACCGCGCCCGCCGCGCCGCTCAATCCAGAAGACAGTATTCGGATTTTCTTCCTCCATCAGGAAGTGCAATTGAAAGTTCATCTCTTCGGCGCGCCGGGAGAAAGCAAATATTTCCTCGGGCTTCTCTGGCAGTTGCTGCAATTCGGAATCGAGGCGCTGTAGCGAAGTGCGCAATGCGTCGTATTCTTCGCCATTTTCTTCCAAAAAATCGCGGCGATTCTCGAAGGCAAAGCGGCCGTTTCCTATAGGCAGCAGCGAAAAAAACAGCACGGCGTGATCGTGCAGGCTGGCGAGCGCTCCTGATATTCCGGCCGAATACATGCGATTGCGCGTGAGCGATTGCTCGACGTCGCGGGCGAGTTCGTCGATGCGCGCGTTGCTAAGGGTCACTCCGAAGTAGTTGCTGGCCACGTCTTCTAGTTCGTGGGCTTCGTCAAAAATCACGGCGCCGACTTCCGGCAGAATGCCCGCGTCAGGCGCGTAGTCGGACTGCTGCTTGATCGTCAAATCGGCGAAAAAAAGATGATGGTTGACGATGACGATGTCGCTCTCCGCCGCGCGACGCCGCATTTCGGTGATGAAGCAACGCTCAAACTCGCTGCACTTCTGGCCCGTGCAGGCGTCAGAGCGGGCGTCCAGTTTGTGCCAGAGAACGCTGGTCTCGGGCACGGCGGCCAATTCAGCGCGGTCGCCGATTTGCGTGAGCTTTTCCCAGCGCGAGATTTCGGAGAAATGTTCGATCTCTTCGAGTCCGCTCAGAACGGGATTACTAGTGAGATCGTAGAGTTTCTTGCGGCACAGATAATTATTGCGGCCCTTCATGTAGCAGACGTTGAGCTTGCTTTTGCCGTCTGGGAAAAGCGCCTGCTCGAGAAACGGAATGTCTTTGTGAAAAAGCTGCTCCTGCAAATTCTTCGTGCCGGTCGAGATGATGACGCGCTTGCCGGAGCGGATCACGGGCAGGAGATATGCGAGCGTCTTGCCGGTCCCGGTGCCGGCTTCGACGATCAAGTGGCGCTTTTCTTCGAGCGCCTCTTCGACGGCCTGCGCCATTTGCAATTGTCCGCGGCGAAACTCGTAGGCGGGATGAGTTTTTGAGAGCACGCCACCCGGCGAAAAGAACTGATAGAGCGAAAATCCAGCAGCCCCGGTCGCGGGATGAGACACGGGATGGGATGAAGAGGGCACGGAGTCTCTATAATAACGGGATGCGTAGCGCAACTCATCTCCGACTATTCCCAAGCAAACCTTGAGCAAGAAAAAGCCAGCTCCTCTCGTCGCCATTGTTGGGCGGCCCAACGTTGGCAAATCGACGCTGTTTAACCATCTGACGGGATCGCGTCGCGCCATCGTTGGCGACGAACCGGGCATCACGCGTGATCGTCTTTATGGCGAGGTCGAATGGCTGGGACACGAGTTTCGCGTGGTGGATACGGGCGGAATTGTTCCCGAAGATAAAGATTTCATCCCCTCGGAGATTTTCCGGCAGGCGAAGGTTGCGCTCGAAGAGGCGGCGGCGATCATCATGGTTGTCGACGCTCGCACCGAGATCGCTGGCCCAGATCGCGAATTAGCGAGACTGCTGGCGCGCACCGGCAAGCCGCTGTTTCTCGCCGTCAACAAGATGGACTCTGATAAACAGGATTCGCTGCTCGGTGAATTTCATTCGCTTGGGATGCGGAATATTTTCCCGATTTCGGCGGAGCACGGGCGCGGGATCGACGATCTGCTGGACGCCACACTCAAGGTCCTTCCGGCGAGTGCAAAGACAACCGCAGAGCACGCAGAGGTCACGGAGGAAGGCGAGAGCGAAGAGTTGCCCGCTGCCGAGGAGCCGCATGAAATCAAAGTGGCTATCATCGGGCATCCGAACGTCGGCAAGTCTACGTTGTTGAACCGGCTTACGGGAAAAGATCGTGCTATTGTCTCGCCCGTCGCCGGCACGACACGCGATTCCATCGATGAGGTCATCCAATACAAGGGGCGCAAAATTCGCTTTATTGATACGGCGGGCATTCGGCGCAAGGGCAAGACGCGGCTGATGGCGGAGAAGCTTTCGGTGGTCATGGCGCGGAAAAATATCGAGGACGCGGACATCGTGCTCTTTATGGTCGACGCTACGGAAGGCGCGAGCGGGCTCGACGCCAACATCGCAGGCTACGCGCATGAGAGTGGGCGCTCGGTGATTATCCTGGTCAATAAATGGGATCTCGTGGCGAGCGGCGAGAAGCGCGCCATCAGCCAGTCTCGGACGGCGCGCATTCAGGATGCGAAGCGTCCGCAAGATCGCGCGCTTTACGAAGAGCGGCTGCGCTATGGATTGAAATTTCTAAGCTACGCTCCGGTGCTATTTCTTTCCGCGCACACCGGCAAGGGAACGGAAAAGATTCTTCCGCTAATCGAGAAGGTCGCCGCCGAGCGGCGCAAGCGGGTCACGACCGGAGAGATGAATCGCTTTCTGCGGACGGTTGACTTCGACCGCGCGTCGGTTCCGGTGAGCAAGCGGGTGAAGATCAAGTACATGACGCAGGCGGGAGTGGCTCCGCCGACGTTCGTGCTCTTTACTGATCGTCCGGTGAAGCTGCATTTTTCTTACCTGCGGTTTTTGGAGAATCAAATTCGCGCGGTGTTCGGGTTTGTGGGATCGCCTATTTGGATTAAGAACCGGGCGTGAGAGTAGTAATCGATAAAGATTTTCGGAGGATGTTCGTGTTAGGTGTCAGCCACCAATCCGCAATCCAGTTCCCTTGGACCTCGATGCCTCCTCTGCAACTTGGAAAACTTCCGAGCGGATTTGGAACCGCCGACTTGTTTATCGCTATTACTGATAATGGTCGCCCAATTCTGCGCGTCGATCTTTATGAGGAGTGTGAATCGGTTCCCTTTAAAGACGCATTACTTCGGGGCAATCTAGTGTTTGTGGGCTTTGGTGATGCGATTTACGTCATCGATCCAGGGCTGCGGTCGGGCTCGATAATTGCTTTGAATAGTTATTTCGCCGCCTTCTATTCTGCCTCGGAATATTTTCTGGCTGCCTCGGGTACGGGCCTGCTGCGGCTGTCTACCGAAGGCGAAGTGATATGGCGAACTCCGAACCTCGCCTTGGACGGAGTAATCGTCACTGGGGTCGACGACAAATTGATAAAGGGCGAAGGAGAGTGGGATCCCCCCGGTGGCTGTAAATCATTTATGTTGCGACTTGACTCAGGCGAATTGATAACGTAGTGGCGCAGAGGTTTATAGTGCTTCCGCGACTCATGGGATGACTCCTACCCCGCCATCGGCAAATGCTTTCCATCCTGAGAGAGCAACCCCACGCGGTTGACGCCGGCGATTCGGGCTATTGCGATTACATCGACCACGTCCTGGAAATCGATGTCGTCGTCGGCTTCGACGTAGACTATGCGCTCTACGCGGATGGCGAAGATGTCGCGCAGGCGGTCGCGCAAATGATCCCAGTCGACGGCTTCTTCGTTGACCATCACTTGCGGATGCTCCATTTGCGGGAGTTCGCCCTGGGAATCTTTCGCATCAAGATGCTTCCCTCCCGGCTTCATATGATGTACTCGAATTACGATTGTCGCTTGGGGCGGGGGAAGCGTACGATCATTCGGATTGGGTTGCTGCGGAATCTCTGTCTGCAAACCTACTGGCTTCTGTTCGATCACCACCAGCATGAAAACAATAAGGAGCACCAAGAGAACGTCGATCAGCGGAGTGACGTTCATCTTTGGGCCAGTCGAAAACGGACCACTGCCTGCCGAGAATCCCATTTGGGTTTCCTTCCTTCATCAACGAGAATCGGCACGCGCGTGTCTTGAATGATTGGACACCTGAATGATGGGGAGAGTTCCAGATCGTTTGTCTCCAGTTCTCGCGTCGACGTAACGTGAGTTATTTCGTGACGGAATATGGTTGGGGCCTCAGCGGCGAAAGCCGCATCCATTCCAGCTTCTAACGGCGCGGCTGAAGCCGCGCCCTTTCAAAGCAAGTCCAAGAACCAGGAGCCATCGGTTGCAGTTCGCAGCGGCGCGATTGCCGCGCCCTACCCGTTCCCCGCTTCTACGACAAGTCACGAATTGCTCTAGAATCGGATGTTCATGCGGAATGCATCGGAACATTTCTGGCGAGGCGTGGTTAGTACCCTTTTTCTCGCGCTCAATTTTTTCTTGTTCGTTCTGCTGGCGCACGCACAGGATAACTACGAAATCCAGGTCTACTCGGCCGAACTCGTCCCGAAGGGTTCCACCATGGTGGAGATTCATTCTAACTTTACTGTTGACGGGTCGAAGCAAGTGATCAACGGTGTTGCGCCTACGAATCACGCCGAGCACGAGACTCTCGAGATCACGCAGGGATGGACTAATTGGTTTGAGACTGGCTTTTATGTATTCACCAGCATTCAGAATGGCGATGGGTGGGATTGGGTGGGCGATCATATTCGTCCGCGATTTACGGCTCCTGAGTCGTGGCATTGGCCAGTGGGCGTGAGCATCTCGCAGGAAATTGGCTATCAGCGGCGGAAGTTTGCGGAGGACAGTTGGGATTATGAACTTCGTCCCATCATCGACAAGCAACTTGGACGCTGGTATTTCGCTTTCAATCCGGCGTTTGACCGGTCGCTGCATGGTCTAAACACGGGCAAGGGGTGGGAGTTTTCTCCGAATGTCAAGGTTAGTTATGACTTCACCAGCAAAATTACGGGCGGCTTTGAGTACTACGGGGCGCTTGGGCCGGTCACAGAATTCGATCCTATTTCGCAGCAGTCGCAGCAGATTTTTCCAGTGATCGACCTTAACGTTTCGCCGGATTGGGAGATTAATTTTGGCGCGGGCGTGGATGTTACGAACTCAGCCGATCATTTGATTGTGAAGTGCATTATCGGGCGGCGCTTTAGTTGGGGACACAAGCTCAGCGCGGGGCTAAAGTAGGTATTAATATACTTGCCTGACACAACCTGCTAGGATGAGCTTCAGGGCCAGATTCACGGTCTGACCCCCTTCAGGAGTGTCGGTTGTTGGGCAACCATCCAAATCATATACCGGAGGTTTGCCCACATGCAATTAGTCGGCCCTGTGAAGAGGAGATTAGAAGTGGAACGCAACATGGATTTGATTCGGGATATGTTGCTCAAAGTAGCAGCCGACCCCAAACTAGACGGCAGTCACCACTATGTCTTCACTCCGGCAGATGGCCTTGGAGAGTACTCGCAGGAGGAACTCAACTACCATGTCGATCTCTTGTTCGAGGCAGGCTTCGTTGCGGGGAGCCCGGACAGCAACCCCAATCCAGTTATTTCTAAACTGACATGGAAAGGCCACGAGTTTGTTGACACTATCCGCGATTCTGGCATTTGGAGCAGCGTAAAGGAACGGCTAAAAGGACTGCCGAGCGTTGCACTCAGTGTGGTAGCTGAGATTGCTATTGCTGAAGCCAAGAAAAGAATCGGGCTGCGATGATATTTGTACAGAAAGGAATATGAGGAAAATCCTGTTCGCGGTTCTGCTTCTATCCGTTCTGACCGCCTGCTCGAAGCAGGCTTCTCAGCCGGTAGCTTCCGGAACTCCCCAACCCGTTATCTCTCAAGAATCCAAGCATGGATACGATCTGGCTAAGACTTGGGATGAGGCAACAGAAAAGGAAAAGGACGCTGAAGCTGACGCCTACTACACTAGTCGGTTTACCAGATTCGGCAAGACTGATAGTCAATTAGCGCATCTTGAGCTTGACCGCACGACCTATGAAGTGTGCGTGAATGAGGCCATGCAGGAGACTGCGTGTAAAACGCTGTCAGAACTGCCTGCCTACCAGACACCGGAGACGAGAAAGGCTTGTGCGGATGCGGGAGAACTAGGGCCCAAACATAGAGTTCAGTGCGACAAGCTAATCGACGAACTCCCCACGCTGATTGAGAAGCAGAACGCCGCCTTGAAGGAAGAGTTGAAGCGTTGAAAGAACTGCTGGCTGCATAGGGCAACAAATTGAAAAGGCCCGCGTCAACGGGCCAATTCAAAAGTCAGACAAAAACGCGGGATAGCGCTTCGTGGACTCCGTCCACAGAGAATCTACCACAGAGCGCATCCCGATAAAAGGCGAGCGTGCTGCGATGTGGGAACGGATAACTGCGATTGGTACTGTCATTTTGATCATACTCACCCTTGTGCTGATATCGCAGGGCCCGGCCATCACTCACCTACATTGGCCTTGGTTCCTGTTGCCACTGGGTATCGTCGCTGGGTTGGTTGTCTCTGCCATCTTCAATTTTCGGACTGCAAGACTTCATAACCCCAAGCCTGAAACTCGCAAATCAGAGCCAAGCTGGCTCGACAAGCTAGCTGATGAGGATTCGGCTGACATGAACAAGAGGCTGATCCTGTGCGGGACAAGCGCGAAATTGAACAAAGATACGATTGCCCCATGTATCGAAGTGACTTTCAGGTTAGTTAATGCGTCACTATTCAAAATCACGACAGAGAAAGTCGAAGGCAACGTCACGTACCCTACTTATGCGAGGAGAGCCGCACCGACACCACTCGGAAGGATAGAATTGCCTTCGTCCGACAATCGGCCATTCTCGCAATGTCCTCAAATCGTGAACTCGCCCTTTACGCTTGATCGTGGGAACGTGGGAGAAATGAAGCTTTGGCAGTTCGTACCGCTGGAGTTTACAGATAACATTGCCAATGCTGGCGAGAAAATAAAGATAGACTTCAGCTCGGCATCGATTTGGTTCACGTTTCCCGGAACCGGGGGGCACAATCGCTTCTGTTGGCGGGGAGAAAAAGTCGAGGTTGCGTTTCCTGATTAAGATGGTCTGAAAATGAAGCTCTATGTGATCGTGGTGACCCTCGCGCTGGCGCTGATCGGGACTCTCGCCTATCTGTACAACAGGCATCTCCGAAAACAAGAGGATGCCGTTGCGATCTTCGCGCTCACTGAAATCGACAGAAAAGACGAAGCGTGTCGCAAGCCCTACGAAACGGAGGAGTGCAAGCGCTATCCCATCGGATGCGAGATACCGCTAGAGGGCTGCAAGGAGCGCAAGGCTGCCGCTGAGCAGGAATGGGCGCTGAAGTACCCAAGGCAAGCAGCGCAGCGGCAAGCAAACATTCTCGAAGAGGAACGCCATCTGGATGAAAAGCGGATGAACAAGCAACCGTGACGTTAGATCACACGAGACGGTTCCCCGCAAACACGGCGGATGGATTCACCATCGTTACGTGAATGACTAGCAAAACGTCAGCAATATCCTCGTCAGTTCTTTGCGGAATAATCAGACGGTCTGTAGTCACAGTGACGCTGGTGATGAGCTTGTCGTCTTCCAGCAGACAAAAAAATGGGTCCTCGTCTTTGCCTATCGGCAACCCTCCGAGCTCTTTGACATCTCGCGGCAGCCTGAGTCCGTCGAACAGAACCTTGATGCGGTTGTCGATGTCGCCCAGGTTGTTTATTAGATTCCCCGGATTGTCTCTTCGCAGGAAAAGAATATCGAGAGCACAAGTGAAACCACCCGCTTCACTGATGAGCGGGACGAAACGATTACCGTTGCATCGGATATGGCTGTCTGCTATATGCTCCAACCATGTCTTAGCATTTGGATGTCCACTAGGAACTACTTCTATTTGTCTTACTCCTGCTCCCGATGCGCTTACTTGGTTGCTTGGTGTTTTATATACTGCATACCGCTGCTCAGATTGCTCCCTTAAGTCGGGGTGCTGCCTCCAGAGTTCGCGCAACTGCAAATGAAAATGCTTTCTTAATCGATGCTTGTCTTTGGCCCTCCCGTAGCCACCGCTTCCCACGACCAATTTATCCTCACATTTTTCGGACGGCAGCGGCCCTTGATAAATCAGACGGAATTCCATTGTTTCTCCTCCAGAAGCATCGAAATCTTCCGGCTTATAGAAACTGAAAATATCAGTACGGGGCATCGGTTGACTTTTGGCACACGTAGAACTACCCTTCTCCCTACAAAGAGAAGGTGGACGTGTCCCAAAAGCCAACTCGCCCCGCCAATCCCGCAAAGAATGTTGAGGGCGATTTCGGCAAGTTCACGAATTTTATGAAGCGTCTTTTGGCCGTTCCCCATTCGGAGATCAAGGCCAAGCTTGACGCCGAGAAAAGAGCAAAGGCGCAGAAGTCTAAGCGGACTTCCGCTTCCCGCGCTTCCCGCGTAAAGGATTAGAAAGCCGTTTCACCCACCTTGCCAGTCACCTCCGCATAGGTCAGACGCTTCCCAACAATTTGCGAGAGGGCCAACTGGAAACGATCCGCATTGTCCATGTCTTTGCGGTTGTTGTAACGGAAGGTCTGCTCGTCCAAGTAGCGGAATAAGTGGAACGGTTCCACGCTCACGTAGGTTCCCGAGATGCCGCGCTTCAAGAGCGACCAGAAATTCTCAAGGCCATTTGTGTGCACGCGGCCATCTACGTATTTCGCGGCGTGATCAATCACCTGATGCGCGTAGTCGCCAGCAAGGCCGTCATAGGAGAGTAGCGCATCGGTGTACAGCGCGGCTCCCGCTTCCACATGCTTTTTCACTTCGCCTTGCAGAACCTGCTTGCGACGGCTCCCTACTACCACGGTGCGAACTTCGCCGCCGCGCTCAAGGATGCCCATGACTGCGGTTTTATCCTTGCCGCCAGTTCCGGTGATCCGGCGCTGTCGTTTGCTCAAGTGCATGTTCCGCGCCTTGCCGCCGATGAAAGTTTCGTCCGCTTCAATTTCGCCGCCGTTTCCGCCTAGCTTCTGGAAAGAACCGGAGTGCATAGCTTTGCGAATCCGGTGCATCATGAACCATGCCGACTTCTGAGTGACGCCGATAGCGCTGGCCACTTCGTAAGAGCTAATGCCATTCTTGCAGCTCACGATCAGCCACACGGCGGGGAGCCACTTTTCTAGGGGGATCGGGGAATCCTCGAACACGGTTCCAACCTTGAGCGAGAATTTCTGGCGCGGATGGTTCTGATAGCACTTGTACAGGCGCGCATTGGGAAGATACTTCACTTCGAGAGAGTCGCACTGCGGGCAGCGCACCTTGCCGTCTGCCCAGCGGTTTGCAATCATGAACTGCTGGCAGTTCTCGAAATTGCTGAAGTATTGAATCGCCTGCTGAAGTGTTTTTGGGCTTTCCATGCTTAAAAGTTAACATGGAACGGTCTGTCAGTCAAGTATATTAATGCCCTAAAGTAGGTCCGGGCCTCCTCGCGAAATCTAATACATAGGTCCTTCGCTGCGCTCAGGATGACAGTCGATGCTCAGGATGACAACGCAGAGTATTAGCCGATCGGTTCCACCGATGGCGGCAGGGGCGGGGCTTCGAAAGGCGAAGGAGACTCTGGCACCGGCGGCGGCAATATCGGAGCTGGCGGCGTGGGCGCGGGATTGAGCAGCGCGTCGAGAGTTGGATAGCGCGCAGCAAAAAAGTGCAGCGCATACGCAGGGAAAAAGACAGTAGCGGGCACGCAAACCAGCGCAATCAGATATAGCAAGAGCAGCGCGAGCGATGTTCCCAGAATGATGAGCAGGCTGATTGTGGTAACGCTCAATCCCACCCCTGCGGCTTTGCCGGCCAGAACAGCAACTACGCCAGGCACGACAACAAACAGGATCGGTACGATTGCGATAATGCTGAAAATAATGGCCGCCGCAATCGACAGCACTAATTTGAGCAGCAGGTAGACGGTGAATCGTCCCTTTTCTCGGCCCATCATTGCCAGCAAACGGTGCCAGCCGTCGGCAAAATCGAGATTCTCGAGAGCCATCAGCGGTACGAGGAAATCCTTCGCCAGCACTTGAACCACGACGCTTAGCAATATAACGAGTGCGAACAGGCTGAGAAAGAGAATCACAGTGAGAGCCAGCGGCCCTATGTGCGAGCGCGGATTTGTCAGCCAGCCAGCGGCCAACGCCACGGCCAGCGGCACGCCGATCAGAAAAATCAGAAACAGCCAAACGACAAATTGAAAGACAAGCTGCCACAGAAAAAAGCGAACGCCGGCGCGATGAAATCTTCTCCATCCCTCGCTGATCGAACAGTGCCGGCGTAGAACGGAATCGAAGAGGATAAAGCGGAAGACACTGTTGATGTAGAGGAAGATGAATCCCACAGCTATGGCGGCGGCGATTCCGAGCAGGATCAATCCGATGATGGGGCCGATGTGTTCGGGTATGTGAGGAGGATTAAAGAGAGGCCAATCGAGAGCGAGACTTGACGTGGGCAGCCATGCGCGAGGATTTTTGTGCGGAATGTGAGGCCAGTTGCCGTTGAAGTTGCCGAAGTTGCATCCGCCAACGTGCAGTTCGATCGCAAGAATTCCAACCAGAGCGAGGCGAGACCATTGCCCGAATTGAAACCGCGTGAAGAGTTGCTCTCGCGTGTGTTGCAAAGCGGGCTGTACGCAATCAACCGCGGAAACAGGCACTGGATGACCTCGAACCAACGCCGCCAAGGTATCGCGGACGGAGTTGCCGCGTCAATGGTGAATGGCGGGCCGAATACTCGCTCCAGATTATTCGTAGCGAAGCGCGTCGACCGGATCGAGGTTAGCCGCGCGTGATGCGGGAATGAGGGCGCTCAACACGCCCACGATGAGCAAGACCGCCGTTGAAATCATGACGATGAAGAGTGAGATCCTGAGGTGGATGTCGGCCTTTCCGGAAGTATCTTCGAAGAGCGGGCCCATCAGCGGCAGCGTGCCCACGCCGGCGGCGACTCCGTAGGAAACCAGAATTCCAATCGCGCCCCCGAGCAGCATAATAAAGAGTGTTTCCGCAAGAAATTGCGCCTTGATGTGCCACTTCCGCGCTCCGAGGGCGCGGCGCAAGCCGATTTCTTTTATGCGCTCATCGACCGAAACGAGCATGATGTTCATCACGCCGACGCCACCGATTCCGAGCGTGAGGATTCCGATAAATATCAGCAACACTTGCAGGCCGATGGTGATGCCATTGATGACGGGTCGGAATTCTTCGCGGCCAAACATTTGAATGGCCTTCTTGTCGTTGGGCGAAAACTGCTGACGCGTGGCAATGGCGGCGAGCACCTGAGCCTCCGCGCGCGCCTCGAATTGCGGCGCGATCGGCTCAAAGACCAGCACGTCGCCGTATTTCGCGTTCCAAAGGTCGTTCGCTGCGGAGTAGGGAATCCACGTCGACTCGTCGTCACTGGAAAAATAATTGCTCAATTGAATTTTGCGATCCATGGTGCCGATCACTGTGAAACGCACGCCGCCGATGGTCACGGTCTCGCCTACGGCGGGGCGTCCGCCGAATAATTGTTCGCGGACGCGCGCTCCGAGGAAGACGACGCGGCGCCTTTCAAGCTCGTCGAGCGAGTTGATCCATCGGCCTTCGGACGGTTGTTCGTTGCGCATGTCACCGTATTCCGGGCAAACGCCGCGGACGGCCGCAGTTCCGACCATGCGATCGCCATAGGCGATGCCAGGACGGCGCACTGTCTCGAGACAGGCGTGGCGCACGTAGTTGGCCGTCTCCTTGATCATGTCGATGTCGGCTTGCTCAAGGACGACTTTCTTTCCGGCGCGCTGGCCGCCGGGCTGTTCACTGGTTTGTTGTGGCCAGCAGATGACGGCGCCCTTGCCGAAGGCATTGAAGCCGCTGACTAGAATTTCGCGAAAGCTGCCGCCGTAGGCGATCAACAGCGTGACGGTGACGATTCCCCAGACGATGCCGAGCATGGTGAGCGCGCTGCGAGTAGGGTTACGCCGCAACGCGGTCCAGGCTTCGCTGAGGATTTGGTAAATCATTCTAGCCACCGGCCTCGTGGCGCAGGGCTTCGATGGGATCGATAGCGGCGGCGCGGCGCGCGGGATAGAGAGCCGATAAGATCGCGATGGTCCCGAGAATGGCGAGCGCTAAAGTTCCCGTCTGCCAGGTGGGCAACAAACCGGCGAAGAAGTCGGGCATTGGCAGCATGTCGACTAACGCGCAGAGACCAAAGGCAATGATGAGGCCCGTGCCACCGCTGATGAGCGCGACGATCAATGCCTCCAAAAAGAATTGGCGCAGGATGCTGTTCGCGGGAGCGCCGATGGCTTTGCGAACTCCGATCTCGCGGGTGCGCTCGCGAACCGCGACCAGCATGACATTCATGACGCCAAGACCGCCGAGAAAAAGCGTCACGATGCCGACGGCGCCGAGAAAATATTTCATGCCGTCGGTCATGGTGCGAAAGGCTTGCGCTTCCTGAATTGTGTCCCAAATGGGGCAGGCTTCTTTGTCGTGAGGATCGTAATTGTGCAGCCGGGCCAGAACGGAGCGCACTTCTCCCTTGCAAGCTTCGTGAGTTTCTACCGAGCGCGGAACTACCAGCAACTGATCGAAGGTGTAAGGTGTGCCTGGCGGCTTATCTGGGAAATCGCGCCTCATGGCAGAGAAAGGAACGAAAATTTTGTTAACGTCCCAGCCGTCGTAACTCGAGTCCTGTTTTTTTGACGACATCACGCCGACGACGGTGAAAGGAATGTCGTTAAGATAAACAAACTCTCCGACCGCTGAGCGGCCAGCGAATAATTGTTTCTTCGCATCGGAGCCGAGGAAAGCGACGCGGCGGGCTTCGTTGATGTCATCCTGATCGTAGAATCGGCCCTCGCTGACGCCCAGGCTGCGAATCTCCGCGAACTCGGGCGTTGAGCCGGTCACGGTAAACGCGGCCGCATTAAAAGCGGTGTGCGAACGCACGGTGTTCTGTTCGAGTTCAGGGATCGCATATTGGCAATCGGGCGCCTCTTCCTGAAGATGAGGGATATCGGAATCGACCCAATGCACGAGGCGGCCGGCGCGCGTGCCACCCGCTTGCAGGCTGGTGCGACCGTGGAAGACGATCATCAGATCGCGGCCGAGCGTTTCGGCCTGCTTGGCTTGGCCGACGCGAAGGCCCTCGCCGGCGGCGACCATCAGGACGATCGAGACTACTCCCCAGGCGATGCCGAACATGGTCAGCAGGGTGCGGACGCGGTGCGCCCAGAGAGTTCGGAAGACGTCCTGAATGAGATCGCGAAATGACATGTGATGGTTCGACGCGGCTCGCCGCCAAATGAAAGCGGAGCGGGCTGTCTAGAAATACGAGAAAGAGAGAGGTTTGGTTCCGGCAAGGGAGACGGAATCTGTTGCGGCGACGCGCATTGCCGCGGCTAGCCTGCGGTGGACTCATGAGTGTTCTCGCCTGCTCGTTCGGAGAATCGGCAACTTACGTAGCGACGGGAGTTGGCTGTGCTGTGGCGCGGACGAGCCATTCTTCAAAATCGCGCAGAGCAAGTTCACATTGAAGTCGATGGCGCTCTTTGCGATCGCGAATCTTGCGATCAAGAGGTGGAAGCAGGTCGAAGGTGATATTCGCGGGCTGAAAGTTCTTGCTCTCCGCCCGCGTGATGTAGTGGACGAGCGACCCAAATGCTGTGGCTCGCGGAGGAGGCGCTGGTTCGCTGCCGGTGGCGAGAGCGGTCGCATTCATCCCCGCGATCAGGCCGGTTGCAATCGATTCCACATAGCCTTCGACTCCGCAAATCTGTCCCGCGAAGAGAACATTGGAGTGCGCTTTCATCTGCAAAGTCAGATTCAGGAGCGCCGGCGAATTGATATACGTGTTGCGATGAATCTGTCCGTAGCGCAGGAACCGCGCGCTTTCGAGGCCAGGGATCAGGCTCAGCACGCGTGCCTGCTCGCCGAATTTCAGATGATTTTGAAAGCCGACCAGGTTGTAAGAATCGGCGCGCAGATTTTCCTGCCGCAATTGCACGACGGCATAAGGCATTCTGCCGGTGCGAGGGTCGAGGAGGCCGACCGGCTTCATCGGCCCGAAGCGCAGCGTATCGCGGCCGCGCCGCGCGATCTCTTCGATCGGCAGACAACTCTCAAAGTAGTTTAGTTTTTCCCAATCTTTTTGTTCCACCGATTGTGCGGCGAGAAGGGCATCATAAAATCGGTCGTAATCTTCTTTGGACATCGGACAATTAATGTAGTCGGCCGATCCTTTGTCGTAGCGCGCCGCCAGATATACCTTACTCATATCGATCGAGTCGGCCTCAACGATAGGGCTGATCGAATCGTAAAAATAAAGGTTGGTTTGTGGCGCGGGCGCCCCCGCCCGCGGAAGATCGTTGGTAGAACTCAAGCGCACAATTTCCTGTGATAGCGCATCCGAGGTCAGCGGGCCGGTGGCGATAATGGTGAGCTGAGCGTTGTCGATGTGCGTGACTTCTTCGCGTCGAATCGTAATCAGTGGATCGCGCGAAATCGCCTCCGTCACTTTTCGGGAAAACTCCGCGCGATCCACGGCCAGAGCGTGGCCGGCGGGAACCGACGCCTCCCGTGCGAGCCCAAGCAGCAAAGATCCCGCTCGCCGCATCTCTTCTTTCAGCAGCCAGGGCGCCGTGTTCTCGCTTTCCGACTTCAGCGAATTCGAGCAGACCAGTTCCGCGAAATCTTCTGTCTGGTGGGCAGGAGTCTTGCGCCCTGGCCGCATTTCGAATAATTCGACAGCAATGCCGCGGCGAGCGCACTGCCACGCCGCCTCGGATCCTGCGAGGCCCGCTCCGATGATGCGAACTTGCTTCAGAAGTCTTTCCTCAAAAACTTTCGTCGAGAATGTTTCCTCAAAAATCTCGCGTCAAGAATCTCGCGTCAAGAATCTTTCTCCGCCAATTTTCGCAAACTGTCGCCGCTTAGGAGAACGTCTCGCCATCCATCGAGAAACTCGCTCCCCAGCGCCTGGTACATTTCGATGGCGCGCCGATTCCAATCCAACACGGCCCATTTGATAAATCTGCGATTTTCGTCCTCCGCGGTACGGGCAACTCGCGCAAAGAGTGCCGTGCCGATTCCATGTCCGCGAAACTCGGGACGGATAAATAGATCCTCCAGATAAAATCCCGCGCCCCGCCAAGTGGAGTAGTAGCTAAAGAAGAGCGCAAAGCCAGCGGGTTGCCCGTCCCACTCGGCAATCAAGGCCCGGAACTCAGGATTCGCGCCGAAGCCGTCGCGCGCGATGTCGGCTTCGGTTGTGCGAACCGCATCGGGTTCTCTTTCAAACTCTGCGAGTTCCCAGATCAATCGTCTAATCAAGGCGGCGTCGGCGATGGTGGCGTCGCGAATTGTCAGCATTGGAGGCGCATGAGATTCTTCTGCGTTTATTATAAAGGCGCAATTTGAAGGGGGGGCGTATGGCCAGAATTAGTTTGATTGAACCTGCGCAAGCCAATGCTGAGGTCAAGGAAATTTACGATGTCAAATTGAAAGGCAAACCCGGCAACATTCAGAAAACGCTGGCGCATCGTCCGGCAATGCTGGGTAACTTTCTCGGATTCTATGCCAGTGTGGGGCGCTCACTCGAGCGCAAGCTTTATGAGGCGGTATATCTGCGAGTCTCACTGATCAATGGCTGTCATTACTGCACGCAGCACCACATTCAGGGTGCCAAGCGCGTAGGACTCACGCCGGAACAGATGAAAGCTTTGAAGGAGGGAAACTACTCTGGATTTGGCGCTGCCGAGCAGACTGCTCTGCGCTATGCGGAAAAGCTAACACGCACACCCGAGGGCGCCAGCGATGCCGACTTCGCGGAGCTCAAAAAACATTTTTCCGACGAACAGATTGTTGACCTGCACCTGCTCATTGGATTGGCGAATCTTACCAACCGCGTCACCGGGCCGCTGGTGCTGGAAGTGGAGTTTCCGGAGGAAAAAATCTAGCCGGCCAGCAATTAGAGAATCACTCGCTCATCGCCGACGCGCCTCGTCACGTGCTCGCGATCGAGATATTCGAGCAATGGGATCGCGTACTTGCGGCTGACTCCGGTCATATCTTTGAAGCGGGCGACGTCGATCTTTGGCACGGTAGTTTTGAGAGCGGAGATTTTGTGGCGCAGATCGAGAAGGACGCTCTGGTGAAAGACCAGTTCCTCTGAAATCTTGATCAGAACTTTGTCGCGCAAGAGCAGGGTCACAATTTTCTGCGCGCGAAGTTTATCGACCTTCAACCCGGTTAACACTTCTTTCAGTGACGGAACCTTCAATCCTGCGGAAGCGAATGCGTGCTCGATGATCTTCTTTGATTCGACCTCGTCATCTTTCATGACCACGCCGCGACCGGAGAGATGCACGAGTTCGCCGTCGACTTCGAGTTTCTCTTCTTCTTCCAACTTTCCCAGTACGTTGTAGAACACCTCGGCGCCGAGGCTGGCCCGATCATGGAGTTCTTCTTTGCTCATCCCGGCGACAAGAGGATTGGCATCTTGAAATATTTTCAGAGACTGAACCACATCAGCTTTTGCTTTCGCGTATGCTGCGGGCGAAATCAGTATCTGATTGAAGTGGATCAGCCCGGCTTTTGCGGCCAGTTTTTCCGCGTCCGCCCGGCGGATATTCATTTCTCCGGCGATATCGTCGAGGCGCAGGCCTATAGTTCCGTGCCTACCGACTCGCGCCGCCAGCATTTGGTCGATAGACCCATCGCGCATGATCTTAAGAAATGCGATTGCGTCTTCCGCGCGTTGCTTGCGAGTCAGAGGCGAGGCATCGAGCACGATGCCTCCGCCGATGGTCACCACGGGCGAAAATTGCCGCACGATGAAGCGATCTCCGGGCAGAAGGAGCATGGGCTCATCGAATCTCAGTTGCGCGTAGGCTTCCTCTCCGGGTTTGAGCTGCTTGATCCCATAAAGGCGTGCTTCGCCGATCGTCTCTGTCGTGTACGCGTGAAAGTGGACGCGGGCGCGGTCTTTCAGCGGCTTCGCTGAGGGAAGAAGCGAGAGGAGCACGTCGACCCGCAACGTGGAATGAAAAGTGCCGGCGGTGGCGAGCGTCATGCCGCGCGCCAGATCTTCGGTTGAAACTCCTGCGATGTTCAATGCGGTGCGCTGGCCGGCGATAGCGGATTCCGCCGCGGCACCGTGAACCTGCACGCCGCGAACCCGCACGCGTTTTCCGGCGGGAAACAGTTCCAGTTCTTCTTCGTCGGATTTGCGGATCGTGCCGGAGATAAGCGTGCCGGTGACGACGGTGCCGAAACCCTTGATAGTGAAAACACGATCGATTGGCAAGCGAGCCAGCGCGGCCGAATTTTTCGCGGCAACATCCGACGCCGCGTGAACGAGAGCGGATTTCAAATTATCCAGCCCGGCGCCTGTCAACGAACTTACCGCGACTATCGGCGATTGTGCTGCGTCGAGAAATGATCCGCGCACGTAATCTTCGATTTCGAGCCTAACGACTTCGAGCGTCTCCGCGTCGACGGCATCGGATTTTGTGAGGACGGTGAGGCCGCGGCGAATTGCCAGCAGGCGGCAGATATCGAAGTGTTCGCGAGTCTGCGGCTTAATCCCTTCATCGGCGGCGATGACCAGCAGCACCAGGTCGATGCCGCCCACGCCGGCCAGCATGTTGCGAACGAAGCGCTCGTGGCCGGGGACATCGATGAAGCCGAGGCGAATTTTGCTGCCATCGGGAGTGGGCAGTTCAAGGTGGGCAAAGCCGATGTCGATGGTGATGCCGCGCCGCTTTTCTTCTTCGAGGCGGTCGGCATCGATTCCGGTCAGCGCTTTCACGAGCGCCGTCTTGCCGTGGTCGATGTGTCCGGCGGTGCCAACGATGACAGACTTCATCTGCGACAGTATAGACGGGGCAGTGTGTGGAGATGCGACAATAGAGATTCCCCAATGGCCACCTCCGCAATTAGTGCCGTTACTCCGGAGATGATCCGGGAACACGGCCTCACGCCGGAAGAATTCGAAAAAATTAAAGAACTGCTGGGCGGACGCGAGCCCACGCGGACAGAGCTTGGCATCTTCAGCGTGATGTGGAGCGAGCACTGCTCCTATAAATCCTCGCGCATTCATTTGAAGAGGCTGCCGACGCGCAGCAAACTGGTGGTGCAGGGGCCGGGCGAAAACGCCGGCATTGTCGATATTGGCGACGGCTGGGCTTGCGCCTTCAAAATAGAGTCGCACAATCATCCGTCGTTTATCGAACCATTTCAGGGTGCGGCTACTGGAGTCGGCGGAATTTTGCGCGATATATTCACGATGGGCGCGCGGCCGGTGGCGATTATGGATTCGCTGCGCTTTGGGCCGATCTCAAGTTACGCCAACGCGGGCGGTGGCGCGCACGCCACACAAGCGGAGATTCACAAGAATCACTCTGTGATGGAAGGCGTCGTTTCTGGCGTTGCTTCTTACGGCAATTGTTTCGGAGTGCCCAATCTTGGCGGCGAGGTGAAATTCGAGCCTTGTTATTCGGGCAATCCGCTGGTAAATGCATTTGCGCTCGGCCTGGTTCGGCGTGATCAGATTTTTTACGGACGCGCGTCGGGCGAAGGGAATCCCGTAATCTATGTCGGATCGAAGACCGGGCGCGACGGCATCCACGGCGCCACCATGGCGAGCGAAGAATTCAGAGAAGGCTCGGAAGCGAAGCGGCCGAACGTGCAGGTGGGAGATCCGTTCCTCGAAAAGCTGCTGCTAGAGGCTTGTCTGGAAGCGATGCAAACGGGCGCGATTGTTGGCATTCAAGACATGGGCGCGGCTGGGCTGACTTGCTCGACCTGCGAGATGGGCGCGCGCGGAGGCACCGGAGTCGAGATCGAACTCGATCGCGTGCCGCAACGCGAGACCGGCATGACTCCTTACGAGATCATGCTGAGCGAGTCGCAGGAGCGCATGTTGCTGGTCGCGCAGAAGGGCCGCGAAGAAGAGGTCTTCCGCGTTTTTGAGAAGTGGGGGCTGGATGCGGTGGAGATCGGGCAGGTCACACGCGACGAGAAGATGCGCGTGCTTGAGCATGGCAAGATTGTTGCGGAAATTCCGAATGCTGCGTTGACTGATGACGCGCCGGTTTATAAGCGACTGCTGGCGCGATGGGAGCCGCCCGTCGATCGCGAGAAGCCCCAGCATGTTCACTTCGCCGATAGCATTGACTTTACCGCGCAACTGAAGCGGTTGCTCGCAAGCCCCAACATTTGCTCGAAGCGTTGGGTGTGGCAGCAATATGACCACATGGTGCAGACCAACACGGTCGAAGCGCCCGGAGCGGGCGATGCTGGCGTGATTCGCATCAAAGGCTCCAAGCGCGGCCTCGCCATGGCGCTCGATGGCAATGGCCGCTGGTGCTATCTCGATCCGCGGCTTGGAGCGATGCATGCGGTCGCCGAGGCGGCGCGAAAAGTGGCTTGCGCGGGAGCGACTCCGATCGGCGCTACTAACTGCCTCAACTTCGGTAACCCTGAGAAGCCGCATATCATGTGGCAGTTTTCGCAGGTGATTGATGGCATCACGAAAGCTTGCGAAGAACTGGACACGCCGATTACCGGCGGCAATGTGAGTTTCTATAACGAAACGCTTGGCGAGGGAATTTATCCGACTCCGGTGATCGGGGTCGTGGGGCTTCTGGAAGACGTGCACAAGGCGGCGAAGATGCACTTTGCCCATGCGGGCAGAAAAATTGTTCTGCTGCGCGCCAACGAAGCGAGCGACGGGGTCGATGCCGAGCTGGAGTTTGGGTCGTCAGAGTATGCGAAAGAAATTCTCGGAGCGGTGTGGGGCTATCCGCCCGATCTGGATCTGGAAAAAGAGGCCACGCTGCAACGCGCTCTGGTGGCTATGATTCAGGCGGGGTTAGTTGAATCGGCGCACGATTGCGCGGACGGCGGGCTGGCGGTTGCGCTGGTGGAATCTGCGCTGCCTGCTGGGGTCGGATTAACCGTCAGCCTGCCAAAGCGGCAAGCAGTGCTCGAGCTTCCGCTGTTCGCGGAAGACGCGAGCCGCGTGGTAATAAGCTGTGACCCGGTCCACCTTCCGCGAATCAAACAAGTAGCGGAGGAGTACGGTCTTTTCGCCGATGTGCTGGGTGAAACGGGATTGGACAGGGTTGAAATTTTAGTGGATGGTCAGCCGGCGATTTCGGCTAGCGTAGGCGAACTGCGAGAAGCTTACGAAGGCGCGCTGGAAAAAGCCCTGCGGACGGAACCGAGCGTTGTTGCAAACTGATCTTGGAACGATTTTGAATTGGCTAAGAGCTAAAGGCGTGGCAAATGCCAACTTCCGATAAATTTCGCGATGAATGCGGCGTGGTTGCGATCCACGCGCATCCTGAGGCGGAGAAACTTGCCTATCTCGGACTGCATGCGCTGCAGCATCGCGGACAGGAATCGGCGGGCATCGTTACCTCCGACGGCGAGCGCCTGCGCCAGCATAAGTCGATGGGGCTGGTCGCGGATATTTTTGGCCACGAAGTGCTGGCATCGATGCGCGGCGTTCTTGCCATTGGACACACGCGCTATTCGACTGCCGGCGATTCGGCTTTGCTGAATGCGCAACCCATCATGGTGCAGTCGAACAAGGGCACGATCGCGATCGCTCATAATGGCAACCTGGTTAACGCCGCGTCGATTCGCGCCAGGCTGGAGGGCCAGGGGTCGATTTTTCAGACGAACAGCGACACCGAAGTTCTGGTTCACCTGATTGCGCTCTCTCGCGAGCAGACTCTGCCCGACGCCATCGCCGACGCCCTGCGACGGGTGGAAGGCGCATTTTCGCTGGTGATGATCAGCCGCGATCGCATCTTTGCCGCTCGCGATCCACGCGGATTTCGGCCGCTCGCCATGGGACGCATTCCGGCCGTGACCAGCGATAAGAAAGATACGATTGTCTTTGCATCGGAAACCTGCGCGTTTGATTTGCTCGGCGCCACTTACTTGCGAGATGTAAAGCCCGGTGAGCTGGTGATCGTTGGCCCTGAGGGCATCAGCTCGCGTTTTTATTCGCCGTCTCCCGCACAATCGAGTTGCATTTTTGAGCACGTTTATTTTTCGCGTCCTGATAGCTTGGTCTTTGGCCGCTCGGTCGATCAGAGCCGCGACGCTATGGGACGCCAGTTAGCGCGCGAAGCTCCGGTGGATGCCGACGTTGTTGTTCCCGTTCCTGATTCCGGTAATACCGCGGCCATAGGATACGCCGCCGAAAGCGGCATTCCGTTTCGGCTGGGCCTCATTCGCAATCACTACATCGGGCGCACTTTTATTGAGCCGCAACAGTCGGTTCGCGACTTCGGCGTCAAACTCAAGCTCAATGCGGTTCACGGCCTGCTCGAAGGCAAACGCGTGATTCTGGTGGATGATTCCATTGTGCGCGGAACCACCAGCAAGAAGATTGTTCGCATGATTCGCAACGCCGGTGCGAAGGAAGTTCACATGCGAATTTCCTGCCCGCCGACGATTTCGCCTTGTTTCTATGGTGTGGATACCCCGTCGAAAAAAGAGCTGATCGCCGCCAATAAAACGATCAACGAGATTCGCGATTTCATCGTCGCCGATTCACTCGCCTATCTCTCGCTTGAGGGCCTGAAAAGAGCTTGCGCCGACGGGGAGAAAACCACTTACTGCTCGGCCTGCTATACGGGAAACTATCCTACCAAGATCGACGTCGAAGAAATCCTTCCGGCGGCCGCCACGCGATAAGGAACCCCGATTTAATCCCTCCTCGCTCTCATCCGTGCCTCGCGAAAGAAATAACATCCCCAATTCCCCAGCAAAATTGCTTGACTCTGGAACGCATTCCAGGGTTGATACTTAACATCGTGAAAAACGGTGCCACGATTCTTCACTCCGGTGGGCTTGCCAAAGCAGCGGGGGTGAGTCCCGACACGATTCGTCACTATGAAAGAATCGGCGTTCTGCCGCGAGCCTCGCGGACCGCCTCGGGGTACCGCGTATATCCGGCGGACGCAGTGGAGAGAGTATTCGTGGTGCAAAGGGCGCTGCGGATCGGCTTCACTCTCGCCGAACTGGCCGACGTCTTGAAGGCGCGTGACGCAGGTGGTGCTCCATGCCATCGCGTGTACAAGTTGGCGCAGGAAAAACTGGCGAGCGTTACGGCGGGCATTGAAGCGCTGAGGCAGACGCAGAGATACTTGAGGCAGGTTCTGGGCGACTGGGAACAACGGATGAAGCAAACGGCTCCGGGGCAGAGATCAAACTTGCTGCACTCGCTTGCCGGAAGCGTCGAGGGTTCGAAGATGAAGGCGCGTCAATTTCGAAAGGGGAGATGATGAGAGCGATATTCATTTTTCTGCTACTTTGCGGAGTGCCACTGGCAGCACAAGACATGCAGTCCTGCCCTATGCACAAAGAGCACATGAAAGCGGAGCATCAGGCTGACGTCGAAAAACACGGCGACGACGCAATGGGGTTTCCACACGATAAGACAACCCATCATTTCCGTCTTTTGGCGGATGGTGGTGCGATTGAAGTGACTGTCGACGACAGCAACAACACTCAAAATGTACAGGCGATCCGGTCGCATCTGGCCCATATTGTCACGATGTTCTCGAATGGTGACTTCTCTTTGCCCATGTTTGTTCACAGCCAAGTTCCTCCCGGTGTCACCGAAATGAAAGAGCGAAGGGCCGAAATTTCTTATTCCTTTGAGGAGCTGCCCGCAGGCGGAAGAGTGCGGATTTCGACGAAGAATCACGACGTTCTGAATGCGGTGCAGGACTTTCTGCGTTTTCAGATTGTAGACCACGATACCGGAGACAAAACCGACTAGACGCTTCGCTTAGGGTCGTAATGTAAAATATTGGGACAGTTCGCTCCCGGGCTTCTTGAGATTGCTGGAGCGAAAAGCCCTAGCGATCTTTCGGATGCTGTTGGTTGATGGTTCTTCGCTGCTCTGTTGTTAATCTCTGCGACTACTCGATCTCACTATCGCTGGTAGTAGCTGGCGCGTCTTGTTAGTCTCGCTGGTCAAGTTTGCAGCGGTCGCAATCCTGACATTCGCCGGATGGCTTTTCAAATGTTCCACAAATTTCGACTCTCTAAAATTCGCCGATCAGGTTTACGTGTGCGCGCCGTTATCCTGCCTCTATCGGTCTTTCTTTTCCTACTCGTCTGTGTCCCTTCGCTGCTGCTTGCCCAGAATTCGAATGGCACTCTGCGAGGCGAGGTGCAAGATGCGAGCGCCGCGCGTGTGGCGGGCGCTCGGGTTGTGGTTGAATCTGTGGCCTCTTCCGCTACTCGCGAGTCGATAGCAAATGATCGTGGAGAATTTCGCATAGAGGGTCTGCTGCCCGGTCGTTATCGCGTCACAGTTACCGCCAACGGTTTTGCCCAAGCCAACGCCAATGTAGATGTTGCTGTCAGTGTGGTGCGCGACATCTCTGTGACGCTCACGTTGGAACATACGCGGGAGACAGTTACCGTTCAGAGCAATCCTTCTTCGATCACGGAAGAGACGATTGACACTGCGAGCGCAGTTCGGGGAGGAGTGGTCGGCAGCCAGGATCTGGAGTCTCTTCCGCTGCCGGCGCGCAGTTTCGCCAACATTGCTTATCTCGTGCCTGGAACCGAACCGGTCGAGCCCTCCGATCCCACCAAGGCGCGCATCACTGCCGTTTCCACGGGCGGGAGCTCGGGATTAAATAATGAACTGTCGGTCGACGGAGCCGACAACTCCGACGATTGGATCGGCGGCTTTCTGCAGAATTTCTCGCCCGATGGCATACGGGAATTTGCCGTGCGCACGTCGAATGAGGATGCCGACACAGGCTGGACCACCGCTGGATCGGTCGTGATCACCACCAAGAGTGGCACCAACGAATGGCACGGCGATGGCGCTTTCTACGAGCGCGCGGCCGCTCTCAATGCGCGTTTCCCGATTGAGAATCCGGCGCCCAATCCCAAGCAGCCCTTCTCGCGGCAGAATTACGTGGGCACGCTCGGTGGGCCCATCGCGAAGAACAAAGTGTTCTTCTTTACTTCTTTCGAGAATGTGCATGAGAACGCTAGCATTGCATACAGCCCAGCCAGTGTTACGCAATTCGATGCGCTGGCGCAGTTAGCGGCGGATGGCCTGATCACCGGCGTTCCTGCGATTGCCGTTCCCGCGACTGTCCCCATTCCGTTTCGCGATTACATCAGCTCGGTGCGATTTGATTGGGCTGAGTCGTCGAAGTCGCAATGGTTCCTGCGCACTTCGCAAGACAGCTACCTCACGCACAACGCACTGGTAGAGCAGGGGACGCTGCCCTCGACCGGATTAACCACGCACAATAACTACTGGAATGTCGTTATCAGCAATGCCTATGCATTCAGCCCGACCTGGCTGGGTAACTTGGTGATGGGCGCCAGTTTGTTGCATCTTACGCAGACGCGTAATTCCGATCTCGGATTCGCACTCGCGTTTCCCTTTAGTTCGACGGCGCTGACGATTTCAGGATTTGAAACTTTTGGCGACAACCAGTTCGCCACTCCCATTACTCTTTTTCCTGACCTGCGCAATCAGGACAAATACCAGTTCCGCTACGATCTTAGCCACGTTGTCGGCAGCCATGCGCTCAAGTTTGGAATCGACTTCATTCACGAACCCGTGCTGGGCGGCGCGTTTGCGTCGACTGCGGAGACTCTCGCCAAGTACATCAATGACCCGACATATTATGTACAGAACCCAAGTGTGTTCGGAACCTTTAGCCCACGGTGTATCGACTTCACAGCTTCGGATGGCTCAACTTGCAGCTATAATCTCGGCGGTAACGGCAGCTTCTCGCAAAACGTGCAACGGCTCGGGCTTTATACCGAGGACTCTTGGCGCGTGTCGCATCATCTCACGTTGAACTACGGCCTGCGCTATCAGACGACGTTCGGGCTCTTCGAGGCCTCTGGGCTAAGCCAGGTCGCGAATCCTTCCTTCACGCTACTGCCGTCGTTGGGATATGCCGAAGCAGTGCCTCACGATTACCGCAAGCAAATTGCGCCCCGCATCGGAATTGCCTACTCGCCGGGCGACAGCGAAAAGACCGTGATTCGCGCCGGCTTCGGCCTATACTACAACGACCTCGCGCAAAACGGCTGGGCAATCGCGTTTGAAGCTGTGAATCCGAATTCCGCGGCGCCGCCGTCGCTCATCGATCCCAACTACAAAACACCTTATGCCATCCACATTACCGGAGGGGTGCAGCACGCCTTCAACGAGCATTGGATGGTTAGTGCCGACTACACTCATGAGCAGGGGAACCACGGCTATCGCGCTTTCCCCTATCCCACTGCCAACGTCTTCGCATCCGACAACCGCTCGAGCTACAACGCCCTGATGCTGCACATGCAGGCCAACCTACGCCGCTTCGACCTGGTCGCGAATTACACTCTCTCCAAGGCGCAGACGTGGGGTTGCGTGCTTGGCGAACTGTTTGACTATGTCGATGGCGTGTGCACCGCGCAAAGTGGACCGCGTGAAGGACAGCTCGATGCCTTCGGACCGGGCGACTACGGCCCGTCTGGCGAAGACGTGCGACACCGCTTTGTGCTGGCGGGAATCGTCCATGTCGCAGGCGGCTTCGAATTAAGCACGGTGAATCAGGTTGAGAGCGCGCGTCCCATCACCATCACGACAGCGGACAATAGCGGACGTATTTCGATTTCTTTGAATAACGGCCCGGACATGTACACCAGCCTTGATGAATTTCGTGGGCGGGGTTATATCCAGTCAGACCTGCGGGTGACGCGGCCTGTGAACATCAATGAGCGCTGGCGAGTCGATCCCTTCATCGAATTCTTCAACCTCTTCAACCGAAATAATCCTGGCGCAAATTTCGCGGTGAACGTTGTTCAGATTCCGGGAGCGCAATTTGACGCGAATGGCGCCGTCAATGGGATTTGTAATCCGAATTGCATGCCGCTTACCAGCCTAAAGCAACTCGAGATACCAGAGGGCGCTTTGGGAGATTTCTTCGGTCCTGGTACGACAGTTGGGATTCCGTTCGCGGCGCAGCTTGGCGTGCGGGTGACGTTCTAGAAGTTGGATTCTCAGGCGGCGCGCTCACGGGGAACCGCCGTCGCGTGGGATCACGAGGGGCTTTTATTTTCCGGCCTCCGTGGTTTTGCTGACTTTTGCTCACAAGACTTTTCTGGCGATCGCCACTCGCGCGATGCCTTGCAGATCGTTTCTGATCGCGACTTCGCCCCATTCGGCGAGCAGGTTCCGCACCCGGTCGGCAATCGTTCCGCTGATCTCAAAGACCAGCCATCCGCCCTGAGCAAGTGCTGCGTGCGCTTGCGGTATCAATCGCTCGATGATCTCGAGTCCCGTCGGTCCGGCAAACACGGCATTGCGAGGCTCGAATTTACGCACTTCGAGCTGTACGGAATCTTCTTCTGAATCGCCTACGTAGGGAGGATTCGAAACCACAATGTCGAAGGAAGCTGGGGGAAAGTTCTGCAGCAAATCACCAAGTGAAAATTTTATCTGCGGGGCAGGTTCGTGCCGGGCTGCATTGGCGCGTGCGACCTCAAGCGCGTCCGGAGAGATGTCGGTCGCGTAAATTTCCGCATCCGGGAGCTCCGAAGCCAAAGCAATCGCAATCGCGCCAGCCCCCGTGCCCACATCGACGATTCTCAGAGTGTGTGGCGCGGGCGCCCCCGCCCGCTGCTGTTGATCTAGCTTCTGATTTCGACTTTGCTCTTGACCGCTCGGCGATCCACCCGCAGAAGCAAGTGCGAGCACCGCCTCCACCACATGCTCCGTCTCCGGACGCGGAATCAAGACCGCAGGCGACACGATCAAATCCAGCCCCCAGAACTCCTGGTGCCCGGTGATGTACTGCGCGGGCGTGCCGGCGGATCGACGAGCAAGAGCATCGTCGTAACGGCGGATTTCGTCGGCAGTGAGTTCGCGTTCTGGATGCGCATAGAGATATGCGCGATCGCAATCGAGCGTGAACATGATGAGGATCTCTGCGTTCATGCGCGGAGAAGGGACATCGCTGGCAGTCAGCTGTTCGACAGCGGCATTCAGGGCCTGGCGAAGTTGCATAGATCTATTTCCCACGAACCTGTTTGGCAAATGGGCCCTCGGGAAATGACACTAACTGTGGGAGACATCCAGGGAAATTCAGCGACGCCGACGCTTCCCGCGCGCCCGCTCAAACGAATTGCCGATCATTGCGTCTTTGTTGTTCGCAACATCGGAGCTACCGGAATCGCCCAAGGTGAACACGCGTGCCTCACCCGCATTGGCTTCGCGCCTGTAGGAGGCTAGCGCGCATATCGGTCCTACGATACTACGGTTAAATTCTTCGAGGTCAGCCGCTGGAATCCAATGCTCTCGGTGACGAGAATCGCCGACTGTGTGTACTTCGAAGTGGTGCAAATAAGAAGAGAGCACATCAAATCGGAGCACGTATCCCACGAACCCCGAGTTAGGATCTTTGGTATTCCAATCGCGAGCGATCTGGACTGCGTACGCCTCGTTTGTAACAGGATAAAAGTAAGGTTGCCCCGGAAGCCGAGGCGGGAACTCGCGAAATCCAGATGCCCGAATCAGCTCGAATTCGGCTTGGCCCACGGGCCGATAAAGCGTTGTGGTTTCATGGGGCATGTTGATCGACCTAGCTCAATCTGACTTCTTACTTCTGCAATCGCCTCACACCACCCCAGCGGCTGTCTCTTGCTTTAGCTTTTCGGCCTGATAGTGTGTGGTCAACGCGTCGATAATCGGCTGCAGCTTGCCGTCCATCACCTGCTCGAGTTGGTGAATCGTGAAACCGATGCGATGGTCAGTGAGCCGGTTCTGCGGGAAATTGTAGGTGCGAATTTTTTCGGACCGGTCGCCGGAGCCGACCATCTGCTTGCGCTCTTTGGCGAGCGCGTCCGCTTGCTTCTGCATCTCGACTTCGTAGAGCCGTGAGCGCAGCACGCGCATGCCCTTTTCGCGATTCTTGATCTGCGACTTTTCATCCTGGCAGCTTACGACTGTGCCTGTCGGGATGTGCGTGATCCGCACCGCGGAATATGTCGTGTTTACCGATTGGCCGCCCGGTCCGGAAGAACAAAACGTATCGATGCGCAGGTCTTTGGCCTCGATTTTGACGTCGACTTCTTCGGCTTCCGGTAACACTGCCACAGTGATTGCCGACGTGTGTACGCGTCCTTGCTGCTCGGTCGCGGGCACGCGCTGCACGCGATGTACGCCGCTCTCATATTTCAGGCGCGAATAGACGCGCTCGCCTTCGATCAGCGCGATTACTTCCTTCAGCCCACCTATGCCCGACTCTGATGTCGAGAGCACTTCCACCTTCCACTTCTGCGTCTCGGCGTAGCGGTTGTACATGCGGAATATTTCCGCCACGAAGAGCGTAGCTTCGTCGCCGCCCGTGCCTGCGCGAATTTCGAGGATTACGTTTTTCTCGTCATTCGGATCTTTCGGCAGCAGCAGAACTTTGAGATCTTCTTCGACGGTGACAATGCGGGCGTCCAGCTTGGCGAGTTCCTCTTCAGCATAGGCGCGCATTTCGGGATCTTTCTCGTCGGCGAGCACGGCCTTGCTCTCGGCGATGCCGCGCTTCAGGTCTTTGTATTCGCGATACTTTTCGACGATCCCGGCGACTTCGCTATGGGCCTTGGCAGTCTTCTGGTATTTCGCCGAATCGTTGGTGATCTCCGGCGACAGCAGAGCCTGCGTTAGCTCTTCGTAGCGAATTTCGATTTGGTCAAGCCGTTCAAACATAATGGATAATGCCGCCGTTCGCTGTTCGTCGGTCGCTATTCGCGATCCGTAATGGGGCTCGAACTGCCATGCTTTCCCCTAACCGTTTGGATGAGACCATTTAATCCGCGTCCGAGATCGTCGGTCGTATGCGTCAGGGTCGCAGTTTGCTCCTTAGTGAGATACGCTAAACCTCCAGCAATCACAACCTGCGTTTGAAGCTCGAGAATCGAACCTCTTGCGTGGAAGAGGAAACGGCCAAAATCTCCATCCGAATTGTGTCCTTTGCCTTCGGCTATATTACTTGATACGGAAACAGCAGCGCGTCGCATCTGCGATGTCAGACCGTAAAGTTCGTGCTTCGGAAACCCCGCCGTAACGCGATATATCACCAGAGCCAGGTCAACCGCTTCCCGTTCAAATCCGCAAATCTCGATACGATGAGTTTGTTGCCATGTGCGCCCCCATCCTCAGACTAGAAGAGTGGAAGTGCCATTTGCAGCGACGGTTGAACAATCAATTTGTGATGTTTCTTGAAATCCAGGCTATAGCTTGTAGCGAGGGACGAATAGCGAACGACCGCTAGGCAATCACGAGTTCGCCGCCGCGTTGCTTTTCCAGTTTCATGGCTTCATCGAGCGCCAGAATCGCGCATTCTACTTCGCGATCATCCGGGGGCTGGGTGGTGATGCGCTGCAGCCACAGGCCCGGAGCTGTCATCAATGCGAACAGCGAACCGCGGTGCTTAGCGGCAAAACGGATGATCTCGTAGGAAACGCCGGCAATCACGGGCAGGAGCGCGATGCGAATCCCAAATCGTGTCCAGAACGTATGCACCGGAATCGCCATGTAGACCAGCATGGAGATGATCATTACCGTCATCAAGAAACTGGTGCCACAGCGCGGATGATACGTCGAATATTTCTGTACCGCGGCGGTGTCCAGCGGGCCGCCATTTTCGAAGGCGAACACGGTCTTGTGTTCGGCGCCGTGATACTCATAGACGCGGCGAATGTCCTTCCACAGCGAAACGCCCCACACGAAGAGCAGGAACATCGTAATCCGAATCAACCCATCGACCAGGTTGAACATGATCTGCTGACCGAAAACCGGATTCACACGCTTCAATTCCGTCGTCGCCAGCAGCGGCAGGTACTTGTACATGAAGATGAAAAAGGCGATGGAGAACGCCATGTTCAATCCCGCCATCCAGCCAGTGATTTCAAACTTCTTGGCATCTTTCTTGTCAGGGCCGCTCTGGTCAGCGTCGCTGTCGGATAATTCTTCGAGCGCTGCATTGGCCGAAAATTTGAGAGCACGGAATCCCAATGTCATCGCGTGTCCCAGCGTCATAACGCCGCGCACAACCGGCCAGCCCATCCACTTATGCTGCTCCGAGGGCCGCTCCAGCGGTTCGCTATGCGTTACAATTTCGCCGGACGGTTTGCGCACGGCAATGCCCCAGGCGTGCGGCGAACGCATCATCACTCCCTCGAGCACGGCCTGGCCGCCGACGAGGGTTTCCTCGCCGCTCTCGAGAGCTGGCAGCAGTTGCACCGCCGCCAAAAAACGCAAAATTTGCCGCCAACGTCGCATAGGCATTGGATGATACTGACCGGATGGAGGACTCCGACCCTTAGCTTATCACAGAACGCGGCGGTCCCCGCTTTTGGGATTGCGTCGTCAAATCGAATATCTCGTTGTTTATCAGTAGGTTAAAAAAACATGTTTTCACAATCTGTGGCTTCGACGCTAACCTCGCAATCCGCTCCGCAGTCGATGGAATCCAATAGACGATGCTGTATTTCGCCGAGACTTGCGATGCGGTCGCTGCGACCAGCAAGAAACTGCAGAAGACCGCTTTGGTTGCCTCCTATCTGAAATCTCTGTTGCAGACAATGCCGCTGAACGAGGCGGTGACTGCGGCCGTTTTTCTCTCTGGCAGGCCTTTCCCGGCCTTTGAAGAATCGACTCTGCAAGTTGGCCGAGCGCTGTTGTGGCAAATCATCGGGGAGCTGTCGGGAAAATCCGACGATGAGCTTACGGAGATTTATCGCAAGCATGGTGATGCTGGCTCCGTCGCCGCCGAGGCGCTTCCTGCCAGGCCTCGGTCGGGCCTATCGCTCGGCGCGGTGCAGCAGGCTTTCTCCGAAATTGCCGCTGCGCGTGGCCCGGCCGCTAAAGCCTCTCTTTTGCGCGCACTTCTCGAGCGAGCGACACCGCTCGAAGCCAAGTACATAGTAAAAATTATCAGCGGAGACCTGCGTATCGGTCTGAAAGAAAGCCTGGTGGAGGAGGCGATCGCGCGCGCTTTTGAAGCTCCACTAGACCAAGTCAAAACGCGCGAATATGTTGCTTGGAGATATCGGCGAGACGCTGCGCCTCGCCTCGGCTGGGAAGTTGGCTGACGCGCATCTCCGCTTCTTTCATCCCATAGACTTCATGCTGGCCAGTCCTGTCGAATCTGCGGAAGAGGCGCTGAGTTATTTTCGGAACGTGTCGGTAGAAGACAAGTACGATGGCATCCGCGCCCAGGCTCACGTCAGTGGCGGAGAGGTGCGCGTCTTTTCGCGGACCCGCGACGAAATTACTGAGTCGTTCCCCGAATTGCCTGCCGCTCTCGCTGGCTCGGCCCATGACGCGATTCTCGATGGCGAGATCGTTGCGTGGAACTCGGAGGGAAGCGGTCGCGCTCTGCCCTTCAGTGCGCTGCAACGTCGCCTTGGCCGCAAGAAAGTCAGCGAGCAACTCATGCGCGAAGTTCCGGTGGCCTATCTGGTGTTCGATGTTCTCTACGCGGATCGTGAGCTTCTTTTGGATCGTCGATTGCGCGAACGGGCAATGATTTTGGACAATCTCATGAAGGGTGTGCAATGTTCGGCTTCTATCAATCGTCACGCAGGAACGGCCTCCGGCCCGTTGTCACAGGTTCCGTTCGACTTCGCAGTGCCGGAATTTTTCTCGGCAATGGTTCTTCGCGCTCCCGTCGCAGCCGCTCAATCCTCGCAAGCTGTCGAAACTCTCTTCACCGCCGCGCGCGACCGAGGCAATGAAGGATTGATAATCAAAGATCTCGATTCGCTCTACACACCGGGTCGCCGCGGCAAATCGTGGCTCAAGATGAAGCGAGAACTGGCCACGCTCGACGTTGTCGTAACCGCTGTCGAGTACGGCCACGGCAAGCGCATAGCAGTGCTCAGCGATTACACCTTCGCGGTATGGGCGGACGAGCGCCTGGTCAATATCGGCAAAGCATATTCGGGTCTGACCGATGCGGAGATCGCGGAAATGACGCAGTGGTTTCTCGCGCACAAGATCAGCGAACAAGGATTGCGGCTGGGGGTGAAGCCGAGGATTGTCTTGGAAGTGGCATTCAATAACATGATGCGCTCCACACGCCATGAGAGCGGTTTTGCTCTCCGCTTCCCGCGCATCGTGCGCCTGCGTTCCGATAAACGCCCGGAGGATGCCGATACGATCGAGACGGTCAGGGAAATTTACGAGCGCCAGAAAATAGGCGAGTGTGTTTAGTCGATGGTGGTTCGGCAAGGCGCTCAATAACGATTATCGACTAACCACCGTCGACTATTTACCGCGCGTGGCCGTGGTTGGAATGATCGTGTTCGTGTACTTCTTCCCGTACCGCAATTACGCAGCTATGCGCCGTCTCGCAGACCACGTGCTCGAGTTGAATCGTCGTATGATGAATTCCGAATCCGCGGCCGAGTTTGTCGTTGATCTCTTTCAAGATTGTGTCGCTCTCCGAGGTCGCCATGTCGGCGATCTTCACGTGCGCCGAGAGCGCGTGATTTTCCGAACCGATGCTCCACAGATGTAGGTCGTGCACATCGCTCACTCCCGCAATCGCGCGCATGGTTGATTCCACAGCCTCCAGGCTGATTCCGCGCGGCGTGCCCTCGAGCAGAATATTCATCGTTTCGCGCACGATGCCAATGCTCGACCACAAAATCAGTGCGCCGATCGCGAATGATAGCGCCGCATCGACCCAGTATTGCCCGGTCCACAGAATTACGAAACCACCAACAATGACAGCGGCAGTCGAGAGCGTGTCTCCAACTTCGTGCAGCAGCGCGCTGCGTACATTCACATCGCGCCCTGAGCGCCACAACAGGAAGGCGATTACGCCGTTCATCACCACGCCCGCCGCCGCTACGCCAATCATCACTTCTGCGCGGACGTGCTCGGGGTGCTGAATGCGCTGGAATGCCTCGTAAAAAATAAAGAACGAAACCACTACCAGCGACAGCGCGTTCACCAGCGCCGCCAGCACTCCGGCGCGCCGGTAGCCGTAGGTTTTCGTGGCGCTCGGCGGTCGGCCTTCCAGAAAAACAGCCAAGAGCGACAGAAGAAGCGCTAGAAAATCGGAGAGATTGTGTCCCGCCTCGGAAAGCAGCGCCAGGGAATGAGCACGGATGCCGGCCACGACCAGCAGGCCGACATAGAGCAGAGTCACGCCCAAAGAGAAACGCAGCACCCGCCCCGTCCCATGCGAATGCCCGTGTCCGGCGTGCGAGTGCATATCACTAGGATAGCGCAGACTGTTCCGCGTGGCGCGGGCGCCCCGCCCGCGGCTTTTGACCTTGATTCTGTTGCGGATGCCGGCGCAGGGGAAATGCAACGAGACGACAGGAGAGAACAATTTAGCTCCAGTCCGGCTAGCGCAGACCCATGCTCTCGCGCTATTCTTCTCGTCGCCCCCAGGAGGCACAAAATGAAGCAGATTTGCATGATCCCAGCCTTGTTGTTGCTCGCTGCATCGGCAATCGCACAAACAGCGCCAGCCGCGTCCGCGCCAGTGGCGAACCCGGTCAGCAGCGCGCTCAGAGACACGCTCCCCGGCCGCCAGAAAAATACTATCGCGGCCGTCGAAGCCATGCCCGCCGAAAAATTTAGTTACAAGCCCAGCGCCGACCAGATGACATTCGGGCACCTCGTCGCTCACATGATCGAATCGAACAATGCATTCTGCAGCCTGGCTGCCGCCATCCCCGCGCCCAAGGTGGAGGAGGTCAAAGAAACTGACGGAAAGGACAAGCTGGTTGCCGCGCTCAAAGCCTCGTTCGCTTTCTGTGGCGATGCGCTCGCGAAAATGGATGACTCCAAACTAGGTGAGATGACGGAGGCCCATGGCCAGCAAATCTCCCGTGCCAGAGGCGCCTTGATCCTCGCCGGAAGTTGGGCCGACCATTACGCCGAAACCGCAATGTATCTGCGTTTGAATGGGTTGTTGCCGCCGACGGCGAAGAAATAAAACGTGATCGAGTTGGTGTGGGGCAGGCGGCTCGCCTTCCCCATACACGCTCCTTCATCTTAGACGAAGTAAAATCTCGTCAGCCAACCAACTGTTCCAGTTGCTCTTCCCCAATCATGCTGACTCCCAACTCCCGAGCCTTATCCAGCTTCGATCCGGCATCGCTGCCGGCCACCACGTAATCGGTCTTCTTGCTGACGGATCCAGAGACGCGCCCGCCCGCATCTTCGATCATCTTCTTTGCTTCGTCGCGAGTGTGGCGTTCGAGCGTGCCGGTGAGTACGAAGGTCTTTCCCGCCAGCTTCGTGCCTTTTTCTTTTTTCTGGCCTTTGAATTTCAGTCCCGCCTCGCGCAGGTCATCGACCAGTTTGCGATTGTGTTCGTCGGCAAAGAATTCAACGATGCTCTCCGCGATTCGCGGACCTACTTCGTTAACTTCTTCCAGTTCTTCCGCGCTCGCGTTCATAATCGCATCGAGCGAGCCGAAGTGTTCGGCCAGAAACTGCGCCGTGCGCTCGCCGACCATCCGTATGCCCAGGCCGTAAATCACTCGCTCTAGCGGCAGGTTCTTGGAGGCTTCGACCTCACCGAGTACATTCTCCGCCGATTTCTCGCCCATGCGCTCAAGCTTGAGTAGATCATCTGTTGTGAGCTTGTACAGATCAGCAACATTCCTCACCAGGCCGCATTCGGTGAGTTGATTGACCAGCGCCTCGCCGAGGCCGTCGATATTCATTACGTGGCGCGAGGCAAAATGCAGAATCGTGCCTTGCAACTTCGCCGGACAATTCGCATTCACGCAGCGATGGTCGGCCTCTCCGGGAGTGCGCACGATATTGCCGCCGCAAACCGGGCAATGCTCAGGCATTTCGAACTGCTTGTGGCCGCGCGGATGGTCTTTATCCTCGACCACTTTCACCACTTTTGGAATCACGTCGCCGCCGCGCTCGACCTCGACCCAGTCGCCAATCTTCACTCCCAGTTGATCGATGAAATCCATGTTGTGGAGCGTGGCGCGCGAAACTGTTGTGCCACCGATAGGCACCGGCTTCAACCAGGCCACTGGCGTGAGCTTCCCGGTGCGCCCGACCTGAGGAACGATGTCTTCGATCTCGGTGACGGCTCCGCGTGCGGCGAACTTATACGCGATCGCCCATCGCGGAGCCTTTCCGGTGAAGCCCAGTTCGCGCTGCCAGGTAGTGCGATCGACCTTGATTACGATGCCGTCAATTTCATAGGGCAACGAATCGCGCCTCGCTTCCCAACTCTGAATAAATTTCCAGACCTCGTCCAGGTTTTGTGCCAGCTTGCGATTCGGATTTACTTTGAATCCCGCCGCTTCAAGCGCGTCCATGGTTTTCGACTGCCGGTCGAAAAAAGTTTGCCCGTCTTTCAACAAAAAGTAGGCGAAGAAATCCATGCGGCGCTGCGCTGTGATCGATGGTTCGAGCTGCCGCACGGTTCCCGCAGTGAAGTTTCGCGGATTGGCAAATACGGCCAACCCCTGCTTCTCGCGCTCCTCATTCAGCTTGCGAAAGGCGGCGATCGGCATCAGCATTTCGCCGCGCACTTCGAAGTCAATGGGAATTCCAGTCTTCTTTAATTTGTCTTTCGAAATTGACAAGGGGATCGACCGCACCGTCCGCACGTTGGCAGTAACGTCCTCGCCAATGTTGCCATCGCCGCGCGTGATGCCGCGCGCCAGATGACCGTCGCCGTAAACGAGCGCGAGCGACATTCCGTCTAGCTTCAACTCGCACATGTATTCGAGATCGGTCCGCCCGCTCAGTTCATGCACGCGCCGCTCCCAGTCGCGAAGTTCTTCTTCGGAGTAGGCATTGTCGAGCGAGAGCATGGGCGAGGAATGTTTCGCCTTGACGAAACCCTCGCGCGGCTTGCCACCCACGCGCTGCGTCGGCGAGTCGGGCGTGATGAGTTGCGGATGCTCGGCCTCGCTCCGCTTGAGCTCGTTCATCAGCTTGTCGAAGTCGGCGTCCGAAATCTCGGGATCGTCAAGTACGTAATAGCGGTACTCGTGGTGGCGAATTTTCTCGCGAAGAGCTTCGATTTTCTTGTCGATATTTTTGTCGTCGGCAGAACGAGGCATGACTGGGGAATTATAGTGCGGGAAGAAGTGCGGGAAGAAGTGCCCAGTACTCGGTAACGGGTACCCGAAAAAAAATCAGCGGCAACGGAACCAAATGCCGAAGACGCAACAGCGAGTGGTCTTACTGGCTATGGGTACTGGCAAACGGCTACTTCTTCTGTGCTTTTCGAATCCGCTCGCGTCCCGCCGCGGCGCGGCCCACGCTCGACGGAGGCTTGGGTGTTCCTTCCAGCAATTCTTTCAGCACAATAGCGTTGTTGCGCTCAACATTTCGCGATGCGTACAACAATGTTACCCGCCGTTTGGCCTCCGCCAGATGGTGCAGCTTTTCCAGCGCCGCCGATGCTTCTTCGGTCGCCAGTTCTTTGAGATAGCGTTTGCGAAACTGGTTCCATCCTTCCGGATTCGCATGGAACCAGTTTCGCAACTCGTCCGAAGGCGCCAGGTCGCGGAGCCAGAACTTGACTGCAGCATCCTCTTTTGTCAACCCGCGCGGCCAGAGTCGATCCACCAGTGCGCGGACGCCGTCCGACGCAGAAGCGGCTTCATAAACGCGTTTGAGCACAATGCCCATGCTTTCCGTATTATCCTACTTTGAGTCCTCACGGGCGATGCCGCAATCATCATGAATTTCTGGCGAGAGATTTATCCGAGCTTACGTACTTTCGCGGTCTTGGTTGCAATCTTGTGGCTGGCGGGCTGCGACGTGGAGCGGCGCAAGTCCGATACCGAACTCGGCCTCGACCCGCAGCAGGCCGCCGGCCGCAAGCTATATGACAACTATTGTGACCGCTGCCACGAGCCTTACTCGTCGCACGGCAAAAAAGGCCCGAGCCTCAAAGGCATCTTCAAACATCAATACTTGTCGCTCAGCGGACTTCCGGCGAATGATGAGCGCGTAACCGACATCGTTAAGTATGGACGCGCCAAGATGGAAGGTTTTAACCAGGTCATGACCGAGCAGCAGGTTAAAGATCTGCTTGCATATTTGCACACGCTTTAGAAAGTTGTCAGTCATCAATTGTCAGTAAAGACTTAACGATATGACTGAGGCGGGCCGAATGGTCGTTCTAGTGACTACTGATCACTGGCCACCGACCACTGCTCCTATGGCATAATCGCGCTCAGTGTCTGCCATCAACAAAGCCGCGCTCTTCCAGAAATTGCCTTCGACGGACGAACTGCTGCGACAGCCCGATATGAAGGTGCTGATGGAACGCGATGGGCATGCCGCCGTTTCCGAGAGCATTCGTGTTGTGCTTGCCCGCCTGCGCCAGGAAATCGGCAGCGGCCAGTTGAACGATCAATCGCTGGACCTTGCGCTGGGCGGCCTGTCTGCGGCCATAGAGCGCCAACTCCGACAATCGTTAAGTTACTCCCTGCGGCCGCTCATTAATGCCACGGGCGTAATCCTGCATACGAATCTAGGGCGCGCGCCGCTGGCTGGCGCAGCGCTCGATCATGTCCGCGCCACGGCTAGCGCGTATTCGAATCTCGAATTTGACGTGTTGTCCGGCGAACGTGGGAAGCGCGACTTTCACGTAGATCGGCTTTTCCAGAAGCTTCTCGACAGTGATCGTGCAGTATCGACAATAGTCGTCAACAACAATGCCGCCGCAGTTTTGCTCGCCCTGAACTCACTCGCTGAGGGCGGCGAGGTCATCGTCTCGCGCGGAGAGCTGGTTGAAATCGGCGGCTCGTTCCGCATACCAGATGTGATGTCGAAGTCGAATGCAACGCTGCGCGAAGTCGGCGCAACGAACCGCACGCGCATCGCCGACTACGAGGGGGCCATCAACGACCGCACGCGGATCTTGCTTCGTGTGCATCGGTCGAACTTCGAAATCACAGGCTTCACCGAGCAGCCGAGTCTCGACGAACTAGTTGCTCTCGCCCGTCGCCGCAATATTCCGCTGATGGAAGATCTTGGTAGCGGCGCGCTCTTCGATTTGCGTTCGGTCGGAGTTAACGGCGAGCCGGGAGTGCTCGACAGCCTGCACGCGGGCGTCGACATTGTGACTTACAGTGGCGATAAGCTTCTCGGCGGTCCGCAGGCCGGACTCATCAGCGGTCGCGTCGATCTGGTCGCGCGAATGCGCTCGAATTCGCTGTTCCGCGCTCTGCGCGTCGACAAGCTCACTTACGCGGCGCTCGAAGCGACGCTGCTCGCCTATGTGAAACGCGATCATGACGCGGTACCCGTGTTGCGCATGATGCGGCTATCGAAAGATGAAATCGCGGAGCGCGCGCAAAGAATTATTTCGCAGGTTGAATCGGCTGCCACAAAGCCGGCTCGACTGAACGTCGAGCTCGTTGACGGCGAGTCGGTGATCGGCGGCGGCGCGGCTCCGTCAGCGGCTTTGCCCACATGCCTGATTGCAACTACTCATGCTGATCTCAGCGCGGATGAATTGAACACACGACTTCGCGCCCATCTCCCACCCGTTATCGCGCGCGTCGAAGAAGGACGGGTTCTCCTCGACCTGCGAACTGTTTTCCCGGAGCAAGATGCAAACCTGGTCGAGGCGTTAGCATCTTTAAAGAACTGAGAACTGGGCCTGAGGCATTCTCCTTCGTTGTGTCGACCCTCTATACCATCGGCCACTCCACGCGCTCGCTCGACGAATTGGTGTCGGCGCTCAAGGCGCATGGCATCAAGACGCTGATTGATATCCGCGCTTTCCCCATGTCGCGGCGCCTGCCCCACTTTAATCGCGAGTCGCTCGAACGTTCGCTGGCCGAGCACGGCATTCGCTACCTATGGATGAAAGAACTGGGCGGATATCGAAAGGCGACAGGAAAAGATTCGCCGCACACGGCGCTGCGCAATGCCAGCTTCCGCAACTACGCGGACTATACCCTTACGCCGGAGTTCGAGCGCGCCGCCGCCGAATTGATTAAAATTGCCGAAGGGTCGCATACTGCCTACATGTGCGCCGAGCGCGTGTATTTTCGCTGCCATCGCATGATCGTTTCCGATTGGCTCGTGGCGAATGGTCATGAAGTTCTGCACATTGACGCGGAAGGCCCGACCCGATCGCATAAGCTTTTTGCCGAGGCGCGGCTGATCGATGGCAAAGTGATCTATCGCGGCGATAATCTTTTCTGAGCTCAATTGCCAATTCACAAATGCGCAATTAACAATGTTTCTATGATCATCGGCACGGGAGTCGATCTCGCCGAGGTTGCGCGCATCCGCGAGAGCATCGAGCGCTTCGGCGATCGCTTTCTTCATCGCGTATTTACCGAGGGCGAAATCCAGTATTGCGAGCGCAGAGCGAATCGCTGTGAGAGCTACGCCGCGCGTTTCGCCGCCAAAGAAGCCGGCATGAAGGCGCTGGGCACAGGCTGGAGTCACGGTGTCCGCTGGCGCGACATCGAAGTGGTGCGTCCGAAAGGGCAGCGTCCGACCATTCAATTTCACGGCGAGGCGGCGGCTATCGCCGCCAAGATCGGCACAAAAAATATCGCGCTGTCGATTACTCACACTTCCGAGCAGGCGCTGGCTCACGTCATTCTCGAGGGTTAGTTGTCGGCCCTCAGCTATCAGCTTTCAGTCTTGAAGAAACTTCGCTCTTAGCATCTGCCGAGCTTTGCTCGGCTGGGCGGACGGGGGCGTCCACTCCTACGTGATTTTCGCCTAGGATAACCCCTCATTCAGAAGCAGGCCAAGGCTGAACCGAAGCGAAGTGGAGGCAGCGAGCGTCGCTAAACCTTCCATCGCGAAAGTTCGATCATCGAGGCCTCAAGCTGAGGCCCTACCAATAAAAGGCTTCCACCCGCATGCGAATGCGACCGTGGAAGCCTTCTTTATTGCTCTACGGAAAGACCTCGCCGAGCGAGTTTTTCGTCTCGCCAAAATCTCTCAGCCGTAAATTCCATTGCATTTGCTATGATGTCCTGTCGTTTACTGACCACCTTGCCTAGCCAGAAACAGTTGAAATGGTCGCAACTCCGCGTGGGGCTGACTGTCGTTGTCGCCAGCGTTACGCTCATGGTCCTGATCTTCGTAATGAGCGGGACTGGCGGATGGTTCACCAGCAAGATTACGCTGCGCTCCTACTTCGATAACGCCGGCGGATTGCGCGAAGGCGCGCCGGTGCGCCTGGCGGGCGTTGACATCGGCAATGTGAAGAGTATCCGAATCGATATTGCCAAACCGATGACGCCGGTTGAAGTCACCATGAAGGTCAACACAAAGTACTCGTCCTATCTGCGCAAAGATTCCGTTACGTTGCTGAGCACTGCTGGAGTGCTCGGCGAAACCTACGTCGACGTGGATAGTTCGCAAGCCAAGGGCGCTGAGGCGAGGGATGGAGACGTGTTGCCTGCGCGCGACCAGCCCGAATTGCAGGATGTGGTGCGGGCCACCCAGGGCACGCTCGAGAATATGGACGCGCTGCTTAAGCGCGTGGATCGCATCGTCGCTTTCATTGAGAGCGGCCAGGGTTCGATCGGCAAAGTCATTTACAGTCCGGCTCTGTATGACCAGCTCAACGCGACGGTGACTGAGTTCAAAGGATTGGTCGACGACATTCAGACGGGAAAAGGCTCGCTTGGCCCGCTGTTTACCAGCGACGAAGCGTATAAGAAGGCGGTCGCCGTCATCGACAAACTCAACGCGATGGTTGACGAATTGCAACAGGGCAAGGGCACGGCCGGCAAGCTGCTCAAGGATCCCGAGCTGTTTGACAACGCGAATAAGACCATAGCCAATGTTCGGCAACTCACCGACGATATCAATGCGGGCAAGGGCGCGCTAGGGAAGTTTTCGCACGACCAGGAATTTGCGGACAAGCTACAAACTACGATCAACAATCTGGCGGCACTGTCTGATCGGTTGGAAAAAGGCGAGGGCACGGCGGGAATGTTATTCAAGGATCCGGCGCTCTACAATAACAGCAACCAGATGCTGGTGGAGACGCGCGAACTGGTGAAAGCGATCCGCGAGAATCCGAAGAAATATCTGACGTTCCACGTCAAAGTATTCTGAGGGCAGAACGTCGTTGGTCGCTTGTCGTTAGTAGTTGGCCGCAATGCGTTTGCCGACCGAGCACAACTAACCATTGCCGTTTTGTTTCGTCCAATACAGCGGATCAGTGTGTGTCGTGTGCAACCGCTGATAATTCCACATCTCGCTTCGAGGATTTCATGCGCTATTTCACAGTGTTAATCGTCGCCCTCCTGCTCGTGTCCGCACTATCGGCCCAGGAAAAAGCTAAGCCCACCGCCGATGTTCGTTTCTCCGCCGATATGCTCAATAAGAGCGTCGATCCCTGCAACGATTTTTACGCGTACGCGTGCAGCAAGTGGACAGCTCAAAATCCGATCCCCGCCGATCGCTCAGTATGGGGACGGTTCAACGAATTGGCGGAACGCGGCCAATACATCGTTCGCGACATTCTGGAAAAGGCATCCGCCGACCATCCCGGCCGCAGCGCCAACGAACAAAAGATCGGCGATTTTTACGCCAGTTGCATGGACGAAGCCGCCGTCGAAAAAGTGGGAACCAAGACGCTGGAACGCGACTTCCAAAGTATTGCGGCGATCCACTCGAAAGAGGAGCTTCCGAAAGAAATCGTGCGCTTGCATGGCGAAGGTGCCGATGTATTATTCGGCTTCGATTCCGGATCGGACTTCAAGAACGCCAGCCAGATCATTGCTCAGGTCGACCAGGGCGGACTTGGCATGCCCGACCGCGATTACTATTTCAAAGACGATGAGAAGTCGGTGGAGTTGAGAAAAAAGTACGTCGCGCATGTGGCGAAAATGTTTGTGCTGTTGGGAGACGACCCAAGCAAAGCCGACGCCGAAGCCAAAGTTGTCATGGATATCGAAACCGGCTTGGCGAAGGGCGCGCTCGACCAGACCAGTCGCCGCGATCCGCAGAAGGTTTATCACAAGCTGAGCAGCCAGGAACTCGCCGCGCTGAGTCCGGCATTCAACTTCAACGTCTACTTCGAAGACGTGGGCGCGCCTCGGTTCAATTCGCTGAACGTGAGCGAACCCGATTTCATCAAAAACATGCAGGGTATAATCGACGCGCACTCGCTCGACGATTGGAAGACTTATCTGCGTTGGCACGCCGTGCACGCGAGCGCGCCCTATCTGCCCGCGGCCTTCGTTAACGAAAACTTTGATTTCTTCGGCAAGACGATGCAAGGCACCAAGGAGTTGCGTCCGCGCTGGAAGCGCTGCGTCGGCTATGCCGACAGTGATCTTGGTGAGGTGATCGGCCAGATCTATGTGCAGCAGACCTTCGGCGCCGAAGGCAAGGAGCGCACGCTGGCAATGGTTGGCGCGCTGGAAAAAGCGCTCGGCGAAGATATCCAGAGCGTGGCATGGATGGGCGCTGACACGAAAGCTCAGGCGATTGTGAAATTGAGCGCGATTACGAATCGCATCGGCTATCCCGACAAGTGGCGCGATTACTCAACGCTTCAGATCGTGCGTGGCGATGCGCTCGGCAACTCGCAACGAGCGAATCAGAACGACCTTCAGTACCGGTTGAAGAAGATTGGTACGCCGCTCGATAAGCGGGATTGGCCGTATCCGCCGATGACGGTGAACGCGACCTACGATCCGACGCAAAACAATATCACCTTCCCCGCCGGAATTTTACAGCCGCCGTTTTATGACAATCGGGCTGACGACGCGCTGAACTTTGGCGGCATCGGCGCCGTGATCGGCCACGAACTCACGCACGGCTTTGACGACCAGGGCAGCCAGTTCGACGCCGAGGGCAATCTCCGCGACTGGTGGACGGCGAGCGACAAGAAGCAATTCGAAGAACGTACGAGCTGCATTAAAGATCAGTATGGAAGCTTCGTCGCCGTCGACGACCTGAAGCTGAATGGCAAGCTGACGCTCGGCGAAAACACGGCGGACAACGGCGGCCTGCGCATCGCTTACATGGCTCTGCTGAATACTCTCGCCGGGAAAGAGCCGGCGCCGATCGAGGGCCTAACGGCCAAGCAGCGCCTCTTTTTGGGATGGGCCAACGTGTGGTGCGAGAGCCGCACCGATGCAGTGTCGCGTATGCTAGTCACCGTCGATCCGCACTCGCCGGGAAAGAATCGCGTGAATGGAACTCTTTCGAATATGCTGGAGTTTCGCGAGGCGTATCACTGTGCCGCAACCGCGCCCATGGTGAATCAGAAGGCTTGCAGGGTGTGGTAGGGGAAACGTCGTTCGCTTTTCGCAAGTGCGTACTCTTGCTTTTAGACACCACCGCGTCGAGCGAGTGCGAACAGTGAACGACGAATAGCGAAAAGCGCGCCGATGACTAACGACTGCCCGCCACATCTGCCTGTTCGTGCGCGTGATAGCTCGACCGCACCAGCGGCCCGGATTCCACATGCTTGAAGCCAAACTTGAGCGCTTCTTCTTTCAGCGACACAAATTCGGCCGGAGTGTAATAACGCGTCATCGGCAGATGGTCCCTTGACGGACGCAGATATTGGCCAATCGTCAGAATATCGACGCCGCGCTCGCCCAGATCGCGGAAGACTTCGATCAGTTCGCCGGTCTCTTCGCCGATGCCTACCATCACACCGCTCTTGGTGACGGTTGCGGGGTCCCACTTCTTGGCGTTCGCCAGCAGATCGAGCGTTCTCTTATAGCGCGCGCCCGAGCGCACCGCGCGATACAGTCGCGGCACAGTTTCGGTATTGTGATTGAGCACGTTTGGCTTGGCGTCGAGCACGATGCGCAGCGGCTCTTCGAGTCCTTGAAAATCGGGAATCAGCACTTCGACGCGACACTCGGGTACGAGTTCGCGAATCTGTTGAATCGTCTCGGCAAAAATCTTGGCGCCGCCAACGTTGTCATCGTCGCGATTCACACTGGTAACGACCGCATGCCGCAGCCCAAGCGTCGCGACTGCTTCCGCCACACGCCGCGGTTCGTCCCAGTCGATCGCCTGCGGACGCCCTTTCGGCACGGCGCAAAATCCGCAGCGCCGCGTACAGATGTCGCCCAGCAGCATGAACGTCGCAGTGTGATGGTCCCAACACTCGCCGATATTCGGACACTGCGCCGATTCGCAAACGGTATGCAGTCCCAGGCCGCGCGCCAGTTTCTTGAGGTTGTGAAAATTGTCGCCCACCGGCGCCTTTGCCTTAAGCCACGACGGCTTCGGAGTGTGCACCTTGGGACCAATGTCAATCTGGATCAGCTGAGTAGAGGCGGACATGTCGAATCTTGATTTTATCAGTTCGCCCGGAAGAGGAAGAAAACTGAGCGCCTGAGTTTCGCAATCATTTCAGATGCACCGCGGATTCCGAGCGCTTGGGACCGGACCCACTTTCGCGCCCTCCAATGGTAGCGGACTCAGGCATCGCATACTTTGGCTTGATGTCGTGGCATCCATCTTCGCAATATACGCCACCGGCGGCCGACTCCGGCGTTGGCATCGGAGAATTTACCGCGAGCTCGCGCTCAGCCTCTAGCTGTTGCTCGACGCTGGCGATCAGAGCTTCGTTTTCTTCAGTCGTCAACCATTTCTTCTTGGTAATCAGATAATCTTCCATGCGCGTAATCGGATCGCGCCGCTTCCAATATTCAAACATTGGCTTCGGAACGTACTCGGCCGCGTCGTGAATGGCGTGCCCCTTCATGCGCATCATCTTCGCCTCGATCAGCGTCGGCCCTTCGCCGCGGTGCGCCCGCTCGCACGCCTCATAGCACGCGTCATAGACCTGGCACGCGTCTGTGCCATCGACGATCACGCCCGGGATCCCGTAACCGATGGCGCGTTCCGCCAGATCCTCAATGCGGAATTGCATGTTGGCCGGAGTCGAGTAGGCCCAGAGATTATTCTCGACAACCAGCACCAAGCCGAGATTCTGCACCGCTGCAAAATTCAGCCCTTCATAAGTCACGCCAGTCGACTGCCCGCCGTCGCCAATCCAAGTCATCACGGCAACATTTTTCCCTTGCAGCCGCGCGCCCAGCGCCACGCCGGTCAACACGGGGATTAAATCACCAAGCATCGAGATCGGCGCCACGACGTTGCGCTTCTTGAGATCGCCAAAGTGCGAAGTCGTATCGCGTCCGCCAGTCGGCGACCCTGACTTCGCCATATATTGCATCATGATGTCGGCGGGCCTGAAACCGCGCACCAGAAGCGCTCCCTGGTTGCGAATCATCGGCCCCATCCAATCATCTTTGCCGAGAGCGTAGGCCGAAGCGCAGGAGCAACCTTCCTGGCCCAAGCCAAAATAAACCCCGCCTACAACTTTTCCCTGCTTGTAGAGATTTTCGAGCGCCGTTTCCATGCGGCGGTTGAGCAGCATCCAGCGATAAATTTCAATACACTGCTCGCGGCTAAGATATTTGGAGTCGCGAATGGGAGGAGCGGGCGTCGCGAAATCGCCGCTCTCGACCTCGTAATGCACGTCATCGCCAACCCGCACCTGCCGAGTCGTGAAGTGAGGTTTTTCCAGCCGATAATCGCGGATGGTGTACGAGCGCAGATCGCCGTTTGACTCGGCGAGTTTCGCGGTCGGCTTGGAGTTTTTCGCGGGGAGAATTTTTCCAGCGGCAGCGGTTTTCTTTTTGTTGTGATTGTCCGCCATGATCAGTACGCGAATATGCTAACACCGATGTGTTCTGTGGCGCGGGCGCCCCGCCCGCGAAAGTGTGCGGCGGAGTGCGCGCTGGCCGTCACGCAAGAAACAAATCGTCCTCGCCCTGCATCTTCCGCAAATCCTCCGGAACATTCATTGGCACACCGACGCGGTTTCTAAGCAGCGCATCAATCGTCTCGAGCCAAAGCATCTGGCTGCCAAAAACTGCGCCGAAGTTTCTCGACACCGACTGCGCCACTTCATCCAGATTAATCTCGCGCCCCAACTCTTTCTCCATGGAAGTCACCGGCTTCGCCGCGATTCCGCAAGGCACGATGAGATTGAAATAGCTGAGATCGAGATTCACATTTAAGGCAAATCCATGCGAAGTGACCGAACGCGAAATGTGCACGCCGATAGCTGCGATTTTGGCGGAAAGTTCGGAGTCAGTCCAGGCTCCAGTCAGTCCCGCTATGCGCCGCGTAGGAATACCGAAATCGCCGCAGGCGCGAATTAGCACTTCTTCCAGCCGCCGAACGTAGTCAACAGCGCCGAGCGTTTTGCGCTGTGCACGTGGGGGTTCCAACTGAGAGCTCACAGCTGATAGCTGAGAGCTATATCCCCGCAAATCAAATATGGGATACCCGACCAGCTGTCCCGGCCCATGAAACGTAACATCGCCGCCGCGATCGCACTCGAAGACCTCGACTCCGCGTGCCGACAGCGCATCGGCGGAAGCGAGTACATTAGCCGCGCGCGCATTGCGTCCAAGCGTAATGACAGGCGAATGTTCGAGCAGCAACAGCACGTCGCCGATCTCGCCAGCCTTGCGCAGATCGACCAGCTTCCGCTGCAGCCGCAATCCTTCTGCATAATCAAGCTGACCGAGTTGGACGACAGAAATCACGTGGCTATAGAAATTATAGGCTCGGAGCGGGTCCCGGTGGACCACGAGGAAGGATGTCTGGCGTTTCTCTGCCACTTCTTGCTCGGCGGGAGCATCTGAATCAAGTCAGGGCTAGCGGCAAGGAGAAATAATGCAAACGCGCAAACTTGGAAATAGCAACCTGAAGGTCTCCGCTCTTGGCCTCGGCTGCATGGGCATGAGCTTCTCGTATGGTCCGCCGAAAGATAAGCAGGAGATGATCTCTCTCATCCGCACCGCCGTCGACCGGGGCATCACGTTCTTTGATACGGCTGAGGTGTATGGCCCGTTCACCAACGAAGAACTTGTTGGCGAAGCGCTGTCTCCCATTCGCGACCGGGTGGTGATCGCGACCAAGTTCGGGTTCGACGTGAGTGGCGGCGATCATCGGCCCGGAGCGGCCGGTGTGAATAGTCAGCCCGAGCACATCAAGCAAGCCGTCGAAGGGTCGCTCAAGCGGTTGCGGGTGGATACGATCGACCTGCTGTATCAGCATCGGGTTGACCCGAATGTGCCGATAGAAGATGTCGCCGGCACGGTGAAGGAACTGATTCAAGCCGGCAAGGTCAAGCACTTCGGACTTTCGGAAGCAGGAGTGAAAACCATCCGCCGAGCTCACGCGGTTCAGCCAGTCACGGCTCTGCAGAGTGAATATTCGCTGTGGTGGAGGAAGCCGGAAGCGGAAGTGATTCCGACTCTTGAAGAGCTTGGAATTGGCCTGGTTCCGTATAGCCCGCTGGGCAAAGGATTCCTCACCGGAAAGATCGACAAAGATGCGAAGTTTGCCAGCAACGATTTCCGCAGCACGTTGCCTCGCTTTACGCCGGAAGCTCTGAAGACAAATCAGGTAGTGGTCGATCTGCTTGGCAGGATCGCGAAGCAGAAAGCGGCGACTCCAGCTCAGATCGCGCTCGCCTGGCTGCTGGCGCAGAAGCCGTGGATTGTTCCAATCCCAGGCACGACTAAGTTGTCGCGCCTCGACGAGAACATCGGCTCGCTCGCCATCAAGCTAACAGCAGACGACCTGCGCGAGATCGACAGCGCCAGTTCGAAGATTACCGTGCAAGGGGAGCGGTATCCGGAGCATTTGCAGAGAATGACTGGCCTGTAAGCGGCGGAAGCGTGGGGTCGCCCACTCCCTCTTTTATTTCTACTCCCGAGGGTGCCCCGTCCTTGTCGCGTTTTCAGCGACAGGGCGGGGATTTTGACTTCCCATCTCGGACACGACTCCCATCCGTTCTCTCTTGCGCGCTGTCCACTGCGATTCGATTTCTACGACTCTTTCGACTCCCGAAAGATAGTGACGAAAGCTACTCCACGGCCAATCCTCCGGACTACGCACGAGACCGCGCTTCACTGGATTGCGGTGCACGTAGCGCAACTTCTCGACCCGCTTGGCCTCGCTGCAAACATTGAAGTCGTAATATCGCGGCAGCCACAGCAGACCGCCTTCTCGGGAGTGCAACCTTTGCGCTACATTCTGCTTGAGCATCTGTAGTGCGACGGAAAGCTTGGCCCGTTCTGGCTCGCTGATCAGGAGATGAACGTGTTCGGGCATGACCACGTATCCCGCGACGTAGAATCCATACCATTGCCGTGTCTGCTCCAAAGCTTGCTCAAAAGTATCCCGGGCGCGCGCAGTGCCAAGGAGCGGAGCGCGGCCATAGCAACTGAAGGTCACAAAGTGGAGACATCGTGCTTGCTGAAAGTGTTTGAGACCCCACGGCATGTCAGTATCGTAATCCTGGAGACTTGGCCGCGAAGACCTCGGCCGATAAAATTCCTCATCGTTATTCCACAATCGGGAAAGGTCAAAGTCCCCGCCCTGTCGCACAGAACGCGACAAGAGCGGGGCACCAATTGCGCCCCGTAACTTTTTTTGTTCTCCCCTTGCACAATCCAATTCGCTTTGGTATAACAATCAGGTCGAGGACAAGTGAATAAGTGTCTGAGTCGTCCGCTGAATCTTCGCGGCCTCTTTGGGCATCTAATACGGAAAGCCTCCAATTGACCCCTTTCCGGGGTTCGCATTCGGGGACAAGGTTCCCTGAAGGGTTTCCGCGCATAGCAGAGCCTCCAAGCGATCTTTAATTTTTGAACTGTCTTCCGCGTCGGCTTGCGCCCGATTTCGTGGCGTATTCTGGGTGGAAGAGCGTTTTCGGCGCGCTGTAAAGAATTCCCGCAAAGAGTTCTTTTGAGGTAAAGAGTTCTCCGGTCTGGTTTGATTCCACTCCGGATTGAACTCCCCGCACTGTTGAAATCAGGTGGAAATCCTGTGATCTCAGAGGGTTGACAGCGAGCGCACGGACGCGTAGCTTTAAGCAGGTTTGGTAAAGCGGGTTCAGCAAGACAAGTTTAGTAACACAAGTTTCGAGGACGCCAAAATCTCTTCTAAGGGATGGCGGCAGATCTGGAAGCGCACCGCTCAGGCGGAAAGCGGATCGGTCTTTGACAAAAGGTTGAACGTGCCAGTCGTGAGAAACAAATGTTCGGGCTCAAGTCTGAACGTACTCACAAGATAGGACCTTCGTCACAGCAGACGGAGGCCGTTGGTCTACCCAGACCAACTCAGGTTTCAAATGAGAGTTTGATCCTGGCTCAGAATCAACGCTGGCGGCGTGCCTAACACATGCAAGTCGAACGAGAAAGGGGAGCAATCCCTGAGTAAAGTGGCGACCGGGTGAGTAACACGTGACTACCTGCCCTTGAGTGGGGGATAACCTCGGGAAACCGAGGCTAATACCGCATAATATCGGCGTTGAATAAACGGCGATCAAAGGAGCAATCCGCTTTTGGAGGGGGTCGCGGCTGATTAGCTAGTTGGTAGGGTAATGGCCTACCAAGGCGAAGATCGGTATCCGGCCTGAGAGGGCGCACGGACACACTGGAACTGAAACACGGTCCAGACTCCTACGGGAGGCAGCAGTGGGGAATTTTGCGCAATGGGGGAAACCCTGACGCAGCAACGCCGCGTGGAGGATGAAGCCCCTTGGGGCGTAAACTCCTTTCGACCAAGACGATAATGACGGTACTGGTGGAAGAAGCACCGGCTAACTCTGTGCCAGCAGCCGCGGTAATACAGAGGGTGCGAGCGTTGTTCGGAATTATTGGGCGTAAAGGGCGCGTAGGCGGTGTTGTAAGTCACCTGTGAAACCTCTGGGCTTAACTCAGAGCCTGCAGGCGAAACTGCAATGCTGGAGGGTGGGAGAGGTGCGTGGAATTCCCGGTGTAGCGGTGAAATGCGTAGATATCGGGAGGAACACCTGTGGCGAAAGCGGCGCACTGGACCACTACTGACGCTGAGGCGCGAAAGCCGGGGGAGCAAACAGGATTAGATACCCTGGTAGTCCCGGCCCTAAACGATGATTGCTTGGTGTGATCGGTACCCAATCCGATTGTGCCGCAGCTAACGCGATAAGCAATCCGCCTGGGGAGTACGGTCGCAAGGCTGAAACTCAAAGGAATTGACGGGGGCCCGCACAAGCGGTGGAGCATGTGGTTNNAAGAACCTTACCTGGGCTCGAAATGCAGGAGACCGGGGTAGAAATATCCTTTCCCCGCAAGGGGCTGCTGTATAGGTGCTGCATGGCTGTCGTCAGCTCGTGTCGTGAGATGTTGGGTTAAGTCCCGCAACGAGCGCAACCCTCATCCCTAGTTGCCACCGGGTAATGCCGAGCACTCTAGTGAAACCGCCCCGGATAACGGGGAGGAAGGTGGGGATGACGTCAAGTCCTCATGGCCTTTATGTCCAGGGCTACACACGTGCTACAATGGTCGGTACAAACCGTCGCGAGACCGCAAGGTGGAGCTAATCGGAAAAAGCCGGCCTCAGTTCGGATTGGAGTCTGCAACTCGACTCCATGAAGCTGGAATCGCTAGTAATCGCAGATCAGAACGCTGCGGTGAATACGTTCCCGGGCC
>PKXQ01000138.1:0-1445 GCA_003132405.1 Acidobacteriaceae bacterium | reverse complement strand
TTCTAAGAGAGAACGTCATGGCGCTTCCGCGACCCGTAAGGGTTTAAACATACGGAAGATGTCGCTATGTACCCCTCGAAATCTCTAAACTAAACCTGAAGAGACCAGAGGGAGCTTACGGTCAGACCTCTCTTGCTCGAACATTCGTCCACAACCGTCAGACTGGGCTTAGCCTGGTCGCGCGTTCAACCTTTTCCTCGAAAATAAATCGAGCTATTAGCTATTAGCTCTTGGCTTTTGGCTGAACCGATCTGGTTTGGCGAAGAGCTAAAGGCTAAGAGCTAAGAGCCCTGCATCACTTGGGCTCAGGGAGTACAATCGGGAAACCGGGCCTGTAGCTCAGGTGGCTAGAGCGCACCCCTGATAAGGGTGAGGTCGGTAGTTCAACTCTACCCAGGCCCACCAGAAATCAGCTGTCAATCATCAGCTCTCAGCCGTCAGTTTTTACTGATAGCTGACAACTGAAAGCTGATAGCTACAAGGGGCTGTAGCTCAGCTGGGAGAGCGCCTGGTTTGCAACCAGGAGGCCACCGGTTCGATCCCGGTCAGCTCCACCAAGATCAAAGGAACGTCAAGATGGAACGCGCATTGTTGTTGATTTTTTGTATCGGCTTCGGCGTGTGGGTCTCCTATCGGCGATTCGAGCATATGCTCCCCTTCAAGATAGTGCGCCGGGGCAAGTAAGAATCAATCTGATGTTGGGCGTCAAATGCGACAACCGTGAATCAGTTCACGGTTCAAAGAAAGTTGCTTTGACGCCGAACATTGGGTTGGAAAGACGCGATTAGCTGTTCGCTTTTCGCTGTTCGGAAAATCCAAACCCGCCCAGGCGGGTCAGGGGAAACCAAGTACGCTTGCGTCGTTAGCGAATAGCCAACGACGAACAGCGAACGACGTTCTTCCGAGGACGAACTTTGACAACTGAATAGATTGGGCAAATTACAAGGCGAAGTAAATTTTTATGAGTGCCGCAGTACCTGCTGGTGTACGTAAGACTTCTTCAATCGGTTGATGATCTTACCCAGATTGTCATCCCGAGCGAAGCGAGGGATCTGTAGTTGGCGCTACAGTGAACATGTCTAAGCGTGCGAGGAGCAGGGTGGCGCTATAAAGTTTAATCGGTGTGTAGTGGTGTAACTGAGAGCTGACAGCTGAGAGCTGAAAGCTAGCGGCGAAGCCGCTGTGTGCTGAGTAAATTTTGTGGTCAAGCTACTAAGGGCGCATGGTGGATGCCTTGGCAGAAGCAGGCGATGAAGGACGTGGCAAGCTGCGATAAGCCTCGGGGAGCCGCAAGCAGGCTTTGATCCGGGGATTTCCGAATGGGGAAACCCACGGGGGTAAACCCCCCGTACGGCCCGATGAATCCATAGTCGGGCACGAGCGAACCCTGGGAAGTGAACCATCTCAGTACCAGGAGGAAAAGAAAGAAACCTCGATTCCGAGAG
>PKXQ01000010.1 GCA_003132405.1 Acidobacteriaceae bacterium | reverse complement strand
TCGTCCCTACCGCGACAGTTATTAGCCAGAAGTCTGCTTCTGGGAGATTGCCTTTGATGTCCCCGAAGCCCCTTTTCTGTATAGTCTCCGGTTAGCCGACAACACGTCCAGAATCGTTGCATCCGCCGCAGACGTGCTGCCTAGATTATAATTGCGTGCACGCATGGCCCTTACCTCTGGTACCAAACTCGGTCCGTATGAAATTGTTTCCCCACTTGGCGCAGGCGGCATGGGCGAGGTCTATCGCTCCCGTGACCCGCGTCTCAAACGTGAAGTGGCGATCAAGGTGTTGCCGCAGGCATTTTCGCTTGACGCGGACCGGTTGCGCCGTTTTGAGCAAGAGGCCCTCGCCACTGCAGCCCTGAACCATCCTAATATTCTGGCGGTGTTCGACATTGGCACGATCGAGGGTTCGCCTTACGTGGTGTCGGAACTGCTTGAGGGAGAAACCCTGCGGGAGCGTCTGCGCAGTGGATCAATTGCGGTGCGCAAGGCGTTGGACTACGCCTTGCAAATCGCGCACGGACTGGCCGCGGCTCACGAAAAAGGGATCATTCATCGTGACCTCAAGCCGGAGAATCTATTCGTCACGAAAGATGGCCGGGTCAAGATTCTGGACTTCGGGCTGGCCAAACTGACTCAGGACGAGCCCGGCACCCACACGTCATTGCCGACCGCGAAGCACGGCACCGAGGCAGGGGTGGTCATGGGAACGGCGGGATACATGTCGCCTGAGCAAGTGCGCGGCATTGCTCTGGATCCACGCTCCGACATTTTCAGCTTTGGGGCGATTCTCTACGAGATGCTTTACGGCAAACGTGCCTTTCACGGCGACACGGCCGCGGATACGATGAGCGCGATCCTGAAGGAAGATCCTCCGGATGTGAACGAAACCAATCGCAATGTTTCTCCGGCGCTGGAGCGCGTAGTGCAACATTGCCTCGAGAAGAATCCCGAGCAGCGCTTCCACTCGGCACGCGATGTGGCGTTTGATTTGGAAACCCTTTCCAACCAGTCGGGCACCGGTTCCCGTTTGCGGACCGTGACCGACCAGCGGAGGTCTTACCGGAAGCAAGCTGCCGGGGCCCTTATCATACTGCTGGCGTTGGCTGGGACTTACTACGCAGCCAGGAACAATGCGCCGGTGTTGACACCCCACTTTCACCAGCTTACGTTTCAGCGCGGGTCGATTTACGGGGCAAAGTTCGCTCCTGATGGGCAAAGCATCGTGTACAGCGCCGCTTGGAACGGCGCTCCGAAAGAGCAGGTTTACACCACTCGAACCGACGCGCTGATGTCGCGCCCCATCGACCTCCTGGACAGCGAGGTCTTGAGCATCTCCTCCAAAGGGGAAATGGCGCTGCGGCAGAAATCAGACAATGGTGTTATTCCGCGGGGCATGCTCTCGGTGGTACCGCTGACGGGAGGAGCACCCCGTGAACTGCTCGGGGATGTGCTGCAAGCTTCCTGGAGCCGGGACGGGGAATCTCTGGCGGTGGTGCACTTTGTTGGTCCAGAGTGCCGGCTGGAATATCCAGTCGGAAAAACCATCTACGCCACTTCCACGGGCGACATTTCGGATGTTGCGGTCTCTCCCGACGGCAAGCGGATCGCTTTCTTCGATCATCCCAATGCCGGCGATACCCGCGGATACGTGGCCGTGGTGGACCTCTCGGGCAAGGCGACGCGGCTGACCAAGGAATGGAGCGATCTTACCGGACTGGCATGGTCCCGCTCCGGGGACGAGATCTGGTTTACGGGCAGCGACGCGGGGATCAACAGCGCGCTCTATGCGGTCAATCTCAGTGGCCAGTTACGAGACCTCTTGCACATTCCCGGCCGATTACGCGTGTTCGATATCAGCAAGGAAGGGCAAGTTTTGATCGCCAACGAGGCCACCCGGCAAGAGGTCTACGGCCACCGCATGGGCCAGGACAGAGACGTTGACCTGTCCTGGTTCGATTGGACGCTCGGACGCAGTCTCTCCGCGGACGGTCAATGGGCCGTGTTGGAAGAAGACGGCGAAGGAGGCGGCCCAGACTACACTGTCTTTCTCCGAAAAACGGATGGCTCGCCGGCTATCCGGCTAGGCTCCGGCATGGGACTCGACATATCGCCCGACGATAAGTGGGTAGCGTCAACCGGCGTGAAACAGCCCGCGCCTACCGTCTTGCTGCCAGCCGGCGCCGGACAACCCATAACCCTCGCCGACAGTCAACTGTTCCACACTTCAAACCTGCGCTTCCTGCCCGACGGCAAGGGATTGATTTTGGTTGCCACCGAGAAAGGAAAGGCCCCCCGAACCTACACCTTAGATGCTGGATGGTTCCGCGCCGAAGCCCTTCGGGCCGCAAGGCTTCCGGGGCACGTTGGTTTCTCCGGACAGCAACTATGTGCTGGGCCGCAAAGACGGCGCCCACTGGATGGTTCCATTCGTCGGGAACCAGACACCTCAACCTTTGTCCTTCGTTCGAGCCGATGAAGCGGTCGCGGGATGGACCGCCGACAGTAAATCCATCTACATCGGCGATGTTTCCTCGACGCCAGTCAAGGTGTACGTTGCGGACTTGAAAACCGGTCAGCGCCGCCTGCACCATCAACATGCGCCCGGCGATCTGGCCGGAGTTGCCGGGGTCGGTTCGGGACGCATAACGCCGGATGGAAACTTTTACCTGTACACCGTCGGCCGTACCCTCTCTTACCTCTATGTGGTCGAAGGGCTGAAGTAGAGACGACGAACTACATAAATATAATCTGCCAGTCGGCATTCTGCCCGAGTTACGGGCAAACAGGACGTTATCCCTAGCGGCGTCCAGAGTTTTCCGCCGTTCCACAGCTATCCCCGCCAAATAAGGCTAGGCGAGAGGGGCGAACCCAAGCGGAAATCGGCTCTTAGGCCCGGTGGTCAAAAAGGGTGTTTCCGCAGCAGCCACAAGTGGATGATTCGATTGATCGAGGAATTTCGGTTCGGGGTGGTCACGCGGGTATACCTTATTGACCACGGGCAGCGTTCTAGTATCCTCGGTTCCACCCGCCCCGCCCATGCTGAAAACGCGCTGCTTCACGCCGCGCAAACTTGTGGTGAAGGGTGAAGGTACAGTCCGACTCTCACCGAAAGGTGGTAACCAGATAAATTGCCCGAAGGCCTACCCTTTAACGCCACCGGTGACGCCCATAGGGACTACTGCGAAGTCCGCGAGCATAAAAGCTTCCTCCGATCAACTGATCCTCAAACAAATCTTGCCCGGCATTTCCAAATGTTCTCGTCAGCCGTTTACGATACCACCCTCGATTGGTAACTGATTCTCGCACTTCGACAGGCACAGGTTCCAGCATGGTTTAAATATCCCCCCGCATGGGCGTAATCCTTCCTGAGATTGAGTGCTGATGATGCTGCTCTCTGCCCTGCGGAAGGTGGAGAAGCGGACGACGCTCCGTGCCGAATGGACTTCAGGCGACACTACCGAGCGCTACTTTGATTATGTCCTGAAGAAGACGATCAAGGAATAAACCAACAACGCTCTGCCCTGAAGTCCAGACCGCTCCTAGACTTGCGCGCCAGACCGTTCGCCGACCTTCGTCACGCGCACGCTCCCGTCCGGCTGCCCACGTACCGAGACCATGTCCAACCGCGTCGTTCTCCGCTGAGACTATCAATATTCTCTCTTACCTGCCGAACACCCTGATGTTTATCATCTTCCTATGGTCAAGGAACACAGGCTGGGCGACATCATCGCGAACTCCGTTACGCATGGCATCGGGGCGGCGCTCGCTCTCGCCGGAGCGGTTGTACTGGTGGTCACTACGGTGGGTGGGACTGCTTGGCAGATTGCCAGTTGCTCGGTCTTTGGCTGCACACTGGTGCTGGTCTATGTCTGCTCGACTCTGTATCACTCGCTCGTCCGCACACGCGCACGTCACGTTCTGCAAATCATTGATCATTCGGCGATCTATCTTCTGATCGCCGGAACCTATACTCCCTTCGCCCTGGTGTCGCTGCGCGGGCAGTTGGGATGGCTTCTGTTCGCCATTGTGTGGGGCCTCGCCATCCTGGGAATTCTGTTCAAGAGTTTCGCAATCGGACGTTTCGCCATCGCGTCGGTCGTTGTGTATTTGGGAATGGGTTGGCTGGGCGTGTTCGTGATGCGTCCTTTACTGCACGCTCTCACGTGGCACGGCATAGTCTGGATTGTGCTGGGCGGCCTGCTCTATACCGTGGGCGTAGTCTTCTTCGCTTTCGACCGCCTGTCTTATTTCCACGCGTTATGGCATCTCTTTGTGCTAGCCGGAAGCACTTGTCACTACTTCGCCGTGCTCTTCTATGTTGCCCAGCCACGCACCTGACGCGGAAACGCCTACAACTCATCTCAACGGTACTTCAGTCGGTGGGCCTGATCGGCTGACAATCCTGGCGACAACCAAAGTCATCAATGTATTTTCTTCCGCAGTTGCGACTGCGGTCTTCACGAGTCGTGGCGTGGTTGACTATAAACTGGGCTCGATTCTTGGGGTCACGATGTTCGTTGGTGCGATGGTCCGCGGGCACACGGCAATGAAGCTAAGTCACATCTGGCTTCGGCGGATATTCGTTACTGCCGCTCTGGTGGTTGCAATCAAGATGCTGGCAAACTTTGTGCACCATTGAGCACCGTCAGCTCGCACTTTCCCACTAAGAAAAGAGCCGATTTTGAGTCTGACCGAGTTCCACGGGTGCAGAGTAGGCTTCATCGTCGTTGGACGAGGCTATTGGGCTAAGAGGGCCGTGGTATAGCAGTCGCACAACTGTCGCTGCAGGTATTCAAGGACGTGCCTGTGGTGAGGAAGTTGAAAACCAAATCGATGCGGCGAAAGCCACCGAATTCGGATCGGGTGCCGCGCTTTGCTCGGTGCGCCTCCTACAATGCCTACTATGTTGCAACGCCCACTTCCGTTTGACCGCTCGCCGCTTCTGCTGGATGATTGAGACGGAATGGACGCTGAGCAGATCATTGCGATCGACAAAATCCACACTTGCACACACTGGTTCAACTGATCGGGACGCTGCCAAATGGGTAATCCACAAACCATTCAACGGAGTCGTCGCATTACAGGTTGGGTGACGAGGGCTTTGGCATGTCTCGGGCTCGTCGCCGCAACTACCTGGGCGGCCTTCTCATTGCTGCGTGTCAATAGCCTGATTGCGGGGTTTGCCTACGTCTTAGTTGTACTGGTGGTAGCTGCGAAGTGGGGTTTGGCAGAATCGGTTTTGACTTCGGTGGCGGCGATGCTTTGTCTCAACTATTTCTTCCTTCCACCGATTCTATCGCTTACGATCGCGGATCCCCAGAACTGGGTAGCGCTCTTCGCCTTCTTAGTCACGGCCATCACTGCGAGCAAGCTTTCTTCGATTGCTCGTCAACGCGCTGATGAAGCGCAGTCCCGTCGAGTCGAGGTAGAGCGCCTCTACCAGTTCAGCCGGTCGCTAATGCTAATCGACACTACCAAGGATCTCGGTGTGCAGATAGCCGCGCAGGTGAAAGAACGCTTTGGGTTTTCGAGCGTTGCCTTTTGCGACGGGCGGACCGGGGACCTCAGCATGGCAGGCGCACCGGACGCGAGTTTCGAGCAGCAAGTCTTGCGCGATATCGCGGTTGGTGGTGCGACTTGGTTCGTGTGGCGCAAGGAATCGACTGCGAAGGGCATTGAAGTCATTATTGCTCCCGTTTTCTTGGGAGGCAAAATTCTCGGCAGCATTGGAGCCATCGGCCCCGCAGTGTCAGAACCTGCCTTGCAAGCAATCGCAAACATGGTAGGAACCGCGGTCGAACGGACTCGACAACAGGATGCCGCTAGCAGACTGGAAGCTGCACGCCAAAATGAACGCCTAAGGAGTATTCTCCTCGACGCGTTGGCGCACGACTTCACGACGCCGCTTACGTCGATCAAGGGCGCCATCACGGCCGTGCGCTCCGCATATCAACACGAAGCGGAGGAGGACGATCTGCTGGCCGTAGTCGAAGAAGAGTCAGATAAGTTAACTGGAATGATTGACGAGACGGTGGCCATGGCACGGATTGAGCCGGGCAGGGCGAGGATTCAGCGCCGTCAACTTTGCATTATGAACCTAATTCGGTCTTCTATCGATCGCTTGAAGAGCCTTTTGGATGGTCGACCACTGGATATTCAGATTCATGAGGGCATCCCGCCCGTGAGCGCGGATCCTGACATGATAGGACTCGCCCTGCGGCAATTGATTGGTAACGCTGTCAAGTACTCGCCGCCCGGTTCACCAATCACGATATCCGCGATCCAGGCTGACGATATCGTTACCGTTCGAATCCGAGACCAGGGGCCGGGAATTCCTCATAACGAGCTTGAGTCGATCTTCGAGAGATTCTATCGTGGAAGCCGGACTCAGGATTCCGTGGCAGGAACTGGAATGGGTCTAAGTGTCGCGCGAGATATCATCAACGCGCATCAGGGGCGACTGTGGGCGGAGAATCGGGCTGAGGGCGGGGCTCAGTTCTCGTTCAGCCTGCCAATACTTAAGGAAGATCAAAAGCCATGAGTACGGACAAAGTCCTCATCGTGGATGATGAGCCGCAAATTCGGCGAGTCATGAAATCAGCTTTGACCAAGGAGGGGTACATCGTAGCTGACGCAAGAAGTGGCGAGGAGGCGCTGGACAAGCTGAGGGAGGAGCGCTACGACTTGATCATTCTTGACCGAAATATGCCTGGCATGGGGGGACTTGCGGCCTGCCGGTCGATCCGGACAAACTCGGATATCGGCATCATTATGCTGACAGTTCGAAAAGCGGAGCCAGACAAAATCGAAGCTCTCGACGCGGGGGCCGACGACTACATCACAAAACCGTTCAGCATGCCGGAAGTGCTGGCCCGTGTTCGAGCCAACTTACGCCGCGTGCCACTCTCTCCACATAAGGGTCCAGTAGTGGTTGCGTTTGATGGAGTCGAGGTGAATTTAGGCAGTCGTCACATTTCCATCGGGGGGCGGGACGTTCGCCTTACTCCGAAGCAGTTCCAGGTGCTTCACTATCTTATTGCAAACCCGAACGTAGCGATCCCGCATACCAAAATCCTTCAAGCCATCTGGGGACCGGATTATGGTGACGAAGTGGAGTACCTGCACGTCGTTATCAACCAGCTTCGCAAGAAGAT